>CAZBWR010000012.1:40264-70073 GCA_964495695.1 uncultured Chitinophagales bacterium | reverse complement strand
TCAGCCGGTTTTTCTTCTTCCTCTTCCGGCGCTTCGGGCTGGTCCGAAGTCACGGCCGTGAACTTCAGCTCGTCGGCTTTCTTGTTGACCTTCGCCCTGAGGATTGTCCCCTCGGGGTACTTGCCTTTAAGCAGCTCCTCGGCAATCGGATCTTCCAGATACTTCTGCAACGCGCGGCGCAACGGACGGGCGCCGTATTGCGGGTCGTAGCCCTTGTCCGCAAGGAATTCCTTCGCCCCTTTGGTCAACTCCACCGTGATGCCCATGGTGGAGATGCGCTTCATCAGATCGCGCATCTGAATATCCACGATCTCGACAATGTGTTCTTTTTCAAGCGAGTGGAAGATGATTGTATCATCCAGCCGGTTCAGGAACTCGGGGTTGAAAACACGCTTCAGCGCTTCCTCGATGGTCGACTTGATCGAATCTGCCGTATGTTTTGCCGAATCGGTGCCGAACCCGAACCCACCGGTCTTCTTCAGTTCCCGCGTCCCGATGTTTGACGTCATGATGATGATCGTGTTCTTAAAATCGACACGGCGTCCGAGGCTGTCCGTCAATATGCCATCATCAAACACCTGAAGCAGGATGTTGAAAACGTCCGGGTGCGCTTTCTCGATTTCATCGAGCAGCACGACGGAATAGGGCTTGCGGCGGACTTTTTCGGTCAGCTGGCCACCCTCTTCGTACCCGACGTATCCGGGGGGCGCGCCGACAAGCCGCGACACGCTGAATTTTTCCATGTACTCGCTCATATCGATGCGGATGAGCGCCTCTTCGGAGTCGAAGAGATAACGGGCGAGCGCCTTTGCCATCTCCGTCTTGCCGACGCCTGTCGGCCCGAGGAAGATAAACGAGCCGATCGGGCGGGACGGGTCTTTCAATCCGGCACGTGTCCGCCGGATTGCCTTCGTCAGTTTCAGCAGCGCTTCTTCCTGCCCGACCACCTGGTTCTTCAGCGCCGTGTCCATTTTCAGCAGTTTCTCGGATTCGGATTGGGCCACCTTGTTCACGGGAATCCCCGTCATCATCGAAACGACATCGGCGATTTCGGATTCAGTGACTTCGTGAACCGTATCCTGTGCTTTCAGTTCCCATTCCCGCTTTGCGATTTCGAGATCACTCAGCAGTCGTTTTTCCAGGTCACGCAGCCGGGCCGCTTCTTCGAAGTTCTGGTTCTTGACAACCTGATTCTTGGATTGCTTGATCTTCTCGACTTCGGCTTCGAGATCGAGAATTTCCTTCGGGACGTGTATGTTCGCAAGGTGAACTCTTGAGCCCGACTCATCAAGCACGTCGATGGCCTTGTCCGGCAGATAGCGGTCGGTGATGTAGCGGTCACTCAACTTGACTGCGGATTCAATTCCCTTGTCGCTGTACCGCACGCCGTGATGTTCTTCGTACTTGTGCTTGATGTTGGTCAGGATCTGAATCGTTTCGTCGACCGTTGTGGGGTCAACCATGATTTTCTGGAATCGGCGGTCGAGGGCGCCGTCCTTTTCAATGTATTGGCGGTATTCATCCAATGTTGTCGCTCCGATGCACTGCAGCTCGCCACGGGAGAGTGCCGGCTTGAACATGTTTGAGGCATCGAGCGAACCCGATGCGCCACCTGCTCCGACGATCGTGTGAAGCTCGTCGATGAAGAGAATGACATCCTTGGCTTTTTCAAGTTCGTTCATGACGGCCTTCATCCGTTCTTCGAACTGGCCGCGGTATTTTGTTCCTGCAACCAGCGCAGCAAGATCGAGCGTGACGACGCGTTTGTTGTGCAGAACGCGTGAAACCTTCTTCTGGACGATGCGCATTGCAAGGCCTTCGGCAATGGCCGTCTTGCCTACGCCCGGTTCGCCAATGAGAACCGGATTGTTCTTTTTCCGGCGGCTCAATACTTGAGCGACGCGTTCGATTTCTTTCTCACGTCCGACAATCGGATCGAGCTTGTCTTCGGCTGCCATTTTGGTCAGGTCATGGCCGAAGTTATCAAGCACCGGGGTTTTGGACTTTTCCGGTTTCTTTTCTGCTCCTGCTCCGTGCGATGGGCTCGTCGGCTTGCCGCTGATGATGTTGTCCAATTCACCCCGGACCACATCGTAATGGATGTTGAACTGATGAAGTATCTGCGCAGCGATATTATCGTCATCCCTCAATAAGGACAAAAGCAGATGCTCGGTGCCTATGACATCGGACTTGTAAAGCTTCGCTTCGAGGTACGTTATTTTGAGCACTTTCTCGGCTTGCTTCGTAAGGGGAATGTTGCCGATGGTCAGCGTGCCGCCCGAAGTACGGACAGTGTCTTCGATGGCCTTTTTGAGCTTGTACAGATCGACCCCCAAATTTCGCAGGATCTTCACGGCGATGCCTTCACCCTCACGTATCACACCGAGTAGGAGATGCTCGGTGCCGATATAGTCGTGGCCCAATCGCAACGCCTCTTCGCGGCTCAGGCGAATAACGTCCTGCACCCGGTTTGAGAAATTTCCTTCCATCGTAATCCTTTACTCGTCTGACAAGTGCTTGAATTTTGTGCGTTTGACCATTCTCTAAGGGTTATCGTCAGGTTTGTTAACGTCTCTCAGTCTGACGATGGTTCCGAATCACCAAAATGCACAAACTCTTAAAAAATATAACTATTTGAGCAAGGTAAGTCAATCAATCGGAAAATCGGGCATTTTCTTGAAATCCATCCGAAAAGGGTCCGTGAGCCGGTTCGTTTGATTTTCCTTCCCAAAGGGGTATATTCCGAGCACGAAAATTACGATAACCGTTCTATATCCACTAAAATGGGGGAACCTCATCTCATGGCCGCTAAGGACTCATCAGGCTCCAAACTCCGCGAAATCAGCAAAGGTCTGCTTCTCACAGTCATCTCCATTATTGTGTGTCTCGGGTTCCTGGAAGTTGCCGTCCGACTGCTTGAGCCGAAAGAGGTCATGCGGTACTTCTACTCTGAGGATAGTGACATTCTTCACCACAAATTCAAGCCGAATGCCTCCGGGCGGTACAAGACGACGGAGTTCGATACCGATTACCAGATCAACTCACTCGGCCTGCGTGACAAGGAATATAGTGTTGCGAAACCCTCCGACACGTTCAGGATTTTGATGGTGGGGGACTCCTTTACAGAAGGGGACGGGGTGTTGAGTCACGAGACTTTCTCAAAGAAACTGGAGGAACGACTAGGGAAGAAAGCTGACCGAGTGAAGTATGAAGTTATCAATGCCGGTGTCGGCAGTTATTCAGCACTCCTGCAGTATTTGTATCTGAAGAATTACGGACTGCAACTCCAACCCGATCTCGTTATCCTGAATTTCGACTTGTCGGATGTCTACGACGACATCAACTACACCAAGCTTGCCCGGTTTGACGAAAACGGAGTTCCCGTTGGCGTCAGTCCTTCGAAGCAGGCACAAGGAATGCTCAAGGGTCCTCTGGCAGGAGTGAAGGACTGGTTTAAGAACAACTTCCAACTCTACAATTTTATTAGAATCCGGATTACGCCGCAGCTCGAAATGATGAAGCGTGAGGGGGATTTTACAGGAGATATCCGGTTCGACAAGTATGCGCTATTGCGCCCCTCCTATGTCGATGCGGACAGCAATTGGGCACTTACGCATAAGTATCTGTTGCTTACACGCGATCTGCTGAAGGCCAACAATATTGATTTTTGGATGACCGTTTATCCTTACGGCTTGCAGATTCACCCGCAGGAGTGGAAGTCGGGAAGAGAGTACTGGCAGTTTGCCCAAGACACAGTCTACTCGACGTGGCCTCAGGAAGCAATGGCGTCGTGGGCTGAGTCCAACGGTATTTTTTGCATTAATATGTGTCCTGACTTCAAGGAGAAATCAAAGAGCATCTTTCCCTTGTATCTCGATAACAACGGTCATTGGGTCGCCGCGGGGCACCAAGTGGTGGCTGATGCTATCTACAGGCATCTCGAGCCTTATCTTGCAGAGAGGGGTTCGGGTGGCATGCACGCCGCAAACTGACTGACAGGTTGGAAATGAGAAAGGCTCCGGTGTTCGCCGGAGCCTTCTTTATCTGAACCAGATTGAGCTATTTTCCCTCGAGCCGCCAATCAAAACTGTGCAGTTTGTTATGCAGCGTCTTGCGGCTGACGCCCAGAATCCGTGCTGCCTTTGCTTTATTGTTTCCCACCGATGCGAGAGTCTCGAGGATGAGCTTCTTTTCGGCTTCTTCCACCGAGCTACCAATCGGTATGCTGATGTGCATGATTTCGTTCTGTGTCTTGAGTATCTTCTCGGGAAGATCGAGGACTGAAATGGATTCACCCGGACAGATGACGACTGCACGCTCTATGGCGTTGCGCAGTTCACGGATGTTGCCGGGCCAGTGGTAGGTCTGCAACATATCGATGTAGTCGCTTGTGAATCCCTTGATGTCTTTTCCGTACTTCAGGCTGAAGATTTTAAGAAAATGGTTCGCCAGTGGAACAATATCCTGCTTGCGGTTGCGCAGCGGAGGAAGCTCAAGCTCAACAACGCTCAGGCGATAGTAGAGGTCTGACCGCAGCACACCATCTTCGAGAGCGGATGAAACTTCGCGGTTGGTTGCCGCGACCACCCGGACATCAACTCTGATTTCGTGACGGCCGCCGAGGCGCCGGAATGACTGCTCTTCAATTGCACGGAGCAGTTTTGCCTGCGTCTCTGTGCTCATTTCCCCGATCTCGTCAAGGAACAGTGTGCCGCCGTCGGCAAGTTCGAAGCAACCGGGCTTCTGCGTTAATGCACCGGTGAAAGCACCTTTTTCGTGACCGAAGAGTTCATTCTCCAGAATATCTTTTGGGAGTGCGGCGCAGTTGATGGCGATGAAGGGCTTCGTGGCGCGTTTGCTCTTCGAGTGAAGTCCTTTCGCGACGAGTTCCTTGCCTGTTCCGCTTTCGCCCCAGACAAAAACGTTGGCATCCGAAGGGGCTACAGTCGCGATGGTTTGCCGGACGAGTTGGATTGAAGGACTCTCGCCGACGATTTCCTCAAAGCTCGTAAGTGCTTTATTGCGTTCCTCGGAACGACGTCGGGTCCGCCTCTGCGTATATTGGGTCAGCGCATCTTCAACGGATTGCATGAGCCTGTACGGCTCGACCGGAGGCACTAGGACATCAAAAGCCCCGGCTTTCATCAGCCGGACGGCGGTAGTGACATCAGACTTCTCTGTAATGACAATAACTTCGGTGAGTTGCTGTTTGTCAGAGATGTGTCTCAGCAGATGATTGTTGTTGAGAGCCTGGCTTGATGACGAAACGAGAATCAGTCCGTACTCGTTCGCCTGCAAGTGTTCAAAGAGATCGGAGTGTTCGGGAAGCAGCGTCACCGGGAGATCCGTGCCGTTCGAGCTCGACTTAAGATTGGAGGCATGGCTCTCCAGACCTTTGTCGAAGAGTATGGCTGGTAAGTTCTTAAGAGTTGCCAGAGTCAAATCTCCTTGGGGGATGCTATGAGTGATACGTCTCTATGATGATACAAGTATGTCGAGACTCACCAGCGGACCATAGCTGGAAGCCTATCCCTGTGTCTGAAATTAGCCAGAGCGAGTAAAAAGGTTACACTGTTGATGACAAGTATAGCTGTATCAGGCAGTAGATAGAATGACAGATGTCACAAAAGGAGGCTTATATCCCCAAATCAAGAACTGTGTGATGAACAGGAATTTCATGCAATAGTCACACCTATCCTCACCACCAATATTCTCATCGAATAGAACAAAAGCAAGTGAATTTTGAGCAACATCGCAAATTGTTTCCAATGTGTGTTTCGCATGCGGACTTGAAGGCTGACGGGATTTTTTGTACTCTGCAGTTGAATTAGGCTCTTTTTGCCTGTTTCCAGCCAACTTCCAAGTCCGATTTTGCTATCCGATTTACTCATCCTCCGGGACTATGTCGATAACACTTTACAAGTTGCACGGCAAGCACTCAACCGACCGGTTTGCTAACATTCCGGACATTCTGGTTGTACCTACCAAGAGGCGCAAGCGCCATTTGATCCGCGAGCTTCTCATGATCGGCGGCAAATCAGTGTGCGCACCACGGATTTTCACGCTAGAGTTGCTGGCAAGAGAGGTACTCCCGCGAATTTATCCGAAATATAGAATTGTTGAGGAGCCGGTTCGCACACTACTGTTCCATCAAGCTATTGCGGAGTCGGGCGCAAGATTCAAATACTTCCGTTTGCGGGAACGTGACAATCAACTGCCTGCAGGTACGTTTGAGAAGATTGTGAATGTGATTGCTCGATTGAAGGAATCAGGAGTGTACCCGCCTCATCTTTTGGACGAGTTGCCATCTGCGGATGAGGATGAACAGCCAAAGCTCCAGGACATTATTCACATCTACCAAAAGTATGATGAGCTCCTCGAGTCGGTTAACGGGCTTGACCCGGAAGGCGTCTTCAAACTTCTTCATACTGAGTGCACGGACTCGGCTTTCATTCAATCGTTCCGGGAGGTTTTTCCGGATGCGACGACGCTTTCGATCGTAGGATTTGATGAGTTCATGTCGCCGGAGCTGTCGTTTTTGGAGAAACTCGGCAAGACCGGGATTGATATCAAGCTTGAGTTTGATTTTGCGCCTGGCAATCGTCCGCTCTTCGGACATCTCGAGGAGAATTATCGAAATCTTACGGAGATAGGTTTCAGACGTGAACGCGCTGTTGCGGAGAGTCAAGAGGAGCCACGCGATCAACTTGATCTCTTCTCTGCGCGTCAACCTTCCCCCGATGATGCAGCCTCAATTCACGGTCACGTAGCGGCACACTTGTTCAAGAGCGGCACTGCAGGCACCCGCCATGATGCATCAGGTAAAGTGACACTTATATCCGCAAAGGACAGGATCCGTGAGGTGGAGTTGATTTGCAAGATCATCAAGGAACTTCACTCTGCGAATCCTCATCGTGAGCTTAGCCGCATTTGTGTTGCGATGCACCGTCCCGAGACGTACACACCCCTCTTCCGCGAGCAATTCGAGAAGTTCGGGATTCCCGGGAATATCACGGATCGTTATGCGCTTGCACAGGCTCCTCCCGTAGTTGCCCTCATCGCCATGCTTGAAATGGTAGTGCGTGGATTCCGGCGCGAAGATGTGCTCCGGGCAATGAGTTCGACCTATCTCGACTTCCGGCGCGACGGGAAAAGTCTCGACCGGACGAATCTGATGAACATCTCCCTCCGGCACAGAATCTCCGCCGGTTTGAAGACGTGGGTGAGCAAGATCAACGCGGAGCTTGAGCGACTTGACACGCGTCCTCCCGATCCGGATGATGAAATGGATGCATCGCGACACTCAAGGGCCGGTGCCGATCTGCGGCGCGCTCTGGACGACATTACCTGGCTTGACCGGCTATTCTCCAAGTTCCGCAGGAGGTTTACTCCCGCTGATTTCGAGAAGGAGCTTCTGGCGATTCTCGCCGAGCTTGGCATAAGCGGCCGTATCCTTGCCGCGGGTCCCGGTTCCGATTCGGTCGAAAAGGATGCGCGGGCTCTCGGGAAGTTTGTGCAGGTTCTGCAGCAAACCACCCGCTTATTGGAGTATCAAGGCGGAATGGATCAAACCCATCCCCTGAAATATTATGTCGACCAGCTCAAGGTCGCTCTTGGACAGGAACGCTATAACGTGCGGGAACAATTCGGGGCGGGAGTTCTCGTTACCTCAATCGAGGAAACACGCGGCCTTCCCTTCGACGTGATGATTGTGGCCGGGCTGGTTGATGGCGAGTTTCCATCGGTTTATCAATCAGAAATCTTTCTCAGCGGCAAGCGCTTGAAAGAGCGTGAACAGCATCATGTGTGGGAGAACAGATATCTATTCTATCAGGCGATTACGAATTTCTCGGAACATCTCTATCTTACCTGTCCTGAACAGGACGCCGATCTTGACCTTGTCCGCTCGAACTTCATCGATGCGTTGCTGAGGATACTCGAGGTAAGGGAGTGGCGATATCCGGGGAACGCGCCGTTCCATTCTGCAGTCTATTCCCGGGAGGATTTCCTCAAGGGATACGGTAGCATGGCCGGGTCAGATGCCACGGTCGATGTTCCGGCGCAGTTTGAATCAAATGTCGCCTCAATCCGGCATGCGCTTGATGTCGAGTTGTCACGCACCAACGCCCACACGCTCCCTGAATATGAGGGGGGTATCGGGGCAGCGATCTCGACTGAGACGCGGCAGAAGCTTGAGGAACTTAAGCACCGTGTCTATTCCGTCAGCCAGCTCGAAACCTACGGCAAATGTCCGTTCCAATTCCTTGCGAAGCGGCTGCTGAGGCTGAATGTTGTTGAGGATTTGGAGGAGGAGTTTTCCCCGCTTGAACGCGGTTCAATTTTGCATGATATTCTGTTCGAGTTCTACACTGAACGGCGTGACACTAACCAACCCCTTCTTCGGGATTGCACGGAAGTCGAGTTTGCCGCCGCCCATCAGCGCCTGCTTGAGATTGCCAACGCGAAGCTCTCTGCAATAGATATACCCGACGTATTTTGGGAATTGGAGAAGGAGATGATTGTGGGAGACGCGCGCACGGGACGCGGGATGTTACGGGAGTTTATGGAGCATGAACGAAGGCAGCGAGGATTGTTGCGTCCCGCGTACTTTGAGGTGGGTTTCGGATCCAGGCTGGGGGAGCAGAGTCGAATCGATGCAACACTCTCGTCCGAGAAGGCAATTGTTGCTGGCCAGGTTCAACTGCGGGGGAAAGTAGACAGGGTGGAGGTCAACGAGGGTCTCTTCAGTATTGTTGACTACAAGACCGGCAAAGTCCAGCCCAAGCTTGATGAAATCCGCAAGGGGATGAACTTGCAACTTCCGATTTACCTCTATACCATAGAGCAGATGCTCACTGCGAGAGGCACTAAAAACGTTGAACCTGTTGCCGGTTTGTATTATCAGCTCAAGCCGCCTGTGGGACTGAAAGTCGGTATCGGCGACAGCTCGCGGAAAGACGAACTGGGCATCAAGTCAAACGCCAACCTGCTTCCGGCGGAGGAGTTGCGTAAACTCATTAACGAAGCCGTTAGTCTGGTCAATACGTTCGTTGACCGTATCGCCGCCGGGAGCTTTCCGCTGACTGCTCCTGAGAACATCGGAAGCGTCTGTACATTTTGCGATTACAAAACCACATGTCGTATACAGACAGTCAGACATGTGGAATCAGGAAAGGAGGAGTGATGACCCGCGTTGAACAACGCAAGATCATTCTCGAATTGCGTGACTATGAGCAGAAGATGACCCGATCCGAACAGGAAGAATTCAGAATGTTCGTGAAGCGCGACAAGGATGACGAGGATCTTGACGCGCTCTCGAAGAAGAAACTCGAAGCACTCTACACTATATACATTGTCAATCGCCCGAGGAAAGCGGTCAAGTCCCCCTTCGGCGATGACCTCAAGGCATAACTCTGCACTAAGGAGCACTATGAAAGCAGCATTTGTCACCAAGTATGGTGGACCCGAAGTTCTTGAAATCCGGGAAACGCCGGTTCCGGTTCCCGCCCCCGATCAGATTCTGGTGAAGGTACGGGCAATAGGGCTGAATTTCGCCGATGTCATGGGCCGGTTTGGCGTTTATCCGGGAACACCCCAGCCGCCGTTTATCCTCGGGCTGGAATTTTCGGGGGATGTTGTTGGAGTTGGAGCGAATGTTACCTTGTTCAAAGGAGGGGAGCGCGTAATGGGGTACAGCAGGCACGGAAGTCACGCCGAGTATGTCTGCCTCAATGAGCAGCTTGCAACGGAACTTCCGGCGAACATGGGCTACGAAGAAGGCGCTTCGTTTCTGGTTGTGTACCTGACGGCATATCACGGCATTGTCCGTCTTGCCAACATCAGAAAAGGAGAGAAGCTGCTTGTACATGCCGCTGCCGGAGGGGCCGGACTGGCTACTCTTCAACTCGGCAGGCATCTGGGCGCCGAGATCTTTGGAACGGCGGGCACGGAGGAAAAACTTGAGCTCGCCAGAGAAAACGGGGCTCATCATGCAATCAATTACAATACATCGGACTTCGCCGATGAGGTGAAGCGCATTACCTCGAACTACGGTATTGATGTTGTGATGGACGCAGTCGGGGGACTTGTGTATGACAAGAGTTGGAATCTCCTCGCGGCAATGGGGCGGTATATTCTCTACGGGCTTGCGGCAGTTGCGGGAAAAGGAGCCTTGAACAAGCTCAAGGCTGCGACTGTCATGTCTCTCATGAAGCCGATCTTTCCGCCGCAGTTGATGAGCGCAAACAAAGCCATCTTCGGTTTCAACCTCGGCACTCTGAAAGGGAAAGAGGGATACTTCAAAGAGGCGACGCTTGAGCTTCTCAAGCTGTACGATATGGGTGTCTTGAAACCGTTGGTCGGCCGTGTATTCAACTTCAGCGAGATTGTGGAGGCGCACCGTGCTCTGCAAACCCGGCAGACAGTCGGGAAAGTTGTTGTCCTTGTAGGAAGCTGATGGAAGAACATCCGCACGTCAACAGTCCCGCCTACTGGGACGAGCTGTACCGGCAAAACCTTGCCGGATGGGATATGGGCACGCCAACTCCTGCATTTGTGGATCTGCTGGAAAGCAAGCAATATGAGCCAGGCAAAGCGCTCGTTCTCGGGTGTGGAAAA
Organism: uncultured Chitinophagales bacterium; assembly: GCA_964495695.1. GTDB lineage: Bacteria > Bacteroidota > Ignavibacteria > UBA10030 > UBA6906 > CAADGV01. Next base: position 59,456 of record CAZBWR010000012.1, on the reverse strand, counting down.
GGACACGATGCGGTTCTTTTCGCAAGACATGGCTTTGAAGTAACTGCGATTGATTTTTCGCCGCTCGCAATCGACCATGCCCGGTCGCTTGCCGCTCAAAGCAGTGTTCCGCTGACACTCGTGCAAGACGATATGTTCAACTACTCGCTCGAAGTGGCGGAGGAGTTTGATTATGTTATTGAATACGTGACCTTTTGTGCCATTGACCCCGTCAGAAGGGCTGAGTTTGCTTCCATGGTTTCGACGTTGATGCGTCCCTCCGGAAGGTTTATTGCGCTCTTTTTTCCGCTTGATGATAGGGAGGGCGGACCGCCGTTTGCTGTCTCAATGGATGAAGTGCAGCGTTTGTTCGGTCGCAAGCTTGAGCTTGTCTCCATTGAAGCACCCTCCCGCTCAGTGACCCCCAGAAGAGGAAAAGAGCTGTTAACAATATGGCGCAATTCATAGGCAAACCGGGATTTGGAGATAAGTGTGGATCACGAAGAAGATGATGGCCCGCTGGAACCTGCTATCCTGCTGGACGCATACAGTGTCAGTTTGTTTCCAATGGCTTCGCCCTACGGGGGAAAGATCGAGTGGCATTCCCCGGACCCCCGCGCAATAATTCCGCTGGACAAATTTCATGTGCCGAGAAGTCTCAGGCAGACCCTCCGGAAAGACGTTTTTGAGATCAGAATCAACACTGACTTTGAGCGGGTTATGCGATTGTGCGCGGCGCGTGAGGAAACTTGGATATCGGAGGAAATCATCCGGGTGTACACCGAATTGCATCATCTAGGTCACGCCCATACCGTCGAGGCATGGTACAAGAATGAATTGGCAGGAGGCTTATACGGTGTTTCGTTGCGCGGTGCCTTCTTTGGTGAGTCAATGTTCTCGCTGGTCACCGACGCATCGAAAGTCTCGCTGGTCCACCTCGTCGACCGGCTGAGACAAAGGGGCTTCACATTGCTGGATACCCAGTTTACTACGGAACACCTTCGGCGCTTCGGCACGATAGAGATTCCCCGCTCGGCGTACATCAAGCTCCTCATGAAAGCACTCAGTCAACGTGACGTTACGTTTGTTTGATCTTCGTCGATGGCGCGCTATCCCTCACGTATCGTTTGTCTTACCGAAGAGACTGTTGAGACTCTCTACATGTTGGGCTGCGGTGACATGGTCGTCGGCATTTCCGGTTTCACCGTCAGACCCCCTGAAGCGAGAAAATCAAAGCCCAAAGTTTCGACCTTCACCGAAGCGAACTATGATAAAATTCTCGCTCTCAAGCCCGATCTCGTGCTCACCTTCTCTGATCTGCAGGCAGAAATTACCAAAGAGCTGATGCTGCGCGGACTCCAGGTGGTCGGGTTCAATCAGCGGAGTGTTGAAGAAATCCTCACCAACATCCTGGTTCTTGGAAGCCTGGTGGGCAAACCGGCTGAAGCTCAAGTATTGGTTGAGGAGTTCTCTCAAGGTCTCGATAAAATACGTGAGCGGGCTAACGAACTTCCAAGTCACCCCAGAGTATATTTTGAGGAGTGGGACGACCCGATGATCTCTTGCATTCGATGGGTCAGTGAGCTCGTGGAGATTGCCGGCGGAAGGGATATTTTTCCTGAATTCCGCAGCCGGCAGGCCGCGCAGGGAAGGCTGGTGACTTCAGACCAGGTTGTCAAGCGAAATCCCGAAATCATCATCGGCTCATGGTGCGGCAAGCAATTCAAACCCGCTACTGTAAAGAACCGCCCCGGATGGGAGAACATCGAGGCTGTTCGAAAAAACAGGCTTTTTGAGGTGAAATCAGCAATTATTCTGCAACCTGGGCCGGCAGCCCTGACAGAAGGGGTTGCCAAAATTTCGCAGATAATTTTGAGTTCGCCGAGTTGACATAGGTGTCATTTCTGCCTATATTCAACTCGTTCGAGCCTCTCTTTCTCGAGCACATTCATGCTACCCCACCCCGGCATTTCGCAAACTTTTGGAGACATATATTCATGGTCCACCCCCGTGGAGCGCAGAAATTCGAGCGTGTAACCATCACGCTGGTGCCGACGGCAGATGACAGGAGTTTCAAGCACATCCCGTCAACCTTCAGCAAGACCAACCGGATGTACGGCTGGCGGCATTTTGAGCATATGGATTATATGATCGTTCCGAAAAAAATCTCAAGCAACGAAATCAAGGTCGACATTTTCGTTGACCCGGCGCCCCGCAAGAAAGTGCAATCAGTTGATGTACAGAAGGCCGTTACCGAATTCGTGAAAGCGAAGATTCATTCGGAGTGGGCCGGACTGAAACTCGGCAGTATCAGCAGGGCCACGGTGGCTTCGCCTCCCGACCAGATTTTTCATCGGGGGACGATCGAGGAGATTCTGGGAGCGAAGCTCGAAGGCTGAGCATAAATTCTGATTCAACATGATGCGCTGATGACAAGGTTGTTTTCATCAGCGCATTTTTGTTTTTTAGAAGGCGACTTCATTTTCTCAAAGTTTTCAGGTTGCCATGAACTCCCCCGTTATCACCCAATCAGCCTCCGGCCCCTTCAAACCAACAAAGCAAGGAAAAGTCCGGGACTTGTATGATCTCGGCGATACGATGTTGCTGGTTGCAACTGACAGGCTTTCGGCGTTCGATGTGATTCTGCCCGACGGTATTCCGAACAAGGGGAAAGTTCTCAATCAGATCTCCGCGTTTTGGTTCGGCCGGTTCGGATCGAGAATCCCGAACCATATGATTTCGACAGACATCAACGATTTTCCTGTTCCCTTCCGGTCGGCACCCGGGATTTTTGCCGGTCGAAGCATGCTGGTTCGCAAATCCAAGCCCATCGAAGTCGAGTGCGTTGCGCGCGGGTACATCTCCGGCTCCGGCTGGAATGACTACAAGTCCACAGGGGCGATCTGCGGCATACAACTTCCCTCCGGACTTCGGGAGTCCGATAAACTGAGCGAGCCGATTTTTACTCCCACGACCAAGGCTGCCATCGGCACACATGACGAAGGAATTACATTTGCCGAGGTAGTCAACAAGCTCGGGACGGGGCTTGCGACGACTTTACGGGACATGACGCTTGGTATTTATGCCGATGCAGCACAATATGCCGCGTCAAAAGGAATTATCATTGCTGATACGAAGTTCGAATTCGGACTCGATGACAACGGCAACGTAGTCTGGATTGACGAAGCCCTCACGCCCGATTCTTCGCGCTTCTGGCCGATGGACCAATACAAGCCCGGGCGGGCGCAACCCAGTTACGACAAACAATTCGTGCGGGATTATCTTCTTTCCATCAAGTGGAACAAGCAGCCACCCGCTCCTCAGCTCCCTGAAGAGGTCATCGCAACAACCAGCCGCAAGTACGAAGAGGCACTTCAATTACTGACGGGGCGGACGGTGGAATGACGGATCCCGTGTTGCCGGATGCAACGCTTGAGGTGGAGAACGTACGGTTTGTCGTTCCTTTCGATTCCTTGCCGCATCTTACAAAACTTCCATGGCAGCATCCGCTGGAAAGCTGGGACAAGCGCAACGTGAAGTTGCTGCAGGTGAAAAGTGGTTTGTCGCGGCATATTGTGCGCTTTGTTCAGACGAACGGCCACCGGGTTTGCGATCAAAGAAACCTCGCTGGAAAGCGCCCGCCGCGAATACGCCACATACCTGAAGCTGCGGGAAAAGGAAATCAGGACTCTCACCCCCGTCGGAGTCGTCGAGCGCGACGACGGGACGAGTATCATCGAAACGCAAGTCGGTAATCAACCGCAACGGCACGAAACAGGCTTTCTCGTGACGGAGTTGATGGAAAAGGTCGTGCCGGACTCGTTCCTGTTCCGGAGAGGATTCACGAAAGAAAACCGGCGGAGGATCTGGGACGCAGTTATTGACCTCTTTGTAGAGATGCACAGCGGGGGAGTGTATTGGGGGGATGCATCGCTGGCGAACATGCTTATACATTTCAGCCACGAAATTGAGCCGCAACTTGGACACCGGACCAAGCTCCGTGCAGTTCTGGCGGATGCTGAAACGGTCGAGATCCACCGGTCGATCACGGATTCACTCCGCATGGCGGATATCGAGTTCTTTATTGAGTCGATGCAGTGGACTGAAGCTGATTTGCAGGCTAGTGGAATTGTCCGTGATTCAATGATTACCCTTGAGGATCAGCAGTTCCTGCTTCAGTCATACACGGACCGATACGCGGTGGAGCTTGAAGAGAAGTATTTCGAACTGGTGACGAAGATCGACGTTGATACCCTGCTTGGCGGTTTTGATGTCAAAGGCTATTCGAAACTGCTCCTGAAACACATCAACGAACACAAGTGGTATTTAAGCGAGCGGCGCGGCAGCGAGGTTGCTCTGGTCGAAGCAGCGAACGATTGGTACGTCGAAGTATTCAGGCCGGTGTGCAAGCTGTTCATTCAATACGAATTCTCTCGCTACTTTCCGGAAAAGACAGCTGCACGTCTTTACGTTGAGATTATGGAACACAAGTACTTCATGAGCGAACAGGCAAAGCAGGACGTCGGGTTGCTGGCTGCCACAAAAGACTATGTGGCCAAATACGCGGCACACACGCCGCCGCAGCCAACTCTTCGCTCGATAATGCGGGAGTTACGGGCGCTGTTCAGGCGTCTCCCGGCGCCATTGCAATCAATCTATGGATAATGATGAAGCCCAAAGCCATAAAGCGGATAGCTCCCAACGAATTACTCGTCGTCTGGCCGGATGGAGGCGAGCAGAGGTTTCCGACCGACTTTTTGCGGTCGCATTGCCCGTGCGCCACCTGTTTGCATGAAAAAGAGGAGAATGCCCGGCAGGGATTGTTCAGTCTCCCAATCGCAAACCAAACGGAAGTAAGAAACATCGAGCTTTCGGGCCATAACGCGATGATTATTACTTGGGGAGACGGCCACAAATTAGGGATCTACACATGGGAATATTTGGCTGAATTGGTAGAAAAACAGCGGAAGGCGTAACTTTCCCTCCTCGATACGTACAAACGAAGCGGTCGAATCCCCCTGGAACGGGGGGTAACTCCTTTCCGTTTTGTGTCACATCTACGATGAGGGCATTATGCGATTACCCGCTGCAATCGTCATCGCCGCTTTTGCAATTTTGTTTCTCGTAAGCCCGCTTTCAGGCACTTATTCCGGCCTGGATGATTTTGATCAGGCAGCCGCCGTTGCTTCTTTGCGCAACGCCATAAAGGGAAAGGAGAGCCTGCCGGCTGAGAAAGTGTTCAAGAACATAAAGATGCTGAAGGAGGTGCCGGCGGGACGGTTGATCAGCATAATGGAGTTCGGGTATGCCCGGTCTCTTGGCGTAAACTGCACACATTGTCACGATCCGCATTCATGGGAAAGTGAAACAAAGCCCGCAAAGCAGGTGGCGCGCGAGATGGCGGGCATGCTTGGCAGCATCAATAACGACTTATTGAAAAAGATTCCGGGCCTCAAGAGCGATAACCCGGTCGTCAATTGTACCACGTGTCATCGCGGTGAAATCAAACCTGCGTTGAATCTGCAATAACTCACTTACAAGGAGGATACATGTCCATACGGTCTCTCACTCTCGCAATGGTGTTGCTGGTATCAGCAGCCGTTGCCTGGCCGCCCGATAAACAAGCGAATAAGATTTTTCCCTATCCAATCAATCAAACGACGTTGGAGAACGGGCTGAAAGTCATTTCCGTTCCGTTCGACAGCCCGGGGATTGTGGCCTACTATACGGTTGTGCGCGCAGGCTCACGGAATGAAGTCGAACCCGGCCTTTCGGGCTTTGCCCATTTTTTTGAGCACATGATGTTCCGCGGAACCGAAAAGTACAGCAAGGACGCATACAACGATGTTCTCAAATCCATAGGAGCTGATAACAACGCCTACACAAATTCCGATGCTACGGTCTATCATACTCTGGCAAGTGCCGATGCGCTCGAGCAGATCATCGACGTCGAGTCCGATCGGTTCATGAACTTGAAATACACCGAGGAGGATTTCAAGACGGAAGCCGGGGCAATTCTGGGCGAGTATAACAAGAACTACTCAAGCCCGTTTCTCTCCATCCTCGAAAAGCTCCACGACAATGCATACACAGTACACACGTACAAGCACACGACAATGGGCTTTTTGAAGGACATCATGGACATGCCCAATCAGTACGAGTACAGCCTGAAGTTTTTCGACCGGTGGTACCGGCCGGAGTATTGCACCATCATTGCCGTGGGGGATGTTCCGCACGATAAGCTCGTTGCTCTGGCGAAGAAGTACTACGGCAAATGGCAACGCGGATCATACACACTGGAAGTTCCGGTCGAACCGCCGCAACAGCAGGAAAAGTTTGTGGAGATGAAGTGGAAAGCCCAGACACTCCCCATCATTGCCATCGGGTATCGCGGTCCGGCGTTCAGCGACAAAGATATCGACATGCCGGCAATTGACCTTCTCTCGCAATATGTTTTCTCTCAACAGTCGGAGTTGTTTCAGAAATTGGTTATTCAGGAACAGGCGGTCGAATTTGTGCAGGGCGGACAAGGGGATGTGAGGGATCCGGGTATGTTCACCATTTTTACACGCGTCAAGGACCCGAAGAATATCGAAATGGTGAAGAACGAAATCTACGCCGCAATCGAGAAAGCCAAGACCTCACCTATTTCAGCCTCGCAACTCGCAGATATCAAATCTCATATGAAATACAGCTTCGCCATGGGGCTCGACAACGCTGATGCAATTGCAAACAGCCTCTCCCATTACGTGTCGATGACGGGGGATCCGGAAAGCCTCAACCGTGTCTACGCGCTGTACGACAAGGTAACGCCGCAGGATTTGATGATGGTGGCGAACAAGTACTTCGGCACCAATAATCGTACCGTTGTTTTGTTGACACAGGAAGGAGCAAACTGACCATGAAGAAGATCGGATATGTTCTTGCGCTGGCAATTCTGTTTGCCGGCTTCACCGAAGCAAAAACCCCTGTCAAGGTCACGGAAATCAGAAGCGCAAATTCGCCCCTGATTACATTCAGAGTCATTCTGCGTGCCGGATCAATCAACGATTGGAAGGGGAAGGAGGGTATCAACGCCCTGACCTCGCTGATGCTTGCTCAAGGTGGAACGAAAGACCTGAAATACCAGCAAGTTGTGGCAAAGATGTATCCGTGGGCGGCGAACGTCAATGTCCAGCCCGACAAGGAAATTACCACATTCGTAGGCAACGTCCATCGTGATCATCTCGATGATTTCTACATCCTCTTCTCGGATTTACTGCTGAGTCCACGGTTTGATCCGGATGACTTTACCCGCAACAAGGACTACCTTCTCAGCTATCTGCAGAAAAACCTCCGCGGCACAGATGACGAGAACCTGGGCAAAGAGGCGTTTCTGATCTCGATGTTCAAAGATCATCCGTATGGCACGGCAGGGGCAACCGTGCAAGGACTGAACGCCATCACGTTGGATGACATCAGAGCATACTATAGGGAGATGTACACCACGGGACGCATCTGGCTGGGGGTTGCAGGGGGTTATCCGTCCTGGCTGGTAGCGAAAATGAAAAAGGACTTTGGCAAGTTGCCTGACGGCAAGTTCGTGCCGGTGCAATTACCAAAGCCGTCAAAACTTGACGGGCTCGAAGTCGACTACGTGCAGAAGCCGACGCGTTCCGTCGCAATATCAATGGGACATCCGCTTCCGGTCACTCGCAAGGATAAGGACTTCTATCCATTGATGGTCGCGAATTCCTATCTTGGCGAGCACCGTACATTCAACGGCGTGCTGATGAATCGTTTGCGCGGCGACCGTGGTTTGAACTATGGTGACTACTCCTATATCGAGCGGTTTCTCGGTGGGACGTCCGGAACACGGTTCCCCAATGTCAACACGCCTCTGCGACAGCAGTATTTCAGCGTATGGCTCCGTCCTGTGCAGCCCGAGAACGCACACTTCGCCGTCCGTGCTGCGATGTATGAAATCCAAAAGTTCTCGGAAAAGGGTTTGTCGCAGCGGGACTTCGAACAAACGCGCAAGTTCTTGCTGAACTATTCAAAGCTTTGGGCCCAGACGCTTGACCGGAGGCTTGGATACAAGATGGATTCGGAGTTCTACGGCACGGAGTATTTCATCGACAGGATTGAGAAGGAACTCAAGACACTGAAGGTCGATGATGTCAACAAAGCGATCAAGAAGTACATCGATCCGGCAAATATGAAAGTTGCCATGGTCGCCGAAGACGCAAAGGGATTGATGGAGCGGATGATCAAAAACGAACCCTCACCCATCACGTACGCTTCCCCCGTGTCGGAGAGGATAGTAGAAGAAGACAAAGCGATTACGGTTCTGCCGCTGCGAATCAATGCATTGAAGTCACGTGTGATTCCGGTTGGCGAGCTGTTTGAGAACGAAAGTCCGGGCAGCATACTGCAGCGCAAGGATAGCGAACCAGGGAAATAGCCGTCGAAGGTTTGTGACTCAAAGAAGGCGGGCTGCAAAGCCCGCCTTCTTCCGTTTGTAATCCCGCAGTGATTCTGCTATCTTCCATTTGTTCGTCCAACCATGTTGATAACTACATCTGATTCATGCTCACCTCTTCCCAGCAACGAGCCCTTGTTACGACGCATCACCTTTCCGTGACCGCCAATGCCGGCTCCGGTAAGACCATGGTGCTCGTGCAGCGCTATCTCGACATTCTCCTGTCGGGGAAAGCACGCGTAAGCGAGATTGTTGCCATCACCTTTACCGAGAAAGCTGCGAGCGAGTTGCGTCGAAAGGTATCGGAGGGGGTTGCGCAGCACCTTGCCGAAGCAGAGAATGCGGAGCGGAAACGGCTGGAGGATATTCGTGAGCAGCTTCCTTCTGCAATTGTGGATACTATTCATTCTTTTTGTTCCCGCCTCCTGAGGGAATATCCCGTTGAGGCGGGGGTTGACGCTGCTTTCACGGTCCTTGAGGGAGTTGATCAAGTAATGATGCTCGAGGCTGCCGTGAAAGAGACCTTCAACAGCGTGCTGCGTGAGGGAGAGGATTCGAAGCGCCGTGAAAAGGTGCTTGATGTTTTAAGGCGGCTTGGAAAAGCAAAGGTGATCGACATAGTCACGACATTGGCTCATAAGCGTGAACTGGTTGGTCAGTGGTTCGAGGCGGGGGGACTCTACACAAAATCCGATGCCGAGGTTCTCAGTCATTGGCGCGGCACTCTCTCGGCATTTGCCAATGCTCACCTCGATGATCCCTTGCTTCCTGTTGATATCGATGCTGTTTTGCGTCATGCGACAGGTAAAGAGGCTCCTGAACTCGTGGCGGCCGTGCAGCGGTTCTTGAGCGAAGAGGATAAATCCAGACGGCTACTTCTTTTCAAGGAAATGTCGGGTCGCATTTTTACCTCCTCCTGGAATTTGAGGAAAAGGACATTCGGCGACGCGGAGGCTTCGCTTCCGGAACAAGCGGCACGGCTTTCTGGCAAAGCAAAATCCCTCATTCCCCTCATAGAATTTCTGGCAGGGGGGGATGATTCATCCCATAGTGCTCTTCTGGATCAATCAAGGGTCCTGCTTGACCTTTACCAGCAAGCAATTGAAATATATGAAGATAAGAAGGCCGAGGGGGCGCACCTTGATTTCGATGATCTGCAGATAAGAACCCGCAACTTGCTTCGTGAAGAGCCGGTACGCCGAAAACTGGGGCATCGGTTCAAGTTCATTATGGTGGACGAGTATCAGGATACGAACCGAATGCAATACGAAATCCTGCTTCCTCTGGTGAACGGTCTTGCGTCAGGCAATTTGTTCATAGTCGGTGACCCGAAACAGTCCATCTATGGATTCAGAGATGCAGACGTTTCCGTGTTCAATCAAACCCGAAACGATATCAGGGAAATTGCGGGAAGCGGAAGCGCAGTCGTGCTTGGTGAGAGCTTCCGTCCGCTGCGGGATGTTGCAGCGTTCGTCAATACGTTGTTCCAACCTCTCCTGTCATCGGAGAGCGATGTAGGGTATGAGTCGCTGATTCGAGGAAGGCAAAATCCGGCTTCCGGCAGTGTCGAGATAATACTCACGGAAAAGTCCGAAGAGGGCTCTGATGTTTCCGAAGGGGAACTGATCGCACGGAGAATCCTGCTGCTCCGCGCCAATCAGCATCAAGTGTTTGACAAGAAGGAAGTTGCGCATCCCATTGCATTCAGTGATATTGCCGTCCTGCTTCGAACCCGGACATCGTTGCCGGGCATCGAGGAAGCCTTCGTACGCCATAATATCCCTTATCTTGTAACGGGGGGCGTGGGGTATTTTCAAACGCAAGGGGTTTTTGATTTCTACAACTACTTCCGCTTTTTGCTCAACAACGATGACGACACTTCATTGTTCGGGCTCCTGCGCTCCCCATTCTACAACGTCTCCGATGCGGAGTTGTTTGAGGCGGGTTACGGCCGCAAAGGGATTTCGTTATGGAGACATCTTGAGCGAATTGCGAACATTGGACAGGCAAAGGGCAGGCTCGGCCCGGCCGTTGCTGCTTTGCGGGAAGATGTTTTGCACGCGCCGCGGATGAATGTACCCGACCTTGTCAACTACATCATACGCAGGACTGATTATGCGGGCTTTGTGGCAGGATCGTCGCGCAGCGAGCAGACATTCGCCAACATCGAAAAGCTTAAGCGTCTTGCCCGAAAATATGAGGACTATGGTTTCACGACTCTGTATGATTTCGTTGCAAGGCTCAAGCGACTGATAGAGCAGGAGCCTGATGAAGGACAGGCTGCCGTTGATGTTCTTGCCGACGCGGTGAAGGTGATGACGATTCATGCGGCAAAAGGACTGGAGTTTCCGGTGGTGTTCGTTCCTTCGTTGGACAGGCCGTTCCGTTATGACAAGGAGCCGTATCTTGACAGAGAGATCGGATTGGGATTGGGCGAAAATGGAGATGAGACAATTCCAATCGGGGAGTTTTTACGACGGGGAACATCCAACAAACAGATCGCGGAAGAAAAACGTGTATTCTACGTGGCGTGTACCCGTGCGCGGGATATGCTCGTCCTTTCAAGTGATGTTTCAGGATTGGAATCCAAATACAGTTGCGCGCGCTGGCTGAATGATGTCTTCGGCCTGAGCGCATGGCTGGGCGGGCAGGTGCCTAAAGAGTCCGGTGCGACTCTCCGGCTGGACGCTGAAACTCCTACCCTCGAAATAACAGATGGGGGATTCAAGCCGGGCACGGAGAGGCACGAACTGATCATTCCGGTTCTGCGCAACACCGATATTCCAGCAATTCCCAAATCCGAGGAGAAAGTGTCTGCGGCTGCACTCCCCGGACGACACGTGATCGACCCGTTACCGCCGGGAGTGAAAGGGGAGATTTTTTCCGCCAGCAAAATCAGGACGTACGTTGATTGTCCGGCGCGATATTATCTTCGCTATGTGATCGGGCTTCCAGACATCGGCCACTCGCTCTTCAGCAAATATGATGATGAGGATGGAGATGTCACCATTCCTGCGGATTTGCGCGGAAGAGCTTTTCATCATGTCATGCAACATGTTGAGGAACTCGCCCGGACACCAGAAGCAATCCGCTCGACCATCAAGCAGTTTATCGGGCAGGATTCCCTTTCGATTATTGCCGAACCATCGCTTGAACTCGACGAGTTAACCGATTCGATCTTGAAGGTGGTTCAAACATCATTCTGGAAGAATGTCGAGAAAGGGACCGACCATCGAACTGAATTTACGTTGATGTCTCCATTCGGTGATGATTTCCTGACAGGCACAATAGACATGGTCTATACTGATGCTGACGGCGTTTTGCATGTCATTGACTACAAGACTGATTCCATTTCCCCGAAGGAGGTGCCCGACAGCGCCCGTAGTTACGAAGCGCAGTTGCAGTTTTATGTGCTGCTTGCTCAACGCCATTTTTCTGCTGAGCGAGTCAGGGGGACGCTATTCTTCACCGCTCCACTCATGTCGAAGGAATATAACTTCACCTCAACAGATCTCATCGACTATGAGCTTTCTCTCAAAGAGATAATCTCCGATATCAGGTCCGCAAAATTCAGGGCACCTGACCGTCAATGCTCTGCTTGCCCTTTTCACCCTACAGGCTGTAAGCAATATCTGTGAATTAACGCTCTTCCAAGGTTCCTTCCATGGCTACGATTTTCAACTTATGTCTGACAATGGAGTTACCAGCTCAGGCATAAAGTATCTTGAGAAAAGTCTTGCTTTTCTTGTTTCTTTTCAATATCAAGCAAACGCCTGAATACTAATGATTTTCGCCACTTCCAAGGGGATTTGATGCTCAAGCCCAGCCAATACGAGAGCATTCTGGAAAGCGTCAGCGGGGGCTTTTTTGCTCTCGATAATGAGTACAGGATTACCTACTGGAATCGTGCGGCTGAACAGGGGACAGGGTTGACGTCGTCCAACGTAATCGGCAAGCACGTGTTTGATGTTTTTCCGAATGCCCGGAATGCCGAGTTGGGCGACAAGTACCGTCTGGCAATGGAGACCCGTACCTTTCAGACTCTTCAAACCGCGTACAAAGACGAGCGCTTTGAAGCATGGTACGACGTTCGTATCTATCCCGCGGAATCGGGGCTCGCCGTTTTCTTCCAGGATATTACCGACCAGAAGAAGGATCATCGCCAGAAGGAAATTCTTGTTGAGATTTCAAAGGCGATCAACTCGTCGAAGCATCTCGATGAGTTATGTGTGCAGGCGGCGGAAAAGATTGCCCTGTTGTGTGAGATCCCTCCTCATTTTGTGTGCGTGTATTTGTACGACCCCAAAGGAAATGAAGTCCGTCTCGTTGCCCCCGCCCTGTATGACGTTGAGTTTGCTCCCGAAGTTGTGCACCAACGCGTCGGACCGGAGGCGTATTTTCCTCCGGCCCAGGCGGCTTACCGGAAGAAAGTAATCGTCACCGACGAAGTCCAGGAAAGCACTGCAGCGGAAACCTTTGGCGAAGAAATCGCAAAGTTGAATTTGAAGTCACTTATCGTCATTCCTCTCATCGTTCAGGACGAGGTACAGGGTGTATTGGAAGTGATGACGATAAAAGAGAAGGACTTTGTCGACTCCGATCTGGAGATTCTCTCTGTCGTGGGCAACGAGCTTGCGAGCGGCATGAGCCGCAAACGCCTGATTGACGAGCTGCGCCGCAAGAATGTTGAACTTGAAACGCAAACGCAGAAGACTCAGGAAGCAAGCGACACGCTCAAAAAATTTCTTGCGACCTTTACACACGAGCTTCGCTCGCCCCTCAATTCCATCATCGGTTTTTCCGACCTGTTGACAACGCAATTCGAGGGTCTCCCGGCCGAGGCTGTGCAGGAGTTCATGAAGAACATCAACGCAAGCGGGAAGCATCTGCAGCAAATCATCAATGATATTCTCGACCTCTCGAAAATCGAAGCGGGGCGGATGGAACTGCATATCGCAAGCTATCCAGTCGAGTACTTTGAGGAGAGTGTGCGGCGTGTGCTATCGGGGCAAGTGCAGGAGAAGGGGATTGCACTACAGTTCGAACTCTCGCCGGAATTCGAAGAGATTGTGGTTGATCAAACCCGATTCAGGCAGATCCTTATTAATCTCGTTTCAAACGCCATCAAGTTCAGTCGCCGCGGCGGCATTGTGAGAATTACGTCCGAACGGATTGGGAATGATCTGCAGTTCGAAGTTCTCGACTACGGCACAGGGATCAAGCCCGAGGAAATCGGGGGATTGTTCAAGCCGTTCAAGCAGGCCTCAAGCGGCAGGGAGTTGAATCACCAGGGAATCGGGCTGGGGCTTGCAATCACGAAGAAGCTTGTTGAGTTGCACGGCGGCTCGATTTGGATCGAAAGCGAGTTAGGCAAGGGGACAACCGTGCGTTTCAAGATCCCGCTTGTGATTGACGCCACCTCCGAGCGTCTCAAGCAGGCCGAGATGCTCATCGATGCGCTGCACCGTGAAAACAAAGTTCCTGACAAGCCGGAGAAACGCGAAAAACCTCTGGCGTTGATCATCGAAGACTCTGTGCAGGCGGCGGAGTTGCTTCGTATGCATGTCGAGTCGGCCGGGTACAGGGTTGAAGTTGCCCGTGACGGCGCGGAGGCGATCGAAAAAGCGAAACGCCTTCATCCCAGCGTCATCACGCTCGACTTGATGCTTCCGGTGAAGGATGGCTGGCAGGTGATGCGTGAATTGAAGCGGCACCCGCTCTGCAAGCACATTCCCATCATCATCGTATCGATTATTGATGAAAAGAACCTTGGCTTCAGCCTCGGAGCAGTTGACTATTTTGTGAAGCCGGTGAACAAGGAGGAGCTGCTTTCTGCAATGGATCGTGTGAGTTTGCAGGAGCGTCCCGACGAGCATGTTCCCAAAGTCCTCATCATCGATGATGACCGGGCCGCTACTGATCTGATAGAAGTGATTCTGGTGAACGAAGGATACCAGGTTATCAAGGCATTTCACGGCAGAGAAGGACTTGACATCGCCGCACGTGAACGACCCGATGTGATTATTCTCGATTTGATCATGCCGGAGATGTCGGGAGTGAACGTTGCGTATCAGCTCAAGCAGATCCCGGCGACACGAAGCATCCCCATCATCATTCTTACTTCGATGGAGGTCGATGCCGAAACGCAGGAGCAACTTAGCAGCTATGTCAATGGACTGATGAGTAAATCAACATTTACTAAAAAAGACCTGCTACGCGAAATCGGTGATATTGAGAGTCTTCGCTAACGTTGTTTATTGCTGTTTTTTCATTTGTGATCCTGCTCGCATGCAGGGGGGGTGGCTTCTGTTTTCGTCGTGACATGCTTGACAAGCGGAGTTGGAATGCCTATATTCTAATCAAGTAAATCACGCAAAACATTTATTTCGACTCCCTCATGTCATCAAACGTTACATACAAGAAGCCGCTCAGCGTGGGGCAGGTTGCGGCCATTTGCAGGGTCAGCAAGAAGACTGTTCTCAATTGGATTTACGAGGGAGCTCTCAAAGCTTTCACTACGTATGGTGGCCATTATCGGGTATGGCCGGTGAATTTGAAGAAGTTCCTCGACAACGCCGGCATGGATATCCCCTTCGACTATGTGGATGATACCGCGTCTCACATCCTGATTATTGATGATGAGCGTCCATATTCGCAAATGTTAAAGAGTGTTATCACGGCTGAGATTCCAAACGTCGAAATCACGACAACTGAGGACGGCTACGAAGGGTTACTACTCATAGGTGAAATCAAGCCGCAGTTGGTGATACTTGATCTCAAGATGCCCAAACTCGACGGATTGGAAGTTCTTGAGTTGCTGAAGAAGCGGAAAGTTGATCACGATCTGCGTGTACTGGTCGTGTCCGGATACCTTAGTGACGAAACAAAAGAACAACTCTCGAAAACCGCGGCAGATGCCGTGCTGGATAAGCTGTCGGATATCTCCGTGCTCGTAAAGACTGTCGCGACCTTGATGCGCTCTGATGTGGGCAGTTTGCAGGAGGAGATGGCGCGGTAACACTCAATAACTTGCAAATCATGGCAGAACAAGTAGACGAGTTGATTGAAGAGTTGAAGATCCTGAAGGCGGGAATCCGTGAGATCGCCCACGAGATCAATAATCCGTTGGGGGTTCTCCGGATGGCGGCGTACCTGATGGAAACCTCGAACCCTGATGAGGCAAAGCGCAAGCACTACCTCAACCTCATGAACACCAGCATTGAGCGTATCGATACGGGGCTCAAACGGCTCCGGACACTGCGTGAGAACCCGTCGGAGTACAAACCGCCATCGCCCCCGCAGGCGCAAACCGGGTAACCATACGCCGAAACTCTCGTACACACCAATGGTGTTGTACACGAGACAGAAATGCTGAACGTCATGCGCCCGAAATTCTATGTAATTGCACTGCTGCTCCTCACCCTTCACTCATGCAGTGAATCCCCCGAAATCACCACCATTTCCCCCGAGGCTAAACGGCTCTACCTCAGCGGCGTCGATCATCTCCAAAAATTTCACTATGCGGAAGCAAGGCTTGTGCTGGACTCCGCCCTGCATCTGGATCCCCAATTTGCAATGGCGTATGCCCGTGTGGCGTATATACATTTCAACACGGGCGACGAAGATAGCGCCCGAATAATGATCGAGGCAGCGATGAGGCACCTGCATAACGTCAGCAGGTACGAGGGGCTGCATGTTAGGCTGATGGATGATATACTTCATTACCGGAACGAGGAAGCTGCCGCAACTGCGGATAGTTTGATTGAACTGTATCCCTCGGATGCGGAAGCGCATGTCCTGCGAGGTAATATCTACGAAAGGACGAAACAGTACGATGCTGCACTCGGCATGTATGTGCAAGCCATTGCAGTCGATAGCATGTATGCTCCCGCTGCCATGTCCCTTGGCTACGCCTACTCGGCCCAAGGGGACGGGGAGAGTGCAATCCACGCGATGCGGCGGTATATCAGACTCGTGCCTGATGCCGCCGACCCGCGTGCAAGTTATGCCGATGTTTTGCTCCGCATGGGACGGTATGACGAAGCGCTCGAACAATACCGCAAATCGCTCGAATTCAAGCCCGACTATTGGTATTCTATAAACCGTATCGGGGATGTGTACACCATCATGGGGCGGCTACGGGAAGCTTCGAAACAATACTCGCTCGGCTTATCGAAGATGATCGTGAACAATCAGACGCGGAGCGGATACGTTGCTATCGAGGCCGATTTGGCTATGAAACGAGGAGAATACGACGTTGCTCTCAGGCTTTTCGACCAGGCGCTGACGCTGGATACTCTGAGTCTCCGGGCACGCTTCGGCATGGTGTTGGCCTTGTCGAAACTTGGGAAATTTGTGCAGGCGGATTCGGCACTGAAGACGATTCCTCCCGAGTTGGAGCGCCGAAACTTGACCGAGTCGGGTGCAATGCTCGAATATCACGCCCTCCGCGCCAGACTGTATGAGGAACAGGACCTGGTAGCCGAGGCTTTTTCAGCGTGTGACAGCGCGTTGATGTATGGCGCTGCTATTTCACGTGCTGAAATCTTCAACATTATTGCCCGGCTCTATCTCAAGAGCAGGGACTACGACAGCGCTCTTGACGCTCTTGAGGAGGCGCTGCGCTACAACCCAACCTCCCCCCGGGCATTGCTCACACTCACCAAGGTCTACCAGGCTATGGGCGATACGACCATGACAAACGAGATCGGGCAGCGTCTCGTTGATCTTTGGAAAAACGCCGATGAGGATTTCGTAGACTACGTAGAGTTAAAGAACATCCTTGCTCGCGCCGGCATCCGCGCGTAAGCTCTCCCCCTTCTTGCTTTTCGCTTTGTCATTACCTTAATTACGCAAGCACAGCAGCGTCTTCCCCCTACGTGCAGTAACTGGAATACGATCCATCCTTAGCGCCAAAAATGCGATGACAAAAAACGAACACGGCATCGACAAAGTGCAGCCCACTACATTAAATGAGCTGCTTGAATATCATCACACCCATTATGCCCGCCCGAAACAGCTTAACGCGAAAGTAGATGGACATTGGCAAGGGTATTCCTCTGATGAGATTGTCGAGCGGGTACGCAAGAGGGCACTTGGTCTGTATCAACTCGGCGTCCGCAAAGGTCATCATGTCGGGCTCCTTGCCGAGAACTCACCGGAGTGGGTCATTTCTGATTATGCAGCCCTCGCCCTCGGTGCCGCCACTGTTCCGCTGTATATCACGCAAATGACCGAACAGATCGAGTACATTCTGCGTGATGCACACTGCAGTGTTCTCTTCGTGTCCAGCCTCGATTTATACACACGCGTCAAGCCTGTTATAGATCAGAAGTTCATCAAACATGTTGTGATCTTTGGGCCGTTTACAGAAGGTAAGAAAGTCATCACGACAGCCATGCTTGAGGAACATGGAACAGCTCTCGATGCAGCCGAGCCATCCCTATACGATTCGAGTCGGAAGGGTGTTCAACAGGATGATATAGCCACACTGATGTACACATCAGGAACAACGGCAAATCCCAAAGGTGTTCTGCTTACACACCGCAACCTTGTCTCGAACGCCATTGACGCGGGAGCAGATTTTGAATGGCGCCCGGCTACCGATGTTGTGTTCTCGCTGCTGCCCCTCTCCCACATTTTCGAGAGGACCATGATCAACATGTATCTCTATCGCGGCGTTCCTGTCTGGTTTGCCGAGTCCATCGAGAAGGTGGCCGAAAACATCGTCGAAGTCAAGCCGACGATCATGGCGACTGTGCCGCGCATGCTCGAAAAAGTATATGACCGTATCATGATCAAAGGGAACGAGCTGAGCGGCGCAAAGCGTAAGCTCTTCTTTTGGGCCTTGGGATTGGCACAGCAGTACGACCCGTGGGTGGATCACTCCATGTGGTATCGCATAAAGTTGGCGATTGCCTCAGCGCTTGTCTTCTCGAAATGGCGCGCCGCTCTCGGCGGTTCCCTCCGTCTTGTTCTATCGGGCAGCGCTCCCCTTCATGGAGATCTCGCCCGTGTCTATCTTGCCGCAGGGTTTCCTGTCATCCAGGGATACGGGCTCACCGAAACGTCCCCTGTTGTCACCGTAAACCGCTTTGGCAGAAACAAACTTGGCTCCGTCGGACCTGTGATCGATAATGTAGAAGTGAAGATCGCCGATGACGGCGAGATTTATGTGAAGGGCCCGAATGTTATGAAGGGTTTCTACAACGCTCCAGAGAAAACGGCCGAGGTGTTTGAAGGTGAATGGTTCAAAACCGGAGATGTCGGCTACATCGATAAAGATGGCTTCCTCTTCATTACAGACAGGAAACGCGACCTGATCAAAAAATCAAGCGGGAAGTTCGTCGCCCCGGGCCCCATCGAAGCAACACTGCGCACCAGCAGATATATCGAGCACGCTGCTGTCATCGGCGAAGCAAGGAAGTTTGCCATCGCCATCCTCTTTCCCAAGTTCCCCAACCTTGAAGCG
The DNA here is from genome assembly GCA_964495695.1 of uncultured Chitinophagales bacterium. Lineage (GTDB taxonomy): Bacteria > Bacteroidota > Ignavibacteria > UBA10030 > UBA6906 > CAADGV01. Next base: position 40,545 of record CAZBWR010000012.1, on the reverse strand, counting down.
TGGGCAAAGCAACACGGCGTCTCCTTCACATCCATGAAAGAGCTCGTTGCGACACAGGAAGTCCGGCTGTTGTTCGAAGAAGAAGTAGGAAGAGTCAACCTCGGACTCAACAGGTGGGAGCGCATTGTCAAGTTCATCATCAGCGACCACGACCTCACGATTGCAGACGGCAAACTCACGCCGACAATGAAGCTCAAGCGCCGCATCATCGAGGAAGATTTCCGCGAAGAGATCGAGGATTTATACAAACGCTATTCGTCGATCGAAATTCAGGAGTAGTC
>CAZBWR010000012.1:0-40254 GCA_964495695.1 uncultured Chitinophagales bacterium | reverse complement strand
CTCACACCTTAAATGCTGTCGCCGGAGATTTCAACTCCCTGCCCGGCGAACCACCGTTATATAATCAAAAAAGCCTGTTTTCGCCATGTTTTGTTAGATAATGACATTTTTTTGTGCCTTCTTGCGCCTGACCATAATTTAGACCATATTTAGGTCGGGTATGCACAAACGTCTCTCTTCATGAAACTCAGCGATTCAATAAAGCCGATAAGCTATCTCAAAGCGCATGCTTCTGAGATCATCCGAGACATTGTCAGGAACCAGAAGACTCTCGTGGTGACTCACAACGGTGAGGCGAAAGTTGTGATTCAAGATGTGAAAGTGTACGAACGCCAGCAGGAAACACTGGCGATGCTCAAGATTCTCGCGCAGAGCAGCCAGAGTTTCCGCAAGGGTGGGTTCAAGCCTCTCAAGCAGGCCTTTGAGAATCTGAAACAACGGATGCACGAGTTTGAGAACCTATGAACTATGAAGTGATGATGTCGGATGATGCCGAAGCGGATCTGTTCGACATCTACAAACATGTTGCAACAAGCGAGTCAGCATCAAGAGCGGGCGCATTGATCGAGAAACTCGAGAATACGGCGCTGACACTCGAAACGAATCCGCAGCGCGGCCGCGTACCGCAGGAATTGCTGGAGTTCGGCGTCACGGAATTTCTTGAAATGGATGTGAAACCGTATCGTTTCATTTACCGGCTCGGCCGCACGCGTGTATATATCCACTGCGTGCTCGATGGCCGGAGAGATATGGAAAGATTGCTGCAAGAGCGACTCTTGCGGTGATCATGTAGTACATTGTTCAGCCAACCGGAAACAACAGAGGTAGATCATGAATCGTCACATCTCGAAAGTAGCAGTCCTCGGGTCCGGAGTCATGGGCTCAACCATTGCCGCGCATCTTGCGAATGCCGGCATTCCCTCATTCCTTCTCGATATAGTTCCGAAGGACCTAACACCAGAAGAGCAAGCAAAGGGACTGACACTCCAAAGCCCTCAGGTCCGCAATCGTTTTGCGATAGCAGGGCTCGAATCTGCGAAGAAAGCAAGGCCGGCTGCATTCTACACACCGGATTATTCCCGTCTCATCACCGTCGGCAACTTTGATGACAATCTCGGCTGGCTGAAAGAGGCTGATTGGATAATCGAAGTTGTTGTTGAGAGGCTCGACATCAAACAGTCGCTTCTTAAAAAAGTTGACGCCGTCCGCAAACCCGGGACGATTATTTCTTCAAACACTTCCGGTATTCCAATCAATCAGATCAAAGAGGGGCTTTCCGACGACTTCCGGAAGCACTTTCTTGGGATGCACTTCTTCAATCCCCCTCGCTACATGCGACTGCTGGAGATCATCCCGTCGACGGAGACGTTGCCGGAGGTTGTCGAGACAATGGCAGCATTCGGAGAACGGGTGTTGGGAAAGGGAATTGTATATTGCAAAGACCGTCCGAACTTTATTGCCAACCGGATCGGCGTGTTTGCGATGATGGCTGCCATCAGGACGATGCTTGAGGGAAAGTATACGATCGAGGAAGTGGATCAGCTGACAGGCCCGGCGACGGGCAAACCCAAAAGTGCGACATTCCGCACGGGTGATATCGTCGGGATTGATACACTTGTCCATGTCGCAAACAACCTGTACGAGGCGGTTCCCGATGATGAAATGCGGGAGATGTTTGTTGTTCCCGATTTCGTCAAAAACATGGTCGCGCAAAAAATGCTTGGCGACAAGACGAAGCAAGGCTTCTACAAGAAAGTGAAAGGGGGCGGCAAGAAGGATATCCTTACCCTCGATTATTCGAAGCTCGAATATCGGGAACGTCAAAAAGGGAAGTTCGCATCGCTCGAGATGGCCAAGAACATCGACACACTTTCAGAGCGATTGAAGATGCTTGCCTATGCGAAAGACCGTGCGGGCGAATTCGTCTGGCAGACGACACGCGACATCCTTCTCTACTCTGCCAACCGCATCCCCGAAATCAGTGATGACATCGTGAATGTTGACAAAGCAATGCGGTGGGGCTTCAACTGGCAGCAGGGTCCCTTTGAGATGTGGGATGCTATCGGGGTCAAGGAGTCCGTAGAAAGAATGAAGGGGGAGGGGAAAGTAATTCCGTCGTTCGTCGAAAAACTCCTTGCCTCGGGGAAAACGACATTCTATGAAAAGCGGGATGGTGTTACCTACGCCTTCGACTTCAAGTCCGGTAAGCACGTTGCCGTCGAAGAAAAGCCGGGGCTTGTCCTTCTTCCGTCATTCAAAGACAGGAACAACGTCATCAAGAAAAACGCTGGCGCCAGCCTGATTGATATCGGTGACGGGGTTGCCTGCCTTGAATTTCATTCAAAGATGAATGCCATCGGTGAAGACATCATCGGCTTGACCGGCTTCGCAGTCCAGGAAGTGGAAAAGAACTTTGAAGGCCTCGTGATTGGCAACGAGGGGGATAATTTCTCCGTAGGCGCCAATATCATGCTCATGTTGATGGCTGCACAGGAGGGGGATTGGGACGAGCTTGACATGATGGCGCGTGCCTTCCAAAAAGCGACGCAGTCTCTCAAGTATTCGGCGAAACCGGTGGTTGCGGCGCCGTTCGGCCTGACGCTCGGCGGCGGCTGTGAGTACTCGCTTGGCGCAGACAGAATCCGTGCCGCTGCAGAGTTGTACATGGGTTTGGTTGAGGTTGGCGTTGGAATTATTCCCGCAGGGGGTGGATGTAAGGAGATGCTTGTCCGGGCAATTGAAGGAGTTCCTCAAAACACCGACGCGGATATTTTCCCGTTTGTCAAGGAAGTCTTCATGACCATCGGCATGGCAAAGGTTTCAACAAGCGCCGTTGAGGCCCGGCAGATTGGCTTGCTTCGCTCGTCTGACGGCATTACAATGAACAAAGATTATCTGATTGCGGATGCGAAGGCCACCGTTCTTGCAATGGTCGAGGAAGGGTATAAACCTCCTGTGCCGCGGCACGACCTTCCGGCCCTGGGTGAATCGGCGTTAGCAACCCTGAAGTTGGGGCTGTATCTCATGAGATGTGCCGGGCACATCAGTGAGTACGATATGCTTGTCGGGACGAAGCTGGCGTACGTCCTGTGCGGGGGGGATGCGACGGCAAAGACACTTGTCTCCGAGCAATACATACTGGATCTGGAGCGCGAAGCGTTCCTGAGTCTCGCCGGCGAACGCAAGACACAGGAGCGGCTTGCGTATATGCTGAAGAACGGGAAGCCGCTGAGAAACTGACAAAACAGGAAAGCATCATGTTTACAAACGATACTCTCGCAAACAAGACGATCATAATCACAGGTGGCGGCGGCGGACTCGGCCTTGCAATGGCGAAACGGTTTGGCGAGCTCGGTGCAAACATTGCCATTTGCGGCAGAACGGAAGAAAAGCTGAACAGCGCTGCAATGGAAATCTCGGCCACGGGAGCAAGAGTTCTCACACACGCCGTAGATGTGCGGGATTACGAAGGTGTCGGTGCTATGATCAAACGTGTCGCAACAGAATTCGGTTCGGTGGACGGGCTGGTGAATAATGCTGCGGGGAATTTCCTCTCAGCCTCCGAGGATTTATCGCCGAATGCTTTCAAGGCGGTGGTGGACATTGTGTTGACGGGATCCTTCAACTGCACGCAGCATTTCGGCAAGTATCTTATCGAACAGAAGAAGCCCGGAGTTGTGCTGAGCATCGTTACGACATACACGGAAACAGGCTCGGCGTTTGTTCTGCCTTCAGCCTGTGCAAAAGCAGGTGTGTATGCGATGACTACTTCCCTTGCGACGGAATGGGGGATGTACGGCATCCGGCTGAATACGATCGCCCCCGGACTGTTCCCGACCGAAGGGGCATGGTCACGCCTGATGCCCGGCGATACCTCGCTCGTAGATAAGTACAAGAAGAAAGTCCCGCTCGGCCGGTTTGGTGAGCATGATGAGTTGGCGAATCTCGCCGCGTTCCTGATGTCTGACCTATCCTCATACATTACCGGTGAGTGTGTTACAATTGACGGCGGTGAGCGCCTGCAGTCGGGACAATTCAACACACTTGCGCAAGCGATCCCGAGGGAACAGCTGAAGAGTGTGTTCCAAATGATGAGGCCGAAGAAGGGATGATTCAGATGGCAACGAAATTCAGAGAGTAGTGAGTGTGATTCAAAGAAAGGACACTTAGACATGACAGAAGCATATATCGTATCTGCAGTACGGACAGCGGTGGGAAAGGCAAACAGAGGCACGCTACGCAACACGCGCCCCGATGACATGGCCGCAGCGGTGATTGAGGACGTGCTGAAGCGGACACCGGGCCTTAATCCTGCCGAGGTCGATGACGTCATCATCGGCTGTGCGTTTCCGGAGGCGGAGCAAGGGATGAACTTTGCCCGCATTGCTGCACTGAGGGCGGGGGTGCCGCATGAGGTTCCGGCAAGTACAATTAACCGCTTCTGCTCGTCGGGCTTGCAATCCATTGCGTTTGCAGCGGAACGCATCATGTGCGGCCATGCGGATGTTATCATCGCCGGCGGTTCGGAGAGCATGAGCCTTGTCCCGATGGGCGGGAATAAGGTTGCGGCAAACCCCTATATGGTCGAACACCTTCCCGACGTGTACCTGAGCATGGGCATAACCGCCGAGAATGTTGCGAAGCGCTACAACATCACGCGCGAGATGCAGGATCGGTGGTCCTACCGAAGTCATCATCGTGCTGTTGCTGCGATCAAAGAAGGGAAGTTCAAAGATGAAATCGTGCCGCTGAAAGTCGTCGAAAAGATGATCGACGCCAAAGGGAAGAAAAAGGTAAAGGAAACCGTGTTTGACACTGACGAAGGTCCCCGCGAAGACACATCTCCAGAAAAGCTTGCTGCCTTGAAACCGGTTTTTTCCGTTGAGCCGGGGGCGAGTGTAACTGCGGGCAATTCCTCACAGACGAGCGACGGAGCCGCAGCAGTTGTGGTCATGTCAAAACAGAAAATGGAAGCGCTCGGACTGAAGCCGATGGCCCGCTTCGTGAGCTTTGCCCTCGGGGGTGTGCATCCCGACGAAATGGGGATCGGGCCGGTCAAGGCAATCCCGAAGGCGTTGAAAATGGCGGGGTTGACGCTCGACAAGATTGACCTTGTAGAGTTGAACGAGGCGTTCGCCTCCCAGGCCTATTACGTCATCAAGCATATGGAGATGGATGAGGAGAAGGTCAATGTCAACGGCGGGGCCATCGCGCTCGGTCATCCTCTCGGTTGTACAGGCGCAAAGCTCTCTGTGCAGATCCTGAACGAGGCGAAACGTCGCAAAGCAAAATACGGCATGGTCACGATGTGTGTAGGCGGAGGAATGGGTGCAGCCGGCATCTTCGAGTTCATCAACTGAGCAGTGTAGTGAAATACAGGTTTTCCATCACACTTCCAGTCCGCTTCAGCGACTTGGATGCATTCGGTCACGTGAATAACGCCACGTTCCTCACCTACATGGAAGAGGCAAGGCTGGCGTACTGGCTGAACTTGTTTCCGCTGGATTACGAGGATATTGCCTCGCTCGGATTGATATTGGCAGATGCAAAACTGAGTTACAGAAGTCCCGCCAACCTCGGCGAACGCATGCGCGTCTGGACGAGGGTGGTATCGTTCGGAACCAAGAGCTTCACCATCGAGTACAGGGTGGAAGAAGAACAAACGGGACGCCTTGTGGTCGAGGGGTCGACGGTTGTTGTCACGTTCGATTATACCTCGAATAAATCCGTTCCCGTTCCTGAAGATGTCAAAAACAAGGTCCTGCAATTTGAGCAGGGAGCATAACTGGCCATGCCGCTGTTCGCTATGAATTCCGCGACATGACATTAAGAGAAAGGAGTATCAGATGGCAACAACAACGACGTATGTGAAAGGGGGGGAGTTCCTGTTGCGTGAATTCGAGCCGGGTGAGATATTCACGCCGGAAGATTTCACCGAAACCCACCAGATGATTGCAAAAACCGCCGAGGACTTCGTGAACAACGAGGTGATGCCCCGCGTTCACGAAATTGACGAGATGCGGCACGACATCAACGTGGAGTTGCTGCGCAAGGCAGGAGAACTTGGCCTGAACTCGATCGACATACCCGAAGAGTTTGGCGGGCTGAGTCTTGACAAAACCAGTTCGATGATTGTTGCGGAGAAAATCGGCCCCACAGGAGCGTGGGCCGTGAGTCATGGAGCGCACGCTGGAATCGGCACATTGCCGATTGTGTACTTCGGTACACCTGAACAGAAGGCCAAGTATCTCCCGAAATTTGCAAGTGCCGAGTGGGTCTCATCCTATTCACTGTCCGAGCCCGGTTCGGGTTCCGATGCCCTTTCCGCACGGACAACGGCGAAGTTGAGTGATGACAAGAAGCACTACATTCTCAACGGCACGAAGATGTGGCTGAGTAACGCCGGCTTCGCCGACGTGTACATTACGTTCGCGCAGATTGACGGTGACAAGTTTACCGCATTCATCATCGAGAAAGATTACCCGGGTGTTTCGACTGCACCCGAGGAAAAGAAGATGGGCATTAAAGGGTCGTCGACACGGCAACTCCTTCTCGAAAATGCACAGGTGCCGGTTGACAACATCATTGGTGAGATCGGCAAGGGGCATCTGGTCGCGTTCAATATTCTCAACATCGGCAGGTTCAAGCTGGGTGCCTTTGCCGTCGGCGGATGCAAGAATATCATCAATGAAGCTGTGAAATATGCCGACCAACGGAAACAGTTCAATAAAAAGCTCCACGAATTCCCCCTTATCAAACATAAGATCGCAGAGATGACGATCAGGACATTTGCTTCCGACAGCATGGTCTATCGGACGGCGGGAATGATCGACAATCTCGTTGGCAGTGTTGACACAAAAAGCCCCGATGCGTCAAAGCTGATTCTCAAAAGCATCGAGGAATATGCCGCCGAGTGCGGAATGCTGAAAGTCTATTGCAGCGAAGTGCTGGATTACGTCGCAGATGAAGGGGTCCAAGTTCTCGGTGGCTACGGATACAGCGAGGAATATCCGATGGCGCGTGCCTATCGCGATGCCCGCATTAACAGGATCTTCGAGGGGACGAACGAAATCAACCGGCTGCTTGCCAGCGGCATGATACTGAAGCGTGCAACGAAAGGGGAGCTGAATTTCTTCGGGTATGCGAAGCAGCTGTTTGATGAACTGATGACCCCCTCCTTCGACAGCAATGGCGAGGATGAGTTGCTGGCGACGGAACGCAAGTTAGTGACAAATGCGAAGAAGATCACCGTGCTGATGCTCGGGGCCGCTGCTCAAAAATACATGATGTCAATCCAGGATGAGCAGGAAGTATTGGCCGCCGTGACAGACATGATGATGGAAACTTACGCGATGGAGAGCTCGCTTCTGCGTGTCCTGAAGCGTGTGGAGAATTCAGGCGAAGAGGCAAACGCCCTGCAATGCGACATCGTGAGGGTTTTCGTTAACGACGCAATCGGACGCATCGCCAGCTCGGCAACCGGTATACTGGCGGCAATTGCCGAAGGTGACGCACTCCGCACGCAGCTCGCCGCCCTGAAGCGGCTCACAAAAGCAACACCGGTAGATACATTCGCTCTCCGCCGCTCGATTTCAGATAAGGTCGTGGAAATGGGCGGTTACAAGCTGTAATTGCTTTCGGGCAGGGACATGCCGGTTGGCGTGTCCCTGCTTCCTGCAAGCCTCCCACCGAAATTTATTCCAATAGCAGAAACATAATTCCCCTTGACTCGTTAGACTGTTTACATCCATTACTCACATCTATTTCGGGGAATTGCCATGCCTTTGTGTACGCGTTTGATGGCGATGTTTCTGGTTTTCGTCGGCATTTTGAATGCACAAGTCGAAATCAACGATCCAACCCGCACTCCGCTTCCGAATGACAAGGCCTTAATCGATTCCGTGGAGCATCATTTGAATGAAAAGGAACGTTCGGGACGTTTCTCAGGAGTGGTGTTGATCGCCCGTGACGGACGATTGCTTCTTCACAAAGCCTACGGCTACGCCCGGAGAGAAAACAATCAGAAGAACGCAACCGGGACTCGATTCAACATTGGTTCTATCACAAAATCATTTACTGCACTTGCGATTCACCAGTTGGTGGAAAAGGGGGGGCTCTCCGTAGACGACACGTTGATTAAGTTTTTCCCTGATTATCCCGACAAGAATGCTGCGCGAAAGATTACGATCCGCCACCTGCTTGAAATGAGGTCGGGCGTCGGGGATATTTTCGGTGAGAAGTTCACGAAGTCGCCGAAGGAATCGTTTCGTACATTAAACGACTATTTGCCGTTGTTCATCGAAAAGCCGCTGCAGTTCGAGCCAGGTACATCGCAACAATATTCCAACGGAGGGTTCATTCTCCTCGGTTTGATCATCGAGAAGGTCAGCGGGATGGATTACTATGATTATGTGAACGAAAACATCTTCCGGCCTGCGGGGATGACGGCGAGCGGCTGGCCACTTGCTGATGACGCAGGGACAGATATCGCCGTTGGGTATACTCGTCCGCGGGGAACCGACGGCCCTCTTCGTCCGAACACAGAAATGATGCCTGCAAGGGGGAGCTCCGCCGGCGGGAGTTATTCGACCGCGCTGGATTTATTGAAATACATTCAAGCCCTCCAACGGTCGATCATCTGCGCTCCTGACTATCGTCATCGGCACGGCATGGGAATAGCCGGGGGTGCGCCCGGCGTAAACGCGGGTGTTGAGTGGAGCCTTGAGACAGGGTACGCAGTGATCGTTCTTGCGAACCTTGATCCTCCGGCGGCGGGGGATGTCGCGATGCAGATCGTATCCTGGCTTCCGGCGAATCCCGGCTAATCCACATAAAGCCAGATTTCGGTCTCGTCGGAGTGATCCTTGAGGTAAACCGCGCCTCCTTCTTTGGCAAGGAATGGAAGCCACGACTTCCAATCGAGTTTACCACTTACCGAAACGCTATTACTTTCTCCGTCAAAGCTCATATCAAGATTGGGGAGCGCGAAACGGAATGTCTGTCGTCCTGACTTGTATGTCTCCAGGACCAAATTGTTATTCCCGCCGTTCTTCCCCGGAGTGTCCAGGCGTTTCATATAGACCACTGCTTCATTTCCTACCGCATCCCGTGCGGTCCGTGTCCGCTCCCGACCATCCAACACGGACAAGAGTACTTCTCTTGTGACCAAATCCCGGTTGTTTCTGCCGGCAAACTCTACGTTCGCCACCTCTATCGCTTTTCGTGCGATTGCCTCCGTGACGGCGATAGTCTTGTGCTCGTCCTTATCCCTTACATCAATCCATAGAGCCCTTTGACCACTACACGAGATAAGAACGCACGGGAGGAACACAGTCAAACATTTAAAGAAGGATATCTTCATGGTCATAATCCTATTGACAACTTGATTACATAGACAACTTACCCAACGCCATCGTTGCCAGACTTAGGACGAGAAAGAAACCGCACATGTCCGTGATCGTTGTCAGGATCGGTCCGGAGGCAAGAGCCGGATCTATGCGGAATTTCCGGAGTAGTAACGGCACGGAGCCGCCTAACAGCACACTTAGAACCGTATTGGCAAACAGCGCTGTTCCGATAACGAGTGAGAGGTAAAGATTCTGTTTCCAGAGATAAGCGACTCCCCCCAGGAGAATGCCCAGTAGAAAGCCGTTGATGAGCCCCAGCCCAGACTCTTTCAGGAATATCCGTGCAAACTCTCCCGGCTTGATAAGTCCGAGCGCAAGCTCACGGATGCTTACGGCAACCGCCTGATTGCCGGAACACCCGCTCATATCGGAAATGATGGGGAGGAACACCGCCAAGGCTATTGCGGATTGCAGCGTGTTTTGGTACGCTGCGATGACGCTTGCCGCGATAATATTCAGCGCGATATTTGGTCCGAGCCACGAAAGTCGTCTGAATGACCGCTGCAGCAACGGCATTGATCTGAATTCTTCACCCCCTACGATACCACTGATTTGGAGGAATGAATTCTTCGCCTGGCGTGTCCGGGCGTCGAGGACGGCTGTGCGTTCGAGCACTCCGATGAGCCTGTTCTGCGCATCGACAACGGGAATTCCCATGAAGACGTGATCGTCGAACACCTGAACCAGTCGTTGCAGCGGAGTATCTGCGGTGACGTGGATCGGATCACGAATAATCATGGAGCCGACTTTCCGATTATGAGGGGAGAGAAGAAGATCTCTCATCCTGATGACACCAAGCAGTTTGCGGTACGCATCTGTGATGTAGGCATATTGGACCTGGTACTCGACATATTTTTCGCTGTTCGCCTGAAGGTCGTGGAGCACATCTCCCACGGTAACGGTCTCATTGTACGACAAATACTCTTTCGTCATCAATCCGCCGGCTGTGTCCTCGTCAAACAGCAACAGGGTGCGGGCTTGTTCTGCGTCCGCGCCAGGCATTGCATCGAGAATCGCTTCCGCTTCTTCCGAGTGTACATCAGCCAGCAGGTCAGCTTGCTCATCGGCGGGGAGAAGGTCAACTATTGCCGCGGCTGTTGACGGGCTTACTTCCTCGATAAGGTCGGCTGCCTGCTCTTCAGGAAGATCACGCAACATATCTGCCGCTTCAGCGGGGGAAAGCAAGGAGAGAAGTTGCTGCTGCTCCTCATCATCGAGGCGCGAGATTGTTCGGGCGGTCTCCGCGGGAGAAAGCGAATGGAGAAACCGTTCGATCCCTGGCGCATCGGCTTGTGCGATCAAGCCGGATAGGTACTCCCAACTGTGAATGGTCTCAGTATCTGACATGGGATCGTCCTTATGAATGATGGACAGTTCTGAAGACAATATAGCAATTTGTTGTAGAAGTACATGAGTTCACCATAACTTCATCCTTGAACTCATGGTGCATCGGCCCAACTCACGTTCTCATCTGAGTAATTTCCTCTGAGTCGGTTCATCCCTCGTGATATCCCATGATCGAATGCGGATCACCGTTCACCGCATCCCGAACGTTTGGGAATAAGGGTGCAACGAGTGCAGGGACGATTCCGGCACCATTGGAGAGATGATCCGTTCAATGCGTTTTTCGGGATTTGTTTTGCCACCCATTTTTACTACCTTTAGTCCGCCTTCAGACAGGCATCCTGTCAGTCTTTATCAAATTTCAGAGATTTCGGAGTTCATGGGTTTCAATTGTGGAATTGTGGGATTGCCCAACGTAGGGAAGTCCACGCTCTTTAATGCCATTACTGCCGCCGGAGCAGAAGCAGCGAATTATCCTTTCTGTACCATCGATCCGAACGTCGGTGTTGTCACCATTCCCGACGAGAGAATCGATGCGCTTGTGAAGATGTATCAGCCTGCGAAAATTGTCCCCTCAACGATTGAATTTGTCGACATTGCAGGCCTTGTGAAAGGCGCGAGTAAAGGGGAAGGGTTGGGGAACCAATTTCTTTCCCACATCCGGCAAGTTGATGCGATCGCGCATGTCGTCCGTTGTTTCGATGATCCGAATGTCGTGCATGTTGACGGAAGCGTGAATCCGAAGCGAGACATCGAAGTGATTGAAGCGGAGCTCATCTTCAAGGATCTTGAAACTGTCGAAAAGAAGAAAGCCGACGCCGAACGCAAGTCGAAGAGCGGTGACAAGAAAGCCAAGGCAGAGTTCGACTTCTACGGTAAGGCATACGAGCACCTTCTTTCCGGAAGGCTCATGCGCTATATGCAAGTGCAGAATGATGAGGAGCGCCTCTGGCTGCGGGATCTACACCTCCTTACAAACAAGCCTGTAATGTATGTTTGCAACGTTCACGAGTCCGAAGTAGCCTCGGAGAATTCCTATGTGCGGACTGTGCGTGACATTGCCGCGAAGGAAGGGGCAAAGGTTGTGACCGTTAGTGCAGCAGTCGAGGCTGAGGTGGCCGAGCTTCCCGTGGAAGAACGTGGAAGTTTTCTTGCCGGACTCGGACTAAAAGAGTCGGGTTTGGATAAGGTAGTCCGTGAGGGGTACGATCTTCTTCACCTTATAACGTTTTTTACCGCGGGACCGAAAGAGGTGCATGCCTGGACCGTGATGAAAGGTTCTACAGCCCCCGAAGCTGCCGGGGTGATCCATTCAGACTTTGAAAAGGGATTTATCCGTGCCGAAATCATCAAGTATGAAGACCTCCTGAGACTCAAATCCGAGCAAGCGGTTAAAGACAATGGGCTCCTGCACGTCGAGGGGAAGGAATATTTGATAGAGGACGGCGATATCGTGCACTTCCGTTTTAATGTTTGATTCTTTTGTTTGACTAACGTATCTTGACGCGTACCCCAGCACCCCGCCTCGCCAAGGCGAGGTCACATTCATCCCCAAATCCACATAGGAGTACCTTTATGAAGCATGCAAGGCTACCAATTGCTTTTTGCAGTGCGGTAATTCTCTTGCTTGTTGCCGCCACCGCAGCGTTCGCGCAGTCCGGCAATATCCGTGGAAAAGTCACCGATAAGCGCACCGGTGAGCCTCTTCCCTTCGTCAATATTCTCGTGAAAGGAACGACCACAGGCGCCGCTACGGACGTTGATGGCACGTATGAAATCCGGAATCTTGATCCCGGGACATACTCGTTAATTGCACGTCTTGTCGGGCATGAGACGTTGGAAGTTACCGGCATCGTTGTTACCGCAGGTGGAACGACCGTGCGTAACTTCGTCATGAGCGATGCTTCTGTGCAGATGTCGGAAATGACGGTGTATGGAGCATCGCGTCGCGCGGAGCGCATCACCGAAGCTCCCGCCGCTATCAGCACGATCACTCCAAAGGACATTCAACTCGGCGCAGCCTCCGGCCAATTACCTCGCCTGCTGGAAATGGAGCCCGGCGTTGATATTGTGCAGAGCGGCGTGCAGGATTTCAACATCAACACACGCGGGTTCAACAGTTCATTGAACCGACGCCTGCTGGTCTTGATGGATGGTCGTGACCTGGCTGTTGCGTTCCTGGGATCTCAGGAGTGGTACGGCCTCCCGATTCCGCTGGATGATATTTCAACACTCGAACTTGTGCGTGGACCCGGCTCAGCGCTTTACGGTCCCAACGCATTCAACGGCGTCATCAATATAACAACACCGGCTCCCAGGGATGTGCTCGGCACAAAGATGTCGTACTCTTGGGGTGAATTGGGGATGCAGCGCGCCGATGTCCGCCATGCCCTTGAGATCGGTGAGAACTTCAGTGTAAAGGCCAACATCGGACGCGTCCAAAGCGGTACCTGGTCAAAGGCTCGCGTGGGCACTGGGCCGTTTGAGTACCCCGGTCTAAGCCCGGAAGGCAGAAGACTCAATGATGATGATGTTAGTTCCACATACTTTTCCGGACGCGTGGATTACACGATGGGAAGCGATGTGTTGACAGGTGAGGGCGGTTTCTCGGAGGTGCAGAACGAAGTTCTGATCACCGGCATCGGGCGCGTGCAGGTTGGCAAAGCCCACAAGCCTTGGGGACGCCTGAACTATAGCACACCCAACATAAACGTGATGTTGTGGGCACAAGGACGACGCACGAAGGAGCCGCAGTACTCACTGCTTTCCGGCGCACGTCTTTCCGAGACATCAAACATCTACAACGGTGAAGTACAGTACAACTATGATCTGTTGGATGACGCGATGCGTGTCGTACTTGGTGTTTCCCACCGTATCTACGAAGTCGACACCGAAGGCACACTAATGGCCACTCCGAAGAAGGATAACACAAGCGGCGTTTTCGGGCAGTTGGAATACTCGCCCGTCAACTGGATCAAGTTCGTTGCAGCAGGTCGCTGGGATAGAAGCACTCTGCACAAAAGCGAATTTTCACCGAAGGGAGCTGTGGTCTGGTCACCCTCTCCTGACCACTCCCTGCGCTTCACCTACAATCAGGCATTCCAGGTTCCCAATTATTCCGAATTCTACTTGCGAGTCGGCGCAGGCACGGTGCCCGCGAGTTTATATTCCGATCCTCGTACGCCGGGCCGCATCGTACCGATTCTCGCAAGGGGGAATCCGGATCTGAAGGTCGAGAAAATCGAGGGTTTTGAAGTCGGATATAAGGGCGTCTTCTTCAATAAGTCAGTCTTTGTTACGGTTGACGGATACTTCAACAAGGCGAAGGATTTCATCACCGATCTGCTCCAGGGAGTAAACCCGATGTATCCGTTCAATCCCCCCGCAGGCCTTGCCGAGGTGCTGCGCAGAAGTCTTCCCGGTCTTACCCTTGTCGATGGCCTCCCTGCAGTGGTCGTTTCGTACACCAATGCGGGCAAGGTGGACGAGAGAGGCGTGGAGGTAGGCTTCAACTACTATGTTACAGAGGAATTCTCGCTGAACGGCAACTGGACGTGGTACGACTTCAAAGTAGTCGAGCAGCAGGCGGGTGATGTGCTTCTGCCGAATGCACCCAAGCACAAGTTCGCAGGTGGATTTGTGTGGGCACGTGAAGACGGCATCGACATCGCAATGAGTGCACGAAATGTTCAACCGTTTACCTGGTCTGCCGGTGTGTTTACCGGTAAGATCCCTGCATATACCATCGTCAACGGTTCCATCGGGTACCGGATTTCGAAGAACTACCGGGTAGGAGTGACAGTTTCCAATCTGTTCGATAACAAGGTCTACCAGCTCTTCGGGGGATCGGTAATCGGACGGCAAGCCATCGGCACAGTGACTGCAACCTTCTAACTCGAGCGCACATATGTTCTTCAACAATCTTCAGAAAGGAAATGCTATGAAGACCTTCAAGCGGATGTTTTTCACGGCTTCCACAGCCGTGATGATGCTTGCGCTCACAGTAGTGAGTTGCAAGAAAGACGAAAACACGGTGGTGGATACCACGCCGCCGTGGAGTGCCGGTTCGGCGAACTTCACGCGTTACGTTGCCCTCGGCAACAGCATCACCGCCGGTTATCAGTCAAATGCCACCTCGTCGCGGGACCAGGTGTACAGCTTCCCTAACCTCCTCGCACAAGCGTTCAGAACCCAGGATTTCCAGCAGCCTTTGATGAAGGAGCCGGGTGTTGGTAGCCGGCAACGACTGGTTTCGTTAACCGGCCCCGTGATTACGAATGAGACCGGTGCAAATCCTTTTGACCCCGCGACCAATCTCAATGTTGCACTCACCCGTCCTTATAACAATTTGGGCATTCCCGGTGCGGTGCTGTTTGATATGCTGGACGCTCCGACGAGTTTTCTTGCGAAGAGCGCAGCGCGGGCCAACCCGTATTTCGCCTTGATTCAGCGTGATACTGCTCTCGGGAGGAGCCTCGTAGCACAGGCACGCAAGCTGCAACCCACTTTCGTAACCGTATGGATCGGGAACAACGACGTTCTCGGCTATGCGACAAGCGGGGGTGCCGGTGCGCCGACTTCGGCAGCATTGTTCGACGTGCTGTACCTGCAGCTTATGGACAGTCTCAGGGCAGCCACCCCGAATGTCGTTGTCGCAAACATTCCTGACGTGACCGCTATTCCGTTCTTTACCACTGTGGGTCCTTCCATGCGTGCAGGCATTCCGGCAGGTGTGTGGATGCGATACCAGCGTGGTACTAACCGCGGGGTGTCATTTGATTCCACCCGTTTCGCCGAAGCCAATTCGCCGCTCATATTGCTTACGGGCAGCACGTACGCAGGTCTTCTCGGCCGCGCTGGCGGTCAGGGTGGTGGCAGGTACTACAGAGACAACAATATTTCCCCCTTGCCTGCCGGAATCGATACGACCAAGCCGTTCGGTTTTCATCCTCAGAACCCGTGGCCCGGTGTGTTCACGCTTGATTCCGATGAACAAGCGACTGCTGCCGCCGCAATTGCAGCTTTCAACACATCCATCCGGACACATGCCACCGCAAAAGGCTTTGCGGTTGTTGACGTGAACGCGATCTTCAGGGAAATATCCCAGAAGGGGATGTTTGTGCAGGGGGTAGGAACATTCTCAACGGCATACATTATCGGCGGACTCTTCAGCTACGATGGCGTCCATCCGTCTTCACGCGGTAATGCTATTATTGCAAATGAGTTCATCAAGGTAATCAACGCGAAGTACAACGCAACCATTACACCGGTGAGTGTTCAAGCCCAGCCGCCGTTACAGGGACTTGGCTTTGGCAAGGTTCCCTCGACAATTTCTGATTTCAGCGGAATAGCTCCGCCAACAGATTATGTCGATCTTCTCAAGGGCCGTTGGTAAAATATCGATGAATTTGCAGATGAAGGGGCGCGGGATGACCGTCGCCCCTTCACTGTTTTGAACAGCATGGGAAAAAACGAACTTCCGGACCCGGATCCCTGGGTCTCACCCGTCAGGATCGTGAGCTGGATGGGTGGAGAGCACTGGTATATTGGAAGAACACAGTACCTGAGGCTTGAAGAAGCCATTCGCGCATGCGAGCGGCGCGGCCTTGACTATGTGATTGTCGAAGATCCAAACTACTTCTATAAACATGATGGGGACTAGGTCCTTCATTCATTCCACGGATTTATCATGCGCAGTATCCTTCTTCTGCTTGCGTTAGTCAACGCGGCAGCATTCTCACAAAACAACAACTGGCTTACCTACTACGAACGAAGTGGCCATACCAAAACACCCCGGTACGCGGAGTCGATCGAATACTGTAAACGGTTGGAGCGTGGCTCTCCTTGGGTGAAGTACCTCTCGTTCGGCAAGAGTCCTCAGGGGAGGGACCTGCCACTTGTCATCCTCTCAAAGGACCGGGCTTTTACGCCCGCGAGGGCGAGGAGTACGCGCAAGCCAGTCATTCTGATCCAAAGCGGGATCCACGCCGGCGAGATTGATGGCAAAGATGCCAGCCTGATGCTGATGCGGGAAATAGCCATCACAAAAAAACTTGCCCCCCTCCTGGATAATGCCATTTTGTTGTTTGTACCTATTTTCAATGTGGATGGACACGAGCGCTTCGGCCCGTACAACAGGATCAACCAGAACGGTCCGGAGGAAATGGGCTGGAGAACCACAGCGCAGAATCTGAACCTGAACCGTGACTATATGAAGGCGGATGCTCCCGAAATGCGAGCAATGCTCAAGCTCTTTCATGAGTGGCTGCCGGACTTGTACATTGACTGTCACGTAACGAATGGCATTGACTTCCAGTATGACATTACCTACGCTGCCGAGACATGGGGGAACAGCGACCCGGATATAGCAGGCTGGATTACTGGTTCGCTGCTGCCGCACGCTTTGCCCCGGGTTGAAGCTGCCGGACACAAGATTTTCTACTATGTGTTTCCGCGGGAAGAAAATGATCTAAGCAAAGGGCTCGCTGCCGGTCCGGCACCTCCACGGTTTTCCACCGGCTATGCCGCCATCAGGAACCGTCCCGCCATCCTTGTTGAAACTCATGTGTTGAAGCCCTACAAGACCCGGGTGAGTGCGACCTTCCATTTTCTGATCGGGCTGATTGAGCGCGTTAATCAGGACGCGAACCGGCTACATGAGGTCATCTGGCTCGCGGATACGAGAACGGAACGGGGACCGATGCCGCATGTCTCCATTGCCTTCCGGCAAACCGACAACAGCGTGATGCGGGAGTTCCTCGCCATCAAGGCGCGCTTTGAACAAAGCCTTGTTTCCGGCGGCACAAGAAGAATCTACACTGGAGAACCGGAGACGGTAGTGGTTCCATTCTATGAAGAGGCGGTAGCTGTGGATTCAGTGACCGTCCCCGTCGCATATCTGGTGCCGCCGGAATGGACGACGGTGCTGGATGTGCTAAGGACGCACGGCATAGCAATGCGTCGCCTGGCAAAACCCGAGACCCTGACTGTGGATTCCTACATCTTCCGTGATGTGAAGTTTCGCACCCGGCCGTACGAGGGGAGGGTTGGTGTTGCTTCGCTGGTAACAGATCCCCTGCGCGAAAGCCGGGAGTTCCCGGCCGGTACATGGGTAGTGCCGACTGCTCAACGGGGAGGGAAAGTGGCAGTTCATTTACTTGAGCCACGGGCGCCCGATTCATTCGTCGCATGGGGATTCTTCAACTCGATCTTCGAGCAAAAAGAATATGCCGAAGATTATGTAATGGAGGGGATTGCATCGGAGATGCTTGTGGCGCATCCGGCGTTGCGGGGAGAATTCGACCTGAAGTTAATGACAGATTCGACATTTGCCAAAGACCCTCAGGCAAGGCTTTCGTGGCTGTACAACAGGTCACAATGGAAAGACTCGTGGATGAACAAGTATCCCGTAGGCAAGATTACAAGCGAAGAGGCTTTGAATTCGCTCCGATGAGCGGAACGGGATTCAGTTGTTTGTCGCCGCAGGCTCGGATTCTGTTGGTTTTAAGTGGCCGGGGAGTCCAAGCAATTCGTAGTACATATCTTCAATACGTCTGATCTGGCGCCGTTGGTCGAACATTGCTTCAACCCGCTCACGTCCTGCCTTCCCCATCTGCTCACGCAATAACGGGTCGGCTCCGAGCTTCTCGATCGCAGCCGCGAGTTGCGCAGGGTTTCGAGGGTTGACGTAAATTCCTGTCACTCCATCCACCACAATATCAAGTACTCCGTCACAGTTCGTCGAAACCACGGGCTTCTCCATCGCCATTGCCTCAATCAACACAACGCCGAATGCCTCGGCATGAGAGGGAAACGCAAAAATATCGAATGATGCCATCAAGTCGGGAATGTCCTTGCGATACCCGGTGAACTGAACTACACCGTCGAGCTTTAATGACCTGCACAGCGATTTGATTCGCTGCTCGTATGCCTGTTCACCGCGGCTGGCTTCTCCCACCACAAGAAAGCGGATATTGTTGTAGCGTTTGTTCAACAAGGCTGCCGCTTCTACAAGTTCTTCATGTCCCTTTCCCGGAGAGAACCGCCCTACAAATCCCACTACGATTGTTTCATCCGTGAACTTGAATTCCCTCCGCACCCGGTCACGGCTGACGCGGGAGAGCGAGAACGCTTCCGTGTCAACCGCATCATGCAGCGTCACAACTTTCTCAACTGGTACGGGTGTCGTGTCCAGCACATTCTTGTGGATAACATCGGAGATTGCGAGGACGCGGTCCACGTTGCCGTAGGTGTACCTGTGTAGGAGGTCTTTTTTGGTGATGTATGACCCGACGCGCTTGCTCAGAACGATAGGGCTTCCCTCGCCCGAGAGTTTTTTGGCAGGAACTATTGTTGCGATGTCTTTTGAATGCTGGCAATGAATAACATCAATACCCTCACGCCTGATGAACCGGGCGAGCCGAGCAATCACCAGGGGGTGAAGGTAGCCTTTGACCTTCACCGGTACGACATGAACTTCCGCCGCGATGGCTTCTTCTTCAAGTCTGCTTCCCGGCAGGCATGCAAGCCAGACGCGGTGAGTGCGGTAGCGAAGCTGTTTGGATATTTCCAATGCCTGGATCTCAAGGCCCCCCCAAGACCGTGAGAAACATGTCTGCAGAATATTCAGGGGTTGGTGAATCATGGGATAGATGATTTGAACGAGGGAATAATACCGAATTCCCGCAGAAGGAACAACTGTTGCCTTTCGCAACGGAGTTTGCTACAATGGTGACGTGAACTATTCTGTTGAACTTCAGTCATGCCAATTGATGCGTATTGTCATAGATTATCCCGAACCAGTACACTACATCTCATGAAGATTACGATCTACCAAAAGCCTACTTGCACAACCTGCCGAAAGACGATGGCTATTTTAAAGGAGGCGGGTGTTGATTTTGAAGCGATCAACTACTACATCGATCCCATTCCGAAGTCGAAGATCAAGGATCTGATCGGGAAGATGAAGATCGAACCGCATGCACTTCTCAGGCGGAAGGAGCCGATCTTCAAAGCGCTAAAGCTCGATGGGAAGAACCTCACAAAAGCCGAAGTGATTGATCTCCTCGCCTCCCATCCCGACTTGCTGCAGCGCCCGATTGTTGAGAGGGGCAGCAAGGCAGTTCTCGCCCGTCCCGCCGAACGAATCAGTGAAATTCTCTAGCTATTGGAGTTCTGTTTTGGGCTCGCGATAGGCGAAGAAGAGCAGGGATCCGGCCAGCAGAGGTGGCAGCCCCATCGTCAGCTCTACGAAGAATATAGTATGGAACGGCATGTGTCCCATCATCAGAGGGTATCCGACCATAACGATGAGGCCGATGATGACAAAGACAAGCGCTCCGTGCTGCGGCCATCGCCATGCAAGCAGCGCCACCCCGAGAAACAACGCCCCCGGAAAGACGATGTGCATGATGAATCCACCGAGACGAAGTTCCTCGCCAAGAGCGGACGCCACGCTGAACCACAACCAGAAGAGGGCCCAAAGTGTGCCGATAACCCGCGCTGCGAAAACGAGATTCCGTCGAGCTGAATCCGAGAGTGTCATGCTGTTTCCTCCTACTTGAGTAGCATCATGTGTCGTGTTTTGCGAAAGCTGCCCGCTTCAATCCTGTACAAATACACTCCCGAAGCAAGTTCCTCACCTGTGAACTCAGTCGTATGCTCGCCCTGTGGAAACATCCTGTCGGCAATTGTTGCGACGAGACGTCCGGTCAGATCATATACGGCAAGCCTCACATGAGATGACGCCCGAACCGAGAAATGTATTTTCGTCGTTGCATTGAATGGATTCGGGTAGTTCTGTCGAAGCGAAAAATCGGCCGGTTCATTCGCCACGACAGATGCCGGCTGCACGATCTCTTTGAGAATCCAATCCTCGGGGTCAAGTTCCACTTGTGACGGAACAAAAGGTACAAGGAGCCTGAATACTTGTGGATTTGTATTGTTCATGACAACAAAAGTAGTATCCCTTGTCCCGTTCGATATCCGTAGCGGAACCGGCATCCTAAAAAATGCTGGATTGGTCGTTCCAGTCGTCTGGTGCAGTGTACATGTCACGGCAAACATGCTTCCTTCCGGTTCGACTTGCCACGAGTAGTTGTACCGTGGATAGTTCTCACCGTAGAGCCACTGACTGAAGAACCAGCCCAGCGATCTCCCGGAAATGCGTTCACAAACCCGCTGAAAATCCTCGGTTGTAGCGACGCCGAACCGCAGTCCCGGTTCATGCACGTATGCGCGCAGCGATGCGAAGAACAACGAGTCCCCAATCACTCCCCTCAACATATGAAGGATCGATGATCCTTTCCGGTAAACAGTCTTTTGATCGAAAAACTGTCTGACGATAGAAGTGTCAGATTTGATGACGGGGCCGGTTCCTGTTCGCGCAATCCGCATGTCGTCAAGGACGCGTTCCCGGTAGCGTGCAGGGCCATAGCGGGCCTCTGCGTAGATAGCCTCGGCGTACGAGGCGAAGCCTTCGTTCAGCCAGAGATGGGGCCATCCCGCGCAGGTGACCAGATTACCAAACCATTGATGGGCAAGCTCGTGTGCCAGCGCCCGTTCATCATATGCCGACCGCATCATTGAGGTCATCGTCTGGTGCTCCATAGCGCCGCCCCGGCCGAATTCCGCATGGCCGTATTTTTCGGAGATGAATGGATAAAGACCAAACAAATCAGAAAAGATGTGCAGCATAGGGATGACGCGTGGCAGGCTGTCAAGCGCATCAGCAAGATGTTCGGGCAAAACATAGTTTACCACCGGCATCGAGTCGGCCGGCGAGTACCTGAACCAGTTGGTGAATTCGGCATAGTTAGTCAGTGAAACGAAAACAAGGTAGGTTGCAATCGGGTACCGGTGGCGCCACTCGTACGTCCGCGTGGAATCGGGATTCGATGTAACTGAAAACAGCCTGCCGTTCGAAGCAGCCTTGAAGTCGGGCCGGCATGTCACCACTACATCTATAGAATCTGCCTTGTCCATTGGATGATCATTGCACGGCCACCAGTCTCTGGCGCCGTACGGTTCGCTGAGGGTCCACGCCCACGGCACATTCTGGTGCGTGCCAAACTCGAAGCTCCCGAACCCCGTACTGACGGGCACTCCCTGATAATGGACATCCAGCACCACCATTTCACCGTGACCGTAGCTCCGGTTGAGTATTATTGTGACGGTGGTGGGGTGCCGGATGAATTGAAGATGCGTTGACCCTGACAGAATCGAATCGACGGTCATAG
Source organism: uncultured Chitinophagales bacterium (assembly GCA_964495695.1). Taxonomy (GTDB): domain Bacteria; phylum Bacteroidota; class Ignavibacteria; order UBA10030; family UBA6906; genus CAADGV01. The sequence goes on along the minus strand of CAZBWR010000012.1, from coordinate 18,266 downwards.
GGGCCGCAAGATCAAGCGTAACCGAATCGAGTTGCGTCGAACGGGAAAGCGCTTTCACAGTCGTGCGTCCTCGAAGGTATGCCGGGACTACAGAAACCTGAAGATTGAGTCTGTAATATGTGACGTCGAATTCAGTGCGGCTCTCTGGTAGTGAGTTTGGCTTTAGATATCGTCCGGATACGCTCTTTGCGTCGCAGAACAGCGGCTCCACGTTGATCCCATTCGATGTCAAATGCTGGCCATGCATTGGCAAAGCAATAGTCAGCAACAAAACCAAGCGAAAGAGAATCCACCTGCCCGCACGACTCATAGAGCTACCGCAGAACGGTCATTGTCCGTGACTGTGAGCGTGAACCGGCAGTCAGTCGGTACACATACACACCACTCGCAAGTCCTTCTGCGTCAAATATCGCCTCATGCTCGCCGGGTTCCAAGTCTCCCTCGACAATTGTGCGAATTTCCCGGCCAAGAAGGTCATACACTCTCAGCGAGGTGTAGGTTGATGTCTTTGACGATAAAGAACTGGCCGGAACACTGAACAGAATTTTAGTCGTGGGGTTGAACGGATTTGGATAATTCTGAGCGAGTCTGAAGCCGTCAGGTATTGTGTTGTCGCCAACGGAAGCGGCAACCTGCGTTGCAGTTTTGAGAATCCAGTTTTGCGGATCGAGTGAGCCCCCCGTAGGCTGTTGTGGGAGGCGGATATGGAACGTTTGGTCCGCCAGCGAGTTCCAGAGAACCACTGTCGTGTCCCACCCCGTGCCGGAAAACTTGAAGTCCACCGGCATTGTGAAGAACGCCGGGTTGGTGGTCCCGGTTGTTTGCTGGATCCGGACGATGGCTACATGCCCGCCGTTCGTGTCCGGAACGCTTCGCCATGAAAAGGTGTAGCGGGGGTACTTTTCCCCATAAATCCATTGATTGAAAAAGTAGGTCAGGTCAAGCCCCGATTCACGTTCGCAGATCTCCTTGAAATCCTCGGTTGTAGCGATGCCGAATTGCAGTCGCGGCTCCGTAGCATATGTCTTAATGACTCTGAAGAACATCGAGTCTCCGAGCACGTGCCGCAGCATGTGCAGGACCGTCGCTCCCTTCGCGTACACAAGGGAACTGTTGAAAATTGAATTGACACTTGATGTATCCCGCACGTAAATTGAGCCATTGGCGTTGCGCGCGCTGTTCATCTGGCTGTTCATGTAGGACCAGTAGTTTGCGGAGCCATATCGTGCTTCATAGTACAGTGCGACGCTGTAGGTGGCGAATCCCTCGTTCATCCAGATGTTCGGCCAGTTCGCGCATGTAATTAAATCCCCAAACCACATATGGGCGAGTTCGTGTGCCACGAGGCTTTCACCGAACGAACCGAGAGAGGTCATGGTCTGGTGCTCCATGCCGCCTCCCCAGCCGAATTGCGCATGGCCGTATTTCTCGTTGATGAAGGGGTATTGTCCGTACTTGTCGGAAAAGATGTGAAGCATGTCGATAGTTCGAGGCAGGCTCGCTTGGGCACTTGCGAGATTTTCCGGCAGTACATAGTTTAGTACGGGCATCGAGTCCGTTGGAGAGTACTTGTACCAGTTGGTGAACTCTGCGTAGTTTGTGATGGCGATCGAAACAAGATACGTGGTGATGGGATAGCGCTCCTCCCATCTGTACGTGACGCTATTATCCGGATTGGTGATGACCCCGACGAGTTTACCATTGGAACCGACTTTCAGTCCTTCATTTACCGTTACCCATATATCCACCGAGTCAGCTTTATCCGAAGGATGATCCTTGCAGGGCCACCAGTCTTTGGCACCATAGGGTTCGCTGAGCGACCAGATCCAGGGAACTCCGGCATGGGAGGAGAACGCAAAACTCCCGAACCCCGAGCTTCCGGGAACACCGCCGTAGAAGACGGTAAACTCCAGTATCTCTCCATGCCCATACGCCCTGTCTAGTTGAACAGTTAGGGTTGTCGGCTGCTGAGCATGCTGCAGCCGCAGTGAGCCCATCTTTACCGAATCCACCGCCAGTGCACTCATGAGGTCAAGGGTAACGGCAGTAAGGCCTGAAGCCACGCTTTTGGCACGAACGGTTACACTTCCACGAATGCTGTTTGGTGAAGTTCGAATGCGGATGTCAAGCTTGTAGTATATGACGTCAATGTTGCCATCAGCGGCCGGCTCAGTTGCGTTCTTCATGACGGTGACATATCGCCGGGCCTCACCCTTGATCAAGGCCTCAAGGTCGGCATCGTCTTCCGGGGTTTGGGCGAACAGAGAGGCCGCTGCGATAATCGCAGTGAGGAGTACACGGGATTTCATTCACACTCCAAATTGGTAATCAAAAAAAACGGGCTGCCCGTTTCCCGGACAGCCCGCACCAGGGTCATTTGCGTTTACTGATCGAGACGACTTCACGCTTGTCGTATCCGAGATAGACCTGCCGGGGACGTGCGATCTTCTGCTCCGGATCGAGTAACATCTCGTTCCATTGAGCCAGCCAGCCGCTCGTTCTGCCGATGGCAAACAAGACCGGGAACATATCAACGGGGAACTTCATCGCCTGGTAGATCAGGCCTGAATAGAAGTCCACGTTCGGGTACAGCTTGCGTTTCACGAAGTAATCATCCTCGAGGGCGATCCGCTCCAGCTCAAGAGCAATATCGAGTCTCGGGTTGCGCCCGGTGACCTCAAATACTTCGTCCGCAAGTTTCTTGATTATCGATGCCCGGGGATCGTAGTTCTTGTAGACCCGGTGTCCGAAGCCCATCAGTCTGCCTTTACCGTCCTTGACATCCCTGATAAAAGCAGGGATGTTGTCCTTCGATCCGATTTGGTCAAGCATACGCAGGACTTCCTCGTTCGCGCCGCCGTGCAGCGGGCCGTACAAGGCAGCTGCTGCCGCAGCGGTTGCACTGTATGGATCTACATGAGAGCTTCCGACCGAACGCATGGCATTTGCGCTGCAGTTTTGCTCATGATCCGCGTGGAGGATGAACAGGACATCTAGGGCCTTTGCGAGCACCGGGTCGGGGTTGTACTTCGGCTCGGCAATCCTAAACATCATGTTCAGGAAGTTACCCGCGTAGTTCAGCTCATTATCGGGAAGAATGTATGGCAGCCCCATGCTGTGCCGGTATGCGTATGCGGCAAGAGTAGGGACCTTGCCGATGAGGCGGTAAATCGTGAGCTTGCGCTCGTCGGGGTCATTGATCTTCTTTGCAGATGGATAGAAAGTCGAGAGCGCTGCAACTGTGCTTACGAACATCCCCATCGGATGTGCATCGTGGTGAAACCCATCCATGAACTTCTTGATGTTTTCGTGGACAAGTGTATGCGTGGTGATTTTCCTTGTCCATTCCTCAAGTTGCATCTTGTTAGGCAACTCGCCGTTGACCAACAGGTAGGCAACTTCCAGATACGTCGTCCGCTCGGCAAGCTCCTCGATGGGATAACCGCGGTAGCGCAGTATTCCCTTGTCGCCGTCTATGTACGTGACGTTGCTTTTGCATGAAGCGGTGTTCATGAACGCGGGATCGTACGACATCAACCCGAAGTCATCGTCCTTGACTTTGACTTGTCGGAGATCGATCGCCTTGATTGTGTCGTTCTCGATGGGAATCTCATACTGTTTTCCTGTCCGGTTATCAGTAATCGTCAGGGTATCGAGCTTCGTGTTCGAGTTTGACTGTTGTGCCTTTTCAGCAATTGGTTCCATAGGATGTACTCCTCTAATGCTGTGTGAACGGAATTCACTCAGGGAGGCATCTCTCCGGAAGAACGGCAAGTGGATGGTTAAGGGTGGGAACGAAGTCCGGAGAAGTTAAGCTCTCTCCTTTGTGCTCAATCAAAGAACTGGACTTGCTAAAACAACGTAGCAAGTTCTTGCATCAAACTCAAGGCAAAGCGCGGATAAAGCGCGTAGTTGATGTGCAAATTCCTCAATCAAGTTGATGAGAAACCGTGCGCCATGCTCTCGAATAGTGCGGTGGACAGGGGCAGTTTCTGGAACCTACCTTAGATTCTGGGCGTCACAGGTGCAGAAACGGGTAAATCGAGTATCAACTACCGAACAAATATCTAAAAAATTTTGCTTGACATTTCCTTAATTAGTATTATATTGCCAATAACTACTATTCAAGTCACGAAGTAAAGAGTAATCGGGTAAAATGAGAAGCGCTATTTTGGGTATCTTGGGTATGACTATTTCCCGATTTACTCTCTTTCGTACTAGGCCGCCGTTCGTTATCCCGCTTGCTTTCGCCTTATTGGTTTGCTATTCGAGCGCAATTGCCCAGGGCGAAAAAACAAAGAGTGCATCGAATGAAACGCTTGGAATGGGACTCGGCAATTCGGCTGTGTTTGAACTTGCTCCACATGCCGGCATCATGAGCGGGTCGGGATTGTTTGGCTTGAAACTGGCAATGAACTACGGTACTCTTAGCCTTGAAATCTCGGGCGAGCAAGTCATCGGCAAGTATGCGAATACGTATCCAGTGTTTGTCAGCACGGTGCTTAACTTTGCCACAGAGTCGCGCTTCATTCCGTATATCACAGGAGGGATAGGTTTGCTGACAACGGTCCCAACGACAACTATCGGTGATGAAACCGTTTCGTCGATGGGGTTCAATGCCGGTATTGGGGCACGGTTCTTCTTCACAAGAACGTTCGGACTGCGTGCCGATGTCAAGCAGGTAATGACAAATGTGAAGAATAAGCGTGAGCAAAAAAACGAGCTTTTGTCATTCCAACAGGTCTCGTTGGGTGTCAGTATACTTGTTCGTTGACACAATCCATAACACGTTCCTTATGAAATTGTTTTCTGCTCTTCTGAGCTTGCTGCTGGTGCTTCCTTTACCGTCACGTGCGCAGTTGCGCTATGACAACAGTTTCAGTCTGACAGGTGGTGTATACGCAGCCAGCGGATTTGGAACAAACCCGTACTTCGGTGCGCGGTACAACTACTTCATCGACGGAGGACGATTTTTTGTGGAAGGGGCAGCGGGGTTCGGCAGCATCAAATCCAACGTGCTGGAGAAAGTGACGAAGGCAAAGTTATTTGATACTGAGCGGTTGGTGTCGTATGAGTTTGTGGGGGGATTTGATGCCCTGCCGAACAGTGCCCTGCCGTATGTCGTTGCCGGGGTTGCCAGCGTCAATCAAGGGGGACAAACGAGGTTTGCCGGGGTGGTGGGACTCGGCAAACGGATCCCCCTCATCGGAGCGTTAGGCTCGAACCAGTTCGGTATTCGGTATGACATTCGCGATCAAATATTCTCGCAAAGCATCGGGGGAAGTGATTCGTTCATTGCACACAATATCGTGTTCACAGCAGGCTTTCAATTTTATTTTTGAGGGAAGAGTTAACTCGTGATGAAGATACATGACTTGATGTTCGGCAAGACCGTGCTTGGCGTATTTCTTCCGTTCGCAGTGGCGCTGCAATGGGGATGCACAGGCTCGCCCCCGGACGATATCATCGATCGTTCGGGACAGGCGGCCATTGTGTTTGTGAAGGAGCGGAATGTCGAGCATTTCCACAGCAGCGCCATTCTCTCCAATGTAAACGAATATTTTCCCGGCAGTGATTTGTATCTGCTGAGTCCGATCTCCAGTCAGGGGAAACTGACCAATCTTACGGGTCAGTACACGACACGGGGGCAATCGGATCCGCGCAACTATGGCGCTTGCGCGGATCCGGAAGTGTCGTATGACGGAACCAAGATTCTCTTTTCGATGCGGATCAATAGGGGGAGCCGCTGGCATCTCTACGAAATGAACACCGACGGCTCGAACCTGGTCCAGCTCACCAATACGCCTGACGCCGATGACATGGATCCGGCTTATTTACCCAACGGGCAGATTATCTTCACGTCGACCCGTGCCAGAATTGTTGATGAATATGAGAGAAGAGACGCGCCATTGTTGCATGTGGGGGACAGGGCTCCAGACGGCAGGCTGATCAATATCCGACAGATCTCCTTCAATCAAAGTCACGACATGAACCCGATGGTTCACTCAAGCGGTAAAGTAATCTACGGTAGATGGGAGCATCTGGGCAACCCGAACAGAATTCCACTGTTCGTGATCAACCCTGACGGGACACGCAAGTTCGTCATGTACGGCAATCACTCGCCGCAGGCCTCGCAGGACCAGACATTTCTTGAGGCGCGTGAACTTTCCGATGGAGGTCTTGTCTGCTCGGTGATGGAGCGCGACTCGCCATTTGAGGGAGGCGCAATTGCAATTATCGATATCTCAAGTTCGGATGACAATCTGACCTGGATAACCCCTGACACGTCACCGTTCAATACAACACGGCGTGCTACTCAGGCTATTTACAAGTCGCCTCACCCGATAATCGACAAAACTGCGCCATCCGACCGCCGGGAGAAGATCCTATTCTCGATGTCTCCGATACCGATCGACCCCGGATACAGAGACAAGCGCGCTGATTACGGCATCTATGTGATGGATAAGGATGGAAGCAACGTCCGGCTGATCTACAATGACCCTGAGACGAACGATATTGATGCAGTGCCCGTAATGCCCCGCGAGAAAATCCCTGGCGGCGTGCCACAGGTGATTCCGATGGACCCGAACGTATCATCTGCATTGGCTTCCGGAGGAAGAACAGGCATGTTTTTCGACGGCAATGTCTACGACCGTGCCGCAAATGACGGCCAGCTCAGGCCATCGCCTACATTTCAGAATGCAGACGGATCCCGTGGAGAAGTCAAGTACGTACGCGTACTCGAGGCAATTCCCCTTGACAAGGAGTTTTCACGACGTGGGGGTCCGATCGGCGAGACGAACCAGGAAAAGCAACGGGTAGTGGGGTATGCGACGGTTCGTTCCGATGGCTCATTCTCTATCGAAGTTCCGGCGAACCGCTCGCTGCATTTGCAGACCCTGGATGAACACGGTATGATGCTCGTGAACCAGCTTACCTGGATTCAAGTGATGCCGGGAGAAAAACGCCTTTGCACAGGATGCCATGATTCCCACGACCGGGACAGGATCATCAATGATCTTCAGATACTGCAATCGAGCAGGGTGATGAACAGGGCGACTGGGAGCGAATACCAATCCGGGTTTCACAATGCCGAAGTGGTAATGAACCATCCCGCAGCTCCGGCGGATAATGACACATTGGACTTTTTCGATCGCTACCGCGTGAACCGGACCAACACCGTACAAAATGTGTTCGACAGGCGATGCGTATCATGTCACGGCGACAGCTCCCCGGCTGCGGGGCTCTCGCTTCAAAACGCGTCTACTGACCTTGTTCCTCCTGCGAGCATCTACAGCGGCGGCACGACGACGGTATATGACCAACTCGCCAAGAACGGCAGGTACCGCACAGCGACTAACAACTCGATTCGCTATGTGACTGACCGTGGAGCCCGGCGCAGCCCGCTCGTCTGGGTGATGTACAACAAGCAGTTGAATGATCCGTCGAACCGTGAGTTCAGAGCGTTGAGCTACGATCATTCACAGATCTGGACTCGTGACCAGTTCGGACGCATTGATCCGTTTCTCCCTGTCAACAAGGATCTGCTGAAGATCATCGAATGGATCGACATGGGAACGCAGTATTCCAACACAATCATGAAAGTACAATAATGAGCTCGTGTGTGAAAGGAATGTTTCTCTTCGTCGCTGCTGCAGCGCTTGCAGGATGCGGAACAGTCAAATCCTACGAGAAATCAAAACTCGCCGACCCGATCATGGAACGGAACGACTTGTTTGCGAAACAGACACTCGAAGAAAAATTCTTCTCTACTCGTGAAGGAAGTATCGGCGGCGGGTCTGGCATTGGCGGAGGATGCGGGTGCACAAAGTGACCGGACTCTCCACGCCATGAAGAATCATATTCGAATACTCTCGGTTATTACGCTGTTGTGTCTTCTTCCTTCCACGCTGTTCTGCGGGGGGAATGAAGTCGGCTTGACAACGTACTACTTTTCGGACAGCGGAGATAACCGCGTCGTGACCATGGCGCTGAATCTTGCAAAGCAGATCTTCTCGCGGACTTTCCTTTCGGCCGATTTCGAGTTGGATCAAGTGACGGTTCCTGCGGTCACTGCCGTGACAGGTGCCACACGTCCGCAGCGGCGCAAGAACGAGCCTTTTGAAAAAAGCCGCAAGCAGTTCATCGTGGGGGCGAAACAAGGATTCGGTGACAATACAATGTTCGGGGGCAACTACTATCGCAGCGACGAGGTCGATTACCGCTCAAGCTCGGTGATCGGAACGTTCAGTCAGGAATTGAATGACCGCAACACCACGCTGACGCTGAGGGGTCAATACACATCGGACTGGGTCGGTAAGATCCTGGAAAACGGCGATACCCCATATCAGGCCAAGAAAACGTATGCCGCGTCGGCGGCACTTGCACAAGTACTATCATCGACAACTGTCATCGATGTGATGTATGATTTTGTCATGCATAAAGGGTTCCAAAGCGATCCTTACAGACAGGTGAAGGTGTACGAGGGGACATCGCTCTTCACATTGACTGACGAACTGCATCCGGCTCAACGGATGCGTCATGCGGCGGCGATGAAGCTGAGTCATTACATTTCGCCGGTAAAGGCATCGATTATCGGGAGTTACCGTTACTATTGGGATGATTGGAGTGTCAGGTCGCATACTGCAGAAGTGAAGTTCAACAAGTATGTTCTCGACGATCTTGTTTTCGGCGTGAACTACAGGTACTACTCGCAAGGGGCGGCGTACTTCTACAAGGAACGATACATCGGTCCGGAATTTCTTGCCGGCTCGCTCCGGACATCGGATTATAAATTGAAGAAGTTCTCGTCCAACAATTTCGGGTTGAGCCTGACGTATCTGCTGCGGGGAGTGGCGAAAAACACACCCAGCCTTGCGTTTTTGCAGGATTCTGCGGTTGAGGTGATGTACTTCCGTTATTTCAACGACCTGGATTTTTCGGCGGATATTCTACAGGCAACCATAAAGTTTTCTTTGTAAGCAGGAGAGGGTATGTTGCGTTCGCACATGTTTGCAGTGTTGACTATGATGTGGGGAGTTCAGGCGATGGCGGGAGGGAACCGAACGCCGGAACAACTTGGCGCGCAATGGGCACGCGTTTCCGATGGAGCGGAGATCCAACTCATCGTGGATGAGTTGTGTGCAGGAGGCAGAGGGGTTGATGGTGCGGTGGTGGTGGGGAAACGCGTGCCTTCTACTGTGACGCAAACGCTCATGAAGCAGAGGAACAGCGGGGGAGGAGCGTCTGCGCTATCTACTGGTGCCGCAATGGAGCGAAGGGTGCGCATTGAGGGGAATGCGGCAACAGTAGAGTTTACCGGAGGGGACAAGCTGCATCTGGAGAAGAGCAATGGTATGTGGAGAGTGACCGGGGGGACGGTGCCACAGCCTTCTTCACATGCAGCATCCTCCGCCGGTATGTTCACGGCAACAGTCGGAAGCGGACAATCGGTAGGCGAGACGTTTATTGAGACTGCATTGAGCCGCGAGCACAGTATCGGCCGCTTGACGAAGCGCATCGTCCAGAGCCGGCTTCAGAGGGAGCTGTTCGGCATTCCGGACAAGACGGCATCATATCTTTCCGTGCGATCACAGCGGAATCTTCCTTTCACAATTGCGACGTATGTGCAGTTCATACTCGATCCGGCATGGAACCGTATCGTGTACGGTAACCTCGACCGATGGATCAAGACCTATTCCGTTACCGCGCCTTCAGCAATCGCAGTCGATACGGATGGAACCGTCTTCGTCGGCGAACCGGCTGCGGAACGTGTGCTCGTCTTGTTCCTCGCTGGAATGGGAGAAGTCGAGCTGCGCTACCACCACCATTTCTCCGGCGTGACAAATCCGACTGACATTGCTGTGAGCGACAACGGTACGCCGTTTACCACCTCTGACGATTACCTTTACATCGCCGATGCGTCAGCCAATGCAATCTACAAATACTCCGGCGGGCGCAATGCAAATGTCCGTCTCGCTTCATTTGAGGGTTTCGACTCACCCTCCAGTGTTGCCGTCGGGCGCTGGAACGGCTCGAATACATCCATTTTGTTTGTGGTGGACAAGATCGGGAGAAGGATCAGAGTTTTTGAAGATACCGGAGCACAATTGAGGGAAATCGCCTCATACGCCGGCAATCATACAGAATACTTCAAGTCCCTCAAGGTGGATCATTTCGGCAATGTGTATACCGTTGATAATGTAGGGGGAAGAATCCTCAAATTCTCGCCGACCCTTGAGTTGCTGGATATTGATGGAGGAGAGGGGAGATATGCTGCTCTTGCTGACATTGATATCCCCTTCGGGAGATTTGAGTCGGATACCGAACGGCACTATACCGGCTTCAACCAACTGTTCGCCGTTGAGCGGTGGGATGAGCGCAGCGGCGCACAGCGGCGCACACTCGGGCTGAAACTCAAGAACATCACATTCAATGCCGATGCCGGCATCAGCGCAATCCGGAACAGCTTTTTGATGACGGATGTCGGAAACGTGACAATCAAGGTTATTGATGAGAAGAACAACAGGCTCGTACGCACACTGACTTCATCGTGGATGGTAGCGGGGGAGAAGAACCTGCTGTGGGACAGGAGAGGTGATGATGGCGCGCAGGTTCCTGCAGGGACGTACCGCTATGAAGTCGGGGCGGCATCCGCCTATGGCGGCGAGCCTGTTGTATCTTCAACGAGATTCTTCTTGCCGTTGCATTATCATGCGGACTGCGGAAATACGAATGCTGCGGATGATCCCTTCAGTATACGTGGCAATGCCATTGCGTGGGGTTCGTCTCCGTCGCAAACCGCACGCGAGGATGCTGAATCAGTACGATACAGGTTTACAGGACTTGATCCCGCTGCGGAATACGAAGTGATTGCCGAGTTTGCGGCGCGTGACGGGATACGCCGGCTTCAGTCGCTTTCAGCGAGCGGGATCCGACTCAATCAGCCTTTTCGGGTTACCTCATCCCCCGAACGAACGCCTGCGCTTGCGTTGCCGAAGGCCTCCTATGCTGACGGCGAAGTTACGATCTCGATAGACAGACTTGGCGACGGTCCGGCCATCGTTACACAATTGTGGATAAGGCAGACAGGCGTAGGTTTTTCTCCGGCTCAGGTTGCCCAGGTTCCGCAACGCTATACGTTGCTGCAAAATTATCCTAATCCATTCAACCCCTCAACAACCATCCGATACGCTCTTCCTGAGGATGCCGTTGTGACTCTGAAAGTCTACAACATGAACGGGCAGGAAGTAGCAACATTGGTCAACGAACGGCAGGTCGCAGGTTCGTATGAAGTACGCTTCGATGCAATAAACGTTCAAGGCGGACGACTTGCGTCAGGCGTGTATTTATATCAAGTCAGGGCGGGGAACTTTACCGAGACCCGCAAGATGGTCTTGCTCAAGTAGTGCTCACCATGCTCTTGCCCCGAAGGCATCCGTGTTTGCGGATGCCTTTTTTTTTAGGATTGGGAATTATGAATCGGGGAGTACGACGAAGGCAACTCAAGTCGATTGCGGCAGCCACCGCCGGGCAACAACACGTCCGAGTACTGCAAGTGCAGCAACGGTGAGAAGCGAGGCGACCGACTTCCATGAGAGCGCCTCTGAAAGTGACGTTGCTCCGACAGCAGAATGCACCGCAACCGCATATACGAACGCCTTGATGAGGGTTCCCGCCGCCGTTGCAGCCAGAAACGGAAGCACAGGGACCGAAACGAAACCTGCCCCATAATTGATGAATCCATGGGGCGAACTGGGGACAACCCGCAGCACAAACAGGGTGGTTAACGTGGCATGACGTGAAAGAAATCTGGTAACCTTGTGGTCGCGGAACTGCTCAACCCATGGGCCTCCAATGAACCGGGCGGCAACATAACCTGTTGTCGCACCGAGCGTGCTTCCTGCGGTCATGATCAGCGCGGATGGCAGGGGATCATAGACGAGCGGAACAATGAAAAAAAACACCGAGGCGGGAAGCGCAAACGCCCATGCCGCACCCATGGAAACGATCATCAATGCGGCAGTCCACGGACTATCGCCGAGCGAGCGGAAATACTCGATGTTGACGTTGTCAGACCAGAAGATCTGGTACAGGGCAATGCCCAGTATCAATAGCGCCGCGGCGGTAATGGCCTTGCTTCCAACGGTCATATCAGGCGACCGGTTGTTGCGGGACGTCGCGGGGCACAGCTTTCTTGGTTACAGGCTTCATACGTGCCTGCATCAAATGGGTTTGCATCTCGAAAGGTTGCATACCGGGATCGGGCGTACAGCGCGTGTAGGCGCCGTCCGGCCCGAGCCGCCGCGCACCGACTGTGTCGTTCCACGTGCCATCAAGCACTTCACGCTTAACGAAATCAGCCCATACCTGGTCCTCTATCGGGAACATCAACTCAACGCGGCGGTCGAGATTTCTCCCCATCAAATCAGCGCTGCTGCAGTAAAGCTCGGGCTTGCCATTGTTGGCGAAATAGAATACCCGGCTGTGTTCAAGAAACCTCCCTACAACGCTTACCACCCTGATGTTCTCACTTACACCCTTCACGCCGGGCCGCAGACAGCAGACACCGCGCACAATCAGATCAACTTTCACCCCGGCCTTTGATGCTTCGTACAGCGTGCTGATCGTACTGATGTCCGTCAGTGCGTTCATCTTGAACATGAGGTATGCAGGTTTCCCGGCGCGGGCATGCTCTATCTCGCGTTGGATGAGTTCGGTCATTCGTTTGCGCAGCGTGATTGGAGCGACAAGCAGTTTCCGGAAGCGCTCTTTGTTGGAAAACCCGGTCAGATAGTTGAACACCTCGGAGACATCGGCCGCAATCGGCTCTTTACAGGTGAGATAGCTGATGTCCGTGTAAATACGCGCAGTGTCCGGATTGTAGTTGCCGGTTCCGAGATGGATGTAGCGCCGAAGGCCCTCAGCCTCTTTCCGGACCACAAGAGCCATCTTTGCATGTGTTTTCAACCCGACAAGTCCATAGACAACGTGAATCCCCGCACGTTCAAGCTGCTTCGCCCAACCGATATTGTTTTCCTCGTCGAACCGGGCTTTCAGCTCCACAAGAACGGCGACCTGCTTGCCGCTTTCTGCTGCGTGGATGAGAAGCGGAATCAGGGGCGACTCCTTTCCTATGCGGTACAGGGTTTGTTTGATTGCCAGAACGTTCGGATCGGTAGCTGCTGCTTTGATGAACTGCACAACCGGCGCAAACGAATCGTACGGATGATGCAAGACGATATCGCCCCGTTTGATAATGCCGAAGACGTCAGCGCTTTCTTCTTCTCCCATTAACATCGAGGGATGGTATGGCGGATACTTCAGTTCCGGGCGCTGCACTTTCAGGAGCTGCATCAAGTCGTTCATACCGAGCGGACTTCTGTGAGTGTATACATCGTCCGGCGTGATTTCGAGATTCTCGGCGAGAATATCAATAATTCGCTGCGGCATCGTTTCTTCCACCTTCAGCCTCACGACTGTGCCGAAGCGTCGCATCTTGATCGACTCTTCAATGGAGTTGATCAAATCGCCGGCCTCGTCTTCCTGGATCTCGATGTCTGCATTGCGGATTACTTGGAATGCATATGACTCTTTGACGATCATTCCCGGAAAGAGAATGTCAAGATTTGCCTTGATCAGGTCTTCAAGAAACACAAATCTCTGCGACGGCACTCTCCCGTCCGGGACTTCCACCATGCGGGGAAGAACTGCCGGGACTTTGACCCGCGCAAGCCTTTCATCGCCCTTCGCACTGGCGACAACGACTGCGAGGCTCAGACTCAAGTTGGAGATGTACGGGAATGGATGTCCGGGATCGAATGCAAGTGGCGTGAGCACAGGAAAGATTTCCTTGGCGAAATACTCTGAAAGCCGTCCCCGTTCTTCTTCGCTGAGCTCATCCATTCTGAGAAGGTGAATGCCCGCTTCGGTCAGCTTCGGATAAAGCTGGTTCCAGAATATATCGCCCATTTCCTTGATCATGACGGAGACACGCCCGTGTATATCCTTTACCTGCTGCAAGGGGATCTTCCCGTCGGGTGAATACTCGACAACATCCGCGAGAATTTGTTCCTTTATGGCGGCGACTCTGATCATGAAGAACTCGTTGAGATTGGAACTGGCAATCGCCAGGAACTTCACTCGTTCGAGCAAGGGGTGACGCGGGTCTGTAGCTTCGTCCAACACTCGCTGGTTGAACTCCAGCCAACTCAGCTCCCGGTTGATGTAGAGTGTAGGGTCGAGAGAATATTGTCCCTGTGGTCCTCTGTCCGCCGGCGGAGAGGGCTTCTTGCGGCGGACACGCGTGGTTTTGGCGCGTGACTGCCGGGGTCGTTTCGGTTGCGTTCCCCCGGCGCTGCCCGGAGGAGTCGAATTATCCTGCTGATTGACAGATTTATTCATTGGTAAATCGTCTGGGTCTCTGCGTAGTTCCTGCATCGTCTGCCTTTAGGGGATAGAACTAAAATACGTGTAGTGGGCTGAGAAGGCAAGTTACCGAATCGTTAAATCAGGCTTGTTGATTTCCACAATCTTGTCGATATTTCACACGGGAAACCGACAAGTGCTGACACATTCCGTGCTCATCGTTTGTTTACTCGAAAAGTCCTTTCAACAAGGGAGATGTTGTTGGCACACCGCGTTTTCGTTGCGTTTCTGTTCTTTCTAACGGCCTCCGCCATTCTCACCGTAGGTGTTCTCGGCTTCGATTACTATAGTACACCAATTCCCGAGCGACCGTTCCGTTCCGACTATGAAACGATGAAACCGTCCGGCAACTACAGCCACGGGCTCGGCATCATCGGCGCAACCATGATCATTGTCGGAGTATCCACATATTCCACACGCAAGCGGGTGAAGCGACTGCGTAATATCGGGAAGCTGTCGTGGTGGCTGGAATTCCACATCTTCCTCTGTTTGCTCGGTCCAATTCTCGTCGTATTTCATACAACATTCAAAGCCGGCGGCATTGCAGCGGTCAGTCTCTGGTGCATGCTCTCTGTGTGGGCGAGCGGAATGATCGGGAGATTTTTGTACGTGCAGATCCCCCGTAACCTCAAAGGCACTGAACTCTCCGAGCAGGAAATCAGGGGAGAACTTGATGCCATGAGCCGCGCGCTCGGCTCATCGCCGCTCGGCATGCAACTCATTCAGAAGATCGATGAGGGATTTGCCTCTATACCGAAACCTGAGAAGCTTTTGCACACGTTCTCATTATTGCTTCGCCTGCAAATGATCCGGCGGCAGGTCAAACACTCGGCTCGGGATTTAATACGCAGGAGCCACCTGGCTCGCGATCAAGCAAAAGCGCTCTTTGCGTTGGCATCTGCGCGGACCATTCTTCTTCAAAAGACAATGCTTCTGACACAAGTTGAGAGATTATTTTATTATTGGCACGTTATTCATCTTCCCTTCACGGTGATCATGTTCATCACGCTCGCAGCGCACGTAGGGGTCGCGGTATATCTGGGGTATCATTGGATTTTCTGAGATATGGTTAAACCGGGAAAATGCCGGCGCTGGGCAGGGATGTTTTTGCTGCTCTCGATTCTTAACGGGAGCATGTTTCCGGTGTGGGGACAATTCTCACCGGGAGAACTCTCCCGTCCGCACAAGCAGTTGGAGGGAATCAACAACTGTCTGAAATGCCATGAGCAAGGCAAAGAGATCACGGGAATAAAGTGCCTTGATTGCCATGGAGAGATAAAGGCGGCAATAGCGGCAAAGCACGGATATCATTTCAACGTGTCGTCACAGAAATGCGTTGCATGCCACAAAGAACATCTGGGCCGCGACGCGCAGACTGTGATCTTCAACCGGAACACGTTCGATCATTCGCTTACAGGTTTCCAGCGGACTGGAAAGCATGCCTCCGTCAGGTGTGAAGATTGCCATAAGACGTCGAACATCAAGGACCCGGATGTTCTCTCGATCGTTCGCTCTACAAACCGGCAGACATTTTTGGGTTTGAGCCGCGACTGTGCAAGCTGCCATAACCGGAAGCATGGGAACAAGCTCGAAGACTGTCAGTCGTGTCACTCAACTGCGGGTTGGAGTCAGGTTAAGGGGTTTGATCATTCCACAACATGGTTCGTGTTGCGGGGCAATCATGCCACAGTCGAGTGTAGGCAGTGCCACACGGATCTCGCTGCGAAAGAGAACCGCGCCCAACTGCTCTTTGCAACAAAGCCTTTCGGCGACTGCGCTCCCTGTCATTTGTCACCTCATTCTAGCGGTTTTTCACGTCAATCGTGCAACTCCTGCCACACGCCCGAGGGGTGGCGCAATGCGGGGCCGGGTGGTAGGTTCAATCATGATCTGACAGCGTTTCGTCTGACAGGAAAACATGCCGGATTATCGTGCGAAAAATGCCACAATGCAGGGGCCTCGAGAGGCAAGACCCGCCTGAAGTTGGCACACAATAGGTGTACTGATTGTCATTCCGATTATCATGCCGATGAGTTTGCTGGACGATTCGGGGGTGACTGCGCAGGATGCCATACGACATCCGGATTCGTGCCCTCAACCTTCACAATGCGGCAGCATGATGGCTCGAAGTTTCCGCTGGACGGAGCTCATGCAGCCGTGCCGTGTGCAGCATGTCATCAGCGGAATGCAGCAGCGCGGCCGACGTTCCGCTTCCGCGATATGCGATGCGAGTCATGTCACAAAGACAAGCACGGGGGTCAGTTCGTCAACGAAATGAAAGAACGAAGCTGCGCTGCATGTCACTCAACGGGGGATTGGCAACCGACGTACTTTGATCATGCAAGGACAGGCTTTCCCCTGGCTGGAAAGCACAAAGTGATCAGTTGCGAGAAGTGTCATCGCACAGCGCAGATCAACGGAGAAACCATGGCACTCTTCAAGGGGATTTCGCATGATTGCTCCTCGTGTCACAAGGAGGTTCATGCTGGACAGTTTGCCCGTGAAGGGAAAACCGACTGCGGCACATGCCATCAACCGGAAAGCTGGAGGACATTGGTGTTCAATCACGACACACACAGCAGGTTCAAACTTACAGGAGCACACCAGCGTGTTCGCTGCGGTGAATGTCATAAGGCCGAGCAGTCAGGAACTCAATCATTTGTCCGCTATAGACCAAAATCAATTACATGCGAATCATGTCACGCGGGACGCGAGGCAAATCAGTGATTGACAAGAAATCGAAAATGCGAGGCAGTGCCATTTCACTCTTTATGGTGACACTGGCGTGCTTGTTGTCTTTACCACACTCACTGCGCGCGCAAGAATCGCCTCACGGCACGATCAAAATCGAGTGCACGACGTGCCATTCAACCGACTCGTGGCGGATGAAAAAGGATGCCCCGTTTTTGCATGCTTCCACGGGGTTCCCTCTCAGCGGCACGCATGCGTCGCTTGACTGTCGTTCCTGCCATGAAGGACTGCAGTTCAGTTCCTCGTCTCAAAACTGTCTCGCATGCCATACCGATGTGCACAAGAGCGAGTTGGGCAACAACTGCGTCCGGTGCCACACCACAGGGACATGGAAACTCACGGATATGGTGCAACGACACCAGAACACCAGGTTTCCGCTGCTGGGGCGTCATGCGACGCTCGATTGCCGGTCATGTCATTCAAACGCGTCGCAGCAATCATTCGCCGGCACACCACTGGATTGCTTCAGTTGCCACAGGAGTTCTTTTGCTGCGGCAAAGTCCCCTGACCATGTTGCCTCCGGCTTTCCAACGGATTGCATGAAATGTCATGACATCACCGCTGTTTCATGGGGGGCGGGCTTTGACCATGGACGGACTGCGTTCCCTTTAACCGGTGCACATGTTGCCGCTTCCTGCTTCAATTGTCACAAGAACCAGATTTTCAAGTCAACTCCCGGACAATGTGTTTCCTGCCATCGACCGCAATTTGCTGCAACAACAAACCCGAACCATCAGGCGGCAGGTTTTTTTGTTGATTGCCAGACCTGTCACACGACAAGCGGATGGCAAGGGGCACGATTCGATCACGCTCAAACCCGATTCCCGTTGCGCGGCGCGCACCAGGTGCAACAGTGCAGCAGCTGTCACCGCGACAATGTATTCGCCGGAAAGCCGACAGACTGTGTAGCTTGTCATAGAGGGAATTACGACCGGACTACGAACCCGAACCACGTGGCGGGCAACTTCCCGACCAATTGCCAGACGTGTCATTCGGAAGCTGCCTGGCGACCGGCAACGTTTGATCATGCGACAACACGCTTTCCATTAACAGGGAGGCATTCGGGCTTGCAGTGCCAGGCATGCCAT
>CAZBWR010000011.1:0-70410 GCA_964495695.1 uncultured Chitinophagales bacterium | reverse complement strand
CGCTGTGTCTCCCTGTTTTGCATTTGACCCCCGATTTTCTTCTCTTACAGCATATCACGACTTCTGATCCCTCATGCAACTTCAATTCCAGGGCGCAGCCCGCACAGTAACCGGCTCAATGCATCTTTTGAATGTCGGGGGGAAGAATATTCTTCTCGACTGTGGAACGTACCACGGCAGACGGCAGGAAGCACGGGAACGCAACGAGAACTTCCCGTTTGA
Source organism: uncultured Chitinophagales bacterium (assembly GCA_964495695.1). Classification (GTDB taxonomy): domain Bacteria; phylum Bacteroidota; class Ignavibacteria; order UBA10030; family UBA6906; genus CAADGV01. The sequence goes on along the minus strand of CAZBWR010000011.1, from coordinate 70,188 downwards.
TCCCGCATCCATTGATGCCGTTGTTCTCTCACACGCGCATATAGACCACAGCGGCAACCTCCCTACTCTTGTGCGGAAAGGGTTCCGCGGCACAATCTTCGCTACCTCGGCAACGCGTGATTTGTGCGCTGTGATGCTGAGAGACAGCGCATACATCCAGGAGCGGGACGCTGAGTTCGTCAACAAGAAGCACAAGAAGAAAGGGCTTCCTCCAATTGAACCCATCTACACCCAGGAGGACGTTGATGAGACGATGCCCCTGTTCAGAAGCGTGGATTACAGTACCACATTCGAAGTAACAGAGGGAGTATCTGCCCGTTTCGAAGACGCTGGTCACATACTCGGCTCGGCCGCGGTAATGTTGAAGTTGCGAGAAAACGGCAAAGACATATCGCTCGCATTCACCGGGGATCTCGGGCGCCCCAACCTTCCAATACTGCGGGATCCAAGGTTCATCGGGGATGCTGACTATCTGATCTCTGAAAGTACCTACGGCGGCCGCTTCCATTCGCCTGTATTGGCAATGGAGGAGCAGCTGCTCGAGCCGCTCCGCCGTGGCTGCGAACGGAAAGGCAAGATAGTCATACCTGCATTCAGCGTCGGCCGTACGCAGGAGCTCGTGTACGTTCTGCACAAACTCAGCATCGCCGGAAAGATAGACAACCTGCCGGTGTATGTCGACAGCCCCCTCTCAATCAATGTCACGAATGTTTTTCGCGACCACCCCGAATGCTACGACAAGGAGACACGTGAATTGCTGCGGAAGTCTCCCCACGACGATCCGTTCGGGTTCAAACGCCTGACCTACGTACGGGATGTCCAGGATTCCATAGCATTGAACGAAAAGGAAGGTCCGTTCATCGTGATCTCCGCCCAGGGGATGTGTGAGGCGGGCCGTATCCTGCATCATCTTCGCAACAGCATTACCAACCCCAAGAACATGGTATTGATTGTGGGATACCAGGCGGACCACACGTTGGGAAAGCGGCTGGTGCTGCGCGAGCCGGTCGTGAATATCTTCGGCGAGCCGCATGAGTTGAAGGCGGAAGTTGTTGTTCTGAACTCCTTCTCCGGGCATGCAGACCGCAATGAACTATTGGATTATGTGGAACAGTTCGATAGCAAGAGATTGAAGAAGACATTCCTTGTCCACGGAGACCCTGATCAAGCGGAAAAACTGGCGGCCGGAATCAAGGAAAAAGGCTTCAGCGAGGTGCTGGTCCCCGGCCGCGGCAATACCGTTGAACTTAGCTGAAACGTGGCAGGATGAGGGTATTCCGGCAGATTATCCGGTGTGCGGGAGCTGCAGTTATGGTTGCCCTTCCGTGCTCATCCGCATCCCAAGATCGCCTCGATCCCGGGAGTCCGTTCGCTGATTCGCTTTCCCGGCGCAATGCGGCAAGCATACTCTTTGAACGAAATCTCAACACGTTCAACTGGGCAGGACTTCTGTGGGTGGACACGACAGCCTTTGGCAACCGTATCCGGCTGAGTGAGACGTTTACATCCAATATCATCCTGCTGGAGTCGGCCGGTTCATCGCCACAGCGGCTCCGCAGCGATCAAAGCCAGATGTTATTCCAAATGCAACGGCCGTTGAATGATCAATTTGCCGTGCGGGGGCAATGGTCGTCGTTGATCTATTCCGACCGCAAAGCAGTCGGGCTCAGCACGGCATCCATCAACTCGGTTCAGGGAGGTTTCGATTATAGTCCGCTATCCTGGTTCACCGTCTCCCCCCTCGCGGGCCATCGGTGGGATAACCAGATTGATGTGCGTGACCGCGGATTGAGCTACAATATCAGTGCCCGTACGCGGAATGTGGACATTGACGGCTACCAGATTGCCGGCAGCGCTCAGTTTGCACGGGACATGCTCGATCCGCGAGTGCTCGAGCGCCATTTCGCCCGGTTCGGCGCACAAAAAAACTTTCTCGGAATCACGCGTGACAGTCTGGAGGCCGGGTTCAGCAGGACACGGCGGGAGTTCTACACTTCTGCGTCCGGTGCGCTGGAGAGCAGAAGCGAGAACATCTTCTCATTTGTGAACCTGCTGGATTATGAGTTTGACCCGTCACTTATTACATCATTCTTCGTGAGCGTTTACAACAGAAACCTGAACAAAGATTACCGTCCGGTGTTGGACAATGCACGTGCTCCCGCGCAGTACAACACCGGCATCGAGGAATTCCGGCTGGATGTGTTTCTCCAGGGAGTTTACCGCGCGGAAGATGGAATAGCGGGATCTCTCCGCTTATCGCACAGCGAACGAACGGAGCGACACTTTGCGCGCAGCGCCACATCGGGGTTTGTGCGAGACACCAGCATCACACCTTTGACAGAGCGCCAGGCTCAGGAACAGGAGCAGACGAAGGACAACCTCGCCCGCCGGACTTCCCTGGCCGGTACGCTCGAATGGCCTGTCTCGTATTCGGACACAATCGTGGTATCGGGAGCTACCAGCATTCTCCGGTACGACACCCCGAGCGAGATGAATGTGGAGGACCGTGACGAACTTCTTGTCGCTGTCTCACTTTCCTCTGCGCACCAGTTGAGCCAATATCTCCATGTCTCATTCACGCTTGATGGAAACCTCAACCATATTGTGTATCTTTTCGGCGAGCGGAGCGCGAACAACAATATCAACAGGGTTCTGCGGTTCTCTCCCCGCGCATTGTACAGACCGTTTTCATTCCTCTCAACTATGAACCGGTTCGAGGTTCTCGCCAACTACACGGTGTATGATTTCGAGGAACTGGCGGGTGATGTGCGGAGTTTTTCGTACCGGCAGTTTGCATGGATTGATTCGACGTCGATTGAATTATCCCGCACCATAGGTCTTGACTTTTTTCTGTTTTTGAAGTTATATGACCGTGGGCAGTTGAATTGGAGCGACTTCAAAGAACGGCGCGAAAACTCCTTCGCCGACAAGACGTATGCCATGCAGGTCCGTTACATGCCCGAGCCGGGAATTCTGTTTGCACTCGGGATGCGATATTTCAGCCAGACCCGCTACGCTTACAGCGGCGAAGCGCGGACATTGGATTCGTTCCTTCGTAGCGTCGGGCCGACCTGTTTGATTCTCTGGCGAGTGAGTCCGTACAGCGAAATCGGCATCAGGGGATGGTATGAACAACGCCGCCTCGCAGACGGAGCTACACAATCACTTGCCAACATGACCCTCAACATCAACATCACTCTCTAGGTCGCTTATGCCAGCAGCAGTACGCATGACACTCCCCAGCACCCCAAAATCCATCGGCAGGGTCGAGGCATTCCTCGCCAAGGTGAACAAGAAGATCCCGCTCGATGAAATTCATATGCACAAGCTGATGGTTTCGCTGACCGAAGCGGTCAACAACGCCATTCTGCACGGGAACAAAGCAAACCCGAAGAAGAAGGTAATTGTAGAGTGCACGGTCCTGCCCGGCTGGCTCCTCTTCAGCATCACAGACCAGGGGAAGGGGTTCAAGCTCGATGAAGTCAAGAACCCGTTGAACGAGGAAAACTTGATGAACACAAGCGGACGCGGAATATTCCTGATGCGAACACTGATGGACAAGGTCGATTACGAGATTCACAAGAACGGCGTCACGGTCCAGCTGTGGCTGGATATGAACAAACTGATGCCGGCGACGTGACGGCTATTGGGGGGTGAACATCACGCCGATCTCCCGCAGCCTGATGTTCCTGAGGATCGTCGATTCATCAATGGCGCGGAGGATGGCCGTTGGCGAATCGGTTATCCAGAACGTATAGTCGAGTTTTGCTTTCGTAATGCGGATCCGGTGGGCAAGTACTGCCCGTTGGACGTTGTTGACAATCAATCCCACATATTCTTGCGCGGGAACAATCCTTCCCACAACATCCACGATTCTCCCCTCGCCCCTTGATGTGTCGATTCTTGCCATCACCCACTGTTGGCCACGCGGCACCGAAAATGCGGCTATCCTGTCCCACGACGGAAAGATGTTCAGCGACTCCCGCGCTGCAATCAAGCGGTGGAGAAAACCATATTGGAACAAATCTCCGTTTTCTGCTACGCGAATATACACGGTGTCGCGACGGGTGAAAAGCCCTGCGGTGTTGAATGTACTGTCAATGATAAGTGTGACTCGTGTAGAGCCGAGGAGTGTCCGGCCTGTGTCGGCAACGGTCCACGAGTTGCGGGTGTACGAGCTGCCGATCTTGCGGCCGCTGTTGTCAAGCTCCCAGTTGTCATATACAAAATAGTCGCCGGGAGAGAAGCGGATGGAAGCACGCTGTGAGGGAAACTCGTCGCCATTGGATGGCAGTTTCTCGCGGCAGGATATGAGCGCAGAGGCTGCAAACAACACAAGGAGACCGGCTGCTAACAGCGGCCGTCTCCTTGTTCCATGATCTTTATGATTGTCAATTGGCACGTCTCTTCTCCGGGAGAACTTCATCAATCGCACTCATTTACAACCGCAGGCAATCTACAAAAGTTCTCCCTGAGTTGCCCGTTCCGGATCAGAGCTTCAGCTTCGCGATCTGCGATTTCACTTCTTCGGCGGACTTGTTGAGGGCCGTCTGCTCTTCCGCCGTCAGTTTGATCTGAATGACCTCTTCGATGCCTTTGCGGCCGAGCTTCACAGGAACGCCGACGAAGTTATCGTTGATGCCGTATTCTCCCTGCAAATAAACGGCACACGGGAGAATGCGCTTCTTATCCTTGATGATGGATTCGGCCATCTGGACGGTCGAGGCAGACGGCGCATAATACGCGCTGCCGGTTTTGAGATGGTTGACAATCTCGATGCCGCCGTTCCGTGTGCGGGTCACGAGCCTGTCGATCGTCGCCTGGCTCATCAGTTCTGTGATGGGGATGCCGGCAACAGTCGAATACCGGGGAAGCGGAACCATCGAATCACCGTGTCCGCCAAGCACAAAAGCGTTGACATCTTCGACCGAAACATTCAGCTCCATTGCAATGAACGAACGGAACCGCGCAGAATCGAGCACGCCCGCCATTCCGATGACGCGGTGCCTCTCGAAACCGCTGACCTTCCACGCGACGTAAGTCATGACATCGAGCGGGTTGGAAACAACAATGATAATGGATTTGGGTGAACGGGCTACAGCTTGTTCCGTGCAGCCTTTCACGATCGCACTGTTGGTGTTCATGAGATCGTCACGGCTCATGCCGGGCTTGCGGGCAATCCCCGCCGTGATGATGACAATGTCGGAATTCGCCGTCTCGTCGTATCCGTTTGTGCCGACCACACGGACATCGGTCATTTCCACCGGCGTCGCTTCGAACATGTCGAGGCCTTTGCCTTGTGGAACACCTTCAATGACGTCAACCAACACCACTTCGTTTGCGAGTTCCTTGTCGACTAAGCGTTGCGCACACGTGGCACCGACGTTTCCTGCACCGATAACTGTAACTTTCATGGGATCATCTCCGATTTGTTCTGGATGACTTCAGTTTGAGAATGCTTACTGCGGATTGAAAAGATCAGAAGGGAAGGAACAACACAGAACAGCCCGCCAAAGTGGCGGGCTGCCTGACTGAAACACTCAGTTCTTCGGAAGTACGCTGACGATTTTGTTTGACTTGCTGTACTTCTTGAAATGGACAACGCCGTCGGAAGTTGCAAAGAGCGTGTCATCGCCCCCAACCCCGACATTCTGTCCCGGACGGAACCGTGTGCCGCGCTGCCGCACAATGATACTCCCAGCTGTCACCATTTCGCCCCCGAACCGTTTCACGCCGAGGCGTTGCGCATTGCTGTCGCGTCCGTTGCGCGAACTTCCAACACCTTTTTTATGTGCCATGGCTACTTCCCGATTTTGGTAATTTGAACTTGCGTGTATGCCTGCCGGTGACCCCGCTTCACACGGTATCCCTTGCGGCGCTTTTTCTTGAACACGATCACTTTGTCACCCTGAACATGATCCAGCACGGTGGCTTGCACGCTGGCACCGGCCACGGTCGGGTTGCCGACGTTCACTTCTTTGTCGCCGCCGAGCAGCAACACTTTGTCAAACGTGATTTTTGTCCCTTTGTCCTGCTTGAGGGTAGGGACGAGGATTTTGTCGTCCTGGGCGACTTTGAATTGCTTGCCGGCAATGTCGACTACTGCGTACATCGAATTTCCTATAGAAAAAGACTACTCATTCCTGAATTTTGAGGGAGTAGAAGATAGTAATTCGCCCGTAAAGATGCAACGGCAGCGGATGAAGAATGCTTAATCTCAATGGATCGGGGCATCTTTCAGCCCCGCTTTAATTTCTTCTGAAAAACATCGGGTTTCTTGAGGGCAGACAGTGCCGTCTCAAGCTGCTTATCGCCCGCGAGGGAGGCCTTTATCCGACCCTGTTCACCTTTTATCCTGGCTGTCATTTCGATATTTAATTCCCGCCTGATATGATCCTTGTACCGTTCAAAGCCCCGCTCCTTCTCCTTCTCAAGAGCCGTAGAGAGCAGATCGAGATCAGCCAAAACCTCTCTGCTGAAGTGGGAGCGTTCAGCAATCTGCCGTAACTCGGCGACCTTGCCATCACTTTCTTCTTTGTAGTCGAACTTCTGGTCATCGAGAAATTTCTTGAACTCCGACATGACCCCATCGTTTACCCCGGCGAACTGCTCCCCTTTATGCTCTGCAAAGTACTTGTTCGTAAACTTGAAAAAGAGGGATTTCCGGTACAGCTCGCGCACCATCGGGCCCGGGTCCTGCGGCTCGACAAGGGAGTCCGGCGTGATGCCGCCGTATTCGTAAACGGTTCTCCCTGCTTTCGTCTTATATGCACGGCGGAGGCTGTCCGGCACGGTCGCGAAGACCCCGTTCTTGTCTTTGTGCATATAGTCGATCTCCTGGATGCTGCGCCCGCTCGGCGTATAGTAGCGGGCCGTGGTAATCTTCAATTGCGCGTCGTAGTTCAGGCGCTGAATTGTTTGTACCAATCCCTTCCCGAAACTGCGCGTCCCTAAGACGAGACCGCGGTCGAGATCCTGTACGGCACCCGCCACAATCTCACTGGCGCTTGCGCTGCTCCGGTTGGTAAGAACTACGAGGGGCACATCCGGAAGCATCGGCTCTTCGATGGAGGTGTACTGCTTCTCGGATTCCGCCTTCCGGCCCTTGGTTGAGACAACAAGGCTGCCCTTCGAAACGAATTTGCTGGTAACGTCAACAGCCGCATCGAGCAATCCACCGGGGTTTCCACGAAGGTCAAGCACGAACGCCTTGATATCACCCTTGATTCTGATGTCTCTGATAGCCTGGCGCAATTCATCGCCAGCTCTGCGCGAAAAGCGCTCAAGACGAACATAGGCCACGCCGTCGGGAAGGAGATCGGCGTATGTGACATTCTTTACCTGAATCTCCTCACGTATCAACACGAAGAGCAAGGGCTTCTTCTCTCCTTCCCGGTCGACAAGGACTTTTACTTCTGTTCCGGGTTCACCCCGCGTCAACGACCGTACATCGTCAGGGCGCTTTGACACCACAGGCACTCCGTCAACCTCTACAATCTTGTCGCCGGGGAGAATACCGGCGCGCGACGCTGAATAACCATCCATCACTGTAATGATCTGGATCGCTCCCTCCCTGACACCTATCGTTACGCCGATGCCGCCGTACTTTCCGTTGGTGAGAAGATCAACTTCGTCACCGTCTTCCTTGTCAATGAAAACTGTATAAGGATCGAGCGTGCCGAGCATGCCATCTATGCCTGCCCGCATGAATTTTTCTGGATCGACTTCATCAACATAGTTCGAGGCAATTTCCTTGTACACTTGCCCGAAAAGATCAATGCTCTTGTTGATCTTGAAGTAGAAATCACCCTCCTGCAGCGTCGTGAACCCGGCTCCGGCAACGAACACTACAAGCGTGAGCGCGATTAATGCGAAACGGCTGTGTTTCCTCAGATATTGCATGCACTTCTCCCTCTGTGTTTTCACTTCAACGTTCTTATCGTACTGTCTGCCGTAGTAATGCGGGCTCGACTCTCTTCCAGATTTCATCTTCAATTTCCTGGACTCTCTTCGTTCCGTTTATCGTATGCCAGCGGTCAGGCTCGCTGCGCGCCAGTGTGCGGTATCCCTCCGCTACGCGTTCGTAGAAGTCCCGCCCGGAACTTTCCATGCGGTCAAATGAAAGGCCGGCGCTGATTTTTCTTCTCTCAATTTCATCGATGGGAATTTCAACCAGGAATGTCACGTCAGGCATCGTCCCGCCGGTTGCGAATGTGTTGATGGACTGAACTGCGTCGAGATCCAAACCCCGCCCGTAGCCCTGATATGCAGTCGTTGAATCGCAGTACCGGTCGCAAACCACAACTTCGCCTTTTGCGAGCGCGGGCCGGACAACTTGCGCGACGAGTTGTGCCCTGCTTGCCGAAAAGAGCAGAATCTCGGCGGCTTCTGTCATATCGAGGTGTTTCGTGTCGAGGAGAACTGTGCGGATAGCTTCGGAGATTGCGGTGCCCCCCGGCTCGCGTAAGAAATGTACTGTGCGGTCGCTGCGTTTCAGTTTCTCTACCAGCAGCCGGGCTTGCGTGGACTTACCGCTGAAGTCGAGCCCTTCGAATGTGATGAACATGCCGTTTCCTTTGCGTGCACCGCCACACTCTTATGGTGCGATGCGTTGTTGTTGTCAACATACATATTTCAGATGCCCGAATCAATTGCTACTTAGGCGTGTTTTCACTACTTTGCCCGTGTAATCAGCGAAAAGAAGTCTCACTTACCCGCTCAATGTCAAAGCGCGCAGGTTCGTCGAGTCGCCCCGCTGCGAAGCAGCCCCAAGGCCAAGCGCAGGATGGCGACCAACATACAAGGAATTCCCCCGCCTCACCATCCACCGACCTCGACACGAAAGAGCAACAGAAGGCCGAGTCTCGTGCCGAAGACTCGCGCCTCATCCACGCCGCCCTCAAAGGGAACAACACGGCCTACAAAAAGCTGATGAAGAAGTATCGCGACCCCATTTACAACTTCATCTACAGAATGATTCACGACAAGCAGCAGGTGGAAGACCTCACGCAAGAGGCATTCATAAAGGCTTTTGCCTCTCTTGCGAGCTTCAACGAGGAGTATGCCTTTAGCACCTGGCTCTACAAGATTGCGACAAACAACTGCATCGATTACATCCGGAAGCGCAAGCTGCAAACCTATTCCATTGACAAACCCATCGAATCAAAAGACGGGGAATACTCATTTGAGCTTCCGGACGATACCTACGAACCTGACAAGGAGATGATATCCGGGCAGCGCACGAAGATGCTGCGGGCCGCCATTGAAGAGCTCCCTGAGAAATACCATAAGGTAATTCACCTACGTCACGTCGAAGAAAAGAGTTACGAGGAAATCGCCGATGAGTTGAACCTTCCGATCGGCACCGTCAAGGCTCACATCTTCCGTGCACGTGAAATGCTCTACAAATCGCTCAAGGACCGCATACGCCATTATTGAGACACTATATCGCAACTAAGCGGCGAAACGGGCGTATCAGAATGCAGCCATGAAATCTACAACCTTCCATATCGTAGCCGCACTGGCATTCGGAGTAGCCTCTGTTAGTGCTCAACCGCCCCAAGGCATTACCCGCGAAATCGGCAGAACTACTGAGCGTGAGGTGAAGGTTGTTATCTCGTCGTCGTTCGGCAGACTCGCAATCGCAAGGGGCGAACCGGAGAAAATTGTGATCGGCCGGACCGCAGGGGCGGAGAAGGACGCGATCCCATTTACGTACGATTACAGCATCCGCAATCGCGTCGGTTATCTTGATATCGCATTCGAGCCGGGGCGAGTCGAAGAAGGCCGACGGAAAGGTTCGTTCAACGTCTCCCGTCTCGGGAGCGGCAATTGGGTTCTCAACTTCAGCAACGCTATTCCGATCACCTTCGATGTCGAACTGGGAGTCTCTCGGGTTGATTTTGATCTTACAGACTTGCAGGTGAAGGATTTCAACCTCTCGTGCGGCGCCAGCGATGTGACGATCTCATTCGACAAGCCCAACACGATACAGATGAATGAACTGAATATCGAATGCGGTGTCGGAAAATTTGAGGGGCGCAATCTCGGCAACGCCAATTTCAAACGCTTCCGGTTCGAGGGGGGACTGGGAACAGCGACGCTTGATTTCAGCGGTACAATCAAGCACGATGCGGATATCGACATTGCCGTCGGACTCGGCCTTTGCACCATCTATCTCCCCAAAGAAGTCGGGGCGAGAATATTCTACGAGAAGAGTATCGTCTCGCGGATTGATTACGGAAAGGGGATCTTCTCAAGCGGGGAGAACCTTTACTTTTCGGACAATTACGCAAGCGCCGCCCACCGCGTCAATGTCCGCATCGAGGCAGGACTCGGAAGCGTTCGTATCCGCCGCGAGTAGCTTACCACACCATGAATGCCCCCCATGCACGGGGATCGGCAAACTCCGGATTCTGCCGCATCATCAACGCCGCCTGCCTGACGGACTGTTCAACCGGGTTTCCCGATAGAAGCAGAGAATAATACAATTCTGCAAACTGCTTCTTCGCTTTGCGTGAGGGAACAAAGCAATTCAACACAATGTCGGACGTACCGTTGATGTGGAAGATCCGCGGCACAATGGGGTGAAGCTGGACCTCGGAAATATTGGAAAGAATGATGTTGGGAAACGGAGCCATTGAAAAGAGTTCTCCGAAGCGGCGATACTGCAACGATGCATATCCGGGACCGCTATTCAGAATGAAATACGACCGGTAGGGATGCCTCCAATTGCTCCGGATATCCAGTACTGCGTGCAACACATCCCCCTCCGCATTGCGTAACGCCGAAACCATCGCAAGGTTGTCAATGTAGAACCGGGATTCTTTGACAAAGATCCGCACATCACTCAACTCGTAATCAACATCCCAAGCTGTAGCGCCTCTGTTGCCAAACGCCACTCCCGTTGGAGATGCACCAACGCGCTTCCCGGACCCTGCCAGCATGCCCGCATCTGAAATGTATCTGACAGCATGCTTCTCCAAGACCGGACCGGAAAGTTTGTCCCTTGAAAGGATATGCAGGGGAACGAGCGGCATATCTGCCGGCAGCATAACGATCAATCTTCCCGTCTCACGGATATGATGCTCAGCGGGAAGTAACATCGCCGCATACAATTTGATCGTCTGCTCGGCCAGTTCATTCTTGTCCTTTTGCGGGATATCTGCTTCGACCTTAGCCAGCCGTTGCAGATTGGCGAGATGCGAGCCAATCATCGTCTGCAGGGCTTCCCGCCCGACAGCCCCGATATCACTGCTAAAACTGTTTCGGGAGACGGTAAAGATGTGGAGCGAACGCGGGCCTGGATGATACGCAATCAGAACAGCATCAATAGGAATCTTTTGCTGAATCTCCGCAAGAGTCGGGTGGGATGGTGCAAGAATCTCCCGGAACGCCTTGAGCGTAACCACGAGGGAATCCCCTTTGTCTCGCAGACGCATGCGCGTCGTGCGAAGAGATTGTCGTAACTCTGCAGTCAGTGGAATGGATTCAGCACGCTCCGAAAAGGCAACGGCGAGTTGGCGTTCGACACCTCCGTACATGCCGAGTAGTTTTCGGTAGCTTGCAAGCCCGGCCGTTGCTGATGCGCTGCGCAATCGAATCCTCAAACGGCTGATGTTCCGAAGCAAATCTGTCCGATTGTTCCGCCCGGCCGCAAGGAAGGCATCTTCCGCCTTGCCGAGTTGGAGATACATCCCGACAAGATCATCGTACGGCGTTGATTTGTCCTCGCCGAAAAGGGTCTCCTCGCATTCGGTAAACACATCAAGCGGTCCCCAGGCAGAGAGGGACGAATCAAACGCCTCCACAGCCTGTTGGAAGTACTCCAAAGCACGCGACGGCTGACCACTTGCCAAGGCATGACGTCCCAGACAGGCGGCGGCGTACGCGTTGGCTGCCGGAATGCCGATATGCGCCATCAACTCTGCGCCTGCCTCGTATTCCTTCCGAGCGTTGTCGCTATTCAAGCCGGAACTGCAATGGCCGAGTTGAAGCAATGCGTATGCCTCAACGAGTCTGTGCTGGGTCCGGATCGCCGACCTCAGTGCCACGTTGTAGTACTTTATTGCATCCGCATACCGCTGCTGTTCGAGTAGAAGATTACCGGCGCGCAGCAACAGCTCTTCGCGAACGCGTTGGGCACCCCGCGTAGCGTCCGACAGGCGCATTGCCTCTGAATAATGACGCAATGATTGAGAGACATTCCCCTCTCTCCGCGCGGTCACTCCCTGCATCTGCATGATTTCTATAACGAGAAGAGTGTCAGAACCGGTCTGCGCAAGTACGCGGGCATCACCGAAATGTTTGCGTGCCGATTGTATCTGGTTTGCAGAAAGAAACGAAACACCCAGTTCATAGATCGCACGCGCTTGCTTCATCCGGTCGCCCGAAGAGGAGTATTCCGCGATGAGTTGCTTCAGATACCGGCGCTCCGCCTCCGGATTACCCGCACTCCGCGCAACGGGAATGATCTTCCACTTCAACTCCTGGGCCGCAAAGCGGTTACCAAGAGCCTCTTCAACCTGCAATGCGCCAAGCAGAAGCGCATACGCTTCCTCCGCCTCACCGCACAGTTCGTGCACACGCGCAAGGGCGAGCACAGCCGTCCGAACACCCGGCTTGTCACCAAGCCTCGCGTACAGTGCCTGCGCCTCCGAAGCGAGCTGGGCGGCCGAATCGAAACGTCCACCTGCAGTGTAATTCTCCGAGAGCAGAACAAGCGTTTCGGCAAGTCGCGCCCGGTTTCCGAGTTTGTTGTCAAGACGTGCCACTTCCAGCAAGAGGCGGCGGCTGTCCTGATGGTCATTTCGCTGGATAGCGTCCTTTGCTCGTTCAAATACTTCCGCAGCGCGTTCCCGCTCCAGCGTCATGTCCCGCTCACATCCGCCTGCGAAAGGGAATAGCAACGCGGCAATGACGATAAATGTTCGTGTGGCTGTCATCTTCAATAAATCATCAACTCAAAAGAATTTCTTTCATCTCACTGTAAGTTCCCTTGATCTTGATGGCGTGCTTCGGACGCCCGGCAGCCTCTGCCAGTGCCGGCGGGAGAGGTACATCGATATCGATGGCACGTTTCACGACATCCGGAAACTTTGCGGGATGCGCAGTTGCGGCGACAATGACTGGCGGCGGCATTGTCGTCCATGCCTGTGCTTTGCGCGCCGCGGCAATGCCGACCGCCGTGTGGGGGTCTGCAATATAACTGCTCGCTTCAAACGTCTCTGCAATCGATCGGAGCGTCTCTTCATCTGAAATACTCACGGCGTCGATGTTCTCCCTGATAGTCTTCAAGTCATTCTTATACAATGCCTGAAGTCTTGTCAGATTGCTCGGGTTACCCACATCCATCGCATTGGAGTACGTGTGGATGCCCGGGCGCGGGTGAAACTTGCCGTCATGAAGATACTGCAACACGCCGTCATTGGCGTTGGTGGCCGCCACAAAACCCTTGATCGGGAGCCCCATGCTTCTCCCATACGCAGCAGCGGTCAGGTTGCCAAAATTTCCACTCGGCACAACAACCAGCGGCGGCGTAACTGTTTTTCTCTCATTATGCATCTGCACCAATCCCCATGCATAGTACACAATCTGTGGAAGCAACCTGCCGGGATTGATGGAATTTGCCGTTGTTAGCGGACGCCTTGCCTGAAGGTCTGAATCATTGAGCAGAGTCTTCACGAGTCGCTGGCAATCATCAAATGTTCCTTCAATTTCAACGGCAGCGATGTTTCCTCCGAGCGTTGTCATTTGTTGCTCTTGCAAGGGACTGATTTTTCCCGAAGGGTATAGAACAAAGACGTTTATATGCGGAACATTGAAGAAGCCATGTGCAACAGCGCTTCCCGTGTCGCCGGACGTTGCAACGAGGATTGTGAGCTCACGCTCTTCACCCGCAAGATAATACGACATCGCTTGCGCCATGAACCGCGCGCCGACATCCTTGAAAGCAAGTGTGGGTCCGTGAAAGAGCTCAAGCAACGAGATCCCCTCATCCAGTCTGGCGACCGGGATGGGAAAGTCCCATGCCCGCTGCACCAACTCGTGCAGAGCGACCGGAGGAATATCTTCAATGAAATGTGAGAGGATTTCAGTTCCGATTGTGTGGAGCGTGCCGTTTGCGTGGGAATCAATGAAGCTCTCAGAAAGCGCCGGGAGTGCCTCCGGAACATAAAGTCCCCCGTCCGGAGCAAGTCCTGAAACGAGCGCGTCACGAAATCCGACGGCAGGAGCCTGCCTGTTTGTCGAGATAAACCTCATGGATTGCCGGGCGTGATGATCGGGAGGGAAAAATTCATTGTACAACTGCGCCATGCATGTTAGTGCGGGAGACGATGATGTCACTCTTGACACCGGCCGTCCGCCGGAACGCCGCCGCGACGACATTGCCGATTTCCCGTCCTGCCCTCGCCGAATCAGTCACCGCAAACACTGAAGGTCCCGAGCCCGACAACGTACACCCGTACGCACCGGCATCCAGTGCCGCCTGCTGCGCTTCGGCAAATCCCTTTACAAGTCGGGCGCGATACGGCTCTGCGATTACATCCTCGGTGCAGCGGCCGACCAGAGCAGCGTCGCCGCGCGCGAGGCCTGCTACAAGGCCGGCAACATTCCCCCATTGCGCAATTGCCGTTTGCAGCGGGACGTCCTTCGGTAACACGCTCCTCGCCTCCTCCGTGTGCACAACGAGGTGGGGGTGCACCACAACCCACCAGATGGTGCTCGCGACGGTCAACGGCACAACCTCCAATGGTTCGTAGCTTCGAACAAGCTGTACCCCCCCGAGGAGACACGGGGCAACGTTGTCTGCATGTGCAGAGCCGGTGGCAAGACGTTCCCCTTCAAGCGCGTAGCGCAGCAGATCCCGTCGCCGTCGCGGTTTTGTGAGAAGAGCGTTCACAGCCACTGCGGCAGCGACACTGCTCGCAGCAGAGCTGCCGAGGCCCGAACCGACAGGCATGTGTTTGTAGAGTGTAAGTGCAATACCGAACTTCGGCTTCAGTTCATGCATCATCAGTTGAGCAACGTGTGCGGCGAGATTCCTGCCGTCGGCGGGCAGATCAGTCTGCCCACCTTTGTTTACAAGGGAGAATTGCAATCCCGGCTCACGGGTGCGTCGGGCAATCACAACATCGCCGGGCTTTTCCAGCGCCACGCCCAGTACGTCGAAACCCGAACCGGCATTACCGATGGTGGCGGGAGCAAAGACTTTAACTGATTTGGGCTGCACTTCGAATTTCACTTGATGAGTAATGTCGCCTCGCCGGGTTACTTCCGCGACAAAGAGGCTTCCTTCGATGACAAGCTACGAAACGGCGTGTGGAGGGTCAAGGGTTGCGAATGGACTAAGGTACCACTCAAGAATCGTTTATTGAGTAACCACAACCTGCCTTCGCGAACTCCATCGGAGTTGTACAGCAATCTCCGTCACGCGCCAAGGAAGGTCCTCTGATGCTGTGATACCTGGATCAGTTTCTAAGAAGCGGGAATTGTTCACAGACGCTCGATCAATCTGAGAAGATCGGCAAACACTCCCATCGCAGTCACTTCGGCCCCGGCACCGCGACCCTTGATGATGAGCGGCTGGTTTCCGTAGCGTGCAGTTGAAAACATCAGCACGCTTTCACTCCCCTTCACCTGTGCAAATGGATGGTCAGGCGGAAGTTCTTCAACACGCGCGGATGCGACAGATCCACGCAGGGCGGCAACGTACCGGAGGACTCGTCCGTTCTTCCTTGCACGTTCAAGCCGATTCAGCATTGCAGCGTCATGCCTGGCATACGCATCATAGAACCGGTTTGTAAATTTCCCTTTGCGCAACGGGACCGGAACAAGGCTCTCAACACGGACATCCCTGAGTTCCATTTCCTGACCGATCGTGCGTGCGAGAATCAGCAGTTTTCGCGCGGCGTCTTTTCCACCCAGATCTTCGCGCGGGTCGGGCTCCGTAAAACCCGCCTCTTGCGCATCCCGGACAAGCTCGCTGAACGGCTTCGTGCCGTCAAACGAGTTGAACAAGAAACTGAGTGTCCCGGAAAGCAGTCCTTCGATTGAATGCACCTTGTCGCCTGTCCCCACTAAATCTTTCAGCGTGGAGATGACCGGTAGTCCCGCACCAACGTTCGCCTCATAGTAAAAAAGCTTGTTGTGCTGTGAGAACATCTTCAGCAGTTCTGCATGACGCTTCGCCGGAAGCACGTTGGCAAGTTTGTTCGGGGTGACGATGTGACATCCTGCCGCAATGAAGGCTGCGTACGCGTCCACAACTGTGGGGCTTGCCGTGCAATCAAGCAACACGGGATTGGAGACATGCAACCCGCGTAACGCGGACGCAAGCTCGGCCGGCATCATTCTCGTCCGTGCCGAAGCAAGCATTGGCTGCCAATCCTCAAGACGGATTCCAGCCGCGTTGATGATCGCCTGCCGGCTATTGGCGATGGCAATGACCCGGAGTGTACATCCTCGTGCACGCAGCTCATCCTGTTGCAGACGGATCTGGTTTAACACTTCTGCTCCGACATTCCCCGGACCGACAAGCACGAGCGAGACCATTGTTCCCGGGAAAAAGAACTCATTATGAATAACGTTCAGGGCAAGCGGCTTTTGATCCGAATCAATCACGAATGAGATGTTCCGTTCGGATGCCCCTTGCGCGATCGCGCTGACGTTTACCGAGTGGCGTCCCAATGTCTCGAACACGGTACCTGCAATACCGGGGGTACCGCGCATCCCCTCACCGACAACTGCGACAATCGTTTGAGCGGAACGCTCATCGAGTGCTGTGAGCTTCGACTGCAATTCATAACGGAACTCGCGGGCAATGGCTTTGCGGGCCCGGGGTGCATCTTCGCTCCGTACCGCAAAACAGATCGTATGTTCGGAAGAAGCCTGCGAGATGAGGATGACGTTCACCGATGCAGCGGCGAGCGCACCGAAAAGCCGTTCCGCCGTCCCGGGCACACCGACCATGCTCATTCCTCGCAAGGTCAGAAGCGTGATGTTCTCGACGGATGTAATGCCCTTCGCGGCCCCGAACCGCATGTCGATTTCCTTCGAGATGAGTGTTCCCGGCGTGTCGGGGTTCAACGTGTTCTTGATGAGAATGGGAATTTGTTTCGCTACCGCCGGGGCAATCGTCGCCGAGTGCAGAACACTTGCGCCGAAGAAGGACATCTCCATTGCCTCTTCATAAGAAAGTTGCGGGAGAACGAATGCCGACTGGACGACGCGAGGATCGGCACTCAGAACGCCGTCAACATCCGTCCAGATTTCAATCACATCCGCTTGCAGCGCCCCTCCGATGATCGCCGCCGAATAATCCGAGCCGTTCCTCCCGATGGTTGTCGTCAGACCCTCTTCGGTTGCGCCCAGAAAGCCTGTAACAACAGCTATCGTCTTCCTGGAGTGCTTGCGGTAGAATTCGCTGAAGTACGACGCTATGCGGGAATTGGTCAGTTCAAAATTGACTCCGGCATTCATGAAATGATCATCCGTGACAATACACTGGCGGGAGTCGACGAAAACGGCGGGAGTATGTTTATCAAGATATGCGGCAACTATAAGAGCCGAGAGCCGCTCACCGAAACTTGCGACAAGGTCCATTGCGCGCGGCGGCGAGTAGCGAAGCAAACGAATTCCGTGCAATACTTCCTGAAGTTCACTCAACAGTCCCTCCACAGCAGCGCGGACAGATCCTCCTTGTCTTTTGCCGAGAAGTGTATCGAGTGCGTCACGGTGACGCGCTGCGATCTCAGCGTAGAGCTTGTCGCACGCATCGCCCCCCTGCTCTGCAAGGCGGGCACATTCGAGCAACTGGTTGGTCACTCCCTGAAAGGCCGAGAGAACGACAATCACTCGCCCGGATTCAGTTTTTGCACGCACGATACGCGCAACAGCTTTGATGCGTTCAGGCGTCGCAACTGACGATCCGCCGAATTTCATAACGTTCATGGTGCCGCCGGGTTGAATCAGCGTAGATACTTGTCGAAAAACTCGGTGATGCGCCGCGTATACTCTTCTCCCCCGACTTCCATCATATCGTGATGGCGGGCGCCGGGAATGAGCCAGAGTTCCTTGGGTTCGTTCGCCGAAGCGAAGACTTTTTCAGAATAGCTGTACTTGACAAGATTGTCTTCCGTTCCGTGTAACAGAAAAATCGGAACATGAACACTCTTGACGGATTCGGCAGGGGCTACGTCGTTTGCTTTGAATTTTGCCAGATACTCCGACCGCTTGATGACGATGTTCCGGAGATAATGCCACGGCAGTTTGATCATCCGCCTCTGATAATCGTCAAAAACTGTACGGAGCGAAGCAAAGCTGCTTTCGGCAACGACGGCAGCCACACGCGTGTCGATTGCCGCAACCTGAATCGCCACGGCCGCCCCCATTGACCAGCCGAACAGACCGATCTTTCCGACGTGCAAGTCCTTGCGCGACAGCAGAAACTCCATCACCATTACAGTATCATGCCGTTCATGGTAGCCGTAAGTGCAGAGCTTGCCGCCGCTTTCACCGTGACAGCGGGAGTCGTACATGCAGACGTTATAGCCCCGTTCGTGAAGTTCCTTTGCCATCGGAAGGCCGACAATTTTCGATTCACTCACACCGTGGAGAATAATGACCGTGCCCCGGGCGTTCCGGGCCGGAATGAGCCAGCCGCTGAGGGCGAAACCTTCTTTCGTGTTGAGAAGAAAATTTTCGGCGGGAAGGTGGAGGTCGCCCGGTGAAAGAATGGACGTCCTCTCCCTGTACCAGTCCAGCGTGCGGCGCTTGGGCTGCAACAGCATCACCGGCCCGATCACAAGCAACACAAGCGACACAAGCACCATGAACACCACCACCACAAGTATGAGGACGAGCAGAAGATTCACGCCGGCACAGGACTTTCGTTGAACAGATGAAAATGGTTGATAAATATAGGTAGCGGGGCATAGGGAAGCAAACCGGAGCAGTCGGGCGTCGTTGTATCTACTTTGTGTTGTGGTTATATTCTCCGCACATGAACTCCGACCGACAGAAAAGACCCCGCATTGCAATCGTGCATGAATGGTTCGCAAGTATGCGCGGAGGGGAGAAGTGTGTCGAGGCGCTATGTGAAGTGTTTCCGGATGCCCATCTTTTCGCACTTGTTCATGTGCCGGGCTCCGTGTCGCCGACGATCGAACGTATGCCCATCACCACTTCCTTCATCCAGCATCTCCCCTTCTCCGCAACACGGTATAGAAACTATCTCCCGCTGTTTCCAACCGCAGTCCGGACGCTTGGCCTCCGCGAGTATGACATAGTCATCACGTCCCATCACGCAGTCGCAAAAGGAGTGAGGACAAGTCCGCAAACGCTGCATATCTGCTACTGTCATACCCCGATGCGGTACATCTGGAATTTGTACGACGAATATTTCGGAAAGGATAAGGCAGGGTTTCTCACCCGTTCGGCAATGAGGATTTTTGTCAATTATCTGAGACGGTGGGATATCAGAACTGCACGCAATCCCCATCACTTCATTGCCAACTCACAGAACGTCCGCAAGCGTATCCGCTCGATCTACGGACGCGAGTCCGACGTGATCTATCCACCGGTTGATTGCTCCCTCTTCACACCGTCGACAAGGAACAACGGATACTTTCTGATCGTCAGCGCGTTTGTTCCCTACAAGCGTCTGGACATTGCGATTGAGGCATTCAACAGAACCGGACAAGCACTTCGTATCATCGGGGACGGGCCCGAAGGTGTCCGTCTCCGGAGAATAGCGGGTCACAACATCGAATTCCTCGGCTGGCAGCCCGATGATGTGCTCAAGGAAGCTTATGGCGGGTGCCGCGCGCTTATTTTTCCGGGTGAGGAAGACTTCGGAATTGTCCCCGTCGAGGCTATGGCATCGGGAAAGCCGGTCATTGCCTATGGAAAGGGGGGAGCGCTCGAAACAGTAATTGAGACGAATGATTTCAGGAGTGGTGTCCTGTTCCAGGAACAGTCCGTGGAATCACTTTTGGAAGCATTGCGGCGGTTTGAGACATTGGATTTCGATCACGCAAAACTCCGCGATCACGCACTCAAGTTCGATAAAGAGCGATACAAAACGGCGATGGCTGAATATATCAATAGCCGCTGGGAAACATTCCGCACATCCCCCCAACTTGCGGGGAAATAATATCTTAGGGGAATTCTTCGTTGACATTCCAATCGCTTTTCACTATATTTTTCAGCCAATTTTTCTGCAGATGAGGTGAAGTCTCCCGTGGGGAACCGAAGGAGGAAAAAGTCCAAGCAGTACGAAGTCCTCATCATCCCTCAGGGAGATGGTGGAACCACCCGCAGCTTCAAGGGGAGCTTTCTGAAGCTGGGTCTTGCTGGAGGAGCTCTAGCCGCGGTTTTCTTCCTGCTATATCTCATGGCGTTTCGCTATACACCATTCGGCCGGCTTGTCGGGCTTGATCCTGAACAGATGGAAGCCCGGCGGAAAACTGAAGCCGAGACCGAACGCCGTATCGCGGCCCTTGCGGATGAACTCGAGATCCTGAAAGACTATAACGCGACATTGCGCAAGGCACTGGGCGAGAACACGAGTATAAACGCATCGCAGCAGGCTCCACCACAGCGACAACTGCGCGCAGAAGAACCAGCCCCTCAGCAGAGTGTCCGCGAGGAAGCCGTAACGACGTCAGCACCATTGCAACCGGTCACGAATTTTTCCGGGTTGCGGTTTGCCCTACCTCTCTTTTCGCCGGTGAGCGCAGCTGTTTCCCGGGGATTTGAGCCGGATGCGGCACACTATGGGGTGGACTTCGCCGCACCAGTTGGTAGCTCCGTGAGCGCGGCCGCGGACGGTTATGTTGTGTTTGCGGGATGGACATATGACGAAGGAAATACGATCATCCTCTCGCATGGCAGCGGGATCGTAACGGCGTATAAGCACAACTCGGCACTACTTAAAAACACCGGCGCAAGCGTGCAAAGGGGAGAGCCGATTGCCCTCGTAGGAAGCACGGGCCGGACAAGCACGGGGCCCCATCTGCATTTTGAAGTGTTGAGAGATGGCGTGCCACAGAACCCTGTGCCGCTATTACTGAATCTGAAAACGAGTTTGTAATCATGAAGGGGTGGATGGAAGGGAACGATGAAAGGACAATACAGTGGCAGATAAACAACAATCAGGCGAGCTTACGCTCGTCGCAGCAAACACCGTATTCGAAGGAAAGATCAAAACCGAGGGAAACATTCGCATTGACGGGAAGTTCGTTGGCGAAGTGAACGCCAAGGCGAATGCGGCCATCGGCCTCAGCGGCGTCATCGAGGGCAATATATCGGCGCGGAACGTTACAGTAGCCGGAAAGATCAGCGGAACAGTGCACGCCTCCGAGAAGCTCGTCCTTGAGGCGAAGTCCGTGCTGCACGGCGACATCAAGGCGACGCGGCTCGTCGTCGATGAAGGCGCTGTATTCGACGGCAGGTGCGACATGAAGCAGGGCACCGGGTCGACTGCCGGCAAGAAGGAGTAGCACAATGGCGCCGCCTGCTCAAACGGAGAAATCCTCAAAAAAGCGCGGCGACCTGAACAAAGTTCTGAAGGACTTCGGCCCATTCGTCGGTATGGGAATGCAGCTGGCGATCGGGGTAGTGGTCTTCTTCTTCATCGGGTACTGGCTGGACGGAAAATTCGGCACTTCGCCGTGGCTGACTATCGGCGGAGCTTTTTTGGGCGCTGCAGGTGGCCTTTTCAAGTTCATTCGTGATGCAATGCGGCTCGGCAAAGAGTCCGACAAGCGGGAGCGCGAGACATGAATATCAACAAACGCTTCCCGATCCAGGTGGCTGTGACTTTCGTGGCAGGACTGCTGATTGCGGCAATCCCGCTCGCCAAAATCGGCTCTGTTGATATCGCTCTTGCTGTTATCACAGGCGCGGTCATCAGCACGATCAATGTCATGGCCGGCTTTTTTGCAATCGAATATTCCCTCGATAAATCCCACAACACATTCATGAAGGCCGTTCTCGGCGGCATGGGAATACGGATGGTTGTGACGCTGGGATTGATGGTTGTCCTGATCGTGTTTGCAGGAATGCACATGGTCGGTTTAGCAGTTTCGGTTCTCGGGTATCATGCAGTCTATCTGGTGCTCGAGATTCTCTACATACAGAAAAAAGTTTCAAACACAGAAAAGAGTTTTACGTGAATCTGCTGACATTTTTTCAAGGAACAGACACTGCCACAGCGCATTCCGCTGCTCCCGCGCTACCGGACACCCTCGCCGCCAAATCCGGTGAAATGAGTGTCGGAGAGATGTTCCAAAAGCTCTTCTCACACGTGCAGGACGAGAAAGAGCTTCACCTTCCCTTTGCTCATGTTCATCTTCCGCAGTTCGCTCCGATAGAAATCGCCGGCATCAGCATCGACCTTTCCATTACAAAACACGTCGTGTTTCTCTGGGTTGCGGCTGTAATCCTGTTCGTCCTTGCCGTGTTGGCGGCACGCCAGAACACAAAGAGCCGCGTTCCGAAAGGTTGGGGAAATGTCGTCGAGGTATTCGTCAAGTTTGTGCGGGATGAGATCGTTGTGCCGAACATGGGCCGCGACGGGTTGCGCTACATGCCGTACGTGCTTACAACATTCTTCTTCATCCTGATCATGAACCTCCTCGGCCTTGTGCCGTGGGGCTCCTCTGCGACTGGCAATATCAGCGTCACGGCAGGTCTTGCGACAATCGCGTTCATCATGATTCAGGTTTCCGCTATCCGCGCGCAAGGAGTGAAGCACTATCTTGCACACCTCACCGGCGGTGTACCGGTGTTCCTCTGGCCCATTATGATCCCGATTGAGATTCTCGGGTTGTTCACGAAGCCGTTTGCGCTCTGCATCCGTCTTTTTGCGAACATGACGGGGGGCCATCTTGTTATCGTTTCCCTCATCGGACTGATCTTCTTGTTCAAGAGTTACGCCATCGGGGTTTTGGCAGCCGGCTTTATCGTAGCCATCAACTTTCTGGAGTTGTTCGTGGCATTCCTCCAAGCGTATGTTTTCACAATGCTGACATGCATCTTCATGGGTCTCGGCATGCAAGCAGGGCACGGCGAGGGACACGGTGAAGAACACGCACACTAAGTTTCGAAGTACACAGAACACACCACAAATCATCATATCATTCGTTAGGAGAAACACATGGAAGCATTAGGTTGGGCATATCTCGCAGCAGGTCTCGGAGCAGCCATCACGATCATCGGGGCGGGACTCGGCATCGGCAAGCTTGCAGCGGCGGCAATGGAAGCAAGCGGACGTCAGCCGGAGGCAGCGGGCGCAATCCGTACATCGATGATTATTGCGGCAGCCCTTATCGAAGGCGCAACCTTCTTTTCGCTCGTTATCTGCATCCTTCTCGCATTGAAGTAACAGACTCCCACGTAAAGGAACAACCATGTTAGAACTCAACACGGGCTTGATCTTTTGGACGATCGTGACGTTCCTCCTCACGATGGCGGCGCTCGGCAAATTTGCCTGGAAGCCCTTGACGCACGCACTCACTTCGCGTGAAGAGCAAATCCGCACGGCGTTACAGCAAGCGGAGGAAGCACAAGCCGAAGCGAAGAAGTTGCTCGAGGAAAACAAACGGCAGCTTGCACAAGCCGAGGCGCACGCACAGCAGGCGATCCGTGAAGGGCGAGAAATGGGCGAAAAGCTGAAAGCGGAAATCCTCGACAAGGCAAGCGCCACCTCGCGTACCATGATCGAGCAGGCAAAGGATGAAATCCGCCGTGAGAAGGATGCCGCATTGCAACAACTGCGCGGCGAGGTGGCGGATCTCGCAGTCCTTGCCGCCGGCAAGATCATCGACGCGAACCTCGACGTCAACAAGCACCGCCAGTTGGTGGACACGGTCATCAAAGACATCAGAGCGAGCTGAGCCTCATGAAGAACACTCGCGTGGGACGCCGCTATGCAAAGGCGCTGATGATGACGGCGGAATCGACCAAGGCAATCGACCAGCTCGCCGGGGACCTGGAAACCATCAAGCGTCTCTTTGATACCGAGCGCACATTCAAGCAGTTTGTCAACAGCCCTATAGTGCCGGCCGAAAAGAAGATTCAGGTGTTTCGTGAACTCTTCGGCAAAACGATTGGCAAGGCAACTATGGAGTTCATTGAGATGGTCACATACAAGGGGCGCGAACAGGCGCTGCCTGCGATTGTAGACCGTTTCCTTGCCCTGCGTGACGAGAAGTATGGCATTGTGAACGTTGACGTCTCGTCGGCTGTCGAGATCACCAAGCAGCAGCAGGAGAGTCTCGCATCCAGACTGGAGCAATTCACGAAGAAGAAAGTGCGTATACGGTTTTCGCAGGACAAAGCGCTGCAGGGAGGATTGCTGGTCAGGATAGGCGACACGGTGCTTGATGCAAGCGTGAAGCACCAGCTTGAGGTGATGCGCGAGCGGTTCACACACGGACACGCATTGAACTAAAACCCTGGTTTGAAACTCACAAAGAATTACGAAGGCATACGTTATGGCAGAAGTTAGACCGGACGAAGTCTCGGCGATACTCCGCAAGCAGCTTGCAGGATTCGAGAAGGAGACGGATGTCTATGATGTTGGAACCGTGCTTCAGATCGGTGACGGTGTTGCACGCGTCTACGGCCTCTCAAAGGCTGTGATGAGCGAGCTCATCGAATTCCCGCACGGCGTGTTCGGCATGGTCCTCAATCTCGAAGAAGACAATGTCGGATGCATCCTGTTTGGCGAAAGCAGCGAAATCAAGGAAGGCGACACCGTGAAACGCACGGGACGCGTTGCCTCAATTCCCGTCGGCGAAAGCATGCTGGGCCGCGTCATCAACGCACTTGGCCAGCCCATCGACGGCCGCGGCCCTATTAAAACCGAGAAAATCCTCCCGATTGAACGGAAGGCACTCGGCGTTGTGGCCCGCGCTCCGGTGAAAGAGCCCTTGCAAACGGGCCTCAAGGCGGTAGATGGCATGATTCCTATCGGCCGCGGACAGCGCGAGTTGATCATCGGCGACCGGCAAACCGGTAAAACGGCAATCGCCATTGACACCATTATCAACCAGAAGCATACGCACACCGAGAAGGCGAAGAAAGAAGGGGTAAAGCCGGTGTACTGCATCTACGTTGCCATCGGCCAGAAGAGCTCCACCGTAGCCCAGGTTGTTGACAAGCTCGAGCAGGAAGGCGCAATGGCCTACACAACGGTTATTGCAGCCACTGCGACCGATCCGGCACCGATGCAATTTGTCTCTCCGTACTCCGGCGCGACGCTCGGTGAGTTCTTCCGCGACAGTGGACGCCATGCCCTTGTTGTGTATGACGATCTGACAAAGCAAGCGCAGGCATACCGCCAGGTTTCTCTTCTCCTTCGCCGGCCTCCCGGACGTGAAGCATACCCCGGGGATGTGTTCTATTTGCATTCGCGCCTGCTCGAGCGCGCATCAAAGCTCAACGATCAGCTTGGCGGCGGAAGCCTTACGGCTCTCCCGGTCATTGAAACGCAGGCAGGTGACGTTTCTGCGTATATCCCTACAAACGTCATCTCGATCACTGACGGACAGATCTATCTCGAAGCAAGTATGTTCAACGCGGGTATCCGGCCTGCGATCAACGTCGGTATCTCGGTGTCCCGCGTCGGCGGCAACGCCCAGATCAAGGCGATGAAAAAGGTCGCCGGACGTCTCCGCCTGGAACTTGCACAGTATCGTGAACTCGAAGCCTTCGCAAAGTTCGGCTCCGACCTCGACAAGGCAACACTCCAGCAGTTACGCCGCGGGGCTCGCCTCGTGGAGTTGCTGAAGCAGGGGCAGTATGTCCCGATGACCGTCGAGAAGCAGGTTGTGTCGATCTACGCGGGAACAAACGGCTACCTTGACGAAATTCCCGTCGAGCACGTCGGTCGCTACGAGCACGAGTTGCTTGAAATGCTGGAAATGAAACATGCCGATCTTCTCACTCAGATCTCCGAGAAGAAAGACCTGACAGATGATATCACTGCCAGACTGAAGACTGTTCTCCAGCAGTTTACGGACTCATTCAAAGTGACAGTGAAAAAATAATGCCATCATTACGCGAAATACGCGGGCGCATCGTCGGCGTGAAGAAGACGCAGAAGATCACCAAGGCGATGAAGATGGTCGCCGCGGCAAAGCTCCGGCGGGCGCAAAGCAACGTCGTCCAGGCCCGGCCGTACGCGGGCAAGATGAAGGAGTTGCTGCAGTTGCTTTCCGCCAATCCTGCGACGGCAATGAACCCTTTCATCGCCATCAGGCCCGTTCATGCCGTTGCGGTGGTTGTGGTGACGTCCGACCGCGGGTTGTGCGGCGCATTCAACTCGAACCTTGTGAAATTGGCCGAGCGGCATATCCAAGCAAATTACGCGGAGTTGAATGCACAGGGAAAAGTGAGACTTTTCTGCGTTGGAAAGAAAGGCGCGGATTACTTCACGAAGCGGGGGTACACTATCGCCGGCAAGTACATCGGCGTGTACAACAACCTCGTCTTTAGCCAGGCGCAGAGTGTCGCCCGGGACGTCCTGGACGGGTATCTCAAGGGTGGGTTTGATCAGGTGGACATCATCTACAACGAATTCAAATCCGTTGCCCAGCAGAAGGGGGTCATCGAACAATTTCTCCCTATCCCGAAGGCGGAGATGGAAGCATCAACGCAACGCAACGTAGATTACATTTACGAGCCGTCGGATCTCGCAATCATGGATTCGCTCGTTCCGAAACATTTGAACTTCGTTGTCTGGAAAGCGCTGCTTGAAAGCAACGCATCGGAGCAGGGAGCGCGTATGGCGGCTATGGAAAATGCCACATCGAACGCCTCGGAGCTTATCTCGGCCCTCCAGCTTTCTTACAACAAGGCGAGACAAGCGTCGATCACGAGCGAACTCCTGGAAATCGTTGGTGGAGCGGAGGCCCTGCAGCAGGCGGGTTAGTGAGATAGATACTCGGAAGACAGAAAGAAACACCGTCCGGCGAACGCCCGACGGTGTTTTTATTTTAGGGAAGGCAAGAAGCAACACAGCCCACACGCTCACAGATGGGCTGTGCGTTGAAAATTAATCCATGATCTTCCTGAGAAATGCCGGTTTCTCAGGATCGTTCTTGTCTATCTTCTGTCTATCCTCGGTCTTCTCCCCGGGTGAATTATACGCCTGGAAGTTGATAGGAATGCCCCTTCGTTCGTACGCCGGCGGTTCGTATCCCTTCAATTCCGTCACACCCGTCGGAATGCGCTCAACGACCTTCGGTGTTTTCACCGCAGGGCGGATGCTTGTAGCCTGTGAAGCGGGTCCTCTGCGGTTGAATCCCGTGGCAATCACTGTCACCATCAGTTCATCCGTCATCTTTTCGTCGATAACTGCTCCGAGTATGACATTCACATCCTCGCCAGCGGCTTCGTGGATGATTTCTGTCGCTTCTTCGATCTCAATAAGCGACATGTCCGAACCGCCCGTAACGTTCACGAGAACTCCCTGAGCACCTGCAATCGAAACATCTTCAAGCAGCGGACTTGAGATTGCGAGGTTAGCCGCCTCGATGGCCCTATTCTCGCCCTTTGCGATTCCGGTACCCATGACGGCATCGCCCATCTCTTTCATCACCGTCCTGACATCGGCAAAGTCCACATTGATCAGGCCGGGAACGGTAATGACTTCGGAGATGCCGCGCGTCGCGCCGTACAGCACATCATTGGCGATATCGAACGCGGCCTGCAACGGCGTTGTTCTCTCGACGATCGTCAGGAGTTTCTGATTGGGAATCACGATAAGCGTGTCAACTTGCTTGCGCATTTCTTCGATGCCCATGTCTGCCTGCGCGTTGCGCTTCTTCCCTTCACACGTGAACGGGCGGGTCACGATGCCGACGACGAGCGCTCCGACACTCTTGGCGATGTTTGCCACGAGAGGTGCGCCTCCGGTTCCCGTTCCACCACCCATGCCGGCGGTAACGAACACCATGTCGCTGCCGGCAAGCGCACGGGCAATTTCGTCACGATCCTCTTCCACGGCTCGATGTCCGACAATAGGATCAGCCCCGGCGCCGAGTCCGCGAGTCAGGCTCTTGCCGATCTGAACCTTGTTTTTAGCAGCGTTGCGCTCGAGCGCCTGCATATCTGTGTTGATGGCGAAGAAATCCACCCCCTGCATGCCACGCTCGATCATACTGTGCACGGCATTGCCTCCTCCGCCACCGACTCCAACGACACGAATCTTCGCGCCGGTCTCGAATTGGTTGTCGAGTTCAATCACAGGAGTTCCTCCTTAAAGTGTGTGTGGTTGATTATACATTCGTTGCGGTTCATTCTCATTAGTTGATTTCCCTTACAGTTCGTCAAACCAGTTTTTCAGTTTTCCCATGAAACCTCCACCGCCATCGAGCACCCGGCGGACCTTGCTTCCGCTAGTTTCCGTTGCGGGTTCTCCCATATCGTTGCCGGTCTGTTCCTGCGTCTTCAGGCCGTGATAGACAAGTCCTACCGCTGTTGCGTAGACAGGATTCTCGATCTCCCGAATAAGTCCGCCGGCGAAACCTGAAGGTATTCCGATTTTGACTGGCATACCAAGGACTTCTCTTGCCAGTTCAGCGGTCCCCTTCACCAACGCACCGCCGCCCGTGAGCACAACACCGGCGGAGAGATGTTTGGCATAACCTGACCGTTTGATTTCCAATGCGGCGATTTCGAAGATCTCTTCCATGCGCGGTTGGATGATTTGAGCGAGAAGTCGCTTGTCGATCTCTATCGGGGGACGGCCGCCAACACCGGGAAGCACTATCGGATCATTATCGACCACCGCGGGGAGGAATGCAAAACCATGCTCTTTCTTCAACTTCTCAGCCTGCTCGTTGAGTATGCCGAGCCCTTTCCGGACGTCGTCTGTCACTTTGCGTCCGGCGATGCCTATAACGGCCGTATGTCTGATGGTCCGCTCTTCGAACACTGCCAGGTCCGTCGTTCCCCCGCCGACATCGAGCAGTGCAACACCGACTTCCTTCTCCTGGTCGTCAAGAACAGCATAGCTTGATGCGAGCGGTTCGAGAACCATATCCTGCACTTGTAGGTCTGCCCGCTGCACACATTTGTAGATGTTCTGGGCAGCCGTAACGAGTCCCGTAATGATGTGAACATTCGCCTCCATGCGAACGCCGGACATGCCCAGAGGATCGTACACGCCATCCTGCCCGTCAATAATGAACTCCTGAGGGATGACATGTATGATCTTTCTGTCTGACGGGAGCGCGACACGCTTGGTATCCTCGATCAGACGGTCGATATCCGCCTGGGTGACTTCATGGTCGGGACCACTGATGGCGATTACGCCGCGGCTTTGGAAACTCTGAATATGATCGCCGGCGATTCCGACGATGACGTCCTGAATATTCACGCCGGATTGCGAACTCGCTTCATCCACCGCCGCGCGAATCGATCTGATTGTCCGATCGATGTTCGTCACAACACCCCGCATCATCCCCTCCGACGGTGCTCTTCCCAAACCGAGGATGTTGATGCGCCCGTTCTCATCCGTTCCAGCCACTACAGCACAGACCTTTGTGGTCCCGATATCCAACCCGACGATGATATTATCCATAATGCAGTCCTTTATGAGAAAGTGAAGTCCTTGCCGTTGCAGCTCTATGATGCCTGTGACCAGCGAACCACAACCTTGTCCTGAAAACGTAAATCAATATACTGAAGCCTGTGCGCACCTTCGCGCACAACTATCTCCTTCCAGAATCCTTCGAATGTTACCAACCGCGCCCCGAGATTCTCTTTAGCGAGGATGACGGGGATACCGAACTCCGCCGTATAGAACAGCAGGTCGCCGCCGGATGCGAGCCGAACCTCTGAGATGTTGCTGTAAAGATCACGATTCACTTCCTGCGCGAGTCGAAGAAACGCAAGTGCTTCATGAATCATATTATTCCCGGTTCTTTTTCCTTGCACAAGGTCATTTGCCGGAATGGTCCCTGTCAAGACGGGCAAATCAAAAATGTGCTGTGAACGTATCGGAGGAAGGACGAATCCTTCGTCATCAACGTACTTCATGCCATCCGCAAGAATCGCAGCGACAGGCACCCGTTCCGTAATGGAAAGCCGTATTCTGTTCGGCAGATCGCGGTGAACGCCAACCGAGCGAATGAACGGATTCTTGAGTAGCCGCTGTTCAATCGCATACAAATCCAGATCGAACAACTTGCTGTCCGGCGGAATGGCAGCAAGCGCGAGAATGTCTTTCGTCTGTACGAGCCGGTTGTTGTCGACCATCACCTGCGATACACGACGATCCTCCTTCCACTTGTTCGCGTAAAAGGCCATTCCCGTCAGGACGCAGACGAGCAACGTCATCAACGCATACTGAAGCTTGTGGCTTTTGCCCTGTTTGCTCTCTTCCTGTACCGCCGCCATCTTACACTACCTGCGTTATTCTTTGATTGAATCCAACACGAGGAAATTTTATGTCAAGGTGCACACCTGTTGAACGGAGTATCGTGCGTTGTGCGTGCTGTACAAGCGTGAGCACATCCGAAGCGCGCGCGTACCCGGTGTTCCGGATGTAAGCGCCGTCTATTTCCGTGTCGCCCCACGTGCGACCGTTCAACTGCACACGATTCACCAGTTCCTCAACCGAAGCCTCTGCGACCGGCTCGAACATCTCCAACCGGCGTTCCCCCGAAGCTGACGCACCACCTGGGGGATTGATGATCACTCCACGGAACCCGTCATCGCTTGCAAGCATTTCCGGCTGAAGAATGAAATGGGGGAACCCGGTCCGTTCGAGATAGCGGATGAGTGTTTCTTGTTCCTGATCATCCGCAGGAGTCAGAAGATAGTCAGCCGGCCCGCCGATCCGCATTGTGGTGTAACGTGAAAGTGCTTCACCCAATCTGATTGAACCTCTGAAGAACGACTGAATCTCACTCAGCAAAATCATGTTATCTAGAGGATGTTTGTTGTAGTTGTTTGATAAACTCCTCGCCGTATCGCCATATGTCCCCCGCGCCCATCGTTATGATGATATCCCCCGGCTGCATATTCTGCTTGAGGAACGAGGGAACCTCTTTCTTGTTTTCAACATAGTGGACGTTCTTGTGGCCGAATTCCCGCGCAGTGTTTGCGATGAGCTCGCCCGTTATTCCCTGTATAGGTTCTTCCCTTGCCGGGTACACATCCGTTATCACAAGCATATCGGCGTTGAAGAACGAACGCCCGAACTCTTCGTAGAAGTCCCTTGTCCGCGAATAGAGGTGGGGCTGAAACACGCACACAACACGACGGCGCCACCCCGCTTTCACACCAGCCAACGTCACCGCAATTTCTGTCGGATGATGTGCATAGTCGTCCACCACCATAATGTCATTGACCTCAGCCTTTACATCCCAACGCCTGAAGACCCCGCTGAATTTTCCAATGCCGGTCTTTGCCTTCTCGAACGGAACACCAAGCTCCAGCCCGACGGCTATCGCCGCAAGGGCATTCTGCACATTGTGTTTCCCCGGAATCTGCAAGACCACCTCGCCAAGCTCTTTGCCATCGCGCAGCACCATGAAGGATGTTGTGTGTTCCTTGTGGCGGATGTCAACAGCCTGCAGATCCGCCTGGCCGTTCAATCCATACGTTATGATCTTCTTCTTGATCTTCGGCATGATGTTCTGCAACTCGGGCTCGTCGAGACAGAGAACCACAAAGCCGTAGAACGGGACCTTTGACGCAAACTGGATAAAGGCAGACTTGATATCCTCCAGGTCGCGGTAGCAATCAAGATGATCGGTCTCCAGAGTTGTCAACACCGCAATCGTTGGTGTGATAGAAAGGAAGGACCGGTCATACTCATCAGCCTCAACGACGATGAAGTCCCCCTTGCCCAAGCGCGCATTCGAGCCGGCAAGTCCTCGCAGGCGTCCGCCTACAATCACGGTCGGGTCGACGTTGCCTTCCATCAACACAAGACTGACCATCGATGTCGTGGTTGTTTTGCCGTGCGTTCCAGCTATACCGATGCCGTATTTCAGCCTCATGACTTCGGCAAGCATCTCGGCCCTGCGGATAACGGGGATTTTTCTGTTGAGCGCCTCCACAATCTCCGGATTGTCAAGCGACAGCGCCGATGAGTAGACCAACACATCGACGTCAGGATCAAGGTTCGAGGCACTATGGCCGATAAACACTTTTGCCCCGAGGGAGGCTATGCGCTCCGTGTTATCGCTCTCGGCTTTGTCCGAACCGGTGATCGTGAAGCCCTGGTCGATCAGGATCTCGGCGATGCCGCTCATGCCGATACCCCCGATGCCGACAAAATGTAATTTCCGGATTGATGAAAACATTAAATGATTCTGTTCCTTAACGATCAGTAAAGTTGCGACGACGCCACCGGGAGCGCTTCCTCTTCGGTACCCGTTGCGCAATGCGCTCCATTTCGACAATCAATTCTTTATCCCTCTCGTACCGTCCCACGCGTATACGAAACAGCCTCCTCTTACCCTTGAGCTTGTAAATGATCACCTGGAAACGTCCGCTCGTCCTGACGCGTGTCTCCCGCCCGATGTGCATCCATTCTATGTCTGACACTTTGATGACCCTCTCGCGGAATCGTGTCTTGAACGTCAACTCATCGTCCCCGATGATCAGACGGCGGTTCCGGATACGATTGAGAATAAGCGCCCCGAACGATATCACCACAAAGAAAATGATAACATAGAGGATCGGGTCATTCATGACGTAGATGAATTCCTTCTCGACGAAACTGCCCTTGATGCCGCCGTACAGGACAAGTGTCACGAGATAGATCAACGCCGATTGATAGTAGAAGTCCAGCTTGTATTTGAACGTCCTGTCGTATGCTTCTGTCATCATGATACTCCTGCGATTCTCACGACTGCATCGGCCAGAGTTGATGCGGCGTCGGGTTTTGCAAGGCTGCGCGCACGCATCGACATCGAAGCGAGTTCCTCTTTGTTTTCCAACAACCCGCTCACAACCGGAAGGAGGCGATCTCGAATATCTCTGTCCGGTATCATCACGGCAGCCCCTTGTTCAACAAGCGTCCGCGCGTTGACAGTCTGATGATCCGCTGCCGCATGCGGATACGGAACAAGCACCGCCGGTACGCCGCACACCGCCAATTCTGCAAGCGTGCTTGCGCCGGCACGGCAGACTGCCAGATTTGCTGCAGCGTATGCATGTTCCATCGTGTCTATGAACTTCGTAATGCGGACGCTTTTTTCCACTTCGCTTTTCCCTGACACTCTCATTTCCAATCGTTCATAATCCGATGTCCCTGTCTGCCAGATAACCTGGATCCCCCGTCGGACTATTTCCGGCAGTGCATTCTCCAAAGCAGTATTGATCGACGCTGCCCCGAGGCTTCCGCCGAACACCAGCAGAACGGGCCTCTTCTCGTCAAGCGAGAAGAATGATATCCCCATATTTCTGTCTACTGTGCCGAGCAGTCTCCCCGTGGGATTACCGCTGAGCTTGACGTTTCCTCCTTTAAGCCACTTGCGGGAAGCTTCAAAGGAGATATGCACTTCGTCGACTTTCCCTGCCAACGCCCGGGTTGTTGCACCGGGATAACTGTTCTGTTCCTGGATCAGCGTCGGAATACCGAGCCACGTCGCAACATAGAGCGGAGGCCCGCACACGTACCCTCCGGTTCCGACCACGACCTCAGGCTTCAGGCGTTTCATGATCAAGAGCGCCTGCATCAACGCCACAACCAGCTTCACCGGAAACAACAGATTGCTGATCGAGAGTGACCGCCTGATACCGCTTATCCAGATCGCCTCGAAGCTGTATCCGCGTCGGGGAACGACCCTTGCTTCGATTTTGGTTTTCGTTCCGATGAACGTGATTGCAGCATCCGGGTATCTGCTACGAATCTCATCGGCTATAGCCAGCGCCGGGAACAAATGCCCACCGGTTCCGCCCCCCGCAAAGATCACACGTAACGGCCGTGCGGCCATCATACCGCCTGCATCAATACACCTGCCCGACTGCAGGCGCCGGCGGTGGTGTCTGCTTTCGACCGAAACCCGGCAGAACGAACCTGGGATTCAGATCCGTCTGCGACGAGATGTTCAACAGCACACCGATCGCCACCGACGAAGACAGCATCGACGATCCTCCATAACTTACAAACGGCATCGGCAGACCTGTCGTTGGGAGGATCCCGAGCGTAACCGACGCATTGATAAGCGCATACAGGGTGATGGACGCCGTTATCCCGATAGCAAGATACTTGCCGAAGGCATCGGGGGCGTGCTTTGCAATCTTTATTCCCCTCAGCATGATGATGAGGAAGAGCGTCATCATTACCAGCGTGCCGATCAAGCCGTATTCTTCCCCCACGATCGAAAAAACAAAGTCGCCATATGACTCGGGCAGGAAGAAGTCACGCTGCCGGCTTTCACCCGGTCCGACTCCGAAGATGCCGCCGTTCCCGAATGCAATGATTCCCTGGCGCAACTGATGATTGGTAGTATTGATGCCATCTTCGGCAAAACCGATATACGACATGATGCGCTTCATGCGATACGGTGCGCTGATCATGTAGAGGCCGAGCAGCGGCACAACAGTCAGAACCGTAAGCCCGATGTGCGACAGCTTCGTCTGCCCGACGAAGAGCAGCACAAAGCTGATGGCGACAATCATGGCACCGGTGCTGAAATTCGGCTGCAACAGCACCAGCCCGGTCACCATGCCGATCCAGATTATCATCGGCAGGAAGCCCTTCTTGAAATCCCCGATCTTCTCTCCCTTCGTGGCGATGAGTGTGCAAATGTGAAAGATGAGCGCGTACTTCGCGATCTCCGACGGTTGAAGCCCAAAACCGCCGAGCCGGATCCAACGCGTCGCACCTTTCATCTCGCCGCCGAAGGCAAGGGTCAGTAACAGGAGGCCGATCGACCCGATCAGCACTGCTTTGCTGATCTTCTTGTATTTTTTGTAGTCGATATTCATGACAATGAAGATTGCTGCGAACCCCACCAGGACTTTGATCGCATGGAGAAAGAGAAGCGCTTCCGTAGAGCCGCTTCTCTCGAGCGCACGCGTTGAACTCGCACTATACACTACAGCAAGCCCGAGCACCATCAGGACGAGCACGCTACTCAGCGTCTTGAGATCAATATGGTTCCGCTTTATCTTCATTGAAGTTTCGCTACCTCTTGTTTGAACACCTTTCCGCGGTGTTCGTAGTTCTCGAACCAATCAAACGATGCGCACGCGGGCGAAAGAAGAACTACGTCCCCCGTGTGTGCGTGGGTGCGGGCCTGCACCACTGCTTCCTGCATTGAAGTCGCCAAGCTCAGCGGCACAACGCCCTTGAATGTCTCATCAATTTTCGCCGCCGACTCCCCGAGTGCAACGATAGCCCGCACATTTGATTTCACCAGGGGGACAAGAGGCGAGTAATCATTCCCTTTGTCCCGCCCGCCAAGCAATAGAACAATCGGCGACTGAAAGCTCTGCAACGCATGCCAGACCGAGTCCACGTTCGTCGCCTTCGAGTCATTCACGTAGCTGACACCGTCGAGCTCGCGGACGAACTCCAGCCTGTGCTCGACACCCTTGAAGTTCCGCAGGGTCGCTCGAAGGCTTGCGAATGGAACATCCAGCGCGGTCGCGCTAAGGGTTGCCGCCATGGCATTCATCAGGTTGTGCATGCCCTTGATACTGATATCGCCAACGGTAATCACAGAAGTGTCCGTATTGTTCAAACGGACAGTCAAGACATTGTCTTTGACGAACGCGCCCTCAGTAAGGCTCTGTTGCGTGCTGAACGGCAGCAACCGTACGGCACTGTGCACACGGCTTTCGACATGTGTTTTCACAATCTCATCATCCATATTGTAGATGAGGATGTCGCCCTCACGTTGATTTTCAAACAAGCGGCATTTCGAGGCAATGTATTTCTCCATCGAGTGATCATACCGGTCGAGGTGATCAGGTGTAATATTAAGCAACACCCCGACTCTTGGTTTGAACGTCCCGATCGTGTCGAGTTGAAAACTGCTGACTTCCAATATCGCCGCATGCTCCGGAGTCATGTCTCCGACAGCCTTCGAGAACGCCTCGCCGATATTTCCGGCCACAATGCATGGCTTTCGCGCGTCAGTAAACATGCGGCCCGCAAGCGTTGTGGTTGTTGTTTTTCCGTTTGTTCCGGTGATTGCAACAATCGGACCGGGACAAAACCAACTCGCAAGTTCTATTTCTCCCACAACCTTGATTCCCGCCGCGTGTGCCCGTTTGATGATGGGCACGTCGGAGGGAACACCCGGGCTCAGGATTATCAGATCGGCGTTCAGAGCTTCTTCGGAGTTCACCCCCGCCTCATGACGCACATTCATCGCTTCAAGTTCGGCGATGGCTTTAGCCAGCTTTTCACGCGAGGCGCTGTCACTGACAAACACTTCGGCACCCATTGATTTCAGGAGAGCGGCAGCAGCTATGCCGCTGCGGGCCGCCCCGATGATGCTCACCCGTTTGCCGTTCAACTCCTCCTTCTTCACCTACCTCACCTTGAATGTCGCGAGACTGACAATCATCAGCAGGATCGCAACGATATAGAAGCGGGTGACGATTTTCGGTTCCGGCCATCCGAGCATCTCAAAATGATGATGCAACGGTGCCATTTTGAAAATTCTTCTCCCTTCGCCGTATTTCTTCTTCGTGTATTTGAAATATCCCCGCTGCATGATAACGGAGAGCGTTTCCACGAAGAACACTCCACCGAGAGTCGGCAACAGGAGTTCTTTTTTTATCAGTACACAAAGAGCTCCGATCGCACCACCGAGCGCAAGTGACCCGGTATCCCCCATGAACACTTGTGCGGGGTACGCATTGAACCATAGGAATCCGATCGCCGCGCCGAACATCGCGGCACAAAAGATTGCCAACTCCCCGTTTCCCCGCAGAAATGGAATGGTAAGATAGTTGCTGAGTAAGGAATTGCCGGATACATACGTAATGACTGCAAGCGTGAGAGCAACAATGGCTGTCGTTCCGATTGCGAGCCCGTCGAGCCCGTCCGTGAGATTCACGGCATTTGATGTCGCAACGATCACAAATATCACCATCGGCACGTAGAAGAGACCGAAATCGATCTCACGATTCTTGAAAAAGGGAACCGTTGTCGATGAATTGATCTTCCATAGATCGGGATCAATCCACGACGGAAAGAAGTAAATGATTCCACCCACCACCAATCCTACAAACACCTGTCCTACAATTTTGTAGCGGCCGATCAAGCCCTTCGGTTTCTTCTTCACAACTTTCAGATAGTCATCAAGAAATCCGACGCCGCCCAGCATAACTGTCACAAAAATGATCAAGAGAACATATGTATTGGTCAACGTCCCCCACAACACGGTCGGGACAAGGATGGCCGCAAGAACGATCAGTCCACCCATCGTCGGTGTACCGGCTTTTGCAAGATGTGTCTTCGGCGCCTCGGTCTTTGCCGCTTCGCCTATCTGGTGACGCCTGAGTGCAGCTATGATTTTCGGACCGAGCCAGAAGGCAATGAGCAGCGCAGTAACGGCCGCTGCCGCCGCCCGAAACGTGATGTACCGGACAACGCCGAATCCGGGCGGCGCATAGACTTTTTCGATGATGTCGAAGAGATACGTCAACATCCGATTATCCCAATGGCCGTGATTTGAATCGTTCCTGAAGGAACGCCACCACATCTTCCATCTGCATGCTGCGTGAGCCCTTGATCAGGACTGCGTCTCCCGGAATAACGAGCTCGGCAAGATATTCTGCCAGCATGTTCTTTTGTTCGTAATGTACTTTGAAGCCGCACCGTGCGGCGTCGTTCAGGATCTTTGCATGGTCGCCGAACGTCAGCAGATACTCGAGACCGAGCGCCCCGACTTCTTTTCCAACGCGCGTATGTTCCTGGACGGAGGTTTCGCCCAGCTCCTTCATGTCCGCAAGGACTGCGATTTTCTTGCCCGGAACTTTTGCCGCTGCGAGAGTTCGCAAAGCAGCGATCATCGAATCCGGATTTGCATTGTATGTATCGTTGTACACTACTATGCCGTTGATATCAAGTGTTTCCATCCGCTTGCTCGTAGCCGTGAACCCTTCCAGTGCCTTCTTGATTTTTTGAGCTGAAACCTTGAATGTCAATCCCACTGCGGCGGCCGCAAGGGCATTCATTGCATTGTGCAGGCCGGGGACTTTCAATGTCACCGTTGTTGCGCGCTTGTTGCTTTTTGCAGCAAAACCCAACGTGACATATCCTTGATCATCCATCCCCAGCAGTTCACCGTACACCGAAGCCCGCTTTGTTTTCAAGCTGTAGGTGACTTTCCCCCGTAATCTCGCCGCCTTCTCCGACACGTAGCGATCATCGGCGTTGACAAAGGCCACCGAGCCTTTGCGCGACTTCAATGCATCGAACAGCGCACCTTCTTCCTTCGCAACACCCCGCAACGTCCGGAAGTACTCAAGATGTTCTTTGCCGACATTCGTGATGATACCATGTGTCGGCTCGAGAATGCCGCAGAGATACTCGATTTCTCCCGGATGGTTCGTCCCGATCTCCACAACCGCAACCTGGTGTTGCTTTTCAAGCCTGAAGAGCGTCTGCGGCACGCCGATATGGTTGTTGAGATTGCCCTTCGTCGCGAGAACACGGTAGCGGGTGGACAGAACCGCAGCTATCATATCCTTTGTGGTCGTCTTTCCGTTGCTGCCGCCTACTGCCAACACCGGTAGCGAGAATCCCGACCTGTACCATCGCGCAAGATCTCCGAGTGCCTTTGCCGAATCCTTGACGAAGAGAAGCGGCATTGTTTCAACCGGATCGATCCATGAACCGATCTCGACGATAGCAGCAACCGCGCCACGTGCAAACGCGTCCCCAAGAAATCTGTGTCCGTCAAAATTCTCGCCTCGCAGAGCAATGAACAAGTCACCTTCAGCTACCGTGCGCGAGTCGGTTGAAATACCGAGAATCTTTTCCCCCTTCAACTTCTCCACATTCCGGAATTCCACATGGGGAATTTCGCAGAGATCGTCGGGGGATAGTATCATTGCATGTTCCGTATGAACTGTTCTACTTCTTCCCGGTCATCGAGATGTGACTTTTGGTCTCCGATGACCTGGTAGTCTTCGTGTCCCTTCCCTGCGATCAGAATGACATCGCTACGTTGAGCCATTCCCAATGCCATTGCAATTGCTGCACGGCGGTCGGGATTGACGTGAACCGTCGTCCCCTGGGGAATCCCTGCACGGATATCGCTTATAATTGTGTCAGGCGACTCGTGCCGCGGGTTGTCTGACGTCAGGACGAGCACATCACTGTACTGCGCCGCTACGTTCCCCATTTTGGGCCTCTTCGTCTTGTCACGATTGCCACCCGCCCCGAATACCGTGATAATTTTTCCACGCTTGTCCGACGGGGCGATGTCGTGAATTGCCCGGAGGCAGTTCTCGAGTGCATCATGCGTATGCGCATAATCCACAACGGCCGTCCATCCGGCGGGAGAGGTGAACTGCTGGAAACGTCCTGCCACCGATTTCATCCCACGTATCCCTTCCACGATTACATCCTCTTGAATGCCAAGGCCGATTCCTGTTGCGTATGCTGCAAGGATGTTCTGAGCATTAAACCTTCCAATCAGAGAAGCGGTGACCGTGTGTGTCTGATGCCGGTATGTGACCTTAAACTGTGTGCCCGACATGCTCAACGAAATATCGTCTGCGACTACGTCTGCCTTCCCGCCGATGCTGTACGTAAGGGTTCTCGCATGGGATGCTTCCACCATAGCATGGCCCCTCGGATCGTCCGCGTTCGTCACCGCAACGGCTTCAGAACCAAGCTGGTTGAACAACATCTGTTTCGCCTCGAAGTACTTTTCCATCGTCTGATGGAAATCGAGATGATCCTGCGTCAGGTTTGTGAACGTCCCTGCGGCAAACCTCAGCCCGTGCACGCGGTGAAGCGCCAGCGAGTGGGAGGAGACTTCCATAACCGCAGCGTCACATCCTGCATCGACCATTTGCCGGAGCAACCCGCAGAGTTCAAGGGACTCAGGTGTCGTATGTGTTGCCGGTATCACCGTATCCGCAATCCTGTATTCGATAGTGCCGATCAAGCCGGTCTTTTTTCCGTTTGCTTCCAGAATCGACTTGATAAGATGTGTTGTCGATGTCTTGCCGTTTGTGCCCGTGACTCCCACCAGTATGAGCTCCTTGTCCGGATGTCCGAAGAAATTCGCCGACATGACGGCGAGCGCTTTCCGTGCATCCGGTACCACAACCTTTACGACACCCGCATGCATGAAGAATGCATCGGGAAGCGCGCTATCGTCTTCAAGGAGAACAACCTTGGCTCCATTGCTTACTGCGTTGCCAATGAACGCGTGTCCGTCGGTATTTGTGCCTCTCATAGCCACAAACACATCCCCGCGTCCAACCTTACGGGAGTCGTACTGAATATTGCTGACTTCCACGTCATGTGTGACGACCATTTTCCCGTACATCGTCTGGAACATCTTCGTCACCGCCACGCCTTCGAGCAATCGCGAAAGCGTCATAGACCCGCCACAGTTGTGTGTTGTTTCGGCTCGCATCGTACGACCACTCGTGTGCCTCCTTTTACTTGCTCGCCCGGCAACGGGGATTGCGACACGACAACGCCGGAACCCTCAACGCGCACATCAAGTCTTGCAATTGTCAATCTGTTCAAGGCCCTGCGCAAGGTCAGCCCGCTAAGGTCAGGCACAACTGTATTTCCCGCTACAGACGAGCTGCCAAGTGCGGTCGTGGAAAGCTTTACGTCGCTCTTGCGGGTTACGCGTGTACCCGGCGCCGGAGTTTGCGAAAGCACAAGGTTTCCCTCCCCTTCAGTACTCACATTCAGTCCCAACGAAGAGAGCATCGATGACGCCGCCCCAAGCTCAAGAGTCCGGACGTCGGGCATGGCGACGAGATCCTCTCCCGATCTCTGATCTTGCAACTGCGTTCGCGGCGCTGCAAGTTTGCTCGTGACATTTTCTGCAATGTTCTTGACTATAGGCGCGCTGGCAACGCCACCGTAGTATCCCGTCGCTCTCGGCTTGTCCAGCATCACCAGACACACCATTTGCGGATCATCGGCGGGGAACATTCCGACAAACGACGCCGTGTACTCCGACATCGAGTATTTCCCGTCAATGATCTTGCGCGATGTCCCTGTCTTTCCCGCAATCTTGACCACCTGGCTTTTAGCGGTCATTGCCGTCCCTCGTTCCACTACGCCGCGGAAGAAAGTCCGCAGCGTATCCGCAGATGCTTTCGAAATCACCCTCCTGATCGACTGCGGATTGGCTTCAGAGACAATTTCACTTTGGTCCCTCACAATCTGTTTCACAATGTACGGACGCATCAACGTTCCGCCATTGGCAATCGCAGCATACGCAGCGGCAATCTGCAACGGCGTGACACCCACTTCATACCCGTACGCCATCGTGTGCAGAGTGGTGCGCGACCATTCTTTTGGCTTCTTGAGCTGTCCGCTCACTTCCCCCGGCAGTTCAAGTCCGGTGCGAATGCCGAACCCGAAATCCCTTGCAGAAGTGTAGAGGTTCTCTGCACCAATCAGGTCCGCAGCCTTTGCCATGACGATGTTGCTGGAGAGTTCGACGGCGTCACGAAATGTAAGGTTGCCGTATTCATGCACATCCGTGATGGGCTTGGGTCTTCCTCTGACGATATATTTACCCTTCTCGGCATAGAACTTCTGATCCGGGGAGATGATCTGCTTATCGATTGCCGATGCTACTGTGACAACCTTGAATACTGATCCCGGTTCAAAGACGTCCGCGATAACCCGGTTTTTCGCGCGTGCGGGATCCATTCGTGAGTAATGGTTGGGATTGACGCCGGGATAGCTCGCCATCGCAAGCACCTCACCGGTGACGGGCTCAAGAATGACGACTAGTCCGCTTTCGGCTTTCGTCTTTTCGATTCCTTTTCGCAACTCCTCTTCCGCCACTGATTGGACGGCGAGATCAAGGGTGAGAACAAGGTCATTTCCATTCACCGGTTCGACACGTGGATAATCCACCGTTGGTCGACGGCGACCAAGTCCGTCGCGCTGCATGATGATGTAACCGTTTGTTCCCTTCAGCTGCTCGTTGAATTCCAGCTCGATGCCGCTCAATCCATTATTATCAATATCCGTATACCCGAGAACCTGCCCTGCGACAGCGTCGTACCGGTAAATGCGCATCGGCTCGTTCGTTTTGACGACGCCGTCGATGTCGCTCACGTTGATGAGCGCGGCGACATCGGCCCTGACCCTACGCTCCAGCCACTCGAACCGCTTCGGCCGCCGCTTTCCATCCTTCCCCACAAATGTCTTGGGACGGAGTTTTTCAAGATATTCTTCTTTCGGTTTCTTGAAGACGCGGGCGAAACGCTCCGCAAGGGCGCCTGCCCTGTCGCCCACCAGGGTTGGATCGGCACCGAAGGATACCGTAACGGCATTTGAGACGAGGATGTTGCCATTGCGGTCGTAGATGCTGCCGCGCGACGCCAGCAGCGGAACTTCCGATTGATATTGATTTTTTGCAATTGCCCTGTACTTAGGAGCGTCTATCGCCTGGATCTGCACGAGGCGCATCGCCACCAGCCCGAAAAACAGAAGCAACGCAATCTTCAACACAAGAACACGCCGCCAGCCCTCGTGCCGGACGGGCACGGGACGGGATGCTTGTGTTGCCGATGTGTTACGCAATCTCATGTGTTTTACCGGACCTTAAAGTCTTCGAGCTTGCTGTTGTCAACATCAAATGGAATTTCGGCTGAGCGGGCGTCTATCATACCCAACTGTTCTTGTGCCAGTTGCTTGATGCGCGCGAGCGAGGCTTTGCGCGTCCGCTCGGCATCAATCAGCTTGTTTCTCTCCACTATTGCCGTATGTTCATTCCGCAGCTGGTGTACTTCCACGACAAGTTGCTTGACCGCAAGGATGTTGCTGATGTATGCGACCAGCCCCACCGCGATACCGAACAGCACCATCACGATGTTGAAGGTTGAGCGACGCCTCTTGGGTTGCTGGTGCCGCCGGTTTGCCGGAGGGACTGCGTAACCCGGCGATTTGTTCTGTGAATCGCCGTTGTAGATCTGCCGCCGTCCCGACTGCGTCGCTTCCTTTTTGGCCTTGGGCCTGTGTCCGGTGGCGCGTCGGAGCAACTCCTCAACATCATCCGGGTATTTCTGTCCCATCAGTCACCTCAAGCCGTTGCAATGCGTTCGGCAACCCGGAGCTTCGCGCTGCGCGAACGAGGATTTCGCACCACTTCTTCCTCCGTTGCCGTGATCGGGGACCTCGTCAGGGTACGCAACCGCGGTGACACAACTGTGTCGGGTATGTATTTGT
This sequence comes from uncultured Chitinophagales bacterium, assembly GCA_964495695.1. Classification (GTDB taxonomy): domain Bacteria; phylum Bacteroidota; class Ignavibacteria; order UBA10030; family UBA6906; genus CAADGV01. The sequence goes on along the minus strand of CAZBWR010000011.1, from coordinate 26,804 downwards.
GTCCGGAAGGAATCGTTGTCGCTGATTCGTTCTTGAAGAATGTCTTCACAATCCTGTCTTCCAACGAATGATAGGCTATCACCACAATGCGCCCCCCCGGCGCCATGATCTCCACACTGTCGGCAAGTGCCCGGTCCAGGCTTTCGAGTTCATCGTTCACCTCGATCCGTATTGCCTGGAACACGCGGGCCAATGTCTTGGTGAGAAACTGCTTCCCCACGGCGGCTTCGACCGCCGAGGCGAGTTGGCCGGTTGTATTCACCGGCCGCGCATAACTGATGCGCCGGGCGATTCTTCTTGCATTCCGTTCTTCGCCGAACTTCCAGATAATGTCGGCAAGTCGCTTTTCCTCATAATCATTCACTACATGCCAGCCTGTTCGCTCCCTTCGCCTGTCCATCCTCATATCAATCCTCTCATCTCCGCGGAATGAAAACCCCTTTTCTTCTGCATCGATCTGGTACGACGAAACACCGAGGTCGAGGAGAAGTCCGTTGATACTCCCGATCCCGAGGTCCTGCAACGCGCGCCTTAACTCCCTGAAATTCTGATGCACAAAGGTGACGTTCGTGAAGCGCTTTAAACGCTCCGACGCAAACCTGATCGCATCGGCATCAGCGTCGAAACAAATCAGGCGGCCCGCTGCCAGCTGCTCGCATACACCCTCCGCGTGCCCGCCACCGCCGAGTGTTCCGTCAACATATGTCCCGTCACGGTCGGTGATGAGGTGATGCAACGTTTCATGAAAGAGAACTGGTGTATGAAATGATCCAGTCACGTCTGCGGTTTCTGGAGAACAGTCTGCGCAACATCTTCATAACTGTTCTGCTGCGAAGCCAGATATTGTGCATATTCCTTAGGATTCCATAACTCGATATGTTCGAGAACGCCAAGAATCAACACATCAGAAGCGATGTCGGCAAATTGCAGCAAGTCTCTTGGAATAGTAATGCGCGATTGCGTGTCAAGCTGGACGTCAACCGCCTGTTGCAGCAGCACACGCATGAAGAACCGGTGTTGCGGATTTGTCGGCGAGAGCGCGCGTATCGACTCCTCGAGTTGCAGCCATTCATCCTGAGGATAGATGAAGAGGCATTTCTCGAAGCCGCGCGTTATGGTGAACGTTTCATTCGCGTCCGGCGAAACGCTCTTCCTCAGCTTCGCGGGGATGTTGATGCGCCCCTTGCTATCAACCGAGTATTCGTATGAGCCCTTAAACGCAGACACTGCTCCCTCTGAGGTTTCTTAGGTGATAGGAACTGGGACAGTACTCCCCTATAACCCGCAGTTACCCACCAATGTGTGCTAAGATACGCAATATATTAGGAAAGTCAAGTTAATAATTGGGATTTTTGGCTCATTTTAGCCAAAAAACTCTGCGACTGGAAGATGCGTTGGAAGTGTGGTTTTGAGGTTGATTGGAGTGGTCTCCCACCCGTGGGTCTGTAGGTTGTTTGTTTACACAGGCACTGTCTCAGAAGAGCCGGATCTGGATGCTTCAAGTAGCTCATCAATGAACAAATCGGCGTTTTTGAGCGAATTTAGCAGATTGCGTTCTCTGAACTTCGTCGATAGTATTAGTGTCTTGCCACTCTGGGAGAGTGCTGTTCGCTTATCATGCTGCCGGGAGATGAATGTCATCAGGTGCTGGAATGATTCACTTTCGTAAAATGCTCTTTCCGATTCCGGCGGGAATTCGATTTGGAGTCCTGCGGCGTCGATATTCACTCTCTTGAATCCAGCAGTTGAAGCCTTCAAGCGGATGCGGACGAGACTGATGAGATGTCGCACTTCAACCGGGTGATCACCAAACCTGTCGGTGAGTTCTGTCGAGACTTCGACAAGTTCTTTTTCGGAAGTTAGTGAGTAGAGTCTGCGGTAGATGCTCAGACGCTCGTTATCGCTTTGAATATATGTTTCGGGAATCCTGACGTCAATGTCCGCCTCGACCATTGTCGGGACATCGCGTCGAGCGGGCTGCTCCTCGCCTGCGAAGAGATCGCGGAACTCTTCCTCTTTCAACTCGGCAACAGCCTCCTCGAGAATTTTTGTGTAGAGTTCGAATCCCATCGATTCGATGTAGCCGCTTTGTTCGGCGCCGAGTAGATTCCCTGCACCTCGGATTTCAAGGTCACGCATCGCAAGGTTGAAGCCCGAGCCGAGTTCAGTGAACTCTTCGATTGCCTGAAGCCGGCGTATCGTTTCGCGCGGCAAAGTCGAAATGGGAGGCGTCAAAAGAAACGCATATGCCTGTACATTCGATCTGCCGACCCTTCCCCGCAATTGATACAACTCCGCCATGCCGAAGCGGTCCGCTCTGTTTATAACAATGGTATTGACACTCGGTATGTCGATGCCCGATTCGATGATCTTCGTGGCGACCAGAACATCGAACCGTCTTTCAAGAAATGCAAGCATCACCTCTTCCAACTCGTGCGCGTGCATTTGCCCGTGTGCATACCGGAAACGCACCTGTGGCAGCAACTGCTGCAGTTTCGTGACAAGCTCCTCGATGTTGTTCACCCGGTCGTGTACAAAGAACACCTGTCCCCCCCGATGTACCTCACGCAGAATGGCGTCCCGTATCTGGTCTTCATGAAACTCCGAGATCTCGGTAATGACGGGCCGCCGGTTGGGTGGCGGTGTCGCGATTATGGACAAGTCGCGGGCGCCCATGAGCGAAAAGTGAAGTGTCCGGGGAATTGGCGTTGCAGTCAGGGTCAATGTATCGACATTGACGCGCATCTGGCGGAGTTTTTCCTTCGCCGACACGCCGAACCTATGCTCCTCGTCCACGATCAGCAACCCGAGATCCTTGAAGCCCACATCTTTTGATAGTAGACGATGTGTCCCGATAATAATGTCGGTCGTGCCGGCTTTAAGACGGGCAACCGTTTCGCTTTGCTCTTTCTTCGTTTTGAAGCGGGAGATAACCTCGATGCGCGTCGAGTACTTGGCAAGACGATCGAGGAATGTGTGGTAATGCTGCTGCGCGAGAATCGTTGTGGGAACGAGAACCGCAACTTGTTTTCCGGTCATGACTGCTTTGAATGCGGCCCGCACGGCAACTTCCGTTTTCCCGAACCCGACATCACCGCAAATGAGGCGATCCATCGGGAAGGTAGCTTCCATGTCCTCTTTGATATCTGATGTTGCCTTGGCCTGGTCGGGTGTATCTTCATACATGAATGAAGCTTCCAGTTCCCGCTGCCACAACGTGTCTTTGCCGAACGTGATTCCGGCTGAGTGTTTGCGCTTCGCGTACAGTTTGATAAGGTCACGCGCAATATCTTTAACACGCTTCTTGGCGCGAGCCTTGAGTCTGTCCCACTCTCCGCTGCCGAGGCGCGTGAGTTTCGGGACATGTCCCTCCTTTGAGGAGTACTTCTGTACCTTGGTGAGGTAGTTGAGGTTGACATACAGCGTATCCTTCTCTTCGTAGAGAAGTTTGACTACCTCCTGTTCGACATCCCTGACCTTGATCTTCTTGAGCCCGTCAAAGCGCCCGATACCGTAGTCTGCATGCACAACATAATCGCCCTTGCGAAGCTCATGCAGCTCACGTTGCGAAATTGCTTTGAAGCGAGTTCGCCGCTGTTTACCACGGCGCTTGAGCCGGTTGAATATCTGGTGCTCTGTAAATACCGCAACCCGCAAGCCGGGGAAGACAAATCCCTCGTGCAATGAATCAAGCGAGAACTGAATGTCCTCAACAACAAGATGATGTTCCTCCTCATGTGCTTGCCGTTCTTCATCTTCAGCAAGCGGTTCTATTTCGGCTAACAGGTCTTTCAGCCGGTCACGCTCTGTCTCAGTGTCACTGGTGATATAGATCGAGTATCCCTGCTCCTGAAGCGTTGCAAGATGCTTGCGAAGCATCTTGATGCTGCCATTCACTGCGGGCTGGGGGGTGGTTTCAAACTGCAGTGCGTGACTGTCGGATCCGGAGAAGGATAAAATATCGAGTCGGGGAAGGTACTGCAGTTGTTCCGACACCTGACTCCAGGTAAGGGGGGCGGCCGCGCCGAGGTCGTCAAGTTCCTTCTTGATGAGCTCTGGCTCCTCTACGACTGCTATGCTTCCGGCGTCAACAAAATCGAGGAGTGATGATGAGCGGCCGGCCGATGCGTCACCTCCTCCGACGAGATTGGGAACGATGCTGGCTTTCTGAAGTTCTTTTATCGAACGTTGAGAGATGGAATCGAACTCACGCAGCGACTCAACGGTATCGCCAAAGAATTCAATGCGCAGAGGATGCTCCCCCACAAAGGGAAATATGTCGAGAATACCGCCTCTGACCGAAAACTCCCCGACGGTCTCGACAAACTGAACCTTCTCGAAACCGAATTCAACAAGTTGACCGAGGAGCCGCTCGAACGGAACATCGTGCCCGCGCTCGAGCTCAATAAGTTGGTGCTTCAATGACGCGGGGGTGGGGAGCGGAGCAGCCAAACCTCGGGGTGTCGTGATGATTACCTTTGCAGACTTGTCGATGAGGGCCTTGAGGGTTTCTATGTCGTCCACAATTCCAGACCCGTCCCCTTCGCCGTGCTTCTCGCCCGTGAACATCCGGACGAACTGCTGCCCGATTATGAGGTTCAAGTCGTCTGTTTTCTTCCGGGCCTCCTCTTCATCGGCCGTCACGACAACGACGGGACGACGCAGCGTTTCGGCAACTGTGCCGACAAGGACCGCTCGTAATGATCCCGCGACACCGCTGATGGAACGAATATCACCGGATTGCGATTCTGTAAGTCGGCTGCTCAGCGCAATAAAGTTGTCCGAGAGAAGAATCTGCTCTTTTAGCGTTTCGATCATAACAGTACAAACAGACCAACCCCATCAACCGGGACAGGAAGTCCGGATTGCGGGGTGAAATGATAAGTGAATCCCCTAGTTCTTTCCTATTGCCACGCGGACAAAGCCGTTTGATCGCTCGACACACTGTTTTGCTTCGTCACGGGTCATGCCGTTGGCAACCATGACAATCGCCGTTTTCACGTGTCCGCCCGATTTCTCGAGATATTCTGCGGCGACTTCATACTCAACACCCGTCACCATCATGATGATGCGTTTTGATCGCTCGACCAGCTTCGCGTTGGTGAGTTGGAGGTCAACCATCATGTTCTCGTAGACCTTTCCGAGCTTGACCATCGCGGCAGTCGTAAGCATGTTGAGCACAAGTTTTTGCGCTGTGCCTGATTTCATCCGGGTAGATCCCATAATCACTTCAGGGCCGACCTCGGGACAGATGGCGACATCGACGTCAAGATCGAAGGTTGCCCTCGGGTTTGTCGTGACGTAGAGTGTCCTGGCTCCCCGTTCTTTCGCTCTTTCCACGGCTGCAACAACGTAAGGAGTCCTGCGGCTCGCGGCGATCCCGCAAACGGTGTCATTCGGTCCGACGCTCTGCGCATCGACATCATTGCGGGCAAGCTCCCGATTATCCTCGGCACCTTCCTGTGCCTTGAACATTGCGGCCTCACCTCCGGCTATGAACCCTGACACCATCCCCTGCGGTGTGCCGAACGTGGGGGGACACTCGGACGCGTCCACGACTCCAAGCCTGCCGCTGGTCCCTGCCCCGAAGTAAAGAAGGCGCCCTCCCTTCTTGAAAGAGTCGACAATGATGTCGACGGCCTGTGTGATATAAGGGATCTCTTTCTCGACGGCAAGCGCCACCTTCTTGTCCTCCGAGTTTATTATTCGAAGTATGCCATCGGTAGACTCGAGATCTATCTCGCGAGAGACCGGATTTCGTTGCTCGGTCATCAGCGTTGCAAGCTGTTCGGAAAGTGCCTTTTGTGTGCTCATGCAATAACGGCTATTAGTATGCGATTACAAGTTTCTTGTCCTGAAGGTTCAACTCGTCTGAGCCCTTGAAGACAAGGTCGATTATAGTGTGGTACTTCAGATTTGTTTTTATCGTTGCTGTCCGGATCTCCTCTTTCAAATCTCCCCCCTTCATTGCAATCAAGTATGGGGGCTCGGGCAAGGTATTGTTCATATCGTCACTTGTTCTGGTCTTGAGAAACGGTCTTGACCATTTCAGAAGTTCATGGAGCGGAGCCACTGCGCGCGCAGTTACGATGTCAAATCTTCCCGACAAGTCGTTTCTGACACCAAGTTGTTCGGCTCTTCCCGTTAAGACCCGGGTGTTCTTCAAGAGAAGTTTGTCGATGATATCTTCAACGACCATTGTCTTCTTCTTGATTGAATCGAGAAGCGTAATATCCAAGTCCGGACGAATGATCGCCAAAGGTATCCCCGGAAGACCGCCGCCCGTTCCCAAATCCAGCACCCTTGCACTCTGCGGTATCTTTACAAAGAAGAGAAGAGACACGCAATGCAGAAGATGGGTCAGCCAAAGGTTCTGCGCATCGAGCCGGGAGACAAGGTTGATTTTTGTGTTCCACCCGGAAAGCAAGCCGACAAAGCTCGAGAGCTTACCAACTGTCTCGTCGTCAAGCAACAGTCCGTTAGCCTGGCAGATGGACCTGAACCTTAGCTCTTCAGTCATCGGGCTCAGTTCCTCAGAGCAATCATCAGGACAGAAATATCTGCAGGCGTAACGCCGCTGATCCGAGAGGCCTGCGCCAAGGTCCGGGGTCGAACCCGATGGAATTTTTCCTGACTTTCACGGCTAAGCGATTTGAGCATGGTGAAGTCAAAATCCCGGGGGATAGTTATGGCCTCGCTCTTTGCAAGCAACCTGATTTGCTCCTCTTGCCGCTTGAGGTATCCCTCGTACTTTACTTCTATCTCCACCCTATCAAACACCTCGCGGTTGCCTGCAATCTTCTTAAGGTTTGAGTCTGGGGCGACGGCCGGTGACTCTAACAAGTTGCGTAGGCTCATCTCCGGTCTTCTCAAAAGCTGCGCAAGGGATTGAGCCTCAATGATCGGCTGGCTACCACATCTCTCAAGAATGTGGTTTACGTCTCCTGCCTTGACATTAATCTCCAATTCCCCGCGAGCAAGTTCAATTGCCTTTTCTTTTTGGTCAAGTTGGTCGATCGTTTCACGTGAAACAAGACCAATACGGTAACCTACACGCATTAACCGGCTATCAGCGTTATCCTGCCGTAGCAGAAGCCGGTATTCGGCTCGTGAGGTAAAAATCCGATAGGGTTCATCAGTCCCCTTGTTGATAAGATCATCGATTAACACGCCGATGTAGGACTCACTTCTCTTGAGGATGAGGGGATCCTCTTGCCGGACTTTCAGCGCCGCGTTGATTCCGGCAATCAAACCTTGAGCTGCTGCCTCCTCATACCCGCTGGTTCCGTTGACCTGTCCTGCAAAGAAAAGCCCTGCCACAAACTTCGACTCCAAAGTATGTTCCAGTTGGTGAGGTGGGAAGTAGTCATACTCAACCGCATAGCCGGGTCTGATCATCTTCGCGCGCGCCAAACCCGGGATGGTTGACAGGCCATCGAGTTGTACTTCGGCAGGAAGACTCGTGGAGAAGCCATTGACATAAACAATGTTTGATTCGTAACCCTCCGGCTCGAGAAATATCTGGTGCCTTTCCTTGTCGGCGAAGCGGAACAGCTTGTCTTCGATGGACGGACAGTACCTCGGTCCGACCCCTTTGATGCGACCGGTGAACATAGGCGAATCATCAAAGCCGCGACGCAAAGCGTCATGAGTCTTCCCGTTCGTGTATGTAAGATACATCGGGATCTGATAGTTCCAGATACTCTTGTTCGAGAAGGAGAATGGCTGAGGATGGTCGTCAGCGTTTTGAATTTCCGTCTGACCATAATCGATTGAGTAGCGGTCAACCCTTGGCGGGGTTCCTGTCTTCAGACGTCCGGTGACCAGACCTAAAGAGGCGAGCCTATCCGAGAGTCCTCCCGATGCCGGCTCTCCAAACCTGCCGCCAACCGACGAGCTGCATCCTGTGTGCATGATTGCATTGAGAAAAGTCCCACTACAGATCACCAGGGAATTGCATTGGATGACCCCATGCCTGCCCGTAACGACACCTGTTAGAGTGCCACCTTCGATCTGAACATCGACGATTGTGTCTTGAATGCATGTGATTTTCTCCTCTGCCAATACTCGACGAGCCGCCTCTCTGCTGTACCACTCCCGATCGCTTTGGCAGCGGGGGGACCAGATTGCGGGACCCTTGGACTTATTCAGCATCCGGAAGTGAATACCTGTAGCATCCGCCAGCTTCCCCATCTCTCCACCCAAGGCGTCAATCTCCCGGACCAGATGCCCCTTTGCCGAGCCACCGATTGCTGGGTTGCAGGACATTCTCCCAATGGCATCAAGGTCCATCGTGAAGAGAGCGGTATTACACCCCATTCTCGCTGCAGCAAGTGAGGCTTCAATTCCTGCGTGTCCAGCCCCAACCACAACGACATCATAAGAACCTCTAAAAACCGACACAAGACCCCGTTTCACGTGAAACCTCATTTCCCGATGCAAAATTTCTGGAATATACTGCTTAGCACGTCATCTGTTGTAACTTCGCCGATTATTTCCGAGAGACTGTCAGCTGCGCCACGGGCTTCGACAGCAATGAACTCGCCCGAAAGACCTGATCCGGCGGCAACTTCCATCTGCGTCAGGAAAACCTCAGCCCTCACGAGAAGGCCTTTGTGACGATCACTGGTCACCAAGACGCCATCCTGATGATGGTGGTCGCCCAACCCAAGACGAATAAGGGCCGACCTTAGGTCAGTCAATCCCGATCCCGTCTTTGCCGATACCCTTACAACTCGAATCTCTTCCGGAAATTCATCCTTAAGAACATTATCCTGAGAAAGATCGGACTTGTTGAGCGCCACGAGAACACGCGTCTCGTCGCCGACAGAGTTCGAAATTCTGGATACATCTTCGACTGTAACCGGGTCACTCGGATCCACTACAAGAACAGCAAGGTCAGATCTCCCCAAGAGGCTTTTGGCGCGTGCTACGCCTTCCGTCTCTACGGGGTCTAGTGAGTCACGCAAGCCCGCTGTATCGGTTAATCTGAATTGGACACCATCGAGATACACATTCTCTTCAAGAAAGTCCCGCGTTGTTCCGGGGATCTCTGCCACGATAGCTCGGTTCTCGCGAAGCAGCGCGTTGAACAAGCTCGACTTACCGGCGTTAGGCTTGCCGACGATTGCAACTTTGACACCCTCCCTGTAGACCCGCCCGTTCTTATAGGTGTCGATCATGCCTCTGATGCGAGCCCTCGTCTTACTAATTCGCATGCGCAGTTCCGACTTTTGCAGCAGGTCTATTCCCTCTTCGCTGAAGTCCAATTCCAGCTCAAGCAGGGAGGTAAGTTGGAGAATTTCATCACGAAGAGAACGGAGCTCAGCCGAGAATCGACCTTCAAGCTGGTCTATGGCCGCGCGATAGCTTGCCTTGCTCTTAGAGGAAATCAGCTCTGCAACCGCTTCTGCTTGGGACAAGTCTAGCTTTCCGTTCAGGAAAGCGCGCTTCGTAAACTCCCCCGGCTCCGCCATTCGGATTCCGAGCGAGCGGATGAGGGAGAGAACTTCGTTTGCCACAATCCTTCCCCCGTGGCAACTGATTTCGATGGAGTCCTCTCCTGTATAGGAGTGGGGCTTGCGGAAGACCGTCACGAGAACATCATCGATCATTTCGCCTGCTGCCGAACGCAATGTGCCGTGATGGACAGTGTAGCCCGCAGCCACTGAAAGAGGCCGTCGCCCCGCGAACACCGAATCTATTGCCGTTATTGCATTATTGCCACTGCAACGGATTACAGCGATCGCTCCCTCACCGGGAGGAGTCGCCAATGCGGCTATCGTATCATCCGCCGATGCATCTCTCATCACATTTACCCGGCAAAACTGTTTATGAGATGGCAAGGTACGGAATTGGCTCACCAGTATCAATCCGAACAAACCCTCCTGCGGCATCCGGAATTGAAGATTGAATCTTGCAGGCTTGTTGGATAGATTGGAATCTACCGCACCCTCCGGTCGTTAACTTGGTTGGAAGAATAGCAGCCACAGAATCAGCACATGAGCATACTACATTCTGTATCCAAATCTCTCAAGCTCACGCCGCGAGAATTGATGACCGCATTCGGCATTGCCCTGCTCGCTTTAACTCTTCGCGTTGCATATCACGTTGAGATGCGCGGCAACCCGCTTGTCGAACATCTCCAACTCGACGAGCTGTATCACGACCGGTGGGCGGAGTCCATTGCCGCAGGGGACTTCGTCGGCTCGCAGGTCTTTTTCCGCGCCCCGCTCTATCCCTACGCGGTAGGGATTATCTATTCGCTGTTCGGCCATACGGCGGACATTATTCGTGTACTCCAGCATTTGCTCGGTGCCGCATCCGTGTTTCTTGTGTATGTCATCGCGCGTTCGCTATTCAGCAAAACCGCAGCTGTAGTCGGATCGCTTCTTCTTGCCTTCTACGGGGTGATGATCTTCTTCGAGGGGCGGCTCCTGTTTGATTCTCCCCTTGCTTTCCTTGTACTGCTTTGGCTTGCCCTGGCAATACACACACAGAGTAAACCGGACTGGAAACGCATGGCGATGTCAGGTGGATTGGCGGGTCTCATTTGCATCATGAGACCGACGTTCCTCGTTCTGGCTCCATTTCTGTTCTTCTTACTGTTTTGGTTTCAGATTCGGACCTCCCGGCAACGGTTACCATCTCTCGCAGCACTGGTTGTCTCCTTTTTAGTACCCATTGCGGTCGTGACACTCAGGAACGGTATGGTCGGCGGGGATTTCGTGCTGATTGCCTCGCAAGGGGGCATCAACTATTACATTGGAAACAATCCTCAGGCCGATGGGATGAGTTCCTGGATTCCTGAGCTCGGAGAGGTATGGGGACAGAACAAGGAGGTCGAGTTCGCAGCCAAGCGTGAAACCGGGCAAAACGATCTAACTCCTTCCCAGGTTTCTTCCTTTTGGTATTCAAAGGCTTGGTCCTTCGCACGTAATCAGCCGCTGGAGTTCATTCAGCTTCAATTGAAGAAACTCTACCTCTTCTGGACGCGTATCGAGATTCCCAATAACTTGAGTTACTATTGGTTCGAACGGGAATCAAGGGTTTTGTCATTCCTTCCGGTCGGGTTCTGGCTCGTCGCACCGCTAGGCATTGCCGGCGCACTCCTCTCCAGAACCAATCATCGAGCGTGGCTCCTCCTGGTTTTCCTTCTACTCTATTGGCTCGTAACGAGTGCATTCTTTGTTGCAGACAGATTCCGTGTTCCCGCAATTCCGGTGCTGTGTCTGTTTGCCGGATACGCTGTCAGTCAAGGATGGGAGCTCCTGCGTGCGCGCCGCTGGCAGCAGTTTGCTGTTGCAGTTCTTTTCCTCCTCGTCGGGATTTTTCTCGTCAACACAAACCTCGCAGGAGTACAACGCGACGTGGGGGCCGGAGATGACGGGATTAAAGGACGTGCCGCTCTTGAATCGGGTGACTTACGGACGGCGGCTGAACTTCTTGGCCGGGCTGCGCAACTTGATCCGCTGAACTCAAGCACCCAGATCAACTACGGCGCCACTCTGTGGCGACTGGGAAGAACTTCCGAGGCTGCCGACGCATTTCGTGCCGCCTCTTCAGGAAATCCGTACCTTGCGCAAGTCAATCTTGCACATCTCTTCTACAACGAGCAGCAGACTGACTCTGCGGCCTTCTATGCCGGACAAGCGATACGCTCACGCCCCTTCGCTCCGGGAGGTTATATTATCTCGGCAAAGACCCATCTGGTCGACCACAACATGATTGAGGCGGAACTAGCGTTGAAGCGCGGGAGAGAGGCGTGTGGGGAGGACTTTCTGTACGGTGATTATCTTCTTGCCGGAATTCACTTGCAAACTGGACGGCTTGCGTCGGCTGATTCCATGTACAGGAACGTTCTGCGAAGAGTGGAAGATGCAACACAACCTGAATATTCCATCGGCACCGAAAAGGAACAGTTCGGTGAGGACTTGCATACTCTTAGAGCAAAGTCGCATCACGGTATTGCGCGGGCCCTGGCGGCAAGCGGAAAGCTTGGCGACAGCGAGCACTATTTCCGTACTGCAGCGAATCTCTTACCGGCAAAACCGGACATCTGGGCCGACTGGGGAGTATGCCTCATGAGGCTGAACCGGCTGGCAGAAGCCGACACTGTAATGCGCCGGGTAGTCTCCATGGTGCCCGGAAACCCCGCAGCGTGGCTCAACTTCGCAACGCTTCTTGCGCGCCGGGGTGACCTTCAGAGCGCAGAACGGGCAGCGCAGCAAGCGCTGTACATCAGACCCGATTTTCCCGAGGCAAATGCGCTACTTCACGCTTTGCGAAGCGGTACACAAGGACGTTAACTGCACTGAACCCGTGACCCAAAAAAACTAATGCCGCCGTGTCCCAAGACCCGGCGGCTTCACTTTTCGGCAACAGTGGAATTACTCCACTGAGAGCAACTCAACTTCAAAAATCAATGTAGCGTTCGGTCCGATTGACCCACCCGCACCACGCTCGCCATACGCTAGCTCGGAGGGGATGTAGAGCTCCCACTTCGAACCTACCGGCATCATCTGCATTGCTTCCGTCCAACCTCTGATTACCTGACCGACTCCGAACTTCGCCGGTTGTCCGCGCTTGTACGAACTGTCGAACTCCGTGCCGTCGATGGTTGTGCCGCGATAGTGCACTGTCACCGTCTGGTCGGCTTTCGGCTTCGGCCCATTGCCCATCGTGATAACCTTGTATTGCAATCCACTTTCCGTCACCTTAACGCCCGGCTTCGATTTGTTCGCAGCAAGAAACGCATCGCCTTCCATCTTGTTCTTGTCTCCTGAGGCTTTTGCTTCTTCCTCTTGCTTGGCCATCATTCGCTGTTGGAACGCGCCCATCAACACATCAGCCTGTTCGTCGGTAATGAGTGTCTTATTGCTGTCGAGAACATCCTGAATACCGCGCGCCAGCGCCCCGATCGTGACATCAACGTTTTGGGCCTTCATATTCTGGCCGATATTCATCCCGATCACGTAGCTCACACTATCCTGTGTGCTTTTCAACTCGGTCTTATTCTGTGTATTGCCCTGACACGCCAACAGCACAACGCTCATCAACACACTCAACGCGTATTTCATCTGATCGATTTCCTTTTTATGATACATATGTGAATGGAACGCCCGTTCCTTGAACTAAGAATGCTCAAAATACGCGATTCGGCTGGAGAATACAACCTGCGCACGGCTCTGATTTCGGCGACGCAAGCGATTTCCTCTTCTGTTTGCGTACCGCTCAATTAATTCTGCTTCATCTTTATTATGGACAATATTACACATTCCCTGACAGGCGCTGTAGCCGCGAAAGTGCTCACCTCCTCCTCCGGCATCGTGCCCGGGCAGCACCACCGGACCCTGTTCTGGTTAACCGTCGTGTGCGCAAACCTCCCCGATATCGATGCGGCACTACGGCTGTTTACCGACTATTTCTCCTACGTGATGCACCACCGTGGACTGACGCACTCCCTGGTTTTCGCCCCGGTCTTTGCCCTGTTGCCGGCAGCGATCACCTACAAGCTGGGGTCCGTAAAGAACTTCCGCCTTCTCTGGAGCTTTGCGCTTATCGGGATTTGCGTTCACATCTTCTTCGACCTGATCACAACGTTCGGCACACGAATTCTCTACCCTCTCAGCGACAAGCGCTTCGCGCTCGACTGGATGTTCATCATCGACCCGGTGTTTACCGGCAGCATGGCGCTCCTTCTCTTGTCAGCCAAGATCTTGAAGCGGCGCGCACGAATCCTTGTCCGGATCACGTTAGTGTTTGTGATCGCATATCTCAGCCTTGAGGCATTCCTACAGACGATTGCCTTGAAACGTGTACATGAAGCAGCGGCGCAGCGCGCAGTTGTTCCCGTTTACTCTTCCGCTCTACCCCAACCCTTCAGCATCTTCAGGTGGAATGGACTCGTGCAGACTGAGAGGGGCGTGCACCAGGCGTTCTTTTCGGTGTTTGATGACTCTCTTTCCTTTTCGATACACATCAATGCAAGTGGACCGCTCGTTGATACTACAATGAGTCATGAACTTGTGCGACGATATCTGACTTTCGCCAGACATCCTTACGTCACGATGCGAAACGAGGCAAATTATACCGTGGTGACTCTGCGTGATTTGCAGTTCTCGACAAGACCGGAGCTACTGGAGCGATTTGGCATGACTGACACTCCACAGCCATTCATCATGGAATTCTATTATGATGAACAACGGAGGCTCAACCGGATTATGTTTGATCGGAAACCGTACAACTGAGCCCCGATGGCTCACCGTTTGTACTTCCAACAGTCGACCGTGTGGTCATTTACCATCCCCGTTGCTTGCATAAATGCGTAGCAAATCGTCGACCCGACGAATTTGAAGCCACGCTTCAGCAGGTCCTTACTCATAGCATCCGACTCCGGTGATTTTGAGGGTACATCTTTGAGGGATTTCGGAGAATTCTTCTTCGGCTTCCCCCCGACGAACTGCCAGATATAGCGGTCGAAGCTCCCGTACTCCTTCCGCACTGCAAGGAACGCCCTGGCATTCGTCACCGCAGCCTGGATCTTCAGCCTGTTGCGTACGATTCCTTCATCCTTCAAGAGCGTCGCAAGCTTCCGGCGATCATACCGGGCAACTTTTACCGGGTCAAAATTATCGAATGCCTTTCTGTAGTTTTCCCGTTTCCGCAGAATGGTGATCCAGCTCAGGCCCGCTTGAGCCCCTTCCAATATCAGCATCTCAAAAAGCTTGCGGTCATCATGGACAGGGACTCCCCACTCCCTGTCATGATACAGGACATACACGGGATCGGTTCCACACCACGAACAACGGACCCGCTTTCCGGATTTTTTTCCGCTCATACTTGCTCCTTCATCGGTGTGGGAACGAAGTGGCCGAAGAAGAGTGTCGCCTCGACACCTGACATAAGAGACGCCCCCGCCGCCGAGTTTGCAAAATGCTTGGCCGCTCCCTTTGCACTCTCGAGTGAATCCCACTCCAAGTAATCAGCAAAGACTGATGAATCCTCAAATGACTGATACGGCACGTACTTCAGAAATCCGGGAACTCCTTCAAGCCACTTCTGCAGCAACTGTCTCATTTCGGGCATCGAACTTACCGCTTCCGGTTTCATTCTGATGATTGCCAATTCAACGACAGAATTCCTGTCGCCCATACTGCCTCCTTTGGGTTGTTCTTTTTGTGATGAATTTCACCTTGAAGATACAACCGCCTTGTGACAGCATTATGTCAGCAACTTTTCAGGCAAGAAATTAATCTGTGTACCGTTGAAGAGCGCTTTGCGCCTCATCTTTAAGGCGTTGACGCAACGAGGAAGGTTCCAGCACCGTCGCTTCCGGGCCCCAGCTGCGGATCCAGGCCACAAGTTGTTCTTCTTTAGAAGTGGCGATGCGCAGAACAACACCGTCGCGCCGTTTCTCCCTACCAACAACCTTGTAGGGAAGTGATTCGTCGAGCCATCGTGCAGCACCCGATGCAAGATGTACTCTGGCATTGAAATTCAGGTCACGATCCTCGGCGAGCTGAGCAAGTTTGAAGTTACGCTTTCGTTCGAAAGATCGATTTGTCATAATCAATCCGGTCATCCGGTTCAGCCTGAAACTGCGAATATCATGTCGGAGATGACAATACCCCGCAAGCATCCAATTGGATCCGAGATGAAGCAGCGCGTACGGATCCACGGTGCGGGTCTTCGGTTCCTTTTCTTTCGTACTCCAACGCTTTTGATACTTGAATGTGATCGAGCGTTTTTCTATGATCGCCGTTCTCACGAGTCGCAGATGCTCAATCAATGTGGCGGATTGCCCGGACTCGAACGAAACAAACTGGATGTTCTCACGCAACGAATCCACCTCAGCTCGAAGTGAGGGACGTAGCACTGCCTCAATCTTTCCGCGAGCCTCTGTTGCGGCTTTCCGGTATTGGGAGTCGAACCTCGTCCCGACAAACTCAGCCCCGAGAATCAACATCATTGCTTCATCCTGTGAAAAGCTGAGCGGAGGCAGGAAGTACCCCTCCATGATCGAATACCCACGACCGGGGACAGCGACCAGAGGAACTCCGGCTTCACTGATCGCCTGAATATCCCTGTAGATACTGCGCTTTGTCACTTCAAACGTCGCAGCAAGATCCCCGGCGCGCACCACCTTCTTTCTCTGCAACTCGAGGATAATTGCCAGCAGTCTGTCCGTCCGGTTCATCTTCGATACCTTTTCCAGCCGAATTGTTTCATATCGACCTTGCCATTCTTGAATACGATTCCTTCACTCACCAACATTTCTCTTTGGCGGTTGTACGGGGACGAGCGGGGTGGAAAGGAGATTCTTCCCTGCGAATTGATGACGCGATGCCACGGAATCTCCATGCCGGGAGGAAGACCGCGGAGGGCGTAGCCGACAAGCCGAGCCCGTCCGGGAAGATTGCTGGCCCGCGCTACATCGCCGTACGAAGCGACCTTTCCCCTCGGGATGCGGGCAACCGTCCGCCAGATCACCCGAAACGAGTCGGGAGAAGCTCTCATGACCGCCTGCGACGGGATCTTCCGAGCTTCTTAAGATTGGCGGGCATGGGAAGAAGCTCCTTCAGATTCGTTCTCTTTATCTTCCCTGATGCTGTCGCAAGAATCACTTCAATGTCCGGCGCGAACTCCGATAAAACCTGTCTGCAAGCACCGCACGGCGTCAGAAAGCCGGGATCATCTGATGTTACCGCAATAGCACGGAACACTGAATGTCCCTCACTTACTGCCTTGAACAATGCATTGCGCTCGGCGCAAATTGTGAGGGAGAACGAGCTGTTCTCCACATTGCATCCCGTAAACACGGTACCATCTTCAGCAAGCAACGCCGATCCGACTCTGAATCGTGAGTAAGGAGCGTACGCTTTCGTCTTCGCGTCGTTCGCGGCATCGGTCAGGGATCTCGAAAGGGACGGAGCGATTTGCGGGCCTGATTTTTTGCGGAGCGGCATTGGATAGGTGCTTTCGTGTATGTCAAACAGTCTGGAACGTTGCGGTAATTTTTACCGATTCAAATGTCAAATATGGGAAAATGCGACAACTAAAAAAATTTTAATCAAAAATGGCTCAAAATCGGACATTTTGGCGATTCCCAAACTTGGGAATCGAATAAAATATGAATCATTTTTTGGCAAAAAGAGTTATATTGTCTGAGGAGAAAGGGACACTATGAATTACAAAGGTGATGCAAGAATGAAGAAACGCGGTTCCACTATCTGTCGGGATTGCGGAAACGAATTTCGTGGCCAGGTCGGCGCATATCGTTGTCCGAGCTGCAAGAAAAAGGAAATGGCATACCGCGCAAAGCGCGAGCGTATGCGTCAGCAGCTCCCCTTCTATCTCAAGACAGATAGTTAATCTCTGACGAGAGATTATCTTGTTCCAAACGCCTCCCGATGGGAGGCGTTTTCTTTTGTGGACACTCTCGGTGACTAAGCTCCACGCTCTTCCCGCGTGAGCTCAAAGATCCTCAGCATTAATTCTGCATCAGCAGCTGTCATTCTCACAGACCTCCTTGCCATAACTAGCCGGGCCACTTCAATCGCCTTCTCAGGCACGTAGCTCGTCAAACCACCACTTCCACCCCACGAAAATGATGGCACGTGTTTTGGCGGGAACCCTTCTCCGAACACATTCGACGACACACCCACAACAGTGCCGGTGTTGAACATCGTGTTGATGCTGCTCTTCGAGTGATCCCCCATCGTCAAGCCGAGGAATTGCTGTCCGGTGTCTATCATTGTTCCGTTGCAGTAGGCCTGCACTGTGCTGTAGTTGTTTTTCAGATCACTCGTATTCGTGTCGGCACCAAGGTTGCACCACATACCAACATACGAGTGCCCGAGAAAGCCGTCATGCTGTTTGTTTGAGTATGAATGGATGATGCTTCCTTCCACTTCGCCCCCGACCTTGCAGACAGGTCCTATTGAAGTGTTGCCATAAATCTTCGCTCCCGCTTTGATGGTCGAGCCGGCACCGATATACACAGGTCCCTCGATCACTGCATTGGCAAGCACTTTCGTTCCTTTGTCAATGACGATCGGACCGTTCTCTGCATCGAGGACAACTCCCGGCTTGATGACAACATCTCTGCCGAGCCGGATCGCTTTCTTATTGACAAAATGAACGCCGGCGTACTTAGCGGGAGAGAGCGGCGGTTTCTTTCCTGGAAGAGCTGCATTGTCTTTCAGTAACTCTTCTCCGTTCAGATGGACGAGATCCCACGGGTACGAAACAAGCCGCGCCTGGATCTCCTCTTTTGCGCAATGCTCGAACTGTTCGACATCAAACCCGTCCACAAAACGGCCAGAATGATCCTCCGTTGCGTGCATCCGCACCGCGACGATTATACCGCCCGACAGATAGATGGTATCCCTCCCGGTCGGCGGCACAGCCTTCCGGAATGCGGCATCAACCAGGACTCTTCCGTTAATAAAGAGACTGTCTCCTCCGGCGAATTCATTGACGGGGAGCTTCGGGTTCTGCTCCCTCATGACATCCGCCAAATATGGACGACAGAGAAGCACTGTCCGGGCACGCGGGTAGGCACGCACAATCTTCTCACGCAGCGTGAGCATCCCGCAGCGCATGTCATAAACGGGTCGTGTATACGCCAGCGGATAGAGCTTGACGTAGGCGGGATCTTCGAATATGTAGAGTGTGAGTGACACTTCAGCGGACAAACAGGGTGATTAATGGATGATACCGGCAGAGAAGAAACACTGTCGCAAAATGTACGTATGCTTCATCAGAACTTTGGAGGTTACCCATGTTGACATTCATTCTCTGGCTGATTCTAGCAATCCTTTGCTGGCCGCTCGCCCTGCTTGCCCTTATTCTCTATCCAATCGTCTGGCTTCTCATGTTGCCGTTCCGCCTCGTTGGCATCACAGTCGATGCGCTGTTCCGGTTCATCAAGGCCCTGTTCTTGCTTCCCTCGCGAGTCCTCGGCGGCAGGTGAGCATCTCACACGAATGAAAACAATCTTCGCCTGATAGGCAAGCGCAGCCACCTGTAACCCGTGAGACTATCTTTTGTCTTGCGCGGCTTCACGATTCGCGATGCTGCAACTTCGTATCATATTCCCGGGCACATTCCTCTGTGCCTTCCGTAGGATCACGCAGTCGGGCATCACTTCGATGTTATCACGCTTTCCTGCACTTCCCCCGCAAGCGCACACCGGCTGATCATCTCGCTTCCTCCGGAAACGACGCATTCTATTCACATACAGAATTCCCGGCCCGGTCACGGCAACATTGCGATTAGTGTCGGGCTCTCAACCCATTCAAGGGACACATCATGCTACGCACGTTCTTGCTTGCGGCCACGTTCACCGTCACGGTTACAGCGGGCTTTGCTCAGTTCAGCATACCACGACCCCCTCAATTTTCGACCGAGAACCGATGGGCAATCGGCTTTCACGGAGGCGTCAACTTGTGGATCAATGATCTCAACACACGGAGGGCTTCCCCCGGGGGCGACCTGTTCATCCGGTACGGCTTTGCGCCGAGGCTCTCTCTCGGTCTGATGATGGGATACGACAGACTCATTTCCATCCAGTATCCCTTCGATCCTCCACAGTTGAATACCGTCGTCGAGAACGAATATATCGGACTGAAAGCGCTCAGCGCGGATCTGGTGCTCTGGTACCACTTCCCGCCGACTATGGAGATCCGGCCGTACGCGTTTATCGGCATCGGTGGAATGGCATATACACGACAGGATTTGTTCGACCGGTACCTGCCGGACGGCGTCAGGAAAACAAACACATCTATGCATATTCCTGTCGGCTTCGGGTTCGAGCTACCCACATCACGGCGGGTATCGTTCACGATCGACTTCAGCGGACGCATTCTCGATGATTACACCGACGATTGGAAAGGACACAAAAAGAACACACTCGAAAGCGCAACACCCGGACTTGTCGACTGGTATCCATCCGTGAGAGCAGGATTCATTTTCTACCTCGGAAGCCGTGATGATGACGACGATGATGGAGACGGGCTCTCCAACAGCGATGAGCGCCGCTACGGCACAAACCCAAACAACCCCGACACGGATGGCGACGGACTGAAAGATGGCGAAGAGATCTGGCGTTACAATACCGACCCCTTACGATTCGACACAGATGGGGATGGCTTGCGGGACGGAGAAGAAGTACGCCGTTACTCGACTTTCCCGAACAAACCGGATACGGACGGTGACGGACTCTCCGATGGCGATGAGGTGCATGTGTATTTCACCGATCCACTCAAGATCGACACAGACGGGGACGGGCTGACTGACACGGACGAGGTCAGAAAGTACGGTACCAATCCCCTCAAAGCCGATACCGACGATGACGGACTTACGGACTCTGAAGAACTGAACGTCACACGCACAGACCCGAGAAACCGCGACACCGACAGAGGAGGCATCGATGACGGCATTGAAGTCCGCCGCGGCACGAATCCTCTTGACCCGTCGGACGACATACCGCGCAAGCCCGAACTGAAAGCAGAGATAGGCAAGGCGATTGTACTTGAAGGAATCGTATTTCGCACAGCCAGCGCCGTGATCTCTCCTGAATCCGAACAGATACTGACA
This sequence comes from uncultured Chitinophagales bacterium, assembly GCA_964495695.1. GTDB lineage: Bacteria > Bacteroidota > Ignavibacteria > UBA10030 > UBA6906 > CAADGV01. The sequence continues at coordinate 6,203 of CAZBWR010000011.1, read as the reverse complement.
CTTGCATTGAACACGCTTTCCCAACACCCCGAAATGACGGTCGAGATTCACGGGCATACGGACAATACAGGAACACGCGCCTTCAATAACCGGCTCTCCCTGCAACGCGCGGAATCCGTCAAACGCTGGCTCGTCAACAAAGGCATCGAAGAGTTTCGCATCAAGGCTGTCGGCTTCGGGCAGGATTATCCGATTGACACCAACAGGACGGAGGAGGGACGGCAACGGAACCGGAGAATCGAATTCTACCGGACCAGATAAGAGCTTGAAAAAAAGGGGGAACCACGGTTCCCCCTTTTTGTTATGGTCACTTCTTGTGCGGCGTGAATTTCTCCACCCGGTTGCTCACGGCCATCACGGTCCGGAGATAATCGTAGATCGCTCCGAGGTCTTCGTCCGTCATGCCGCCGTACATCATCCATGGCATAGGCGTGTTGAAATCTGTCGGGGCAAGTGTTGCTTCCATTACCTCAGGAGCCATGAATGACCGGAACCTCGCGATAAAATCCGCTTTCGTCCACTTGCCGATGCCCGTTTCCTCGTCCGGCGTGATGTTCAATGCGCGCACGGTTCCGCCGGGAAACGGGAATCCGTTGCCCCCTGCCAGTGTCATCCCCGGAATGTCAACCCCTCTATCATCACGCGGCGTGTGACACCCCTCGCACGCGGAGATCGTCGTCAGGTATTTGCCGTATTCCACGCTGTTGGTCCTGTCCGGTTCGGGGGAGGGCGTGTACGATTTCAGCGGAATGGTCTTCACAATCATGTTAAGCGGGAAGTTCAATGTCGACTCCTCTACTCTGTTCTCGATCGGCTTCAACGATTTGATGTAGGCAACGATCGAGTACGCATCTTCCTGCGTCAGCTTGTTGTACATCGGGTAGGGCATCAACGGAAACACCGCCTTGTTGTCACGCGTTACTCCGCACGTGATCATCCGCAGCAACTCGCCGTCCGTGTACTGCCCGATTGCGGCGGGAGTGATGTTCGATGCCACGAGCGTGCCGATGCCTTCCGGGAATTCTTCGCCCCCTTTCCCTTCCGTGCCGGGAACAACCGGACCGGAGTATTTCGTCCAGTCGCGCGTCGAGTGGCAATCGATGCACACCGAAACATTGTTCGCCAGATACGCACCGCGGGCAAGCCGCTCAGGGGTTCTTTCGATGGTGATATCGGGAGCGAGTTCCACATCGGGATATTTGATGTTGAAGTAGGTGAGAAACGCCACTGCGGCGAGAATTACCAACCCTACGATCGCCCCCACAATCTTCAGAACGGTCTTCATCCGGGCCTCCGGAAGTTAGTGATGGAAAGGACTTGAGCGGCGGGCAGATCAAAAAAACCGTTGGAGCGTGACCCGCGCAAAGAACTTAGCAAACCCTGAGATTTTATTCAACCATGACAGGAACCGATCTCCCCTCATCCTCGTTCTCAATGCAGCCGGCGGACACCCCGCACAGCGCACATCAACCCCCTCTCATCATCGGAGACCAGCCATGAACATCCTTGTTATCGGAGGCACCGGCAACACCGGCGGCCAGACTGTCCAACAGCTCATCGCCCGCAAAGCCCGCGTGCGTGTTATGACCAGCTCAAAAGAAAAACTCTCTTCATTGCCCGGCGGAACAGAGGGCGCAGTAGGAAACCTGAAGGACCCCGCTTCGCTGACCGCGGCATTTGCCGGTATCGACCGGGTGTTTCTCGTAACACCGCTCAGCCCGACGGAGAAACAGGAAGGACTGAACGCCGTCGAAGCGGCAAAGAAGGCCGGCGTAAAGCGGATCGTCTACATGAGCGTCCATCGCGTTGAGGACATTCCCGATGCTCCCCACTTCGCCGACAAAGTTGTGATTGAAAACGCCATCAGGAGTTCGGGCATTCCGTTTACTCTCATCCGGCCGAACAACTTTTACCAGAACGACTACTGGTTCACACAACCGATGCTTGACTACGGAGTCTACGCGCAACCCATCGGCAACACCGGCATACACCGCGTGGATGTGCAGGACATCGCCGCCGCGGCCGCCAACGCACTGATGAACGACGGGCACGAAGGAAAGACGTATAATCTGGTGGGACCGGAGAAAATGACGGGGGATGAAACAGCCGCCATCTATTCACAGCTCTCCGGAAAGAAGATCGTATACGCCGGCGACGACCTCGACGCATGGGCGAAAGCCGCAAGCGCCATGATGCCCGACTGGATGGTCAAGGATTTTGTCATTATGTACCGGCATTTTCAGACGAAGGGGCTTCTTGCAACCCCGGAGCACCTTGCCGAAACGGAAGCCATTACCGGGAAGAAGCCGCGCAAGTTCGAAGACTTTGCCCGCGAAGTGACCTCGCAGTGGAAATGATGTGCAACAATGCCGGGGACTCCAACTCAACGGGGCCCGGTGTGTTCATCACACGCTGGGGCATTCATGCATGAAGACCCGGCCTGCCTGCCCGTTCCGCCACCAGCAGTTTGTATGCGGATTTCATTCGCAAACTATTTACCGCTATAGCGATAATTGTGTGTAACGAGTGAAGATTTGGGGGATGAAATTGCCGATGCAGGCACAAATTACTGTTATGGCGGTAATGAGCAAATGTTCGGCGGCGCATTCATGAATGATACTTATGCCACAGCGGCAAGCGCCATGGTACCCGACTGGATGATCAAGTATTTGTCATCATGTACGGCCCTTCCAGACGAAGGGACTTCTCGCAACACCCGGCCACCTCGACGAAACCGAGGCGATACTCGGCAAAAAGCCTTGGCGATTCGGGGTTGAAGTAAGAGATCGCGGGGCTGCGGGGACTAAAGTACTCGAGAAGCAACGGATTCGTGAGTGAGACTGAGCGGTAGAAGCAAGCAGGTGATTGAGCAAAGCTGGTCTTAGGGACGAGATTGAATTCACAACCTCTCTTAATTCACTAACGGGGCCATATCCTCCGAACAATGAACAGGAACTCTAATTCTCCCATCGTTGTCGAACCAGCACATGCAAATCCCCCTATCAACACACAAATATTCTGACAGCCAAGGGATTTGATCCGGAGAAGCAGGAAGGACGAGACATAATTTCACTTCTTTAGGAATGTTCTCCCTGTACCTGAAACGATACTCATAAAGTTGGCTAATACCTTTACGAATTTGATCGAGTAGATTTTCGCCACCACTTTTTACTTCGAATATGAATGAACCATCATTGGGGATTGCGGCGTACAGGTCTATATGAGGATTTTGCAATGGTGTAGCACCCTTAGTGCGCAGGAAATCATCTAGTGTATCTAAGAGCGTTTTGTGCGCTAGATTCCTTCTTTGGCGCTTTATGCGCGTAACCTCTGGATCCGCTGAATCGACCACTCTATCGGATCTCTTGGGTAATGGCAACAGAGGTTCTCTTTCCTTTAGCGGAAAAGTCGGGAGCGGTAGTGGTGGAGGGGGAATTTGAGTTTGCTCCCTTTTCGTTGATCCACCAATTGCTGCATCAGAAAAGAGCACAGAAACCACGTCCGGAGGCAAGGTCATTACGCCATCGAAATAATCTGGCCAATAACCATGTCCGATTAGCTCTTCGAGTTCGGAGCCATCAGTCACGCCTTCAAATTTTTCGAAAAAAGCTGATATGCCTTTAATCGCGAGAATCTTTGCCTCAATGTCCTTCTTGTCATCTTCATCAACATAATCGCGAAAACCTAAGGCATTTTTGCCAACTTTAAATAAGTCGAGATGCTTCAAGAGGTGGAACCTGCTTTCGAAATGGCTGGGGCCCTTAATTTCATTTCGCCTGATCTTCGTTAAACTATTAGCGATGTCATTAATGGGTGGGCTCGCAAGGGAATTTATATTCTGTGTGTTTGCTAAAGCGAAAATCTCACTGTATGAAATTGTTGCCTTAAAAAGTGGCATTTCTCTGAGTGAGGCATCCGCTATCAAAGCGCGCGTTATAAGGCGTAAAGGGGATAGACGGATATTGTTTTTGATTAAGCCTAACATTCGTCTACGGGTGTTTGCTTGCAAGCGTAGGTGGTTAGTTCCTGGCTTGTATACGGCCCCCATACCATTCGGATACTGAAAGAGAGAAAGCTGAAGTCTAAGAAATGCCGCTACGTCAGGTTCTTCTCTTAGCAAACATCGCTTAGTAGTTTCACTGATTTGGACAACCCAACCATGCTCCGATTTCCTTAAGTGATATAACCCGAAATATGCGGGGTATGCACTATATTCATCTCGAAACTTTGAACGATCTCTTGCAACATAAACTGATCTAGGGCTAATCCGAGTTAACCTATCTTCAATTTTTTTTCTATTGTAAACTTGGCCGTCGAATTCTGAAAAAAGGAATGCCAGCTCGATGAGCTTATCCTCCCAATCTGCACCACTCGAGTGAATTTTGTGGCTAAAAAGATCCGTGATCATTTGGCCAAGAAATGCAGATCAATGATCCCGACCAGCTCGTCATATGATCGTCTCTTCCTTTTATTAAATAGGTATTTCAAGAGATATTCTCCGAAAATAGCCCCAAAAAGCACGGGGACAGCATTTCCGACTTGCCGAATCACATGGCGGCCCGTTCCACTAAATTCCCACCAATCGGGGAAAGTTTGAATGCGGGCAGATTCGCGAGGTGTAACCTCTCGCGGAACATAAGGGTGGACGTGCCCCTTCCCTCCACCGGCATCGGATCCAACAACGATTGTGAAACTTGGCCTATTGGGATCTAGCTTATTGATCCTTGTGCGAGAGTCACGTTCACCAAACCGCAGGTCCTTGTATCTGGTCATTATCGCTTCACTATGTTCTCGGCCGACATGATTAGCTAGTCCAGAGTTGACCCCTGGCTTTGGCAAGTCCGCAAGAACCTTTTCTACGGTCACAAACGGTCGGTCATAGAAGAGGCTATCGTCTCCATGTGTTGGCAGCATTGGAGGAATACGCTTACCATCTTTATGCCCTATGAAGAAAATGCGCTGTCTGAATTGAGGTATGCCATATTCTGCAAACTGATAGAGATGATCAGAAACCGTGTACATACCATTCAGACTTAAGTCTTCTAACAACTCCTGATAAAGTTGGCCATTGTGAATTGTCTTAAGACCGGCGACATTTTCGAATAAGAAAGCCTTCGGTTTGATTTCTTTGACAATCCGAGCGAACTCCCAAACAAGATTACCTCTCGGATCCGCTAATCCTTTTCTTTGACCATTAACAGAGAAAGCTTGGCATGGTGGACCTCCGATTATTAGATCTATCTCGCCTTTTTTTAAACCGATGTCCTTGAGCAATTTCTCTCCTCTAAGAGATGAGACGTCGGTCTGAATAACTTTAGCCCCTTTAAAAAAACTTCGCTTGCCTGCGTTTAGCTCAAGAGTCTTGCATGAGAACGGATCGTTATCCACCTCACAAACAATCCTGTAGCCGGCGGCAGCAAATCCCAAATCAAGACCGCCACCTCCCGAAAACAATGATATTGTGTTAATTCTTCGATTCATCTAATAGTTGCTCACAAAATTTTTTTTCTACCTCTACGCCTTAGCGTGTTCTTAACTCTTTCCAGAACAGCAGCTCTGTTTGATAGAGAATGTTCCCAAATACGCATCACGGACCAACCTCCTCGGCGAAGCGTTCCAGCAACTTTATGATCGCGTGCGCGATTGCGCTTTACCTTGTCAACCCAATAAGCTACAGAAGATTTTGGCTTTCTATAACACTTTGGACATCCATGCCAAAAGCAGCCATCGACAAAAATGGCTAGTTTCTCCTTCCGGAAAACAAAATCGGGGTTACCAGGTACATGCTTGGGATGTACTTTCCAACCCCGCAACCTCGATTTTATTAGGAATGCTCTGAATCTCTTTTCGGTTGATAGATTACCAGTGCTCCTAATAGACGCCATCACTTCAGAACGGCGTCTTGAGTTAATGGTATCCATCGGCCATAAAGAAACTCCGGACTACAGGCAGAAAGGTCGAATACAATTTAGCTTAACATAGGCAAAAAAGAAATATCGCGCACACAGAATTTATGATGTGCTTAGATCATCGACTTCCACATTTCTTCGCTCCATCCATCAACCTCTCGGCCAAGAAAAACACAAAAAGGGCCTTTCGGCCCTCTGTGTGGTTCATGGCGTTGATCGCCTGTTATCGGCTGAACATCTTACAGCGTCACCCCGATTGTCAGCGGGAAGTAGGAGGTGTTCTTTCCTGACGTG
>CAZBWR010000010.1:0-71855 GCA_964495695.1 uncultured Chitinophagales bacterium | reverse complement strand
CGCCGTCGCAAGCGCGTACTCGCGCAGGCGAAAGGCTACTGGGGTGCGAGAAGCAAGGTGTACACCATCGCCAAGCATCACGTTGACAAGGGGATGCAGTATGCCTACCGCGATCGCAAGGCCAAAAAGCGCACGTTCCGTCAACTCTGGATTACCCGCATCAACGCGGCTGCCCGGCTGAACGGAACAACATACTCCCGTTTGATCGACGGCCTGAACAAGAAGAAGGTCGATATCAACCGGAAAGTTCTGGCTGAAATTGCAGTTAGCAACCCGGAAGCATTTGCCGAGGTTGTGAAGTTCGCAACAGCCTGACGTTCATTCATGTATCTTCCCGTTGTGTGGAGGTGCCCGTCGGGCGCCTCCGCGGGAAGATTTTTCATATTCTCCCTCCGCTATGCAAAGCAGAATTTCTGAACTCCGCAATGAAATCGACGCGGCGCTTTCTTCCGTAACATCATCGCACGACCTTGAGCAATTCCGCATCAGCTATCTTGCCCGGAAAGGGAAGGTGGCGTCGCTGTTCGAGCAACTCAAGGATGTGCCCGGAAATGAAAAGCCCGCTATGGGTAAACTGCTGAATGAGCTGCGACAATACGCGCAGTCGCAGTTTGACGCCAAATCGGAGGGACTTTCCTCAAGCGATACACAGTCTCATCCTCACCTGGATCCGACACTTCCGGGACGACGAAAATTCATCGGAACCAAGCACCCGTTGACTCAGACGTTGGAAGAAATCACATCAATTTTTGTTTCGATGGGATTTGGTATCGCTGACGGACCTGAAATCGAGGACGACTGGCACAACTTCGAAGCGCTGAATTTTCCTGCAGATCATCCCGCACGGGATATGCAGGACACATTCTTCGTGAAAGAAGATATCCTCCTGCGTACGCACACTTCACCCGTGCAGATCCGTGTGATGGAATCGCAACAGCCTCCACTGCGGCTAATCATGCCGGGTCGCGTCTATCGTAACGAAGCCGTCAGTGCACGTAGTCTCTGCAATTTCCATCAAGTCGAAGGTTTGGCTGTGGATAAAGGTATCACCTTCAGCGAACTGAAGGGTACCTTGCTTGCGTTCGCAAGAAAGTTCTACGGGCCGGATATCAAATACCGGTTCCGTCCGAGCTTTTTTCCCTTCACCGAGCCAAGCGCCGAAATGGATATCAGTTGCTTTATCTGCAAAGGCAATGGTTGCCGGATGTGCAAACAAACAGGATGGCTGGAGGTTCTGGGGTGCGGTATGGTCGACCCGAATGTTTTCAAGGCAGTCGGCTATGATCCGGAAGTTTATACCGGATGGGCATTCGGAATGGGAATCGAGCGTACCGCAGCATTGCTTTATGGAGTTGACGACATCCGGTTATTCTACGAAAACGATGTCCGGTTCTTGACCCAGTTCCGATGAGTTGGTTTCCATCAATCTTGTGACAATACAATGAGGATCTCCCAAAACTGGCTTCAACAGTATATCAAATTCAAGCTTTCGCCGGAGGTACTTGCGGACAAGCTGACGATGCTCGGTCTCGAGGTCGAGGGATTCGAACGCCCCGCTGATAAATACGAGCGTTTCGTTGTCGGCAAAGTCCTCGAAGTCTCCCGCCACCCTAATGCAGATAAACTGAGCGTCTGCAAAGTTGACACGGGAAAAGAAGCGTTGCAGATTGTATGCGGTGCACCGAATGTAGCCGCCGGACAAAAGGTCGCGGTTGGTCTTTCTGGGGCAGTCGTACCGAAGAACCAGCACGATCCGAATGGCAAGCCGTTTACACTTTCACAAGTCAAGCTCAGAGGTGTGGATTCGTTCGGCATGATTTGCTCAGCGTACGAACTGGACCTGGGAGAGGACAAAGACGGAATTCTCATATTAGAACCGGGAGCTCGGGTCGGACAGCCTCTCGCCGCATATCTCGGGCTAAATGATGTAGTCTATGAAATCGGGATTACGCCAAATCGCCCCGATCTCTTAAGTCATTTTGGCGTTGCAAGGGAAGTAGGAGTGCTTGTAAACAAGAAGCCTCAATTGCCCCGCGTCAGATTGAAAGAGGGGAAAACCCCGATCAAGAAATATCTCTCCGTGAATGTTATAGACCGTGAGAATTGTCCCCGCTTCGCCGTACGGATGATCAAGGGGGTGCGTCTCGGGCCTTCTCCGGCATGGCTGCAGCAGGCACTACGCGCTGTCGGTTTGCGATCACGGAATGCAGTCGTTGACATCACGAACTACGTCATGCTCGAGTGCGGTCAGCCGCTGCATGCATTTGATTATGCGAAACTGAAGGGACAGCAAATCAATGTGAGGCAGGCTGAGAAGGGATCGCAGTTCACGACTCTTGACAGTAAAACTCATACCCTTCCCGACGGTGCCGTTATGGTATGTGATGGCGAACGCGAGGTGTCCATTGCCGGAGTGATGGGAGGCGAGAATTCCGAAATCAGCGACACCACGGTGGATATTGTTCTCGAAAGCGCGTACTGGAACCCATCAAGTATCCGTCGTACATCAAAAGAACTCGGGATCCAATCTGACGCGTCATATCGATTCGAGCGGGGCGCGGACCCGAATGCTTGTATCTACGCCCTTGATCGGGCTGCGGCTCTCATTCTCGAACTTGCCGGGGGCGAATTGTTGAAAGGAACTCTTGACGTCTATCCGAAACGGATCATAAGCCGTGGAGTACCGCTTCGGGCTGGCAGGGTGAACAGGGTTCTCGGAACAAACCTCTCGTCATTTCAAATTACCGAGTTGCTCCGGAAGCTCGACATCACAAAAGTCAGTACCCGCAAAGATGCTATGGTTTTCAGGGTTCCATCGTACAGAGTTGACCTCGTGCGCGAAATTGACCTCATCGAGGAAGTTGCCAGAGTTTTCGGCTACGGGAATATTCCCGACAAAACTCTGTCCACGGTGGATTTCGCCCAATCCGTTCAGACCACACAGGTCGCTGACGCGGTTCGTAATAAACTTGTCGGATCCGGATATAACGAAGCGTACTCTATTTCTATTCAGGATCAAGAGACAGCCAAGCTTGGGGGAGCGAATCCGGTCGAACTGCTGAATCCGCTCGGGAAAGAGATGTCCACGATGCGGACAAGCCTCATCCCCGGCTTATTGAAGGCCGCCGCGATTAACCGGAACCACGGGACTACAGATCTACGGCTATTTGAGATAGGACACGTTTTTCGGAAGACAGATTCAGCCCAACTTGTCGATAATATTCAGGAGGCGGAGAAGGTTTGCATATTGCTGTCGGGAAATGCTGCTCCGCGGCATTGGCAGGATGGTGCTCGTAAGATCGGATTGTTTGATCTGAAGGGGGAGGTATCTGATTTACTCGATGCATGCGGTCTTGACAGTTGGCGGTTTATTTATTATTCTACCAGCGAAACTTTAGCTGAAAATCCTATCTCAATAAAAATGAACGGGAGAGAGGTAGGATATCTTGGAATAGTCAAAGAGGAAATCTGCCGGCTATTTGGTTTTGAGGAAGAAGCGTTTATCGCTGAAGTAGAGCTTGATGCCTTGGTATCCACCCGGCAAAAACGCTACAGGCAGTTGGTAAGGTTTCCTAAAGTTCAGCGTGATGTAGCTTTTGTGCTGGATGCGAAGGTTGGCGGCGGCGATGTGTTGGATGCGATAGAACTAAGCGGGGGGAACCTTCTTCAAAGGGTTGAGTTGTTCGACTTGTATGAGGGTCAGAATCTTCCCCCCGGCAAAAAAAGCCTGGCGTTTAGTCTTGAATTTCAGTCAGAAGAAAAAACGCTCACCGATTCCGAGATTGACAATCACGTGCGGAGCATCGTTACCACGATTGAAAAGCAGTTTGGTGCAGAACTCAGAAGTAGTTGAATGTCGTTAGACAACCAAGGGCTCTTGCGTGGATCAACTTAGCGTCATCGAATCTTCAATCAAAGAGTTATGGGAGAAGATTAAACTTGCCGGCGAAACTATTGTCCGGCTAAGGGAGGAAAAGGCTTCGTTGGAGGAGAGAAATGCGCGTTTGGAGGAGGAAATCAGCCGCTTGCGGACAGAGATTTCCGCACGCGATCAGCGCCTGCAAACGATGGCGGCATCGCAGGCCAAAGCTGCGTCAGCGTTGTCCAACGGGGAGCGTGAGCAGTTGACAACTAAGGTCAAGGAATTGCTTGCAAGGATCGATGCATACTTGTAGGCAAGATGCGTGGTGGGGGAAAAGACGGTTAGACATCTGTTCTAAAAGCGAGGTCCATCATGTCTGCAGATAGAAAGAGCATCAGAGTAAAAATATTCGGTTCGGAATATCCTCTTCGTGGCGAGAGTGAGGATTTCACCCGCCGTGTGGCAACATACGTCGATGAAATGATTACTACTATCCATAAGAAGATTCCCGAACAACCTACTTTGACCGTAGCTGTTCTGTCTGCGTTGAATATTACGGAAGACTTGTTCAGGGAACGAGACCGGTCCGGGGCAATTGCCCGGGCCCTGGAAGATGAGCTTTCAAGGATGCACAATTACCTCGACACCTGTTTACATGAACAATAACTTCCGATATTCAGAGAAAGGGTTCTTAGTTTCTTAAAAATGACATCATGATGTCAGGTCGGATGTAAAAAATCCGCACCGTCAGCCGTCTCAAACATATTATAAAGAACCAACACTTATAATATTGGGAGCCTGACTCATGAGCGTTGATTACACGCCACAAGCCGCTTCGGCGGCAGTCTTGCGATGACCTTCTTCCGGTGTATACCGGGAGGATGAGCGAGTCTGTGGACGTAAAAGGCGCTCAGGCGCGCACCCACTGTGTTTGGAAAGAGGTTCTTTACTAATTTGACTCTTTTATGAACGGTTGCTGTGCGGGTTTTTTGTTTTTTGCGCTACTCTCTACTTGAATCGGAGGCTGTATGGATATCTACATAATGCTCGTACTTCTCGGGTGTGGTATCACCAGTTTTTTTATCGGATGGTTCCTGAACCAGAAGACAGGGCAGAACAAGATCACGTCGGCTCAGGATCGCGCGGGGAAGATTATCGCCGATGCTGAGAAAGAAGCCGAAACCATCAAGCGCGAGAAGTTGCTTGAGGTAAAAGACGAATGGTATTCAAAGAAAAAGGAATTTGACGCCGACGTTCAAAGCAAGCGGAGCAAACTCCAGGCTGCTGAAAAGGCATTGGACGCCCGGGAAGAGAACATCGACCGGAAAGTTGAGCTGATCAACAAGAAGGAGAGGGAGCAGCAACAGCTCAAACGACAACTTGAGGAGAAGGAGCGGCTGCTCCGAACCCGCCACCAGGAGCTCGACCAGCTGCTGGCAGAAGAGAATATCCGGCTTGAGCGTGCGTCGGGCCTTTCTCGAGACGAGGCGAAGCGCATCCTGATGGAGAATTTGTTGAACGAAGTGAGGACGGAAACCGCGCATCTTGCCAAAGAGCTACGCGACAAGGCGAAGGATGAGGCAAAGAAAGAAGCCCAGAAAATCATAATCCAGGCCATCCAGCGCAGCGCAGCGGATCATTCGGTAGAAACCACAGTATCCGTTCTGAATATTCAAAGTGACGAAATGAAGGGTCGCATCATTGGACGCGAAGGACGAAACATCCGTGCATTTGAAGCAGCGACCGGTGTTGATGTGATCGTCGATGACACGCCGGAAGCGGTGATTCTGTCCGGCTTCGATCCGTTCAGACGCGAGGTTGCGCGGATCTCACTTGAGCGGCTTATCGCTGATGGCAGAATCCATCCGGCACGCATCGAAGAAGTTGTTGAGAAAGTCAGGCAGGAGCTTGAAGATGACATCCTGAAGACCGGCGAGAACGCCTTGCTGGAACTGGGCTTGCACGGCGGTCACAAAGAAATACTGAAGCTTATCGGCAAGATGAAGTACCGCTCCAGCTACGGCCAAAATATGTTACAACACAGCATCGAAGTTGCATTTCTGACGGGCATCATGGCTTCAGAGCTCGGGCTCGACGCGGCTCTGGCGAAGAGGGCTGGATTGTTGCACGATATCGGAAAGTGCGTTGACAAGTCTCTGGAAGGGCCGCATGCCCTTGTGGGCTATGAAGTAGCAAAGAAGTTCGGAGAACATCCTTCTGTTTCAAATGCCATTGGCTCTCATCATGACGATATTCCAATGGAATCTCCTATCGCACCCCTTGTCCAGGCGGCGGATGCGATTAGCGGGGCGCGACCGGGAGCCCGTCGTGAATCAGTAGAAGGATACGCGAAGCGTCTGGAAAAGCTGGAGACTTTTGCCAATTCGTTCCAAGGGGTCGAGAAGACATATGCGATCCAGGCAGGGCGCGAAATCAGGGTAGTTGTCGAGCCGACTCGTGTTGATGATGCCTTGGCAGACCAGCTTGCTCATGACATCGCTTCGAAAATCCAGCAGGAGATGGAATATCCCGGGCAAATCAAAGTGACGGTCATCAGGGAGTTCCGCTCGGTAGCGATCGCAAAATAGTCTTCTTCAACATTCTGAATTTTACGTGTCCGCCAAAGGTAAATCTTCGGCAAAGTCGGTTTTTACGGTGGGTGTTACCGGCGGGATTGGAAGCGGCAAATCAACCGTGTGCAAAATACTCGCCTCGCTCGGACGTCACGTGCTGCAAGCAGACGAACTCGCCCGCAGGCTTACCGATACGCTCCCTGCAATTCAATCCGGCATCAGGTCTCATTTCGGCGACGATGTTTATCGTGCTGATGGATCCCTTGATCGCAAGAAGCTCGCGGCAATTGTCTTTTCTAATCCCTCCCAGCGGGCCAAACTCGATAGCATTATCCATCCTCATGTATTCCAAGCAATCGATCTGGAGATTGCAGAGCTTTCCGAAAACCAACAACTTCCATACGTTGTCATTGAAGCGGCGCTTGTGTACGAGACTGGTATGGATGAGCGACTCGACAATGTTGTAGTGGTTCACGCCGCGGAGGACACACGCATCCGTCGTGTTATGGAAAGGGATGGGATCGGCCGCGATGATGTGCTCAGACGGCTACGCTCGCAGATGGATCAGGAAGAAAAAACTAGGTTAGCGGATTATGTTGTTGAGAACGATGGTACTGAAGAAGAGTTGCGAGCCCGGGTTCTGTTTGTTGACCGGATTCTCTCTCTTGTCGCTCAAGGAGGCAACTGAACCCCTCCTGTTTTGTCCGCTTCTCTTGACTGCTTCCAGATTATTGTCTTTCTTCCCGTGTGTTACCTGTCTCGTATCTTACAATCAACCATCAATAACAGGAGGGTACAATGAACAGCTCGATCCGATATCGCCTGAGCACGATCGTCTTGTTTGTCTTGCTGGCTGTTACAGCCATGGGATGTTGGGCGTGTTAAGTAAATCCATTCAACAAGAACCTATCGGAGGCATCATGAGACGGTCAAGTGTAGCAGTATTTTTCCTTGTTGTTTTCTCTGCAAGTGCTTTCGGTCAGGCCAAATGGGGGGGATTGGCTAGACAGATTGCCATGGGTGGTTCGAGCGCTGGTCAAGGTGTTGTGTTGAATCCCTTTATCTGGGAGGACCCAACACAACTTCTTGTGAACCCGGCTTACCAGACACTTTACAAAGACTATTTCTGGACGAACATTGGGGGGGGAACTCTTGCGGGGCTTACTACAGCAGATAACGGCTACGGTTTGCAAAACGCAGGGATTAACTTTGCTCTGAACAGGGAATGGGCAATAGGGGCAATTCTCAGCTATGATCCATCGTTCATCAATACCGCGCGAACCCTGATACAGGGTACGGGGTCATTGGGGATCGGAGGCTTACCTTCGGTGTCGATAGCCCAACGTACACCTCAATCAATTCCCCCCGTTGCAAATGTGTGGGAGGCAATAGTTTCGTACGACGGTGCAGGCATTGATCTTGGCTTCGCGTTTATGTACGGCAGCTCGCATCGGGACTCGAGCGCTTCCTCAGGTAACACCTCGTCAGCTGTCGAAGCATCGGCTCGCGTGTTCGGGGTCAGAGCAGGCGGCATCATTGACTTGGGAGGCGGGAACTGGGTGGATTTCGGCGTCGCATACCGGATTGACAAGGCCACAGACAAAATCTCGCAAACTCCCGTTCCAACAAGTCCCACGGACGGCGAATATTCCGTCAGCGGAAACGAATTGCAGGTGCAAGGCCGCGGAAAGTTCAAGCTCTCCAACAGAGTGAATCTCGTGCCGTATGTCGCGTTCGCCACGCTTTCCGGAGAGCCTAAAGAAGACGCAAAGCCGACGACTTCTACAACGGCGACAACAAGAGCCATCAAGGCTTCGCTCACATCGTTTGCAGTTGGTATCGGAACAGAGTATAAGACTCCTGACATTTTTCTGGCAACGGGCCTTTCTTTCTTCTCCGCTAGCGGAAAACTCGAATACTCTCAGGCTGCCGTCGGCACGGCGCCGGCTTTGACTGCTACGGGTACTGTTTCCAACACTGCCATTCCCGTGTTCAATCTCGGCGGCGAGTGGTGGTTCCTGGATTGGCTTGCCGGCAGGGCAGGATACTACAGAGCGCTCGGCAATTACAAGCTCAAGGTGGAATCAACTGCCGGAACGGTAGCAAGTACATTCGAGGCAAAGCTTAGCACACCAAGCAGCTTTCTACTCTTCGGAAATGTCTCGAGCGATCAACTTGTGACATTGGGCATCGGCCTCCGGTTCGGGAATTTCTCGCTCGATGCAACTGTCAGCGAAGAGGCCTTGCGGCGCGGGTTCGGCATCATTGGAGCGCAGGACAACATCAATTCATTCGGCTTCATGAACGCCAGCTACAATTTCGAGTAGCGCAAGCATAACATGCAGGAAGGGCAACCGCATTTTTCGGTTGCCCTTTTTTCTTATATTGGGTCATTCCGTGAAGTTGTACAGCGTGTTCTTTTCACAGTACGGATTCCATGAAGCACTATTTTGATTTTCTGGTATCGGGAAGCGGCGTTGCGGGACTGTCGTATGCACTCAAGGTAGCAGGTTCCGGTACGGTCGGGATCATCACCAAAAAAGAACGTGCGGAATCGAACACGAACTACGCGCAAGGGGGAATCGCCGCTGTAATGTCCAGCCTTGACTCTTTCGATCTTCATATCAAGGATACGATTTCGACGGGCTCGGGCTTGTGTCACGAGGATGCGGTCGAGATCCTCGTCGAAGAAGGACCTGCTCGTCTGAACGAACTGGTTGAAATTGGAGTCGAATTCACCCACAAGAATGGCGAGTTGGATCTTGGACGCGAGGGGGGGCATTCGCGGAACCGCATCGTTCACTCACATGATCTGACCGGTAGGGAAATCGAACGCGCGCTTGTTGCGCAAGTTACCGCCCATCCGAATATACAGGTCTTCGAAAACCACATTGCCATCGAACTCATTACCGAGCATCATCTTTCGCAAAAACGGGTTATTGACCGCTCCAATATCCACTGCTGGGGTGCATACGCATTGGATCAGGTCCGAGGGAGTGTTGACATATTCCAGGCTAACGTGACGTTACTGGCAACCGGCGGGTTGGGTCAGGTCTACCTCCATACCACGAACCCTCCCATTGCTACAGGAGACGGCATTGCGATGGCCTACAGGGCGGGGGCCAGGATTGCAAACATGGAGTTCGTGCAGTTTCATCCGACTACATTATACAATTCGGGAAGTCCCTGCTTTCTGATTTCGGAAGCGGTGCGTGGTCACGGCGGAGTGTTGAAGACGCGTGATGGCGAGGAGTTCATGCATAAGTATGATGAACGCAAGTCCCTTGCGCCCCGTGACATAGTTGCGCTTGCGATCGATAACGAGTTGAAGAAAAGGGGAGATGACTATGTCTGGCTCGATCTTCGTCACTTGCCAGCCGCCGACGTAATGGAACACTTTCCGCACATATACAAAACGTGTTTTGAGAAATACAAGCTGGACATAACCAAAGAACCGATACCGGTTGTTCCTGCCGCACACTATGCATGCGGGGGTGTGGTAACCGACATACGCGGCCGCACTTCAATTCATGGACTTTATGCGTCAGGTGAGGTGAGTATGACCGGAGTACATGGGGCGAACAGGCTCGCAAGTAACTCGCTCCTCGAGGGACTCGTTTTTTCGGACAGAGCTGCGAGGCATGCCTTGGAATGCCGCACTGGCTCGGCCCAATCGATTCCTGATGTACGGGAATGGGACGACTCAGGAACATTCAATAGTGAGGAGTGGGTCCTGATCTCTCACAACAGGAAAGAAATTCAGCAAATCATGTGGGATTACGTAGGCATTGTCAGAAGTAACCTCAGGCTCGAGAGGGCACTCCGGCGGTTGGAGTTGATTACGAATGAGGTGGAGAATTTCTACAAGAGAACGAAAGTAACCGAACCTCTCATCGAACTCCGGAACCTTGCTCTCTGCGCCTCGCTCATTATCAGGAGTGCCATCAAGAGGAAGGAAAGCAGAGGTCTTCACTACACGACCGATTACCCCGATCGCAATGACGAACAGTTCATGCGTGATACAATTATCGAATGAAAAAGGAAGAAGCATGAAGGATGTGCACGGAGAAGGTATGAACATGAATGAACTCGATAAGCCCCAATGTCATTGCGCAGTGTTCGGGGTCTACGGCCATCCCTCGGCCGCACAATTCACATACTACGGACTCCTTGCGCAACAACACAGAGGACAAGAGGGATCAGGAATCGTAACATACGACCTCGACGAAAGAACGCAACGCCACAAGTTTTACGTTCATAAAGACTTTGGCCTTGTCAACGATATCTACAGGGACGAGCGCTTGTTGACAGAGGACTTGCGGGGAAGGGTTGCCGTGGGGCATAACCGGTATTCGACTGCCGGCGCAGCAGACAATAAGCTGAACATTCAACCTCTGACTGTCATCTACAAAAACGGTCATCTTGCAGTTGCGCACAATGGCAATCTCACAAACTTCAAATCAATCAGAAAGCGCCTTCAAGAGGACGGGACAATTTTCCAGACGACATCAGACACTGAAGTCATTCTGCATCTGATTGCGCGTAGCAAGAAACCGACTCAGATCGAACAAATCCGTGAGGCCTTGTCGCAAATCGAAGGGGCGTTTTCACTGGTGATCCTTGCAAATGACAAGTTGATAGCAGCACGTGATCATTCCGGGTTCCGGCCGCTGGCAATCGGGAGAAAAGGGGATACGTACTTTGTCGCTTCAGAGACCGTGGCATTCGACATCATAGACGCCGAATATGTGCGTGATGTGCACCCGGGAGAGATTGTAGTGTTTGACGATGAAGTGCAGAAGAGCGGCGTTATCAAATCGTCGAGTATCAACGAACGGGCGCCATCGCCCCATCACTGCATCTTTGAGTTCATTTACTTCTCCCGTCCGGACAGTCAGATATTCGGGCATAGTGTGGACAAGGTCAGACGGAAACTTGGCAAGAACCTGGCCAAAACAAAACCTGTCGTTCCTAAGACAGCGGACGAAAAACTCGTCGTCATCAATGTCCCTGACTCGAGCAACACGGCCACAATGGGGTTTGTGCAGGAAACGAACAAGCTCGGAGGAAATGCCAAGTTGGAGATTGGTCTGATACGAAGCCACTATATTGGCAGGACATTCATTCAGCCGAAACAGGACATTCGTGAGAATAAGGTGAAGACGAAGTTTAATACAGTGAAGGGAGTGCTGAAAGATAATGTTATCGTGATCGTGGATGATTCGATTGTCAGGGGGACAACCTCGAAGCAACTTGTCCAGCTTGTCAAACAAGCGGGACCTAAAGAAGTTCATTTCCGTGTAACGTCACCGCCCATAAAATATCCCTGTCACTACGGAATGGATTTTCCCACGCAAAAAGAGCTGATTGCAAACCAGTTGGAGGGTGACGTCAAAAAGATAGGAGAGGAATTGGGCGTCGACAGTCTGGAGTATCTTGAATTGGATGATTTGCTTGAATCTGTTCCAAAAGAACAAGGGGAAAATTATTGCACGGCATGCTTCAGCGGTAACTATCCCGTGAAGATCGACACCAATCAAACAAAGGACGAAAACGAAGCGTGAACGAGCCGCACGTTGAGATCTCTGCAAGCCGATCTGATGGAGACGAAGTCGTGACGAATCGGTTCTTCACGATCTCAAACATGTTGAGCGTAGCTCGGGCGTTTCTCGCTGCGCCGTTTGCCATTGTGATGCTGTCCGGGCGGGATGACGCGACGTTCTGGGGAATCATAATTCTCGTTCTAGCTGTTCTTACGGACAAGTTTGACGGCGTACTCGCCCGCAAGTATAACCAGATCACCGAATGGGGAAAGATCCTTGACCCCCTCGCGGACAAGATTGGAATTGCCGTCGTTGCCATTGTCTTGCTGGCTCTTGGCAAGATACCGTTATGGTTTATCGTCATCATGTTATTGAGGGATGTTCTGATCTTGCTTGGGGGCATGTATATCAAAAGAATCAAGGGTGTTGTCCTTCAATCCAATCAACTGGGCAAGTGGACGATCGGCACACTGGCTGCGGCTATGCTGCTCGCAATGATCGATGCGGGTAGTGAAGCTGTTTCCATAGGCATTGCCGTCTCTGTTCTGATGCTTGTTGTGTCTCTGGCGGCTTACCTCAAGCGATTCGTCGAAGAGCTGAGGGAACCGCGGGCTTCTTTGAAGCAATCTGCAGGTGGATAATGGGTTTTCTTGACAAAATAGGTCTTACACGTCTCAAGGACGGCCTCTCCAAAACTCGCGAAGGTCTGGTCGGCAAAGTGACGCGGCTTGTCACTGCTAAGTCGAAGATCGACGACGCTACGCTTGATGAGCTCGAAGAGATATTGATCGGGGCTGATGTTGGTCTTGATACGTCGGTGAGTATCATTGAATCAATTCGTAAAAGAGTGAAAGAGGAGCGGTATACAGACGCCGCAGAGCTGACCACGCTTCTGCACGACGAGATACAGCGGCAGTTTTCATCGGGCCCGGTGACGGCAGACGCCTTTACTCTTCCTTCGTCGAAGCCGTACATCATAATGGTTGTTGGTATCAACGGCGTCGGAAAAACAACGACTATCGGCAAACTTGCCAATATCTATACGAAACAGGGAAAGAAGGTCATTATTGGCTCAGCCGATACATTCCGCGCAGCGGCAAATGAGCAGCTCGAGATTTGGGCGAAGCGGGCGAATGCTGAGATCATTCAACAGCGTCACGGCGCAGATCCTGCGGCGGTCGCATTTGATGCCGTCAAGTCGGCTCTCTCCCGAGATGCGGATGTCGTCATTATTGATACGGCAGGCCGGTTGCATACGAAGACCAACCTGATGGAAGAACTGAAGAAAATCCGTCGGGTGATTGCCAAGCAAAATGAATCTTTCCCGCACGAAGTGCTGCTGGTTATTGACGCTTCAACAGGGCAAAACGGGTTGCAGCAAGCGAAACAATTCGGCTTGGCGGTTGGAGTTACCGGATTGGTTCTGACAAAGCTTGACGGTACGGCTAAGGGTGGTATAGTATTGGCCATTAGCCGTGAAATGAATCTCCCGATTCGATTTATCGGCGTCGGCGAGCAGCTTGATGATCTTCAGCCATTCGATCGCCAGGCGTTTGTCGAGGCGCTTTTTACGAAGTGATGAGAGGATATCCATCGAACATTCGAAACGACGTGTAAAAGTTCTCCCCGACCATCTCGCAAACCAGATCGCAGCTGGGGAAGTTATCCAGCGGCCGGAGTCGGTCGTGAAAGAACTGCTGGAAAATTCTCTTGATGCCGGCGCCACAGAGATCCTGGTCGTGGTAAAGGAGGGAGGAAAGAAGCTGATTCAGGTCGCCGACAACGGGATGGGAATGGATGAAGAGGATGCACGCAATGCATTCCTTCGTCACGCAACCAGCAAGATCTCGACGGTGGAGGACCTTGAGGCGATCCGCACATACGGTTTCAGAGGAGAGGCGCTTGCTTCGATTGCCTCGGTGGCACATGTGACAATGAAGACGCGACGAGCAGAGGATGATGCAGCCGTTGTTGTGCACATGGACGGCAACGCAGGCATGCGCGTAGCGCGAGAAGGACGTGAGCCCGGAACTCTTATCAGCGTACAAAACCTTTTCTTCAATGTCCCCGCCCGGCGAAAGTTTTTGAAATCTACACCTACCGAATTCCGCCACATCTCAGAGTCAGTGCAACGTGTTGCTTTGAGCCACCCGGAAGTAGCGATAAAGTTCATTAGTGATGATGAGACCCTTCTTGACCTGAGAGCCGCCTCACTTGAGGAGCGGTTGAAGGATGTTTACGGAGAACGCTACTACAGCGGACTTGTCTGGATGGAAGAGCGGAATGATTATATCTCTGTTTACGGGTATGTGGGCAAGCCCTCGTTCGGGCAGAGAACGCGGGCAAACCAGCATCTTTTTCTCAATAAGCGGCATATCGTGAACCGGAACATTGCGCACGCCGTGTTCAGCGCCTACGAGAACTTGTTGGAAAAGGGAACGTTTCCGTTTTTTCTTCTCTTCCTGGATATCGATCCTCATCGTGTTGATGTAAATGTCCACCCGTCTAAGCTGGAAGCCAAGTTCGAGGACGAACAAAACATCTACCGCTTCATCTCTACCCTTGTCCGAAGAACTCTTTCGACAAACAACCTGATCCCCGCAATGTCGGCTGGAACAGACGATCAGCGAACGATAGGACTCTCATTCACGGACAGGCAGCACATGTGGCCTTCGACGGAACGAGTTGATCCTGCAACAGGGGAGATTCTGCCCCATAAGGAGTTCTCGGATTTCAGTTTTCAGCCAATAGCTCGGACAACGGACGGAATTGAGGCGTCCCGCCAGTTGTTTTCGGACGAGGGAAAGTTGCCTGAGCAAGAATCCCTCGGGAGAGCAGGAGAGACTCCCACCGTATCACGACAATCGCCCCTCGTTTGGCAATTGCATAACAAGTACATACTGACACCGATTGAAAATGGCATTATGATTATCGATCAGCATGTCGCCCACGAACGAATTCTCTACGAGTGGGCTCTGGGTAGATTCGAGAAGGAATCACCGCCAGCGCAGCAGCTCCTCTTTCCGTTGACCGTGGAAATGACGCCGGGAGACTATGCTCTTTGTGTCGAGTTACTCCCTCATCTGGACAAGCTGGGCTTCAGCATTAAACCTTTTGGAAAAAATACCATCGTGATAGAAGGCGTTCCAGCTGATATCAAGCACGTGAATGAATCTACAATTGTACAGGAGTTGCTGGACCAGTACAAAGAGTACTCGCAGCATGGAAAACTCGATGCTCGTGATACTGTTGCAAAGTCATATTCCTGCAAGGCAGCAATCAAAGCGGGTGATGCATTAACTCCGGCGGAGATGCAGTCGCTCCTCGATCAATTGTTTGCCACTAGCATGCCTTACGTATGTCCGCATGGTCGCCCCGTAGTTCTAAAAATTGCAACGGATGAACTGGATCGTCGCTTTGGGCGGCTTTGAATACGCTCGCTCGTTGCAATACAACAAAAATCGCCTGCCTGAGCCTGGTTGAGTTTCAGCCCGATTATTCGTTTCTTTAATGAAAATGAAGAAAAACTGTTCATTAGAATGCAAGGGGTGCGCATGAAGAACAATGGATTTGATGAGATTCGGCGCGAGAAAGAGAAGTGGCGAGCCCGTGCTGCAGCTCCATCGTTGCAGCGGCACGCGTCGTTCACGACTGTAAGTGGTGAACCAATAGATTTACTATACACTCCCGATGATGTAGCCCACATCAATTATCTTTCAGACATAGGATTTCCGGGAGAGTTCCCGTACACACGCGGAATCCACCACAATATGTATCGCGGCAAGCTATGGACGATGCGGCAGTTTGCAGGTTTCGGTGCGCCGGAGGATACAAATGCCCGTTATCACTATTTGCTGGAACACGGACAAACAGGCCTTTCTGTTGCCTTCGATCTTCCTGCATTAATGGGAAGAGATGCCGATGACCCGGTGAGTGAAGGAGAGGTAGGGATATGCGGTGTGTCTGTCAGTTCGCTCGCCGATATGGAAATACTCTTTGACGGAATCACGTTGAAAGACATTTCCACGTCCATGACGATCAACGCGCCTGCGGCGATGATGCTTGCTTTTTACATTGCTGTTGCCGAGAAAGAGGGTGCAAAACGGAAAGATCTGCGCGGCACGATTCAGACTGACATTCTGAAGGAATACATAGCGCAAAAAGAGTGGATTTATCCGCCTCATCCGTCGATGCGGATCGTGGTGGACATGATCGAATTCTGTTCAAACGAGATGCCCTTGTGGAATCCCGTTTCTGTGAGCGGTTATCATATCCGGGAAGCGGGCTCGACTTCCGTGCAGGAGTTGGCGTTCACGCTGGCAGACGGCTTCGCCTACGTCGAAGAATGCATTAAGCGTGGTATGGACGTCGATAGTTTTGCCCCGCGTCTTTCCTTCTTTTTTAATTCACATCTCGATTTCTTCGAGGAGATCTGCAAGTTCCGGGCGGCCCGCCGCATTTATGCAAAGCGGATGCGTGACCGTTATGGAGCGAAGAACCCGAAGTCGTGGACCCTCCGGTTCCATACGCAAACAGCGGGCTGCACACTCACAGCCCAGCAACCGGAGAACAATATCGTACGGACTGCATTCCAAGCTCTTGCCGGCGTGTTGGGAGGGACGCAATCGCTTCACACCAACTCGATGGATGAAACGCTCGCTTTACCGTCCGAAAAAGCGGTCAAGATCGCGTTGCGCACACAGCAGATCATTGCCCATGAAACCGGCGTTGCCAATACGATCGACCCGTTGGGCGGAAGCTACTTCGTCGAGGCTCTGACAGACAGGATGGAAAAGGAAGCCGAAGCATATTTCGAGAAGATCGATGCGCTCGGTGGAGTGATTCCCGCAATCGAAGCAGGCTTCTTCCAGCGTGAGATAGCCGAAGCGGCTTATCGTTACCAGCTGGAACTGGATACGAAGCAGAAGCTTATTGTTGGAGTGAACGACTTTGTTGAAGAAGATGAGAAGATCGAGATTCCAATTCTGGCAATTTCACCCGAAGTCGAAATCAAGCAGCGCAAACGGTTGGCGGATCTTCGACAGTCCCGTAACAATGACGAAGTCCAGCGCACACTCGAAGAGTTGAAGCAATCTGCATCCGACGGGACGAATCTCATGCCGAGGCTTCTCAACTGCACGCACGCCTATGTAACACTCGGCGAAATGTGCCAGAGCCTCACAGAGGTGTTTGGCGTATACGAAGAAACCGCTGTGTTTTAGTAATTACCACTGATCTGAAAATGCAATTGTTGGGACGAGAATAGGCTCTATGAAATCGAAAGTTGCCGTCATCAAAACTTCTCCTTCTACTGTGCTTGACGACTATCAGCGGCTCGCTGATCTTGCCGGAATAAAAGAGGTGCTTGCTCCCGGGGCTACCACTATCCTTAAGGATAACATCTCATGGCATTTCCCGTTTCCCGGTGCCAATACGACACCGTGGCAGATGGAGGGGACGGTTCTCGCTCTGCAAAAGGCTGGGCTTGCTGATATCTCCTGTGTGCAAAACAAGACCGTCGTGACTGACGCCTTCAAGGGAGAGGATCTGAACAACTATGTTCCAATCTTCAAGAAGTATGATATCCCCGTTCTCTTCAACTTCAAGGAAGAGGATATGAAGTGGAATACATACGAGCCGAAAGCACGGATGCATGTTCTTAACATGATTTATCCCGAAGGGATCACGATTCCGGATTATTTCTTCGGGAAGAACATCGTTCATCTTCCTACAGTGAAATGCCATATCTACACGACGACAACGGGGGCAATGAAGAACGCCTTCGGCGGCTTGTTGAACACGAAGCGTCATTACACACACTCGTGGATTCATCGTACGCTTGTGGATTTGCTGGCTATCCAGAAAGAGATACATGCAGGCGTATTTGCGATGATGGACGGAACCACAGCGGGGAACGGCCCCGGCCCCCGCACGATGTATCCCGTCATCAAGGATTACATACTGGCGAGTGCGGATCAGGTTGCCATCGATGCAGTTGCGGCAAAGATGATGGGCTTTGATCCATTGAGTATCGAGTATATCCGGGTTGCTCACGAAGACAAACTGGGGGTTGGCGATGTTCGTGACATCGAAATTGTCGGGGCCGATATTTCCAATGAGTCGTGGGGCTTTACTGTTGGAAACAACGGGGTGAGTTTGTTCGGAAACCTTGCGTGGTTCGGGCCGCTGAAAGGGATGCAGAAGCTCTTCTTCCGCACTCCGATGGTGCATCTGTTCATCTTCGGGTCGGAGGCGTATCACGACTACTACAGGTGGCCGGTGAAGGACAGGAGAGTCTTTGAACATTGGAAGAAGTCGACGCATTGGGGGAAGCTATTCACTCAATACGAGACTCGCGAAGTGTGGCAAAAGCAGCCCGCCTGAGATCCTGCTATTGCATCATGAGAAACGCCGGATGAGTGCTGATGTCTTCCGGCCTTCATGCATAACCTATGACCACTCAAACCCGGGCTGAATCGGCCCTTCTTGCCACAACACTCATCTGGGGAAGCACGTTTGTCTTCGTCAAAATCGGACTGGAAGACATTTCCCCGGTGTTAATGACGGGAGTGCGGTTCTTGTTGGCCGCGGCTGCATTCCTGGCTCTCTTCAACCGGCAGCTCTTTCCAATCACACGCGAGGAATTCGTCCGGGCATTTGTTCTTGGCTTCTTCCTCTATCTGGGCTTCATTTCACAGAACATCGGACTGACTATTACCACGGCTTCCAAGTCGGCGTTCATCACAAGTCTGATGGTCGTATTCGTTCCTATCATTCAGTTCCTTGTCGAGAAACGTTCGCCGACATGGGGGAATATCCTCGGAATCATTGTGGTTCTCGCCGGACTTTGGCTTATGACTTCACCGTCGGGAGGAGGATTCAACATCGGTGACGGTCTCACGCTGATTTGCGCCATCCTGTTCGCGTACTACATCGTGTATCTCGACATAGCGTCGAAGATGGTTTCGGTGGGAAAACTAGCATTCGTGCAAACCGTAGTCGCGGGGGTATTTGGCATTCTCAGTGCGCTTGCGGCCGAGGAGATGAGGTTCACTCCAACCTTTTCGATGATCTCGAGTATGATTTACCTGACCGTGTTTGCTACCGTGATTACAACGTACGTCCAGACCCGATATCAAAAAGATACGACCCCAACGCGAGCAGCAATTATCTTCACGATTGAGCCGGTATGGGCATCGGCATTTGCGGCTATTGCTCTCGCCGAACGACTCGGTTGGTTGGAAGTTGGAGGTGCTGTGCTAATCATTACAGGTGTGCTGATCTCCGAACTATCAATCACGATTCCCGGTCTTAATAAACCCGCTGTTGCTCATCCAATGAAGTCTTGAGACAAAGTCCTGTTTTTTGCTTAAGATGATTCCGGGGAAACCCGGTCCGTACTCAAACCCAAGGAGTCCCGATGCGCTACTTCTTCCGTATCTCCGTGATCGTCACCCTTTTCTCTACCGTTGCTGTCGGACAACCTCCCAATGATCTCCAGATTATTACCTCATGGCCAAAGGGGCAAACAGAAGGGACTGAACAAGTTACTTCGATACTTGCCACCTTCAACAAACCGATGGTACCCCTGCAGAAACTTCCTGAAGGAGAGGGGACTGGTCCGCTCACGCTTACGCCGCCTCTACGGGGAAAATATCGATGGCTAGGATCGAGCACCGTGTCATTCACTCCCTCGGCGCCGTTCAAAATAGCGACGCAATACTCCGTCACGATTAAGGCCGGAACAAAAGCGCTTGACGGATCTTCTCTCCCTAGGGATGTGCAATGGACCTTCAGCACGCCACGTCCCAAGCTCGTCAAGACCATGCCGGGCCATGGATCCGTTGCGGTTGATGTAAAGACTCCCATCTTCCTCCAATTCTCACTTCCGGTTCATGCTTCGAAAGCGCGAGGGTTCATTGCGATAACTGAAGGAACACGGTCGGGTCCGATTGTGAAAGTCGTTGTGTCATCTCCACGGATGGAAGACCTCCGAAGTGCGAGGTTCTACGGAAGTGATTCCACATTCTTCTTGATGCTGAAACCGGATATCGAGCTAAAAAAAGACCAGAATTATGTCGTCGTCGTCAAGAAGGGGCTGCCGGCGGCGGAGGGGACGCTTGGGACTGAAACAGAATCATCATTCTCCTTCCGAACCTACGGCAAGTTTGCATTCATTGAAGTCACTCAGCCAACCGACCGGAAACCTAACCTCCCACTGACGTTTCGATTTAACACTCCTGTAGCTGTACAAGAGCTGGCAAAGCATCTCAAATTCGAGCCATCCGTTGAGGCTGCAGGCAGCATGGACCAATGGGCTTGGAGTAGCCCGGAGCCTACACTTCATTTCCGGTTTTCGGCGCAGACAAAATACACGATCACCATAAGCAAGGGTCTGCAAGATATATACGGTCAGCGACTTGGGAAAGATGTACACTTCGCTATCAATACTGTTTCATATGATCCGGCAGTGTCGATGACAACCGGCCACGGCATCGTGGAGGCCTACGGCGTACGAGCCTATCCGGTCACGGTCATGAACATGGAAGCTGTTCGCGTCCAAATGATGCGACTGGGACCTGAGAGTATCGTTCCGATCTTAAGGAGTGACACTATCTACGCTCGACATCTTGAATTGATGGGCCGTTTTCAGATTGATAAAGCGTGGAATCCAAGGGCAAAGCGTGATCTGCAAACAACGGCCGCACTGCCATTGGATGAGGCTCTTGGAGCGGGAAAGAAAGGGGCTCTTTTACTTCAAGTCTCCCGGCCATCCGACGCGTTCGACTCCCATTACGATGGCTTCCTCAGGGCAGATGTGCAGGTAACAGAGCTCGGTTTGACTTCGAAATTTTCTCCAGACGGCATACTCATCTGGGTGACCCGTTTGAAGGATACGAAGCCGGTTGCAGGGGCGAATGTACAGATTAGAGATGATTCCAATCGAGTGATTTGGGAAGGAATTACCAACGGTGATGGAATTGTCGAGGCCCCTGGATGGCGCGAGTTCCCCGATATTCCCCGTGAAGAATGGAGTTCACCGCGGCTTTGGGTGATTGTCACACACGGTGATGATATCGCGTACACGGCTTCAACCTGGAATGAAGGCATCGAGCCCTACCGGTTCAATGTCATGACCGATTGGAATCCGGAGCAGGATCCGTGGCAAGGAATGGTGTTTACCGAAAGAGGAATTTACCGGCCGGGAGAGGAAGTGGAATTTAAGGGTATATTCCGCTCCAGACGAAAAGCGGATTGGCAAATCCCGTCCGGAGAAATTCTTCTGAGGGTGTACGACCCGCAAAGCGACGAGGGATACAGAGATTCAATGCGCGTGAACGAATTCGGGTCAGTGGCAGGGACCTTCAAGATTCCGAAGGATGCCCGTCTTGGATATTACACTGTTGAAGCGAGCATTCGCAAGCCACAACGTGAGTTGAGGGAGGGAGAATATCCGTACAAAGTGTTGACTGCGGCATCTTTCCGGGTCGAAGCGTACCGCGTGAGCGAGTTCGAAGTCGAAGTTCGTCCCAACAAAGAGTCACTGGTTGTGGGTGACGAAATACAAGCCACTATCTCGGCGATGTACTTGTTCGGCGGGGCATTGAGAAACCAGCCGGTAAGGTGGCGTATGCGGGTTGACCCAACCTACTTTGCTCCCCCGAATTGGGACGACTATTGGTTCGGCAGAAGCTTCTGGTCTTATGAAGAAACTGCCGGACCCCAGTCACGCCTCCTCCACTCGTCGGACACATCGCTTGCGGCAGATGGCTCGCTGGGGGTGTCGTACAAAACTGAGGTTGGAACAGTCCTGACGACAGGGAATCTGGTTGTCGAAGGCGATGTCACTTCACCGAGCAGGCAGGTGATTTCCGGAAGAGCGTCCGTCGTAATTCATCAAGGTGAGTATTACATAGGAGTATCCCCGTCATCCACATTCATCAAAACGAAAACGCCGTTGACCTGCAGGATCGTGAGTGTACTGCCGGGAGGCGAGATGGTTTCCGGTCAGAACATCACCTTCCGTGTTCTCAAACGCCAATGGCACTCAGTCCGTAGAGCGAGTATCCAGGGGGGATTTGAATGGGAATCTCAGCCAGTCGATAGTGTACTTTTCAAACGGGAGGTAACAACAGGGAGCAGTCCCGTCGCTGTCAGCTATACTCCCGATGCTTCAGGGTTCTACCTGGTGCAGGCCGAAGGGAAAGATAGCCGCGGGAATGTCATTCGTACCGATGCATACTTTTATGCAAGTGGCGATGATTACGTTGCATGGGAACGAACGAATGATGATCGTATCGAACTTGTCGCGGACAAGCAAACATACAAGCCGGGGCAAACGGCGCGCATCATCGTAAAGAACCCGTATGAAGAAGCCACTGCTCTGGTAAGCGTTGAACGTGAGGGAATTCTCCGTCATTGGCGTGCTACGTTGAAAGGAAGCGCCCCGGAGATCAGCATCCCTCTCGATGGAAAGTCGCTTCCCAACGTCTTTGTTTCTGTAGTGCTTCTTCAAGGTAGGATGACAACTCGTCCCGAGCTGGATCAGACTACGGATGTCGGACGGCCGTCCTTCAAGATCGGGTATGTAAACTTGCAGGTGGACCCCGGAACCCGCCGGCTATCTTTGAAGACGAATCCGGACAAGGAGAACTATCGTCCGGGAGACTCTGTAACGGTTACCCTGAATGTACGTGATGCTGCAGGTGCACCGGCCCGAGCCGAGGTTGCCATAAGTGTGGCGGACAAGGGAACATTGAACCTCATTGGATACCGGCTTCCAGATCCCTTTGACGCCTTTTACGGGCAGCGACCGCTCTCCGTTGTTACGACAGAATCCCGCTCACAGATTGTTCAGGCGAGGAGTTTTGGTGAGAAGGGAGAAGATGAAGGCGGGGGTGGTGGTGCAGATTTAGCCGGCATCGAGACAAGGGGAAATTTCAAATCCACTGCATATTGGAGCGCATTCCTTCGGACTGATTCAGCAGGTGTGGTGGTGGTTCGGTTCAAGTTACCGGACAACCTCACTACGTTTATGATAATGGCTGTTGCGCAAACAAAGGCCGCAGAATTCGGGTACGGCGAGAATAGCTTCACCGTCAGTAAACCGCTCCTCTTGCAAGCTTCTGTTCCGCGTTTCGCAAGGCTGGGAGATTCGTTCGAGGCTGGTGTTGTAGTTCACAATTACACAAAGCAGAAAGGTAAAGTCGCCATTCGTACCTCTGTTGACGGGCTCTTGATGAAGGGGAGGGAGACAGTGGAGCTTGATCTTGATGCTGGTGAGAGCAAGGAAGTACTGACTCCGTTTGCCGTCAATCGTACGGGGAGGGGGACATTTTCCTTTCAAGCCAGAATGGGGGATCATACAGATGGCGTGACAGTGACCATTCCTCTGGAAATTCCCCGAAGGAAAGAAACTGTTGCAGAATACAGAGCTGTCACAGCCAAAGCTGACCTTCAGGTGATTGTTCCGCAGAATATTCACGAGGGCCTTGGAGCACTGGATGTCACTGCGTCGTCGACCGCTTTATCTGGTCTTGAGTCCGGCGTTGAGTATTTGTTCACATACCCGTATGGCTGCATTGAACAAAAGAGCAGCTCCGTTCTGCCGCTAATTGTAGGGCGAGAAATGGTAGAAGTTTTCGGGCTGCAGGCCTTGAAAGGTCGTAATCTCAATCAGGTGGTAGTTTCAACACTCAACGAACTGCGAAGATACCAAGTGTACAATGGCGGGTTTGCCTATTGGCCGGGAGACTACAGAGATTCGCCATACTCCTCCGCGTATGCCATGTACGTTTTAGCCACCGCAAAGAACAATGGCTACGACGTCGACTCGCGCATTTTGAGCAAGGGAGCAGATTTTATCCGCGAAGTGCTACGGTGGGAGGGGGGAAGCCCTGTATATCCCTACACAGAGCACACATGGGCAGCCACAAAGACCTTGATTCTCTATACTCTTGCGGCCCTGGGCACGCCGGAACCAGCCTACTACGAAGGACTTTTCAAAAATCTCAACTCTCTTCCGTTGTTTGCCCGTGCGAATTTGCTCCGGGCAATCGCAATATCCACCAAAAACAGACAGATGCTCAAAGGGATATCACAAAACCTTCTGAATGCTGTCAAGGTTAATCCGACGACGGCACACTTCGAGGAGCCGAAGGTACAAGGACTTGAGTGGTGCTGGAGTTCGAATGTGAGAACAACTGGTATCATTCTGCACGCACTTATCGAGGCGGATGCGTTTCCGAAGGAGTCTGATCTCCCGGCTAAAATACTCCGTTGGCTAATGACACAACAACGCGGCGGAAGGTGGTCGAACACACAAGAGAACGTCCACGTCGTTCAGGCGCTCGCGGCATATTACAGAAAGTATGAGCGTGAGACTCCACAATTCAAAGCTGAGATCAAGCTTGCTGCGGAAAAACTCCTGGAAAAATCATATGAGGGCCGGTCGCTCCAAATCGATCGCTCCATGAGATCACTGGACAAACTCAGCAGAGGAGTATCTCTGCCATTGACGGTCATGAAAGATGGAACCGGTACGCTTTATGCCGGCTTCCGCATGGGCTATTTTCCGAAAGAGCCGGCAAAGGCTGCAGAGGAAGGTATGGCAATCACAAAATCCGTCGAGTTGCTCAACTCCCAGCAAGGCACCGAGAAGCAGACGTTCACAGCAGGGTCTTTGATCAAGATAACGATCAGGGTAATGTCGCCTCAGGGGAGAAACTTTGTTGTGGTGGAGGACCCTCTTCCCGCAGGGTTTGAAGCGGTAAACACGTCTCTCATAACTGAAAGCTCCGAGTTGGGACGGATTCTCTCCTCGATGGATGGCCGGCAAGAGTTCCGGTGGTGGGGATCATTCAACCACAAGGAATTCCGAGATGACAAAGTTATGCTCTTCGCGGATCAGTTGGATGCGGGGGTACACACATTCACATACTTGGCCCGTGCCCGTACCCCCGGCAAGTTTACGTTGCCCGCATCCCACGTAGAAATGATGTACGAGCCCGAGGTGTTTGGCAGAACTTCAGATGGAAAGATCGAAGTCAGGTGAGGAGAAGAACACTCATATGGCTTGCCGGATTGCTGCCGGTGATTGTTCTTGGAACGATCTTTCTGCCACTGGACCGGCAAGTATTCGATCCTGCTCGTGTCACCTCGCTCAGAATTCTCGACCGGAACGGCATATTGCTTCGGGAAGTGCTGTCGGCAGAGGAAGGCCGCGGCCGCTGGAGTAACTTGTCCGATATCTCGGGCTATGTCATGCAAGCAGCCATAGCCACGGAGGATAAGCGCTTTGAAAGCCACTTCGGTGTTGATCCGATTGCCTTGGGGCGCGCTCTGTTGCAAAACGCACGGGAGCAGCGGGTTGTAAGCGGCGGATCCACGATTACTATGCAAGTGATCAGAAACGTCTATCGACGACCCCGGACACTTTTCGAGAAGGTGAGGGAGATGTGGTATGCCCTTCGTCTTGAAAGAATGTTCTCAAAGAAGGATATTCTCACGCAGTACCTCAACCGCGTGTCGTTCGGCAATCAGACGGTTGGCATTGATGCTGCGTCCCGTCTCTATTTTGCAAAGCCCTCCGCACAACTCTCACTTGCGGAAGCGGCGTTCCTCATTGCGATTCCGAATTCTCCATCTCTCAATGATCCGTTCAAGAGACTCGATAGGGTAAGAACACGACAGCGGTATGTTCTCTCCAGAATGTTAGAGGAGGGAATGATCTCGGATGACGAGTATGAAAGGGCAACGAGTGAACCGCTGGTGATCAAACCGCGGAGTCCATTATTCAAGGCTCCACATTTTACTTCAATGGTTCTTCAACGGATTCCCGAATCACAGCGTGATCTTGTCACTGAAATCAAGACAACACTCGATTATAAGAAGCAAAAGGCTTTTGAGCTGCTTCTCCAGTCACATCTCCAACGGTTGAAACGGCATTCTGTGAGCAACGGTGCCATTGTCGTGATCGATAATCAAGACCACTCAGTAGTCGCGCTGGTCGGTTCCGGGGATTTTTTCGACTCGACGACAAACGGACAAGTGAACGGGGCTCTCGCTTTACGGCAGCCGGGCTCCACGCTCAAGCCGTTCACGTACGGGCTTGCGCTTGAGTCGGGTATGACCCCTGCCTCGCTCCTCGCTGATATCCCAAGGTTGAACTCGGACGCTTCGATCGACTTCTTGCCGGAGAATTATGATCGGCGTTATCATGGGCCTGTTCGGATGCGTATTGCGTTGGCGTGTTCGTATAACGTTCCGGCTGTGAGAACGCTGGAACGGATCGGCGACGAGCAGCTGCTACGAGCGCTGCATGCTGCAGGTTTTATATCTTTGCGGAAACCCGCTTCGTTCTACGGACTCGGACTGACCCTGGGGAATGGTGAGGTCTCATTGCTTGAACTTACCAACGCATACAGTATGCTGGCAAATCTCGGGACGTTCCACCCGCTGCGGTACATCGATAGCATCAAGCTCAATGATGGGGCTGGCGTTGCTCCGCATCACTGGCTTGAGACGGAAGATGGGCTAGAGCACAGGTCCGTGCCCAGACAAGTACTGTCGCCACAAGTTGCATTTCTGTTGACTGATATTCTTTCCGATCGTCAGGCCAGAGCTCCGGCTTTTGGCGTGCATAGTTCACTCTCCCTTCCGTTCCCGGCAGCCGCCAAGACAGGTACTTCGAAAGACTACCGTGACAACTGGACTTTGGGCTACAGTCCACGGTATACGGTCGGCGTCTGGGTCGGGAATTTCAATGCTCGTCCCATGAAACTCGTGTCGGGCATAACAGGCGCTGCACCGCTTTTCCGGGATGTCATGTTGCTCTTGCATGATGATCACCGGTCGGAGAACTTTCCGAAACCGGAGGGAATCACAAAGTCGGTTATCTGTCCTTCATCGGGTATGCGACCGGGTGTCGCTTGTCCCGGGACGATGTATGAGTACTTCATTGAAGGGAGCGATCCGTCAGTTATTTGCATTGTGCATAAACGTGTGCGCGTGGATAGGAGGACGGGGGGAATTGCTCAGCGAGCCACACCAGTGGAGTTTGTCGAGGAAAAAGTGTTCGAAGTCTATCCGCCGGAGTTTGACGCGTGGGCGCGATCGGTGGGGTTGCCTCAGCCGCCTCAACAGATTGCAGCAATGGCACCCCGCTCGCTGCCAATCGTCATTAATACACCGGCATCAGGTGTAATCTTCAAGATGGATCCGGTTCTCCGTCAGGAGTATCAAACAATTTTCGTGGAAGGTTTTGTCGATACCCGCATCAGGGAGGTTACTCTGTGGCTGAATGATGAACAAGTAGCTCAGCTGCGACCTCCATTCCGGTACAGGCTTCCATTGGCTTCGCTGCATCGCGGCTCGCACACGATGGTGTTGCGCGGCCAACGTGGAGAAGAGCGGTATGAGTCTCCTCCAGTTACGGTTACGGTGCAGTAGCGTTTGCATTTCGGTCGTGTCTCGTGTATTTTGATGTGCAGAAATGTCCAACCGTGTTCACATACTTGTAGAGGGATTGGTCCAGGGTGTCGGGTTCCGCTGGTTTGTTGCCCGTCGAGCAGATAGTCTTGGCATAAGAGGATGGGTAAGGAACCTACCCGACGGGAAGGTGGAAATAGATGCTGAGGCAGATCGGTCGTTGCTGGAAGAATTAATCAAAGTCGTTAAAGTCGGGCCGCGCTCGGCCCGCGTGACGAATCTACGATTGGAGTGGTTGGAGCTAAGTTCCCCATCATACACAAATTTTCAAATCAGGTAAGCTTATCTATTCGCGGATTGGTTTCGGTTTTGACGTCCACCGATTTGCCGAAGGACGCAGGCTTGTGTTGGGCGGAGTGGAAATCCCGCACACGAAAGGCCTTGACGGTCACTCTGATGCAGACGTATTGCTGCACGCGCTCATGGATGCACTTCTGGGCGCAGCCGCCTTGGGGGACATCGGCAAGCACTTTCCCAACACGGATCCTGAGTTCAAGGATATATCGAGTCTCAAGCTGATGAAACATGTAGGGGAACTGCTCAGTTCAAGGGGATTCAAGATCGTAAATGTTGATGCTATGCTCGTGCTCGAGCGTCCGAAAATCCTGCCTCATGTCGAACAAATGTGCCACAACATTGCCGATGCACTCTCCATTCCGGTGGACTGCGTTTCGGTCAAGGCCACCTCAAACGAGGGGCTGGGCTTCATCGGCAAGGAAGAGGGGGCCGTGGCTCACGCAGTCGCTTCCATCGTGAAGGAATAACGGTATGCCGGCGCTTGAAGAGATTGTTGTATGGATGCGGTCGGTCGATCCGTTTATGGTGTACGCTGCGGTATTTATGATTGCGTACATCGAGAACATCTTTCCGCCCTTTCCCAGCGATGTGATTGTAGTGTTTGGGGGTTCGCTTGCCGCAATCGGACGGGCTGGCGTTGCAGAAACGTTGATTGCGGCGACTGTGGGGAGCACTCTCGGTTTCATGACGATGTACAAAATAGGGGATGCATTCGGAGATCGGATTCTCGAGCAGGGGAAACTCAAGTTCATTCCTCCTTCTGCCGTCCAGAAGGTGGAAAACTGGTTCAAACGCTACGGCTATTGGCTCATTATAGCCAACAGATTTCTTGCCGGCACGCGCGCAGTCGTTTCGTTCTTCGCCGGATTGGCGGAACTGCATCTGGCGCGGACAACAGCCCTATCTGCTGCGAGTGCATTGGCATGGAACGCCATTCTTGTAGGTGCCGGGTTTGCTCTTGGCAATAACTGGCAGGAGATCGGGTCGTACCTCGCAACCTACTCGCAAGTTGTCACCGGTTTCGTATTGCTCCTGCTGTCGATCTGGGGGATAGTATCATTTATCAATAGAAATCCAAATAAGAAACCGAATGGTTGAGGCTCTTTACTCGATAGATCTCGCAATTTTCTTTTTCATCAATAAAAGCCTGGCCAACACAATCGGAGATGTCGTATGGCCGATACTCACCGACTATGACAAGCAGCTTCCGATTAGGGTTGTGTTGATCGGCATCTGGCTATGGCTTCTCATCAAGGGGGGGAAAAGGGGCCGCACTGTGGCTCTGCTTATCATTCCGCTTCTTGCACTCAGCGACCAACTCAGCAGTTCCATTATCAAGCCAATGGTTGGACGATTAAGGCCGTGCGCTGAACTTGCGGGACAGGTTCATCTTCTTGTAGGTTGCGGCAGCGGGCGCTCTTTCCCGTCGTCGCATGCGGTTAACAACTTCGGGGTGGCGACGCTGTTTGCGTATTACTATCCGAAGGCGAGGATCTACCTGTACATATTTGCGGGCCTCGTTGCGCTGTCGCGCGTTGCTGTCGGGGTGCACTATCCCTCCGATATTCTGGCAGGGGCTGTTATCGGCACGGTTGTCGGGCTTGCCGTTGTAGGCGCGTGGCAAGAGATTACACGCACACTTGTTCCGTCTATACATGTCGAGAGGCGTCCTGCGTGAACGAAGAGCAGTCATCCCGCTTCCGCCATCTCGCCCTCGCTGTTCTCTCCGGATGTATGCTGGGCTTTGCATTTCCTCCGAGCACGTACGGTATTCTCGCGTGTTTTGGACTCATTCCGTTGCTCGCACTCCTTGACAGAGTGAGCGGGCTGCGTTCGCAGCTGAAGTACATTTACATTTCTATGGTGGTGTTCCACGCCATCACATTGAATTGGACGGGCGGCTATGCACACATGAACGACCCGTACATGATGATTGCAGGAGCGATCACCATTCTTGTCCATCCATTGTTCTACTTTCTTCCTCTGGGAGCGTATCTCTACGTAAAGCGAAAGACGGGGTGGGTCCTCGCTGCGGCGATGTTGCCGGTGTTTTGGGTGGGGTACGAGTATTCACACACACTTAGTGAGTGGTCCTTCCCGTGGCTTACACTCGGTAACACGCAATCATACAATCAAGCCAGATTACAGATCGTTGAATACACCGGAGTTCTCGGGCTCTCACTCTGGATGTTGGTTCTGAATGTCCTCGGCTTTAGTCTGTATAAGTCAATCCTGGCAAAGGGCGTAAAGTTCATTCGCGCGAATGTTGTTTTGGCCCTGGTAATCGCCTTGATATATGTCGTTCCCGGTTTGTATGGAACGCTTGTGCTGAAATCATTGAGCGAACAGAACCGTTCGTATCCGATGGTTTCGGTCGGGATTGTTCAATCGAACGTCGATCCGTGGGAGAAATGGGTAAGTTCAGGCATAGGAACCATCGATCTGTACATGCGAATGACGGATTCATTGATGAAGATGAATTCTGTGCCCAGGCCCGAGATTATCCTTTGGCCGGAAACGGCGATGCCATATTATATACTTGCGCCGCGGAATGAGCACACACTACGGCTGGTCCGGGAGAAAATCGAAGAAATCAATGTTCCGGTTCTGTTCGGGCTTCCTCAGGCGGTCTATTATGATGATACAACGAAGGCTCCCCCAAGCGCAAAGCGAATAGCTGCCACAGGCGAGCGCTATGATGCTTTCAATGCCGCGGCTTTCATGCAGCCGGGCGTTCCCGACATACCGTGGTACGGGAAGATGAAAATGGTGCCTATCGCGGAGCGTGTTCCGTACGCTGATGCCTTCTATTTCTTTGATTTTCTGCGCTGGGGTGTTGGTATCGGAGGATGGCAGATAGGACGGGATACGGTGGTCTTTGAGGAACAAAAGTCTGGGGCCAGATTCTGCGCGCTGATCTGCTATGAATCCGTGTACCCGGAATTTGTGACGGAGTTCGTTAAGCGAGGAGCCGAATTCATTTCCATCATTACAATCGACAGTTGGTGGGACAGAATGTCCGGTGCGTATCAGCATCATCAGTATGCAATCTTCCGAGCAGTAGAGAATAGGAGATGGGTTGCCCGTTGTGCGGTCGGAGGATTTTCTTCGTTTATCGATCCGACAGGGAAAGTCCATGAAAAAACGGAATTGTTTACAGAAGCAGTACTCAGCAAGCGGATTGAAAGGCGTAACGACCTGACGTTCTACACAACTTATGGAGATATAATTGGCCGTGTGTGTATGCTCTCTGGTTTGTTTGTCGTTCTGGGCTTGTTTTTCGAAACTCGTTTGAAATCAGGAAAAGATACAGCATGACTCAATCTATTATTGACCTTCGAAGCGACACGGTAACCCGTCCCTCTGCAGGCATGATGATGGCTATGGCACAAGCAGAGTTGGGAGACGATGTCTTTGGTGAAGACCCGACAATCAATGCTCTCCAGGCAAAGGTTGCCGATCTTCTCGGGAAGGAAGCGGCGCTCTTTGTTCCGAGCGGCACAATGGCGAATCAAATTTGCATCAAGGTTCATACTCAACCCGGGGATGAAGTCATCATGGAAAAGGGATGTCACCTGTTCAACTACGAAACAGGGGCACTTGCATTTCTTTCTTCCATCCAGCCTCATTTGATCGAAGGAGAGCGCGGCGTGATGACGGCGGAGCAAATCAAAAGGGCGATCCGTCCAAAATTGTACTATATGCCCCGGTCGGCATTAGTGGCGATCGAGAATACGCACAACAGGGCAGGTGGGACGATCTATCCGCTGGAAGTAATCAAAGAGATACATCAGTTGACACGAAACGAGCAAATGGGTTATCATCTTGACGGCGCCCGTTTATGGAATGCATGTGTCGTAACAGGGATATCCCCCAAAGAATACGCTTCGTATTTTGATTCTGTCTCCGTTTGTCTCTCGAAAGGACTCGGAGCTCCAGTCGGTTCGGTCATTGCTGGCTCAAAACACTTTGTCGCCCGCGCCAGGAAGTACCGCAAAATATTCGGCGGTGGAATGCGGCAGGCCGGCCTACTCGCCGCAGCCGGAATTTATGCCCTCGACAATAATCGAACGCGTTTGGCGGACGACCATGCCAAGATGAAATTCTTCGCCGGTGAACTGGCAAAAATGCCCTCGTTGACAATTGATACTGAAGCCGTACAAACGAACATTGTCCTGATTGGTGTTGAGAAGACGGGCAAGCAACCGGATGAGATTCTGTCGTTACTCAGAACCAAGGGAGTTTTGCTCAGTCCCGGTAATTGGATGAGCGTTCGCGCTGTTACTCATCTGGATGTATCTATGGAAGAAATGCAAAAGGCCGTGAGGGTATTTCAGGAACTGTTCGGATAGCCATGATTGATAAATCAAAATTCAGACACGTTGAAACGGTACGAGTGAGGAGTAACGAGGTCGATTGGCAGGGAGTAGTCCATAACGCGGTGTACCTTCATTATTTCGAGGTGGGCCGGATGGGGTATTTCGAAAGCGTAGGATTTCCTGTCGTTACTGATGCCGATGCCACGGACTGGCGGGTTGTCATTGGTCGGAACGAAATTGACTATCGTTCCGCTGCCCGTTTCAATGACCTGCTCACAGTTCATACTCGAATATCGTGGATCCGGAACAGTAGCTTTGCGATACAAGGATACATCGAGCAGGCAAAGACGGGAATAATGGTAGCAGAGAATGTTTCCCTTCACGTCTGGCTTGATAGGCACACAAACCAGCCGATTACAGTACCGCAGTTCTTCCGAAACCTCATCCGCTCTTATGAGGGAGACAGCGTTCTCATTACTCCGATAAGTGTGTCCATCTGAGCGGAATCGGTATTGAATCACCTCTGGACCCCTGATATGAGGGTGTGAGTTCAACGAGTTCGTTAACGTATTTATAGTCAATTACTTAAGGCCGCTTCTCTCTATGTGGAAGCGAGTTTGATAAGCCCTTGCTTATCAAGGGTCATATGGTTATCTTGTGACGTCTTGAAAGTAGCCCGGAACGGGCTATTTTTATTTGGTTCAAACAGAATTTCAATCAAATGGGGCAAGTCCAGATTTTGCATCAGAGATTGGCAGAACTGGCCGAGGCTTCTGCAGCACCGCATGCGGCTCACGTTATCGATGTTTCCGTGGGTACCCATCGGGGCAGGTCGAGCATTCGAGTTTTTATCGATGCGGAGGAGGGAGTTACCAGTGACCTGTGTTCTGCGGTCAGCAGAGAACTTGCCCAACACTTGGATACGCTCGATATCATGAAAGGCTCGTATGATCTTGTGGTTTCATCACCGGGTATCGACAGGCCGCTAAAGTATCCGTGGCAGTACAAGAAGCATATCGGACGGAAACTGAAAGTGCTTCTGCCGTCCGGTGAAACACAAATGGAAATTCGCGGGAAGTTGGAAGAGGCCGGGGACCAGCACATCAGGCTCGTGTTGGACAAATCAGAAGAACGGAAGACGCTGGCGTTTGCCGACATAGCGGAAGCCATTGTGCTTGCGCCGTGGTAAAGAGAATTCTTATTCGGAGGAAGTAATGAACTCAGAGATTGTCGAATCGTTTGGTTCGATGGTTCGGGAAAAGGGCATCGACAAGGACATGCTCCTGAATATCGTGCAGGAGGTCTTTGCGATGATGGTAAAAAAGAAATACGGGCCCGATGCAAAGTTTGAAGTTATCGTGAACATGGAGAAGGGAGATATCGAGATCTTTTTGGAAAGAGAGATTGTCGAGCAGGTGGAAAACCCCTCCACGCAAATCGATCTTGAGACCGCCAAGGAGCTCTCAGGAGAGGACGATCTGGAAGTCGGTGAAGAGTATGTCGAAGTTGTTCCGCTGGCATCTTTCGGACGACGGTTGGTGGTCAGTGCCAAACAAAATCTGAACCAACGCATCAAGGAAATCGAGCGGGAGAATATCTACAACGAATATAGCAACGCCATCGGCGATATTGTGGTGGGGGAGATCTACCAGATCCGCCGGAATGAGATTCTCATTAACCACAATAAGAATGAATTGCTCCTGCCAAAGAATGAACAGATTTTCAAGGAGCGCTACAAGAAAGGCGACAGCATTCGTGCCGTCATTAAGGAAGTCCGCAAGAACTCGGGTAATCCGTTGGTAATTGTCTCCAGAGCAGACTCGCAGTTCCTCCTCAAGCTGTTCGAGATGGAGATTCCCGAGATATACGACGGCATTATTGAGATCAAGCGCATCGCCCGCGAGCCCGGCGAGCGCGCAAAAGTTGCCGTTGAATCTCATGATGACCGGATAGACGCCGTCGGAGCCTGTGTAGGGATGAAGGGTGTTCGTATTCACACGATTGTCCGCGAGTTGAATAACGAGAATATCGATGTCATCAACTACAGTGATCAACCGCTTGTCTTTATCCAACGGGCATTGGCTCCGGCAAAGCTCAAGAGTATTGAAATTGATGATGCCGGGAAGACTGCAAACGTCGTCGTTGCCGCGGATCAGGTTTCGCTTGCCATCGGCCGCAACGGCCAGAACATTCGTCTCGCTTCGAAACTGACAGGTTTCGAAATCAACTTGATCAAGGAGGGCGGCGACGATGAGTACGATATCGAGCTCGAGGAGTTTAAGGACGAACTTGGTGAAGAATTGTACAAGGCTCTGATGGATCGCCACATTACGAGCGCGAAAGAAGTGCTCACGGCCAAGCTTGATACTCTTCTTGAGATTGAGGGGTTGACAGAGGAGAAAATTGCAGAGTTGCGGGCTCAGATGCAGCAGGATCTTGAAGAGGCTGAAGTCGAAGAAGAGGAAGAGGAAGAGGAAGAGGTGGAGGCAAGTGAATCTGGTGAGGAAAACTCAGAACCAGCGGAAAAAGAAGAGCCCGCTGTGAAGGACGAATCCGAATCGGCGCACCAACCCACAGAAGAGGAGTCACCGGAACAGAAATAGCTTCACTGAAATCCGAATCCGTGATTCTCTGAACAAAGGGATAGAATGGCTGAAACAGCAGAAAAGAAAAAGAAGATCTACAAAGTAGCGACTGAATTGAATCTCTCGCATGAGACGCTTGTCGACTTTCTGAAAAAGAAAGGCTACACGGTAAAGAGTCACATGTCGAGCGTTGATGAAGAAATGATGCGTGACATTCTTGTCCATTTCAAGAAGGAAAAGGACGTCGCCGAAAAGCACCAGCGCAAGATTGCTGAGATCAAAGAGAGCAAAAAGAAGGCCGAGAAGAAAGCGGAAGAAACCGTAGTAGAGGAACACTCTCCGGCGGTGGAAACTCCTGTCGAGCCTCCGCAGCCTATTGTTGAAGAGAAGGCAGAGCCAGAGCCGGAGCCTGTTGTGCAGTCTGAGCCCGAGCCTTTAGCTGAACCGGTCGCAGAAATGAAGCCGGAAGTATCAGACGTAGAACAGGCGGTTCAGGAAGCGTCTGTTGAAGAGGAGATCCCTGCCGACAAAACATCAGTTGAGGAGGAAGAACTCGCCGAAAAGAGCAAGAAGGAAGAGTACGTCTCGCCCTTGGAGAAAGAGCGCCGTCAGAAGGTTGGCTTGACGGTAAAGGGAAAAATCGACCTGAAATCCGTGCAGGCTCGCAAAAGCACCAAGGCGAAACCCGCACCGGCTGTACAGAAGCCTTCATCTGCGCCTCCCGGCGACTCGGACGCCGAAGATATTCACAAGAAAAAGAAAAAGAAGAAAAAGGTTCGCGGCCCGGAAACAACCGAGCCAGTAGTCGAAGTTGACCCGCTCGATCGCAAGCGAAAGAAGAAGAAAAAGCTCCGAACAAAGGAAGTCGACCACGAAGAGGTGGCGCAGGCAATTCGCCGTACCTACGCAGCAATGGACGACGCTCCGCTTGTGAGCAGGGCATCATTCAAGAAGCGCAAGAGAAAAGAACGCGAGGAGGAAGAAGCCCGGCTCCAGGAAGAGGCGCAACGAGACGCAGGCAAGCTGCGCGTTACGGAATTCCTTTCTGTGAATGACCTTGCCAATCTGATGCAGGTCAATGTCGCCGAAGTCATCAAAAAGTGCATGGAACTGGGGATCATGGTGTCGATCAACCAGCGCCTTGATAAGGATACAATTACGCTCGTTGCAGACGAGTTCGGCTTCGAGATTGCATTCTACGAAGAAGTAACTGACGAAGAAGCCCTCGAGGATATAGACGATCCGGAAGAGACCCTTGTTCGTCGTCCCCCCGTCGTAACGATCATGGGACACGTTGACCACGGAAAGACATCACTGCTCGACTATATCCGTCGTGCAAATGTCGTAGCAGGAGAGGCTGGTGGCATCACGCAGCATATCGGTGCATATGAAGTCACAACCCAGTCCGGCAGCCGGATTACGTTCCTTGACACACCGGGTCACGAGGCATTTACCGCAATGCGTGCACGCGGCGCAAAGGTGACGGATATTGTTGTACTCGTCGTTGCAGCAGACGACAGCGTCATGCCGCAGACCCTCGAGGCTATCAGCCACGCGCAGGCGGCAGGTGTTCCGATCATCATCGCCATTAACAAGGTCGACAAGCCTGAGGCGAATCCTGACCGCATCCGTCAGCAGCTCTCTGAAAAAAATGTCCTCGTCGAAGAATGGGGAGGCAAATACCAGTCTGTCGAGCTATCCGCACGGTCGGGCAACGGCGTTGATGTGCTGCTCGAAAAGATTGCCCTCGAAGCCGATGTGCTTGATCTCAAGG
The DNA here is from genome assembly GCA_964495695.1 of uncultured Chitinophagales bacterium. Taxonomy (GTDB): domain Bacteria; phylum Bacteroidota; class Ignavibacteria; order UBA10030; family UBA6906; genus CAADGV01. The sequence continues at coordinate 35,413 of CAZBWR010000010.1, read as the reverse complement.
CGAACCCTGAGAGGCTGGCCCGCGGGACCATTATTGAGGCGCAGTTGGACAAAGGTAAGGGTATCACCGCAACTGTTCTTGTTCAGAAAGGGACGCTGCGTGTGGGCGACCCGTTTGTCGCCGGTATCTATTCCGGCAAGGTACGGGCAATGTTTGATGAGCGTGGTAATCGTGTCGAGGAGGGGGGACCTTCTACGCCGGTTCAGCTTACAGGTCTTGACGGCTTCCCGCAGGCCGGTGATACATTCGTCGTAACGGACTCGGATCGCACTGCACGTGAAGTCAGTCTTAAACGCCAGCAGTTGAAGCGTGAGCAGGATTTCCGGCAGACCCGTCTCCGAACACTTGATGACATTTCGCAGCAAATCAAAGAAGGTCAGGTCAAGGAACTCAACGTTATCGTCAAAGGTGACGTGGATGGTTCGGTTGAAGCCTTGTCCGACTCGTTGATGAAAATTGACCACAAGGAAGTGAAGGTCAATGTGATTCACAAAGGTGTCGGAACGATCTCCGAATCGGATATCATTCTTGCCGCAGCATCGGGTGCCGTTATTATCGGCTTCCGTGTCCGGCCGAATCTGAATGCACGTCGTCTGGCCGAGAAGGAACAGGTTGACATTCGCACGTATAACATCATATATGATGCGATCGGGAATGTCCGACAGGCACTTGAAGGACTTCTCGCTCCGGACACGAAGGAAGAGATTACTGCAACCGTCGATGTGCGGGAGGTGTTCAAAGTTCCGAAAGTCGGGAATATCGCCGGTTGTTATGTGCAGGATGGCAAGATTACCCGAAATAACAGGGTCCGCCTGATCCGTGATGGAATCCAGATCTTCGAAGGGACTATTTCGTCTCTCAAGAGATTCAAAGAGGATGTGCGGGAAGTGGAATCCGGCTTCGAGTGCGGTATCGGTCTTGAAGGCTTTAACGACATCAAGGTCGGCGATACGATTGAAGCATTCAAGATTGTCGAGACGAAACGGAAACTGTAATGTCCATACGCACCGAACGGGTAGCTTCGCTGATAAAACACGAAATCGGCTCAATACTCACACGTGATTATAGCAGCCCTGAATACGGCTTTATCACGGTGACTGAAGTGAGGGTGTCCGCCGATCTGAAAATTGCTAAGGTGTATTTCAGCATTTTCGGGGACGAGCAGAAGCAGCAGAGCACAATGGAAATGCTCGAAGAGCAGAAACACCATATACGGGGTCTTGTCGCAGGCCGGGTCCGGTTGAAATTTGCCCCGGCCCTGCAATTCTACCATGACACGACCATGGATCAGGTCGACAAGATCAACAGGCTGATAAACAAGATTCATGAAAACGATGACAAAAACACCGGGAGTACGTCGTGAACCGGCAGTTCCTGAGGGACGGATGTTCCTTGTGGACAAGCCGGCAGAGTGGTCGTCGTTCGACGTTGTCAACAAGATGCGTGGCATCTTCCACATCAAAAAGATTGGCCACGCCGGGACGCTTGACAGGCTTGCCACTGGTCTGTTGATAGTTTGCACAGGCCGCAAGACCAAGGAACTCTCATCGTTTCAAGAGTTGAGCAAAGAATACGAGGTATTGTTCCGCTTGGGCGAAACAACGGAAACCTACGATGCGGAATCTGATGTTGTCGAGAAAAAGTGTATGAAACATCTCTCTGCCGAAGACGTTTTCCGTGTTGTGCGGGAGTTCGTTGGAGAGCAGAGCCAGCTGCCGCCCATGTGGTCGGCGGCAAAAGTCAAAGGGAAGCGTCTTTACAACTATGCCCGGAAAGGCCTCGAAGTTGAACGGCGACCGCGCAGCATCAGAGTTTACGATATTTCAGTGTCTGACATACGGCTCCCTGATGTGACGATGAGTGTGTCTTGCTCGAAAGGAACATACATAAGGACGCTCGTGCACGATATCGGTCAAAGGCTCGGTGTCGGGGCGCATGTCCTGACCCTGCGTCGAACACGGATAGGACCGTACAGTGTCCGGGAGGCGCTGAGCATCGGCGAGTTGATGCAAATGGGACAAACTCGTGAGAGACATGAGGCATGATTGTCGCTCGTTCTTTGCAGGAAGTACAACACGTCAAGAATTCGATTGTAACTGTAGGCACGTTTGACGGCGTTCACAGAGCGCATCAGGAAATTGTCCGTGAGGTCGTTGAGAGGGCGGAGAAGCTTGGAGGACGGAGCGTGGTGGTGACATTTGAGCCCCATCCGAAGGAAGTGGTCGCTTCGCAAAAAGGTCCTGTCGAATTGTTGACAACCATTGATGAACGGATTCGCTTGTTTGAGCGTTTGAACGTCGATGTGTTGTTCATCATCGAGTTCACATTCGAGTTCTCGCGCCTCGGATCCGAAGACTTCTACAAATGGTATCTGGTTGAAGGTGTAGGGGTGACGGAAGTAGTTGTGGGGTACGACCACATGTTTGGAAGAAACAGGGAGGGGAGTATTGACGCTTTGCGGGCGCTGGGCAACACGTATGACTTCTCGGTGTTTGCGTTGCACCCATATAATGTCGGGGATACGGTGGTGAGCAGTACAAGAATCCGCAACGCACTCAAGGGTGGGGATTTGCAGCAAGCCACAGCACTGCTGGGCTATGAATACTCGCTGACCGGCGTGATTGTCCACGGGGATGGTCGCGGAAAGACAATCGGTTTTCCGACAGCAAACATTGAAGCGACCTCAAAGAGGAAGCTCATCCCCGGGCGAGGAGTGTACTTGGTATCTGTTGAAATCGACGGCAAGAGTCACTTCGGGATGATGAACATCGGTATACGGCCGACTATGACAGACGGAACAGTAGAATCGCTTGAAGTCCACCTCCTTGAATTTGGCGGCGACATTTACGGGAAGCAGGTGACCGTGACGTTCCTGCGGAAATTGCGCGATGAGCAGCGCTTCGCGTCAGTGGAGGAGTTGGTTCGCCAGCTCCGGAGTGATAAGGAGCATTCGCTGCGAATGATATCGGAAATTCAACATTGACATTAACAACAACACATCAATTCTCAGGAGTTACTCCATGGCATTAACGAAGGAACAGAAGGCCGAGATCATCAAGAAATACGGCAAGACACCGCAGGATACCGGCACCCCGGAGGTGCAGATCGCCCTGCTGACGGCCCGCATCAATGATCTTACGCCTCATTTCGATAAATTCAAGAAGGATCATCACTCGCGGGTTGGATTGCTCCGCATGGTCGGGAAGCGTCGCCGGCTGCTGGACTACCTGCAGGAAAAAGATATCGAGCGCTACCGCAAGTTGATCGTTGATTTACAGATTCGCAAGTAAACGCTTTTTCTCATTTCGCTGAAAGCATCATACCGTATGAAAGTATCAAAAGAAATCACCATTGGTGGAAAGACCTTTTCACTCGAAACCGGACGCTTTGCAAAACAGGCCGACGGGGCAGTGATGGCACGTTACGGGGACACGATGGTCCTCGCCACCGTCGTGGCGTCACGTGAACTGAGGGAAGGGTTTGACTACTTCCCGCTCCAGGTCGAGTACCGCGAAAAGGCGGCATCGGCCGGCAAGATTCCCGGCGGGTTTTTCAAGCGCGAAGCGAGGCCGTCGGAGAAAGAGATCCTCTCGGCCCGCCTCATCGATCGTCCTATCCGGCCGATGTTCCCCGAGTGGTTCAAGTTCGAGACGCAAGTGATTGTCACCGTATATTCCTCCGACCAGGAGCATGACGGGGACACCATCGGTGCCGTTGCGGCCTCGGCAGCACTATGCATTTCGGATATCCCGTTCGAAGGCCCGGTCGCCGAAGTTCGTGTAGGCCGTGTTAATGGTGAATTCATAATCAATCCGACCTATACACAACTCCAATCGAGCGATATCGATGTGACGGTGGCCGGCACGGATGATTCGATAGTCATGGTCGAGGGCGAGTCGCATGAGATTTCCGAGGCCGATATGCTTGCGGCACTCGAATTCGGACACGCGAACATAAAACTCCTTTGCAAGCTGCAACACGAATTGCTGAAGGAATTTTCGAAGGCGAAGCGAACGCCAAAGGAGGGCGAGTCTAATGCGGAACTGGAAGCCGCCGTTAAAGATGCGGTGGGCGACAAACTCACCGTTCTTGCCAACACCCCGTTGCTGAAGGAAGACCGTGCAGCGCAAACTGCAGCAGTGTACGAGGAAGTCCAAACCGCGCTTGCGGAACGATTCCCCGAGCAGAGCAAGAAGATCTCCGAGATACTTCATCATATGGAATACATGGCCATGCGCGAGATGATTCTCGGAGCTAAGAAGCGTCTCGATGGCAGAGGTCTGGCCGACATCCGTCCCATTACCATCGAAGTTGGAGTACTGCCCCGCACACACGGGTCGGCCTTGTTCCAGCGCGGCGAAACACAGAGCCTTACGACGCTGACGCTCGGAACGAAGCTCGATGAGCAGATCATTGATGGGTTGATGCCGGAAGCGACGAAACGGTTCATGTTGCACTACAACTTTCCGCCATTCTCTGTCGGTGAGGTCGGCAGGCTGGGCACAACCGGACGCCGTGAAATTGGTCACGGTAATCTGGCGGAGCGCTCGCTCAAGAACCTCATGCCATCGGAAACGGACTTTCCGTACACAACACGCATCGTTTCCGACATTCTCGAATCGAACGGCTCGTCGTCGATGGCCACAGTCTGCGCCGGCTCTCTTGCTCTGATGGATGGCGGCGTACCCCTGAAGCGTCCCGTTGCCGGCATCGCTATGGGCCTTGTCAAAGAGGGAGACCGTGTTGCAATTCTTAGTGATATTCTCGGAAACGAGGATCATCTTGGCGACATGGATTTCAAAGTTGCAGGAACAACCGATGGCATTACGGCGCTCCAAATGGACATCAAGATCACAGGCATCTCACTCGACATTATGAGAAATGCCCTTGAACAGGCCCGCGAAGGAAGGATGCACATTCTCGGGAAAATGTCGGAGGTGCTCGACACATCCCGGCCTACTCTCTCGACGTTTGCTCCACGCTTGACAACCTTGAAAATACCTGTCGATATGATCGGAGCAGTGATCGGACCCGGTGGAAAGAACATCCGCCAGATCGTTAAGGATAGCGGCGCTGAAATTAACATCGAAGATGACGGCACGGTTGTCGTCGCGGCAACTTCGAAAGAGTCCGCAGACAAGGCAATCAATGCCATCAATCGTGTGACGGAAATTCCGGAGATTGGCAAGGTCTACCGTGCAACTGTGAAGAAGGTGACGGACTTCGGCGCATTCGTAGAGTTCCTTCCCGGAAAGGAAGCCCTTGTCCACGTGTCGCAATTGGATGTAAAGCGTGTTAACAAGCCGTCCGACGTTGTCAAGGTAGGTGATGTGTTCGATGTAAAAATTGTCGATAAGGATGATCAGGGCCGCTGGAAACTCAGCCGGAAGGTCCTTATGACTCAGGACGGTGAGCAGAAGGTTGCTGAGCCGAAATAACTGACTTGTTGCGAAGAGGCGCGAAGTGTTCTTGCGGATAATTCTGATGGGGATGTGTATTGGTTGGTTGACACTTCCGCCCTTTGCGGGTTCGCAACACATTGCTGATAAATACTCCGCAGCGTTTCGAATCGGGCCGAACCTTTGGGTCAATGATATGAATGACCGGAAGGTCGGAATCGGTTTCGAAGCCGCCGGACGCTATGGCCTCTCCAAAAACGTCAGTGCCGGCCTTGTTCTCAACCATGAAGCACTCAAGGCGGGTCAGTTTCCTCTGAACCCGCCGGACTTTCCGGTCGACTATCTGTCCGCTTCTTCCACTTCGTTCCTTGCACTCATCTGGCTGCATCTCGCTCCGGGAAAGATCTTCGCTCCGTATATCTACGGTGGAGCAGGGATAGCAACGTACAGCGTGAAAGATGGATCGGGTGTTCCCTTCAAGGGAGAGGGCTCCGAGAGTTCATCTAATTTTCCCATTGGCGTCGGGTTCGAGACATTTCTTGAGAGAAATCTCTCAGTCTCGTTAGAGTTGGGATACCGGTTCCTGAGCGGGAATACCGATCGCTTCTCCTCCGGATCACCGGATGGATATTCAACGGTGAAGATCGGTGCTGTGATGTACTTCGGCTCCAATGATGATGACGACGACGATAACGACGGTGTCAGCAACGGCCGGGAGAGGGAGCTGGGACTTGATCCAAACAACCCGGATACGGATGGCGACGGATTGACGGACGGCGATGAGTTGTTTGTCTACAAGACTGATCCAGCGATCAAGGATACCGACGGAGACGGGCTTTCGGATGGCGATGAAGTGTGGAAATACCGGACAGACCCGACGCGAGCTGATACCGACAAAGACGGGCTTTCGGATGGCGATGAGGTGATAATCCACAATACCGATCCGCTGAAACATGATACTGATAAGGATGGACTCAGCGATGGCGAGGAGATCCTTGTGTACAAAACAGATCCGCTCAATCCCGATACCGACGGAGACGGTCTGACGGATTCAAATGAACTGTTCGGCTACAAAACCAATCCGCTTGTGGCTGACACGGATGGCGGGGGAGTGAACGACGGCGAGGAGGTTCGAAGAAACACAAATCCTTTGAATCCACTTGACGATATCCCTGAGAAGCCGGCTGACCAAATTCTGCCGGGGGTTGGCGAGCAGTTTGTGCTGGGGAAGATTATTTTCGAATCGGGTCGCATTGCAATCAGTTCAAGGTCGGACGAGACGATGGTGAAGTTACTGCAACTTCTGACAAAGCATCCGGGTGTCGAGATGGAGATTCGGGGGTATACGGACAATCGAGGGAGTGCAAGAGACAACATCCGCCTATCGACAGAGAGAGCCGCGGCCGTCAAAGCCTGGCTTGAACAAAGAGGCATCGCATCAGGTCGTATGACGATCAAAGGTCTCGGACCTGATAATCCGATTGCACCCAACACAACGGAAGAAGGACGTGAGGCCAACCGGCGCATTGAAATCGTCCGGACAAAATAGGTATTTCGCCAAATTCAACATTCTCTGACTGCACAATGAAGATCCGGGCGGGCGCCGTTCTGATCGGTGCGCTTTTCCTTCAACAAGCGAGCTTTGGACAGCACACTTCCGGCCGATGGGCTGTGGGGTTCGGCGCGGAGGGAAATGTTTGGCTCAATGACATGAACAAGCGCAAACTGGGCATCGGTGGAGATCTCTCCGGCCGTTACGGCTTTTCGCGGCATTTCTCGTTGGGATTTCAATTCGGTTTCGCGAGCCTGAAGTCTGCGCAGGATCCGTTAACCCTCGCAAAGCCTCATTCATACCTTAAGCTCAATGCCACGCCGCTCATAGTCACCGGATGGTGGCATCTTTCGCCGGGTAGAAAGGTTGCACCATATACCTTTCTCGGTGCCGGCTTTATGCGTTACACTCGCATTGACGGCGTAAGAACGTATCAACCTGACCCTTCGGACAAATTCAGCGCGTACATTCCTGTTGGCCTTGGGGTCGAATTTTATGCTGCCCAGGGGCTTTCTCTGGATGTAAGGGGCTCGTACACGGTGTTGAACAGCGACAGTGATCTCTTACGATTGAAGAAAATAGACGGCATCGCTGCAGTTCGTTTCGGATTCAACCTCTATATCGGAAGAAGCGATGATGCAGACGATGATGGCGACGGGTTGACAAATGCCGAAGAACGAAGACTCGGAACAAATCCGACAAATCCGGACACGGATGAGGATGGACTAACTGACGGCGCCGAAGTGAGACGGCTGAGAACCGATCCGCTTAACCCCGATAGCGACGGGGACTTGCTGAAGGATGGAGATGAAGTATACATCTATTTCACGGACCCGCTGAATCCGGACACGGACGGCGACGGGTTTACGGACTTTGAGGAAGTGAGAGCGGGGACCGATCCGCTTGATCCCGAGTCGCATCCTCCGCGTTGATCAGAGCCGCAAAAGCTGATGCTTGAACGCAGTGATGTCCAATTCACCCGCTATCCATTTCACGATGTCAGGTCCGTATTTGTTCATATACTGCAAAAGGTTTAGCTCCCTCTCTTGAAGGTTTCCGTTCGGCAACAGGCCCGCTGCAGCACGTTCGACCTGCCGGAGGGCTGTTTCGTTTCTTCGCTTCTGTGCCGCAATGGATTTTTCCTTCAACACATTCAGGTTCCCATCGACTTTTGACTGTACATTCTCCAGCGCACCGATCAGAGTCGGATCTATTTCTTTCAGACCGAACTTCATTTCATTGAGCGCTGAGCGTATCTGGCTGTTTGCTCCTGCAAAAAGGTCCTCAAGCTTGATGGATGAGATTTGCTCGGAAACCTTGGTTGCGACCGCCAGGGGACTTTCGATGAACTCCAGTAGGTCGAGGCCGTATTTTTCCATCGCGCGTAGCAGCCGCTCCTCTACGAACGAGGCGCTTGCGCGTGGATACACGACAGGCTGAGGAAGCTCGAAGTACTCGTACACAGGCTTGAGCTGGGCGTGGTATGCCACCTCGGACGGGCCGGCGACGTATGAGACTGTGGGGAGGAGATAGTCCTGAATAATCGGCCGCAGGATGACATTCGGGCTCAGAATCTCCGGATTTTCTGCCGCGATGCGCTTCAGTTCATCCGGTTGGATGAAATGCCGCGTTCCCTTCAGGCTGAAGTCATTCTCTGTCTCACGCGGCTGAATGAGGTAACGTCCTCCCTTATGGAACATGAAGAGATTAAGGGACTTTGGTTTCACTTGAGCGTGATACTGTTCCTCAAGTTCAGCGCTTTGTGCAATCACCAGTCGCGTTGTCTGCGGAAATTCATTAACCTCCTTCACAAAGAGAGGAGATACCAGTCGTTTCAATTCCGTGTGCGAAGGAGAGAGCAGGACGAGTCCGTAGTCTGCGAACAGATGATTCAGCCATCCCGCGAAAGCCCTGGTAAACGTGCTTCCCTCGGAGTAATACTGTCGCACGGTGTCCAGAACCGTCGCAGTAAACTCTGTCTTTTGCAGTGCCGCATCAAGTGCAGAGAAAGCATTTGATAAGGATGCGTTGAACTGCAGCTCGCCTATAGCCCCGAGGTTTCGCTCGGGCATTTCCTCGCCATGCAGATACGACACCCTGGTGTGATTTCCTTCCTGATCGAGGAGTCCAATGTGGTTCATCTCCTGGAAATCATGATCCTCGCCCTCAACCCAAAAAACCGGAACAAAGTTATACTTCGGGAATTTCGATTTAAGCCGCTCGGCCAGCTTTATTGTGGTAACGGTCTTGTAGATCGTATACATCGGCCCGCCGAAGAGTCCCACTTGTTGTCCGGTCACAACCGCAAAGGTTGTTGATTTTTCCAACAACGCGATGTTCTCCATGGCTTTCGGAGACGATCCAAAATTCGTATTCTGCTCCATAAGAACCCGGACGAGCGTTGCACGGTCAAGCTGTCTCTTCGTTACAGCATCGATTATGGTCTGATATGAGGTATTGTCACGAAAATTATACGGGAAGAAGCGTTGGGTCTCCTCAAACTCATAGACGTAATCAAAGAAGAGTTGTGAGAATCCGCCCGCTGCAGGCGGAAGCTGTCTGTAATCTATCCAATCCATATCAGAGACAATCGAGGCTGTGAGTGATACTACATCTGGAGGGAGAGCGTGGCGTCCCCGGCTTCATGTTGCGACGTAAATATAGCTGTATGTTGACTTTATATCAATGGAATACTATATTGCTTTCGAGACTTACGCTCTAACCCATCTCAAGCCTCGAATCTGTTTCACCAAAACTGGTCTTTAACATCTTCATGCTGAGTTCAAGTCTTTTTGCGGTTCCACTCTCTATCCCACAGAGCATACTCAGATTCGCTTCCTTTTCTTCTCCTGATATTTTCAAAGACATTCTATTGTTGTTTTGCGTTTCGAACCACGTTCCAGCGAAGTGCCGCCATCACTATTTCGCAAAGGAAGATCTATGGCCGATGAGCATGAGATAAAGAAACAAGACCCTGACAGCTCAACCCCGAAGAAGTCGCTACCGCCGTTATCGTCATCGCGACCGGTAGGAGGCGCGGCAAAGTCGTTGCCGCCTATTGCGTCTGCCAAGCCGTCTGGTGGTGCGTCAAGGCCTGTCTCCGCACCGGCACCCAAAGCGGCAGCACCGGCGGCCACACAATCGCCAGCACAGCCTATGCAGGCGGAAGAGAGTACGCCGAAACCCCGGGTCTCTACACCGGCACCGCGTCCGGCACCAGCCAAACAACCTGAAGTCCGCAAGCCGAAACAAGACAGACCCCCCGAGAATGATCCCGGCATCTGGCGTATGAGCCGCAAGAATTTTCTTAATGTTGCAGGGTGGTTTGGCTTTGTCGGGTTTCTCGTGACCGCAACGCTCGGAGCAATCCGCCTTATGGTGCCGCGAGTTCTTTACGAAGCACCCTCTGCCTTCAAAGCAGGCTTCCCGGATGAGTATATCATAGGGGAGGTAAACGAGGCATACAAAGACGAGTTCCGTGTCTGGATTGTGCGTGAGCCTGAAGGATTCTACGCCCTGTCAGCAATTTGTACACATCTTGGATGCACGCCGCGGTGGGCATCAACCGAACAGAAATTCAAATGCCCGTGTCACGGCAGCGGGTATTACAAAAACGGAATCAACTTCGAGGGCCCCACACCGCGGCCGCTCGAACGTCTGAAAATCACTTTCGCTGATGACGGACAGATTCTTGTCGACCGGAACATCAAGTTTCTCTATGAGAAACAAGAATGGTCGAAGCCCGATGCGTATCTCAAATACAGCTAAACTTCAGGGAGCCGTATGTTAGGTATATTGGATCAACTGAAAGCAAAGTGGGAAAAGACGGACGTCTACAAGTCGATCTTCCGTCACAATTACCAGGACACGCAGCGCAACCGCGCTTTGCAGATTGTTGATAATGTCTTTCTTCATCTCCACCCGGTCCGTATCAGCCGGCATGCAACGAACATCGGATTCACCTGGGGCATGGGAGGCATCACGTTTTTGCTCTTCATCGTTCTGACGATAACGGGCGTCATCCTGATGTTCTATTACCGTCCGGCAGCAGAGTACGCGTACGACGATATGAAATACTTGATGAATGATGTTGCGTTTGGACCCCTGATGCGCAACATGCACCGGTGGGCTGCTCATGCCATGGTCATCACGGTTATGCTTCACATGTTTCGAGTCTTTCTGACAGGCTCGTATAAGCCGCCGAGACAATTCAACTGGGTCATCGGTGTCATACTTCTCACACTCACGCTCTTTCTCAGCTTCACCGGATATCTGCTTCCGTGGGACCAGCTCGCAATCTGGGCAGTAACAGTCGGCACGAACATGGCACGGGCAACCCCGTTGCTTGGACATGAAGGGCCGTTTGGTCCTGAACTCGGCATGCGCATAGATAATGACGTTCGGTTTGTATTGCTTGGTGGAACGCAGGTCGGTCCCCCGACGTTGCTCAGGTTTTACGTACTCCATTGCATTTTCCTGCCACTCGTAGGCGCGGTGCTCATGATCGTGCACTTCTGGCGGATAAGAAAAGACGGGGGAATCTCCGGCCCTGACGTCAGTTCGAAAAAATTCTAAGCTTCTTCATTGAGCGAGCGAACGCATGGAAAATCTCATTAAGATCATAACCAAGCCTGACAATCTCCCGATTGTTCTCATGTTGGTGTTAACAGTTTTCTACACCTGGCTTGCGATGAAGAAGGGGGTAAAGAACGACCGGCAGGACTCACCGGAGGAGGCCGGGCAAGCAGACAAGGTACAGGTATGGCCGTATCTCGTGAAGGTTGAGTTCTTGGGTGCTTTGGTGGTGATGGTCATCCTGACCTTTTGGTCGTTCCTGCTGGATGCGCCGCTTGAAGAACCCGCGAATCCGGCATTGACACCAAACCCGTCAAAAGCGCCATGGTATTTTTTGGGCTTGCAAGAAATTCTCGTCTACTTCGATCCGTGGATTGCGGGCGTCGTTCTTCCAACGCTGATTATTGTCGGACTCTGTGCCATTCCATACATCGACATCAATCCCAAAGGAAACGGGTATTATACATTCAAGGAGCGGCCGTTTGCAATTCTTACGTTTCTCTTCGGGTTTTTGCTGCTCTGGGTGGCGTTGATTGTGCTCGGGACATTTTTCCGGGGGCCGGGGTGGAATTTATTCTGGCCATGGGAGTATTGGGATCCGCACCGGGTCGTGGCGCTCACGAATATCGACTTCACAGAATTGTTCGGGATTCCAACGCGCCTTGTTGACGACTCGTTGAATCCTGTTGCGATGGTTGTCGGGAGCCTGGTCGTTATTGCGTGGTATGGGATCGGAGCGGTGTATTATTGGTGGAAGCGAAACACCGATTTGATAAAGGCATTGGGGCCGATACGTTATTCCATTACGGCTTTTCTGTTCCTCACAATGATGGCTGTTCCGATCAAGATTGTTCTACGCCTGGCGCTGAATGTAAAGTACATTTTGGTGACTCCGTTCTTCAACATCTAATTCTGTTGTTGTTACGAGGAGGTTTTCTTGTTCAAGAAACGTGCACAAATTCCGATAGAGCAGCGCAGCTACAGCAAGTATTATCTCGTGCTGTCCGGCCTCTTATTTCTCGGAACCATGTGGGCTGTGGTGGATGAGATTGCAACGCGACGTCCCTGGAAGAACCATCAAAAAGAATACTTCCGCATGATGGACACGCTTGTGCAGAAACGTCTCCTGGAGGAGGTGGCCTATGTCGACTCCTTCGGGCTGGAGGATGCCCGCACAGCGCTCAAGGCGGCCGAGGATTCACTGAACGGCGAAACGTACCGCTCAGTGATGGCCCGGTTTAACAAGACCGCAGAAGCCCTTATCAATGAAACGCGGGAGTTCCAGTTTGCCAAGAGCAGGGGGGATGAGGCGTACTACTTCTGGAAGAAATCGATCAAGGATGGCAAAGAAGACCTCGGACTAAAGTCCAAGCTGGACAAGGAAGAATCGGCAATGGGAGTTCACCAGGCCGCTATCGTTGTTTTGCAAGCACAACGTGACTCGCTCGAAGCCATTCTCTCTGAATATCGCGGGGCTGTCCGAACTGCATCAGCTAGCGTAACTGAAATTCTGAAGGGAGTCGAGAAGTGGGAAACCAAGCGAAAACGGCTCCGTGAAACCCCGATCGAAATCAAGCAGGTGATGATGCTGGACTACGATCGCAATCCGTTCAATGATCCCAAGGCACGTGTCGATCGGTGTCAAAGTTGTCACCTGGGATGGAACGAGGAATTGGCAGAGGGAGCCCCTCAACCGTACACCAGGCATCCGGTGCCCGAGTTATTGGAGATCCACAATCCGGAGAGGTATGGCTGCACGCCGTGTCATCGTGGACAAGGACCCGCTCTCACCGCCGGCCTGGCACACGGAGAAGATGATCACTATTGGGAGAACCCGCTTCTGCGCGGGAAAGAAGTTTGGGCGTCCTGCAACGAATGTCACGAAAACGAGAGCATCCTTGCTCATGCGCCTGCATTCACCAAAGCCAAACAGTTGATGATTGAGTCGGGGTGCCACGGCTGCCATGAAGTCAAAGGCTATACGGATCTACCAAAAGTGGGACCGCAACTTACAGGCATATCCTTCAAAACAAGTCCCACCTGGGTGTACGAGTGGGTAAGAGAGCCCAAGAGCTACAATCCGCATACGCGTATGCCGGACTTCGAGTTCACCGAAGATGAGGCTGAGGCCGTGACGGCGTATCTCTTTGATGTCTCCACGCGCAACGACTTTTCTTATGCAGCCCAACGGGGTTCTTATGCCGGAGGGAATGCGCAGCGCGGGCGTGAGTTGTTCGAAACAGCCGGTTGTCAGGGCTGTCACGTCATTGGCTCGCAGACAAAAGTGCGTGAGACAAGAAACACGAGTTACGATATCGCACCGGAATTGACCAAGGTGGGAAGCAAGGTGAATCCGGACTGGCTGTACGATTGGCTGAAGAATCCACGTCACTTCAACCCGACGACAAAGATGCCGAACATGCGGCTCACGGACTCCGAGGCAAGGGACTTGACGGCATATCTTTCAACCCTGAAAGATGACAGGAATATCCCTGCGAAGAATCTGGAACTTTCTTCGGAGACAGTGATCCGGAAAGGTGAAAAACTGATTCGTGAGTACGGTTGCAACGGCTGTCATCTCATTCCCGGAATGGAGAAGGAGGGGCGCGTTTCGGTGTCGCTTTCCAACTTCGGCAGAAAGAAAGTTGAGGAAATGGACTTCGGGGACACCAAAGTTCCGCACACTTGGCGCGACTGGATAACGAACAAGCTGAAGAATGCACGAGCGTTCGCAACTGACAGGATCGAGCAGAAGATGCCGGTATTCTCTTTTAATGACGAAGAAGTCGAGTTGCTGCGTATGTTTCTTCTTTCGCAGACGAAAGATGTGCCTGATCCGAAATACGTGAGAACTTTTAACAAAAGACAGCAAGACATTGAAGGCGGCAGAAGGGTTGCCATTCTCTATAACTGTCAGCAATGTCATGAACTTGAAGGTGGCGGAGCGTATCTGACGTCGATCATTGAGGAAACAGCTTTCCATCCTCCGATCATCACCGGAGAAGGGGCAAAAGTACAGGAACAATGGCTCTACCGGTTTCTCAAGAATCCGACTCCGGTGGGTTCGCCCAATTCAATCAGGCCGTGGATTTCTACGCGTATGCCGACGTTCCAGTTTTCGGAAGATGAGATTAACAAGCTGCAGAAGTATTTTCTCGGCCTGAGCGGGCAGGACTTCAACCTGCGCGACTACCAGAGTTTCAGCGCAGACCCGATCCTTCTTCCGGTCGGGAAGACCATATTCGAAGATTTCCAGTGCCTCAAATGCCATCCATCATCAGACGCTCCTCCGAAGCCGGGTGAGTTCTCTACCTCTGATCTCGCCCCGAATCTGTTGAAGGCCAGCGCCCGCTTGAAACCGGAGTGGATTGTTGACTGGCTTGCGGATCCTGGCAAGATACAGCCCGGTACCCGTATGCCCACATTCTTCCCTGATGGTCAATCGCCTTTGCCTGATGTCCTGGATGGTAATGCTCGGCGACAAATGGAAGCACTCCGTGATTACATTATGCGGATCGGCCAACCCGTGCGAACCACGGTTGTAACCCGCTAGACAACAAGTGTATCAATTCACTATACTCACAATCTACACATAAGGAGAACCGATGAAGGGAATACAAACAGCAGTCATGCTCTCCGTCTGTGTCGTCGGAACAGCTTTGGCCGGGGACGTTACGGGCAAGGTTTCATTCCAAGGAAGTGCCCCGAAGGCCACGGCATTACGCATGGATGCGGACAAGGTCTGCAAGGCGGCGCATAAAGACCCGCAGCGTAGCGAAGAGGTTATTGTAAATTCTAACAATACTCTGAAAAATGTGCTGGTTTATGTAAAGTCAGGCCTGGGTAACAGGAAGTTCCAGCCGCCCTCCTCAAACGCAACCTTCGACCAGAAGGGATGCATCTATACGCCACACGTTCTTGGAGTTCAGACAGGACAAGCGGTCGACATCCTGAACAGTGATCCGACACTCCATAACGTTCATTCACTTTCGAAGGACAATCCTTCGTTCAACGTCGCCCAGCCGAAGCAGGGAATGAAGTTGACGAAGACATTCGACAAACCCGAAATCTTCAAGGTGAAGTGTGAGGTACATACGTGGATGGGTGCATATATCGGCGTGTTTGCACATCCATTCTATGATGTAACTGGGGATGACGGTACATTCTCATTGAAGAAACTCCCCGCGGGTGAATATACGATCGAGGCATGGCACGAAAAGTACGGTTCGCAAACCGCCAAAGTCAAGGTCGATGCCGCCGGCAAAGCAACTGCAGACTTCACTTTCAGTGCAAAGTAAATCTCACCAGAATACCGGATCCGGACGCCATTGGCGGCGTCCGGGACGGGTAAGCAAACCCAAACGCTTCCAATATCACATAAGGAGACGGAGTCGTGAGTGACGAACGCTCCAAGCATCAATCACAAAAACAGGTTGAGGGGGTGGGTGTGGGAACACATGCCGGGGTGCATCACGAGCACCACCATGAGCCTGGCTTTATCCGCAAGTATGTGTTCTCGACTGATCATAAAGTCATCGGTATCCAATACGGCATCACCAGTCTCTTATTTCTTCTGCTGGGATTTGTGTTGATGATGTTGATGCGCTGGCAGTTGGCGTACCCGGGGGACCCCATTCCGTGGATTGGCCAATGGCTTGGACCCGATCGGGCACCGGACGGCATTATGCTCCCTGAGTTTTACAACCAGCTTGGGGCAATGCACGGCACGATAATGGTCTTTTTGGGAGTTGTGCCACTTGCAGTCGGAGCTTTCGGGAATTATGTCATGCCGCTGCAGATCGGTGCCATTGACATGGCATTCCCGAAGCTGAACATGATGAGCTACTGGATCTACTTCATGGGTGGAGTAACGATGCTTATCAGCTTTTTCCTTCCGGGTGGAGCAGCCAATTCCGGATGGACGTCGTACGCTCCGCTTTCAGTGATAGCGACCAGCGGACAGACAGCCTGGCTTCTTGGTATGGTTTTTCTTATTACGTCGTCGTTGTTGGGCTCTGTGAACTTCATCGTCACCATCATACAATTGCGGGCGCCCGGATTGACTTTCATGCGACTCCCGTTTTTCGTGTGGACCCAATTTATTACCGCGTTTCTGCTACTCTTGGCGTTTCCTCCGCTTGAAGCCGCAGGTATCCTGCAGCTCATGGACCGGCTTGTCGATACAAGTTTCTTCATGCCCAGTGGCCTTGTTGTCAGTGGTGTTCCACTTACTCAGTATACCGGGGGCGGGAGTCCGTTGCTATGGCAGCACCTCTTCTGGTTCCTTGCGCACCCTGAGGTCTATGTCCTCATCCTTCCTGCGATGGGTATTGTAGCGGAGATCATCGCAAACAACACGCGTAAACCGCTATGGGGCTACAAGTCAATGGTATATGCCGCTGTGTTTCTGGGCTTTATGTCATTTGTTGTGTGGGCGCACCATATGTTTATGACGGGTATGGGAACGGTAATAAGTACGTTCTTCCAGACTACAACGATGATCATCTCAATTCCGTCAATTATTATTCTCACAGCGTTCTTCCTTTCATTGTGGGGTGGATCGATACGGTTCACAACACCAATGCTGTTTGCACTTGCATTCCTTCCGATGTTCGGCATCGGCGGGTTAACGGGACTTCCGCTCGGCCTGGCTCCACCTGACATTCATCTTCATGACACGTACTATGTCATCGGGCATTTCCACTACGTCGTCGCGCCGGGAACGCTTCTCGCACTCTTTGCCGGCATCTACTATTGGTATCCGAAGGTCACAGGTCGCAAGATGAGCGACACACTCGGCAAGATACACTTTTGGGGATCATTCATCTTCCTGAACGGCGTCTTTATGCCGATGTTTATCCAGGGTCTTGCAGGCGTGTCCCGCCGTCTGTATGACGGTGGCCTGCAATATTCCCACGCACAATCGGTTTTTCAATGGAATGAGGTGATGTCGATTTCTGCGTGGTTGCTCGGACTCGCGCAGATTCCATTCATCATCAATTTCTTCTGGAGCATCAAGAAGGGTGAGCCTGTGGGCGCAAACCCGTGGGAAGCCACGACACTCGATATGGCTGCAACAACATCTCCACCACTTGCGCATGGAAATTTTGAGGTAGTGCCCGAAGTGCACCGCGGTCCGTACGAGTACAGTGTGCCGGATAGTGCGGCGGATTTCATTCCCCAGCATCAAAGGTGAGCCCGATGAATATTCCCTATACCTCAACCGCCCGTCCTGACACAGGCCTCTATAACGCAAAGCTGGGCGTCTGGCTGTTTCTGGCTTCTGAAGTGATGCTGTTCGGGGCTCTCTTCTCGACGTATGTCCTGCTTCGGGTAAACGCCCCAACATGGCCTCACGGATATGACATTCTCAACGTTCCGCTCGCTACGTTCAACACCGTTGTGCTGATCAGCTCGAGCGTAACGATGGTGATGTCCTGGGCGTCGCTCATGTTGAAGGATTTTAAGAAGTATAGGACGTACATGGGATTGACGATTCTTCTATCATTCGTCTTCCTCGTAGTCAAGTACTTCGAATACTCTTCCAAATTCGAGCACGGATTGTTTCCAAGCACGAACACGTTTTTAGCAATTTACTTTACGATTACCGCTTTGCACGGGCTCCATATAGTTGGTGGTATTGTCGTGAATGGGTATCTCTGGGGCCCAGGGGCAAAGATGTGGAAGACTGATCCTGTCCGGTTTACGAACAGGGTGGAAGTTGCAGGGTTGTACTGGCATTTCGTTGATCTCGTGTGGATCTTTCTTTTCCCGGTTCTCTATTTACTATAGGAGTAACTATGGATTCAGTTCATGCAGATGATATCAAGAAAAGTGTCCGGAAGTACATAATTGTGTTTGTTTCCCTCATGGCGCTTACGGTTGTAACTGTGGCGATTTCAGCCCTCCACTTGAGTGTTGCTGCCGCAGTGACACTGGCATTGATTGTAGCTGGCATCAACGCCTCGCTGGTAGCGGGCTATTTCATGCATTTGCTGTCAGAAAAAAAAGTTATCTATGCAACGCTGATTCTTACGGCAGTTTTCTTTATATTCTTGATGTTTCTGCCGATTTCGACGGACATGGATAGCTTGAGGCTGGTGGAATAATGTCACTCAAAGCATTTCATATCGCATTTATTGCAGCATCCGTGCTCCTGGCAATCGGCTATGGCGTCTGGGAGATTGGAGCCTACACATCCGGAGGGTCATTTGCACATCTCTCTCTTGGAGTGTTGGCGTTCCTGGCAGCTGTGGGATTGGTTGTGTACGGGAGACGGTTCCTGCGCAAACTCAAACACGTGAGTATGATATGAGACGGGGAACGCTTCTCTCTGCAATGGTTGCAATACTGTGGCTCGCCGGAGTCGATTCAGTGACGGCGTGCCCGAGTTGTTTTGGCGACCCTTCATCGTCCGAAACGCAGGCAATGAAATGGGCAATACTCAGCTTGCTTGCTGTCACGGGAACGGTGTTGGCAGGAGTCAGCGCCTTCTTCATCTACATGAGGCGTAGGACATACGACATTAACCGTCGGTTCAGCGACAGACTGAACTGATTACTCACAAGGAGACCACAGAATCATGCACGACCTGCTAGGACTTCCTATTGACGCGTCGGCACATGGTCATAGTATCGACCAGATCATTGTGATAATGCACTGGCTGATGCTTGTCCTGTTCGTGGGATGGGGAACATTCTTTGTTTACTCGTTGTTCAAATTCCGGAAACAGAAGAACCCGAAGGCCGACTACATCGGCGTGAAAAGCCACGCCTCCAGCTACATTGAGGTTGCAGTGGCCCTGTTTGAAGGTGTACTACTCGTCGGGTTTGCAGTCCCAGTTTGGGCCGGGGTCTGGACGACATATCCGGATACAAAAGATGCACTTGTGATTCACGTCGTTGCCGAGCAGTTCGCCTGGAACATGCACTATGCGGGAAGGGACGGGAAATTCGGCAAACGTGATATCGCACTGGTGTCATCGGACAATCCTCTCGGGTTGGACAGGGAGGATCCGGATGCAAAAGATGACATTACCACGATCAACAACCTGCATATCCCGGTCGGCAAGCCGATCTTGATCTATCTAACAAGCAAAGACGTAATACACAGCTTTGCATTGCCGCTTCTACGTGTTAAACAGGATGCGATTCCCGGTCAAGCAATTCCCGTCACGTTTACTGCTACGATGACGACTGACGAGATCCGTGCCAGAATGAACAAGACATATGCGACGGCTTCATTGCGTCTCCGGGACGGGCAAGCTCCAACAATGATTGCCACGGCCGACTACAACGGCAGTGATGGTGTGCCCCTTCTGGCCAAAGGGGGTTTCATAACAAACGATATAATCGATCAGTTGCTTGCGGCAGGCGTTTCCACCATCAACGCAACGCAGGATACTCCCACCGAAATAGCGTGCGCGCAGCTATGCGGACTGGGGCACTACCGGATGCGCGGAACATTGGTGTTGCATACACCGGAGCAGTATGAAGAATGGTTGAAAGAAGAGGAAGCATATCTTGAATAAGAAATTGACGTTTCACGCAGCCCTGCATAGGTTCGCGGTGTTCACGGCAGCGTCTACGTTTTTTCTGATTATTGCAGGCGGGCTTGTCACCAGCACCGATTCCGGCCTTGCTGTGCCTGATTGGCCGCTCTCGTACGGCCAGTTGATGCCTCCTATGGTAGGAGGCATTTTCTATGAGCATGGCCACCGAATGGTTGCCACGTTCGTCGGTTTTTTGACGACAGTAATGGCTATCTGGCTGTGGAGACGGGACGAGCGCAAGGGTGTAAGAATGCTTGGCGGTATCGCACTGCTGGCAGTCATCACTCAAGGCATTCTCGGTGGAATCACCGTCCTCCTTTTGCTGCCTACCTGGGTGTCAGTTTCCCATGCGACGCTTGCCCAGACATTTTTTTCGCTAACGATCGTTTTGGCCCTGATGACATCACGTTTATGGAAGTCGGACGAAACGGAGACAGTATCGTCAACGGGGCGGACGCGTTTGTGGGCTATTCTTGCTGTAATCGCGGTATGGGTCCAACTCATCCTTGGTGCATTGATGCGTCATTCTGCGAGTGGACTGGCAGTTCCCGACTTTCCAACAACGTATGGCCATTGGCTACCGCCTATGAATGGTGCAGATATGGCATCCCTCAATGACTACCGTCTCACGTACTATGACCTGCCGCCGGTGGATCTCACTCAGATCTGGATCCATTTCGTGCATAGGATCGGGGCTGTTGCCGTTACGATTATTCTGTTGGGTTGTGTAATTCATATCCTCAGAAATTACCAGCTCCCGCGGTTGAGGGAGACTGCAATTATTCAGGGACTCCTGCTTCTCGTTCAGTTTCTTCTCGGAGCCCTCACTGTGTGGACGGGAAAGGGAGTGCAAATAGCAACAGCGCATGTCGCCGTGGGTGCGCTTTTGCTCGGAACAAGTGTAGCCCTGGCGGCCTATACATTCAGACTTGTTCGTGTCCCTGAACCGGAACCGGAAATCGAACCAATAGCAGTGGAGCCAACGCCGGCGTGAGAACGGAACTCGAAACTAACGGTACAATCGCAATCGAGCGGTCACGGATCGCCGACTATTTGACTTTGACAAAGCCGGAACTGACGTTTCTTTCGGTCGTTACTGCTTTAGGGGGATTCTACCTCGGCGTAACAGGGTCCATACCCTTTGACCTTCTGTTACATACCCTTTTCGGTACCGCCTTGGTAGGAGGCGGGGCGGGGGCTCTTAACCAGTACATTGAACGGCATCATGATGCATTGATGCGCCGGACCGAGAACAGGCCGCTTCCTTCCGGCCGGCTGACTCCAGCGGAAGTTCTGCTTTTCGGAACCGTTACTTCTGTAGCCGGGATTATTCAACTGACACTATTCGTCAATCCGCTTTCCGGATTTCTGGCTGTCTTGACACTTGGAACATACCTCTTTCTTTATACTCCGCTGAAACGCCTCACATGGTTCTCAACTGTAGTTGGTGGCATTCCCGGCGCCCTGCCACCGATGATAGGCTGGACGGCAGCGCGGAATGAGGTTACGATCGAGGCATGGGTCCTGTTTGGGATTCTGTTCTTCTGGCAGATGCCGCATTTCTTCTCGCTTGCCTGGATGTACAGGAAAGACTATGAGCGTGCAGGGTATCCGATGCTGACTGTTCTCGATCCGGATGGGGCACGCACCGCACGGCAAATCCTGTACTATTGCCTGGGGCTGATTCCCGTGTCGGTTCTTCTCATTCTGTTTACTGATCTTAGCTGGGTGTACTTGTTTGGCTCCCTCTTGTCGGGTGGAGGGTTTCTGTACTTCGGCTGGCGGCTACATCTGCTGAAATCCAATGCTGCAGCGCGTCAGATGTTCTTTGCGTCGCTTGTCTATTTGCCTCTTTTGCTCGCATTCATGGTTCTCGATAAGATCTAATGGCCCTCACCGATCTTCCGCTCGTCAATGCAATACTGAACTCCATAAGTACAGGGTTTCTCCTTTTAGGGTACTATTACATCCGGAACCGGCGGAAAGTGGCGCACAAAAAGGCGATGCTTGCTGCAGTGGGAACGTCGGCATTGTTTCTTGCCTCGTATCTTCTCTACCATTACAATGTTGGGTCAGTCAAATTTACTGAACAGGGAACCGTACGAATCATCTATTTCTCTATTCTCATCAGTCATACGATCCTTGCCATCCTTGTCCCGCCGATGGCAATTATTTCGGTAGTCAGAGCGTTTTCCGAGCGATTCGACAAGCACAAAAAAATAGCCAGGTGGACATTGCCCATCTGGCTGTACGTCTCTGTTACCGGGGTACTGGTGTATCTGATGCTCTACCAGTGGTTTCCCTCCGCCAACCTGCCCGTTTCCTGATTGTTCAAATCATTCGTATTGTTGCGGCCACGAGTCGGGCAAAAGTGTGCTTGACTGTGTTCCCGACCTCCGTTACTTCCTCGTGACTCAGTTTCGTAGTTGAGATGCCTGTGCCAAGGTTTGTAATGCACGAAATGCCAAGTACCTCGATCCCGAGACGAGAGGCAAGGGAAGCTTCGAATACAGTTGACATCCCAACTGCATCTCCTCCCAATCGTGTCAGCATCTGTATCTCTGACGCCGTTTCGTAAGTAGGTCCTTTCAGGCCGACGTAGACTCCTTTCCTGACCAATATACGGTTATCGGCAGCAGCCTTCTCGGCCAACCCTATCAACCGGGATGAGTAGACCTGACTTGAATTCGTTGGTGGGAACCAGGCCGGCGGGCGCTGAAAGGCAAGGTTAATCTGGTCGGCAAGAATCATCAGATCTCCAGGAACGAACGTCCTGTTGATTCCGCCTGCGGCATTCGTAATGAGAAGAGACCTTATGCCCAGTTCTGAGGCCACAAGAATAGGGTAGAGTACGGTGTCGAGTGATGCCGATTCGTAAAAGTGCTTTCGTCCCTGAAATGCAAGGATCTCAGTTCCATCAAGCTTCGCGAAAACAAGAAACCCCTTGTGGCCTTGAACAGTCGATTTGGGATAGTGTGGAATATCGGTCGTTGGAATGCGCAGCGCACCTTGTATCGCATCTGCGAAATCTCCGAGACCGGAGCCCAGGATAATGCCGGTCTTTGGCGAGGCTCCCGTAATCGAGCGGATGTACCGGACGGATTCTGCTATGTTAGCAGGTCTATCCAAGGAACATTCCGGCGATGGTTGCGGTCATCAGATTTGCCAACATTCCCCCAAAGACAGCCCGTAAACCGAGAGAGGCCAAGTCCTTTCGTCGCTCTGGAGCGAGCGGACTGATTCCACCGATTTGAATGGCAATGGAGGAGAAGTTTGCAAATCCACAAAGTGCGAAAGTAGCAATAGTAATTGCTTTATCCGACATGATTTTACCCGCTGATATCATTGAAGATAAATCTAGATAGCCAACAAATTCATTTAGTACAAGCTTTGTTCCGATAAGTGACCCGACATGAATGGCCTCATCCCACGGCACACCGATCGCAAAGGCAAGGAACTGAAGAACCATTCCGAACAGCAACTGGAATGATAAAGGTTGATTATATTTTGCTTGAAGAATGGCATTCAGGCCAGTAGCATCTCCCAGTGTTAGTAGGAGGGAGTTGAAAAGCGCTATCAATGCAATAAACGCAAGGAGCATAGCTCCAACATTGAGTGCAAGATGTAATCCATCAGATGCTCCGGCGGCGGCCGCCTCGATGACATTGGAGGCATTCTTCTCTACTCTCACCTTCACATCGCCCTTTGTTTCAGATTCTTCGGTTTCAGGAAACAGAATTTTAGCAATGGCAAGTCCCGCAGGCGCGGCCATCAGGCTGGCACCGAGTAATTGCGTTGCAAATTTCACTTGTCCTTCCATCAGCGGAAGCCCGTGGCTGGCGGCATATGCCGAGCCAAGCATTTGAACGTATGCGGCAAGAACTCCGCCCGCGATAGTGGCCATCCCGCCAACCATGATCGTCAGCAGCTCAGACCGTGTCATTCCTTTCACAAAGGGTCTGATCATAAGAGGTGCCTCCGTCTGTCCGACGAAAATATTCGCTGTATTGGAGAGGGATTCGGCCCCACTTGTTCCCATAATCCGAACCATCAACCAAGCCATCCCTTGTACAATCCTCTGCATGACTCCGAGGTAGTACAGGACTGACATCAATGACGCAAAGAATATTATCGTTGGAAGAACCTGAAATGCGAAGAAGAAACCGAGAGAACCATCAGCGCCCGGACTCTTTGCAAGATCACCAAACACAAACTTCGCGCCCTCTGTGGTAAAGCTGAGGAGCACAACGAAACCATAACTGAGTTTCTCAAAGAACCACTTCGGCCAGCCGAGAGGTGAGAAATACTCCGAGAGTTCTGCTCCTTTCAGGATGAGAACAGCAAAGACAAACTGAAGGACAAATCCGGCTATCACAGTCCGCCAATTGATTCTGCGCCTATTGTTCGAAAAGAGGAACGCCATGCCGATCAGGACGCTTATCCCGAACAGGCCATTGAGGATTGATAGCAGAGACATGCGAAGGTACAGTGGATGTGGGTTATGTTTGATTAATTTTGCGGGGGCTCAAAGCAACGCCTGCAACGTGCCTCATACGAATCTTTGGCTCCAACCAACACACGTTCGGTTGATAGCGTAGTCCGCTGTGTCCTGTCAGCGGGATTCCCACAGACGACACAAATGGCCAGAGTCTTTGTGATGTACTCGGCAATTGAGAGGAGCTGGGGCATGGGTTCAAACGGCTTACCGCGATAATCCTGATCAAGACCGGCTATCACAACCCGCTTGCCCTGATTTGCAAGTTGCTCAACAATATCAACGATCTCATGATCAAAGAACTGACCTTCGTCAATTCCTACAACCTGAGCGTTAACAGCAAGTTGCAGTATTTTGGATGAACTGTTTACTACGGTTGATCTGAGCTTCGCCTCACTATGCGATACGATGTGGTCGGAGCTATACCGATTGTCGATCATGGGTTTGAAGACCACTACATTCTGGCGGGCAATCTCTGCCCGGCGCAACCTGCGGATAAGTTCCTCGGTTTTGCCGCTGAACATACATCCGACGATTACTTCTATCCAGCCTGTACCTTTTGGAGAGTCATGAAGGGTTGGAATGCTCATGTTTTCTTGGCTCGTGTACGTTTCTTTGAGGATTTTTTCAGATTACCGGCGCCAAACGGATGGGGAAAGAACTCCGTCAACCTCATCACTTTCAAGTCACCGGCCTTGTTTCTCAGAACCACATCGATGTCGCCAGCAAGGTCATACAGCACTTGCCGGCATGCTCCGCAAGGAGACGTGAAGCTGGCCTCATCGGTTGCAATTGAGATTGCGACGAATTGTCGCATTCCCTCGGAGACTGCCTTAAAGAGAGCTGTTCGCTCGGCGCAAATGGTCAAAGCAAAAGTACTGATCTCGATATTACAGCCGGTATAAATCTTACCGGATTTTGTAAGAATGGCTGCGCCGACTCGGAATTTGGAATAGGGAGAATGTGAGAACCTGCGTGCAGATGCCGCGTGATCGGCAAGGGCTTTGTAATTCATCAAGATGTGATTATGGTTGTCTGAATATAGGGATTGAGGTATTGATGTGCAATGGAAAGGGCGGGAAATCAGAGGATGATTCAGCTGGAAAGGGAGAACGCGTACACTGTAACGGTTTCAAACATGAATCGTTGAGCGTGAATTGGACTCCCGGCATAGCCCGCACGTCCAAGCGTTTCCAGCACGAACTTCTGATTCATGTCGGATGACAGGAGAAGGATGAGCTGGCCCCCGGGCGCAAGATAAGTGGGAGACTCTTGAACAAACCGCCCGATGGTTGAGAGTTCTTCACCACCAAACCAGGCAGAGGAGGCAATGTCAGTCGGAGATCCTGTGTAGAATGGCGGGTTCCAGATTATGTAGTCATACTTTATGCCTGTCTCGCAGGCGCTGAAGAGGTCACTCTTCGAAAATACAGTGCGGTCACCCACACCGTTGAGCAGTGCATTGGAGCGTGAACATGCGATAGCGACTGGATTGATATCAAGTCCTTGGACAGATGCTCCCATTTTGGCAGCAGCGATAGCTATGAGGCCGCTGCCAGTTCCCATCTCAAGGACACTTTTTCCCTCGAGTTGAAGCTTGTCCAATGAGTCCAACAAGACCTTGCTACTACGGTAGAGCATTGGGTGAAACACTGTGGGAGGGACCTCAAGTCGGATACCGCTTATGCATATACGATCGGTTCTGGAGATTCGTCGCTTAACGATGAGTCGATATCGAATTCGAAAAACAAAGGAACGCAAGCTTAGCATATTCGAATAATATTCAGGGCGATGCTGTTAACTTCCTTTGTATCCTAGAAATAACACCTAATAAACGAGACAATAGTTAGCATATTAGAATCCGCCAGAGCTTGGATTTCCCGCCAAAAGACGAAGCAGAATTCTGACCTCGTAGGCGGCAGTATGAATCCTGGAATTGTACCGCCAGGAGCTGGCGAGTCGGAGAAGACGTGATTTCCACGGAGGAAGCGACCGGTCATTGACTTTGGGGTAGTATGCTTGATGGACTGCCCTGAAGTTAATGATCTTCCTTCTCAATCTCGGTGTGAGCCAGGGTGTATGCGGATTTTGTCGCAAGGTATACTGCTCCCACTCATGTGCTCCCCACTCATCAAGGGTCTTTGGGTACCGCAGGCCGTTGCGTTCAGCTTCAGAATAAATCGCCCCAAACGGAACTGGCGTATAGATGAACGGATGCATTTGCGAGTTGGGGTTCAGGCCGTCAAGTTCGTAGATGAGACGGATAGTCGCGTCGATATCCTGCTCGGTTTTTTGCGGGTTGCTTCCCATTACAAATGAAAATTCAGATTTGACGCTGTACTTTTTGCACAAGGATGCTACCGCCCGGGTCTTCTCCGCTGTGACACCCGGCTTGTCCATAAGTTCCAACGTTTCGTCGAACCCCGATTCAGCTCCGAAAAAGATCATTGAAAGCCCGCTCCGTTGCATGAGTTTCCATGTCTCGGCAGAGTAATTCAGAAGTGTGTCAACACGCCCCTCAGCCCACCACTTGATGTCGAGCGGGCATATTTTCTCTGCGAGGGCCACAACACGTTTTTCCGAGACAAAGAAGTCGCTGTCATGGAATTCAAGTCCGTTCATGCCGTAGCGGTCTTTTAGAAGGGTCAGGACCTCGATAGTGCGATCAACTGACTCAGCTTTCCATCGTGAGTTAAAAACATCAACCACTCCGCAGAAATTGCATTTGTGGGGGCACCCTGCACTTGATTCGTGACAATAGGTTCTGGTGCCGACAAATGTCGGAATAGCGTAAGCCTTCATATCAACCTTGTGATACGGAAAGAGCGGCCGGGATTCCGGATCAAAGATGGGCAAGCCGGGGTTGTGCTTGATGTCGTCCTGCATGCGATACGACAGGTTGGGAATGTTCTCGACTGATTTGTCACTCAAGATCGCAGCCAACAGTTGCGGAAAGGAACGTTCTCCCTGTCCCCGAAGAACGTAATCGACGTACGTTGAATGTAATGTAGCGTCAGTGTGCATCGAGGGGAAATATCCTCCCCAGATGACGACAAGCCGGGGAAATTCACGTTTCAAAATCCTTGAGTGCTGAATAGCATTTATCATCTGCTGCCCCGGCATGACGGACACAGCAAGGATGGGTCGGCCAGTCCTTGAAAGAATATTGCGCAGATCGGGGAGCGGATTCCGGTTTACGTTTCCGTCTACGATGCAATAAGTCTCATCAGGGATCATTGCTCCAAGTGCAAGGAGCGACATCGGGAGGCGGCCGAGTCCTGCCGGCGTGTTTTGAGGGTAGTAGAGCGCAATCATCGGGAGTGATTGAAAAACTACACTGTTGAAGGTTCCGGAATGAGCGTAATGCGTGTAATTTCCGGCGGGCAGTTGAAACGAATCGGCAGCCCCACTGTTCCTATTCCACGGTTAACGTACATCGACGTGTTGCCGATGCGGTACTTTCCCCAAATAAACTGCGATGCAAGCGATGCCGGGGCAATTGTTGCCCTTCCAAAACGCGCAAGCACCACTTGTCCGCCGTGGGTGTGGCCGCTGAAGACGAGATCAATGTTTTTGTCAGCAGCCTGTTGGAGAAAATAGGGGCGATGAATCATCAAGAGTTTTGGTATCGGAAGCGGGGCATATCCGATCGCTTTTTCGATCGACTCGGTCGCGTGACGTGGGTTTCGTACGTCATCTACTCCGAGAAGGTACATCGATCCGCCGTTCTTCCGCACAAGGACCTTGTCGTTCCGCAAGAGTTTTACTCCGCACGCATCGATCTCTTTGGCGACGAGTTCCGGCTTTGGGGCGAAGAAGTCATGATTTCCCATCACACCGTACACGCCGTGCGGGGCATGTAGATTGCTGAATGCTTCGGCAAAGGGATACACTTCCTCGGTGAGGCTGTTAACGAAATCGCCGGTTACAAGAATCATGTCACACTGCAAGGAGTTGACGATTTTGACATACTCGTCCATATCCTCCTTGAGCATATTAATGCTGGAGTGAATATCGCTGATCAGAGCAATCGTGAAGCCGTTTAGTCCCGGAGGGAGATTCCGAACAGGGAAGAGTGTTTCGACGATCTCGTGCTGGGCCTTTTCGATAAACATCCCGTATGCCGTTGCCCCGAAAGAGAACCCCGTCAGTCCATACATACTGCGACGCAGGAAAGTACGTCGTGAAGAGTCGAATTTCTGGTAGCTTGGCTGTTGTGTAACTGTCTCGATTGTCCGACGGGTGGCGGGTATCCGCCTTGCAAGAAATCCCAGTCCCAAGAAAGGGGCCTTGATCACGAGGGAGATAAGAACGAACAGTCCGATAAAGAGCGTGGCCCCATGCCAGATGAAGAAGGGGTATGCCGCGAGATACAGAAACAGAGGATCCATCTCGCTCGGACGAGGCCGCATAATTGCAACGTAAATGAACGCCACGTTCATGATCAGGAACAACCCGGATGCCCACCATATGAGCCACTTTCGTTCAGGGAACTTCCGGGATAACCAGTCGCGGGTACGGATATAAAGTATCAGCTGAATCAGCAGCAGCAAGGTAGGTATGACAATCCTGAACACGGTTTCCTCTTTCTCCTTCAATGAACCACGTTGAAAATATACACATTTAAGCTAACGCAACAAACCTCTACAGAGTTCGATTTCTCCGGCCTGCCGGGCCACATGCAAGAAACCCTAGCAGGAAAAGCACCGAAAGGAGGCCAAGTCTCGGATACGCGAAAACGGCAAACAATCCCGTTCCCTCAAAGACCTTGAACCACGACAGAGGCAGAAAGCCAATTCCAGCGTAGGCTGCCAAAGTCGTAGTGGCCAGCCGGCTTTCTTCTCTCGCAAGGAACGTAGAGGTCAGTACACCAACGGGGAGCCACAGCAGAACGAAATGGTACGATGCTGTCGCGGGAGCTATGAAAAGGCCCGCAAGACACATGATTGCCAGAGGAAGCATGGGATTTGCGGAATTCCTTCGAGCCAAAATGATCCCGTGTATCGTCACGATGAAAACAACAGACACTATCACCAGCTTCAGCCAGAAAAAGACCTGCGCAGAGTGCATCAACGGACGCGGATTAGCTTCAGCGTCGAACAAGAACAGCCGGCGAAGGAGACTGTCCAGTGATTGAAATGATGTAGAATACGGATCCTGCAATGACAAATTAGACTGCAGGTGGTTGGGCAATACCGACAAAGCAAACTCGCGATGAACATCAAGCCCCATAACAAAAGCGCTGACAACTGAGATCATACCGGCCCCAACAAAAGCTGCAACGACGGCAGACCAGCGTCTTCTCACAACAAAGTCGAGAACATTCATGATCGAGAAGTATTTCACGGGCAAAAGCGCTCCTGCGCTCAATCCTGCCAAGACTGGTTTGCTGCTTTCGGATAGGTATAAGGCAAGCAGCATAAGGAACGAAAGCAGAATGTAGAGTTGTCCGAAACGGAAGCAGTTGGCAAGACCCGATCCTCCGAGAAGCACAAGCACCGTCCCCTGCAGAGTGCTGAGTGAGAAAAGACGAACAAGCAGGAAGACACATCCTATTAGGAGGAGAAGATTAAACAGGGTGAGAATCTGGAGAGCCTGCTGAGGTGGTATTAATGCTAGTGGTACAAAGAGTAGTGCCGTTGCCGGTGGGAAAGGTGAAAACTTTCCTTCTTGCGAAAATCCCGTCTCAAGCATTTTCTGCTGAAACCAGGCGTCATCGTACAAACGTCCTGTTTCTTCTCCCGAGACAACGATGCGGGCTGCCGTGTAATAGTTCGGGAAATCGGTAGTAATCTCGGCGAGTGAGGGGAGTATTCCGCGCATCAGAAGGAACGCAGCCAACAGTAGCGCAACGGGTGCAAGAAGAAACTTGTTGCCGATCCATGATTTACGAAACCCGGACATAGCGGGCTTTCGTGTTTCGTACCGCATGCACGACGTTCGCCACGGAAATTTCTTTCATACATGCGGCATCATACGGACAAACGAAATACTTGGCGTTGTACACCGTCAGGCAAGGACTGCAGGAAGTCTTGCCGTATATGACAGTTGCTTGGCCCGGCGGCCCGTAAAATGTTGGCGACTCCGGTCCAAACAAGCCGATGACGCGGGCGCCCGTCGCGGCCGCAATATGCAGTGGCCCGCTGTCGTTACTCAAAACAAACTCACTTATCTCACACAAAGCGATGTACTCTCCAATCGAGATGACTCCTGCAAAATTCACTACTACGTTTTTTAACTCGCGAACCGATTGGAGGAACTCATCAACGTAGTCACGTTCCTCGCTATTCCCAATAAAGATGAAACGTCGTCGTTCATCGTCGCAATAAAGCTCTACGGTCGTTTCCGCAAACCTCTCTCGGGGCCAACGGCGTTCCAACGATGCCGGTCCTGCGTTAATGTTAACCACCACCAACTTGCGGGTGTTTCCGGTTGCGCCAAGCTTCTCTCCGAGGGAAACAACCTCTTCGGGCGTGGATTGAAGGAAGGGAGATGCATCGGTTTGCTGCCGGGTTATTTCAAAGAGCTTCAGTTGGGAGAGAAAGACCTGTGACACATGTTGTTCCGTGTCAAGAGGCACTGCATGTGTTAAGTTCCGTTTCCGCCACATGGTTGGCAGTTCAAAGCCTGTGCGGATGGAGGCTCCGGACATTCTGCTCAATAGCGTCGAAAATTTTGAGAAGAACTCCAAATCAAAAACGGCTTTCACCCTCGCCCTCCTGATCGACCCAAGAACTTTGAGAGTCGTTCTGAAGAAAGAAATTGGAGTAGTCGTATCGATAAACAGTGAGTGAAGTCTGTAGGGAAGTCGATGAACCAGTTGCTCGTTCCGGGAGAAGGTCAGCATGTAGAGTGGTGAATTCGGGAAGTTATGCCTAAGGGTAGCCAGGAACGGCATAGCGAGAACAATGCTGCCCAAACCGAAGAACTTGATGATGAGAATCGGGTCTCCGTCGGATATTCGAGTTCTTGCATCACGAGGGGCAAAAAGCCCGAAAACCCAGCAGAGCGGGACCCCGACAAACCGGTCAAGTGTCCGCATCAGACTGATCTTCATGTATGCAGTTTCCGCTGAAGAACAATAACGTAATGATCCCCGATCGCATGCAGCCGGGAATTGGCGGGGATGACATCTTCCAGCCTCTCAAGGACACGGTTGAACTTCCATAGAACCTTGTATGCTGTTCGTGAAGTCGGAGGTGGTGAAAAGACATTCAATCCTTTAATAGCAACAGGCACAAACATCGGCGCGAATGCTTTCACAACATCCGGGGGATCATAGTACCTCAACCAGACCTTTTCTCCATACATATCCGCCAGAACGCCATCCGGCTGCTTGCGGCGCAGGGCCTTACGGAATTGACCCCGCATCGTAAACGCCAGCGTTTCCCATAGTGAGAATTTTGGCATCATGGTAATGATCACGTGCCGGCCGGGCTTGACAAGAAGCCCGAGGTCACTGGCAATTTGTGGAAGGCGGTTCGTGCAATTAAGTCCGCCAAAATTTGAAAATGCGCCATCAAACGATCTTTCTCGAATTTGGTTCAGCCGGGTGAAGGGCAAAACCATTGGTTCGACCAGTGAGTGCAAGGCTGTGCCGTGCAATTTCTTTCGCACTTCGGAGATCATCTCAGGTGATGAGTCGGTAGCAAGTACGCGTATCCCATTTGATGCCAGTTCGAGAGCATCCGTCCCCGTACCGCAATTCAGCTCAAGAAGGGAATCACCGGATTTGAAATACTCATTGTATAATCCCCACACGATTCTCCGGATTCGTCGTGTCGCCGGATGGTTCTCGAACTCTTTGTCGTATTCGCCGGCTGCAAGGTCGAATCCACCTCGACTGCCCCTGTATGTTGATGAAGAATCGTGCACCGTATTATGTTCTTTGTCGTGATGTGAGCTTCATTCCGAGCCGTGCTGCTTTGGATTTTGCATACGATTGCAGGAGAGGGAATAATTGGCCTACCTTTGAGGTCGTGCTCAACTTGTGGTAGCGGACCTCATTGACAAGATGCCTCGTAGCAAACCAGTAAAATCTCTTTGTATGACGCCCGGCAAATTCCAGAGACCTGTCAGTGTCTGAACTCCAGTTCCTGCCATTGTAGAGAGAGTGCTCGACCTCTGCGTAGAGAGTCGTGCCCTTGATGGGGTAAGCAACGGTTGTAAGGTAAAGGTCAGGATTCGTCTCCTTCAAATGCCTGATAGTTGCGTCGATGTCGTCAATATCCTCTCCGGGATAGCCGAGCATTACAAAAAGTCCCGACTCTATGCCGACGGTGCGGGCTTGTTGTGTCACTTCGCGGATTTTCTCAACGGTGACATTTCGCTGCATAGCATCAAGGATTCGTTGAGACCCGCTTTCTGAACCGTACCAGATACGAAATGCCCCGATTGCGGCCATTTTTTTGAGAATCTCGCCGGTAAGCCTGTCGGCGCGGGAAATACACTCGAAAGGAATTCTCAGCTTCCGGCGCTGCATCTCATCATAAAAATCATTAAACCAGCGATGGTTGATGGTAAACACATCATCGGCAAACCACAGTTGATCGGGATTGTACTCCCGTAGAATCTGCTCGATTTCATCGACAACGTGTTTGGGTGATCGACGCCTGTGTGTCTCTCCAAACACCGACCTGCTGCACCATGTGCATGAGTAGGGGCATCCACGAGCGCAAATCAGTGATACAGATCCGCGGCCATGGTGTGTACGCCATGTTTCGATATATTGCCGCATGTTGATTGCTTTACGGTCAGGATTCGGAAGAGCGTCAAGATCCTGAAGAAGCTCGCGGTCTTTGGTTTTCTGGACACTGCCATCTTGAGAGAGATACGCAATGCCCGCAACACCTTCCAATCCTGAACGATCTCGCGTACGTAAGTGGGGAAGGAGGTCTGCAAGAGTTTCTTCACCTTCACCGATTACCGCAATATCAGCGCCATGCTGGAGAAATTCGTTGAAGTAATTAGGAACCTCCGGCCCTCCAACAATGACGGTACAACCGTTTTGTTTGCAGAGCTTGATCATCTCCAACACGTTCAGCTTTGTCATCAGGTTGACATAGATTCCGACAACGCCGGGCGGAGAGGAGGTGATGCGATCAGCGAATGCTTTTTTTGAGCCAAACGTAGTATCAAATACCTCGACTGCGAATCCGCGGCTCTTGAGATAGGAGGAGATATAAAGTATGCCAAGTGGAGGATACGGCTTCATGATCCTCCGCTCAGTCTCATCTTCGTTTAGAAAATAGCCGTGCGTCAACAGAATATCCAACAACAAATTCTCCCGATTTTGGCGCAGAATATGGCGCTGCTTTAGTGAACAATCTGGGGTATAAATTCCTGCAATCGTGCAACATACATCAGCGCCCGATGCTCGGCAAAAAGATCTGCGATGAGCATGAAAGCAGATTGGGTTGCCAGACCCACTCCCGCGAAGTACCAGCCGGCATTTTCCTTGAAGATGTACGTGAGGAGAACTCCGGCAGCGAACAGCACCAATTCCATTAGCTTATACAACCTGAAATTCTCCATAACCTTCTTCATGCGCGTGAGCTCGCTGGAACGGAAATCGACCGGGGAGACTGTCATTTCACGGTTAAGGTCTCGTAATTGTGTATCCGTCCTGAAATATACTGTGCTGCCGACGGCTATCTGAATTACGCCGACCAGTACAAACGGATATGCCATCCCTTTGAAGTGGCTGTTTGTCAAGATAAGATATGCTGAAGCGACTAGCGCAGCTACGCCTACGATCAGAAGGATAAGCGCTTCAGACTTCTCGCCACCGAAATAGTCGATCAGATGATTTTGCATTCCTATTCCGGTATGGTGAACGAGATCTTAACGAAGGCCCAGCCGCGTTGCGGCCCCGATTTGCCTTTGCCGGGCGTGAATCTTGATCTTCGTGCTGCGTCAATTGCAGCCTGGTCAAATACGGTAACGTTCGGGTGTTGCCGCGCGAGTATAACAGGGGGTACGTTGCGCGGAACGAAACCCATTTCATCAACCACAACCGCGAGTCCGACCCACCCTTCAATACCCAAACGCTTCGCTTCTTCCGGGTAATCGGGGTTACCCAACTCCTTAAGTACCGGAGGATCAAAGTCATCAAGCATGAAATTCAATGGCATTACAACCCAGGCGCTCTTTGGATTTCCGGCGCTATCCGTCGCAGGGGTGAATGTTGAGTTCATCGCATAAGAGCGGGCCTCTTCGTCAAACACATATGCGAACTCCGGATCTCTGCTGACGATCTCCGTCTTCAGGACCTTTCCCTCCGTACTCACCAAGGCACGGACAGTTACTTTGCCTTCAACCCCCGCAACTTGAGCAGCTCCGGGCATCTGCAGCGAGAGGTTGGATGTCATGACCGGATCTTTTGTGAGCCTTTGTTGTCCCTCAATCGAGTCAGCAGTTTGGGCTGCGGCATGCCGGGCCCCCGTTGATAGGAACACGACCAAGAGAAGATTTTGCCATCGGATGAATGTCATTGTCGCACCGGATAGGACATATGTCTGTTAAGCTGTGACGTGAAGAAAGGAAGCGTCGCAGCATGATAGGCGCCGGAGGCTATCCGGCGAAGTGCAACCATTGAGGATTGCCACGGTCGCAACAAGGTTTTCAGCAGTAGCTCTTGTCCCTGCCACATACGGAACCGCTTATGTGTTACCTTGTGCAGCGTACGGTAGAACTCGGTCGAGTATGCACCCGGAAACATCAAATCCAGGTCTTCGCTCACGATCCAGTTCTTCTTCTCGCCAAGTTGGGATTTGACTTTCTTGTAGAAAGGTGTGCCCGGCAAAGGATAGGAAACGGAGATGCCAATGTCATCGGGCATG
>CAZBWR010000009.1:68149-75098 GCA_964495695.1 uncultured Chitinophagales bacterium | reverse complement strand
ATCTCCCCGCCCCAACCCGACACTGTGAGATTAGTCAGGAACAAAAAAGTGAGAACGTATAGGCGAGAAAGTCGCATACCCGATTATAGAGATAATGCGACTGAAGGTCAATTGTTACAGGTGAGGAGACAATCGCATAAATCTGTCACTAGTTGTGGACGACACAATTATGGGGCAAAAGTTGAATAAAGCAGTCTTGCCTGTTGAGCCCGGTTGCGCAACTGATTGGGTGTCTGGCCCGAAACAATGGCGACTGCAAATCGAAGCGTATCTGGAGCCATGTGTATGGCCGGTTGAATTCTGAATGGACCACATGAAACCACAAACCGTGAGTCGGAGATATATGGATACTGATCCTGTTGAATGAACCCTGAACTGAGTAGCTGGTACTTCGCCGCATCCGAACTCGGAGTTTGTGGTCCCGAAAACCAGCGGTAGGAAATGCGTAGCGAATCTAGCGGACGCGAGGCATCCAACAACGCCACCCCCACAGGCGTAACGCCAAAATTGAAAGGGTCTTGAACATAGCCAACCCTGCCGTCGGCAAAGTAACCGGTTGAATTCGAATTCCAGTATGAATCATCGCGGAGATATCCCACATCGGCCTCTACCATCATACCCACGTATACGCTGTCAATGACTTTTGAGCCTTGATTGACGATCCGGTACTCAGATATCAGAATGCCCTCCCCGGTTGAGTCATTCCAAACATACGAGCTTTGGGCCACTTTGAGATTCAGAGGCACGTGAGCAGTCACCCTTCGTGCGGTATCGGTATACGCCATGTAGTTATCTTGATCAGAGCGAGACAATTGCGGGATTAGTCCACCCCAATACATATTCCACGCCGGGGAAGGATGAGGCACATTTCGACCGACTTTCCGCCATATGCTGTCCTCCATTCCCGGACCGGGATAAAACTCATGGAGAGGCCCCGACCATCCTTCAAACGCCACAGATACACGTCTGATAGGAGCTGAAGTGCCGACTCTCGAAGTATCCAACAACCCACCAATCCAGACTCCGGCTGCAAAGAGATGCTCGATTTTCTGAGTGACAGGGTACTCCAAACCCAACAGGCCGCTGTTTGTCGGTGGAGCACCGCCGGGGTACGCTAAGCGTCCAAAAACACCTAGATTGTTTATTTGCACACGCATCGTGTAGCCTTGGTTGACAGATACAATGTTCTGCGCATGACTCGATGCAACCAACAGCAAGAACACTGGAATCCATAATGACCGTCGCATACTTCCACCTATTCACTTGAGGAGCAAGAGTTTCCTGGTAAAGGCATTATATGGCGTAAGCAAACGATAGAAGTACACGCCACTGGCGAAACCTGTCCCGTTCCAACTGCGTTCATGCTCACCAGGTGATGCGACATCATCAAAGAGAATACTGACTTCTCTCCCAAGCATATCGAAAATGCTCAAGCGGGCATGCAATTGAACAGGAACAGAAAAACGGATTGTGGTAACAGGGTTGAAGGGATTAGGAAAATTCTGGTAAAGCTGCGGGCCACCAGGCAACGGATTGGTGGAGAGATTCGCAGACACAACAAGTCCTGCTGTTGTTGTTCGCATCACAAATCCGCTGTCACCGACTACCGTGATGGTCGCAGGATCGGTAAATGCAGCTGCATTCAGGTTTGCAAAGGCACCATACCCCCTTTCATGCCAGTCAGACCCTCCATTTGATGTAAGATACACGATTCCGTTGCGCCCCACGGCAACACCAACGGAACTGTTCGCAAAGACTATATCATTGAACCAACTCGACTGTTGGCCAATATCCTGTGGCCCGATCCATGTCACCCCCCCATTAGTCGTTCGGTAAAATCCAGGAGTATAGAAAGCAAAGATATTCTCAGAACTAAAGGCGTGAACATTCACAACCAGACCTGCGGGTATGGCGACACTGGTTGGCCAAGAAGAGCCTCCGTTTGTGGTGCGGAACAGCCGGCCCGCACCCAATATCGGTCGCCCAATGGCAAACCCATTCAATGAATCTACGAATGAGACTCCACGATTTGTGCTGAGGGGAAGAAGAACTTGCGATGTCCAAGTCACACCAAAGTCTGTGGAATGTAGCGCAGCCCCTGAATCACCGAACGCCACTACTGTTGATCGCGTCACGAACCGAACGATATTCAGTTTTTTCTGAACCGGTCTCGGAACTGCAATCCAAGATTGCCCGCTATTGGTTGTCCGCAGGACGAACCCGGAGTCTCCGACAATCAAACCGTGCAAACTGTCTCCAAAATCGATGGACGTGAGATCGAAAGATGTTTGCGAGGGCAACACATGCCAGTTTTGCCCTGCATTTGAGGTTCTGATGATTGTTCCGGCATCACCAATCGCGATTCCTATACTCCGTGTAGCGAATGCCACCTTGCGCAAATGGGTGGAAACGCTTGATTGCTGAAGAGTCCAACCGGAAATACCGCCGGTAGTTGTTCGAAGTATTAGCCCATTAGGTCCAACAAGAGTACCAACAAGCGCATTATGAAACGACATCGCTTGCAGGAACTGCCTGATGCCGGTAAGCTGAGGCATCCAAGTCAATCCGCCATCGGTTGACCGAAGAAGGTTGGTTCCTGTAGCATACACCAAAGTATCGTCAACAAACTGGACATCCACGTACCGATAACCTGAGAGGGTATCATGCATTGTAGCAATCCATGACTCCCCGCCGTTTGTTGTTCGAAGTATGGTGGGGCCATCGCCAACGGCCACTCCAAGCTGAGAGTTTCGGAATGATACTCGAAAAAGGTATGGGGTTAGAGACGTGACGCTCCTCGACCATGTAACACCGGCATTCGTAGTGCGCAACAGTACACCCTGACGGAAGCCGCCGACGGCGACACCATGAGAGGAACTCGTAAACGTTACCCCATACAGCGCTTCGGAACTATAGCTTGCTCGCTGCAGCCATGTCACGCCGCCATTAGTAGTGTGCAGAATAGTTCCGCTGCCGCCAACCACGGTGGCCGTTTGTTCATCTACAAAGGCAATATCGTAGAGATGTTCCAAGGTGCCACTGGACAATTCAAACCAATTCCCCCCTCCGTTGCTGGTCTTAAAAATGGTTCCTTGCATCCCAACGGCAAAGCCGGTACTCTGGTTGACAAACCGCACGCGATAAAAACATTGTGTTGTATTAAGAACCTGCGCACTCCATTGCAAGCCGCCGTCCGATGTACGAAGAACCGTGCCGGAGTGTCCGACAGCAACTGCCTGTTGATCGTTCAACACTGCAATTCCGAAAAGCCAGTTCGTTGTCCCGCTGGATTGACGAATCCATCCT
The DNA here is from genome assembly GCA_964495695.1 of uncultured Chitinophagales bacterium. Taxonomy (GTDB): domain Bacteria; phylum Bacteroidota; class Ignavibacteria; order UBA10030; family UBA6906; genus CAADGV01. The sequence goes on along the minus strand of CAZBWR010000009.1, from coordinate 71,792 downwards.
GATTGAGAGACTGCTACATGTTTTGCGATGCATATAGCGAAGAAGAGGGAGAAGATCATGTGTGGGGAGATGGGGAACCGCATAGGGAGTCTCCTATTCTGCTGCTTTCCTGAATGCGACTTTATCGGAAGACCTGCGATGCCGGATGCATGGATTCGGCTTTCGCTGAGGAAAATTAACGATATGTGTCCCAGGAAGCAACATACCGCACCTCAATCGGTTGTGTGTTGGACTGTGAAGCCTGTTTTCTTTTTGAGGAAAAGCTTGGCCAGTTGCGCATCTATTTTCGATTCCGCCTCAATCAGTATCCCCGCGCCCAACACCTTCTCCTTCGCCTGCCGTTTCAACTCCCGTACAGCTTCTTCCCTGTCCTGTTCGGTGATTCTGTTCCACCAGCCGTTCTCATCCCTCACGATTTTGAACTCGTCCATCTCAAGAGATAAGAGTTGTGCGGGGGGAAGCTCAGCCTTGACCCGGAGCGGAGCTCTACCGATGGTGAATGTAAACGGCTGTCCAAGGTCGAAACCGGCTTTTGTGACAAAACTCCCTCTCATTTGAAGGGTTTTTGTGCTCCCCATCCATTGATGGTTCCACGTATGATCGACCCAAACGGTGCGGGAAACTGTCGCAAGCTCGAGTATCGATGTCGATTGCTCCACGACGATTGTTTGATCGATTTTAACGCGGGGTGTGAAATTGAATAGTTCTTTGACACCTTGAGCAGTGTTACGGGCAAGATCGGAGGGTGCTTTGACAAGCATAATGTAAAACGCAACGGCGGTGCTCAACACCAGAACAGACACGGCAACAAGGAATATCGTTGCCGTTCTCGAGACCGGCGTGAGGAAGAACGGGCGGCGCTTCATAGGATGTTAGCGGCGCTTGATATGCGGACTAGTTTCTTGTCCGTTCCCATACATCCCAGATCGGGGTAATCAGCCGGTAGTCTCCGAAACCCGTCTGATCTACAAACACGAATGAGTAGTTCAAATCGTAGTACGACCAGACTTCGTACGGCTTGGAGTCGATATCAAATGGATGCCGGTCGATATTGCTCGGCGGTCCGAAGCGGATGTACACCATCCCCATGTCCGTCCGCCAGCCCTCGATATAGTGCTTGAAGTGCCTGTTGGAGTATTCAACGCGGGCGTAATGCTCTTCCATTTTTTCGTTGCGGGGAGTGTTCGGGTTCGGGTCACGCTTCTTCCAGAACTCGAGGAAGCGCTTCTGTTTTTCTTCCGGCGTCTCTGCTTCTTTGATGTGGCTTAGTTCCTTATCCTTGGCGATGTAAACAAGCTGGTCGATAGCCTGATCAAGATCCCTCAGCGAGGCCGGCATTCCACTCCAACGGATGACGAACGACCGGTTCGTTGACGCCGCAGCGGTCTCCGCCCCCACCACGTACGCCTGGATATAGAGATTATAATCGCCAATAGGAAGCGACGAGTGATCGACGCGAAGGAAAATATGGTTCTTTCCCGCCTTCAACTTCAACGTTGTGTCTCTCTTGATCACCGGCTGCTTCTTTTCGTTAAGAACACTTGTCACGAACTTCATACCCTCTGCGGATTCGGCGTTGTACGCCTCAAAGAAGACGTGAAACTCTCCCGACACAAGGCCGAGGTTCTGCGAGATGCTCGGCGTGATTGTGCGCTTCCCTCCGGTCTCGGCGAAACGGCTCAGAAGCATGATATCACTGAGATGAAGCCCCTCTTTGTCGTAATCGGAAATCCTGATTTGCTTGTTGACACGGCGTGAGACCCGCGTTTCAAGGTCGCGAGCAATCACAACAATGAGATACTGTCCGGGGCGTACGTGCATGGAGACAGTTTCGATGCTGTAGGACGAGGCCGAAACCGATTGGTCAAAGGATGCCGCCTTTACGTTCCTTGTCCAGAGTTTCTCAAGGACCAGTGCTCGGGCGGAATCGTAGACGGTAACAGTCATTTCGTAGGAAGCCTGGAAAGCGTCTTGCTCTTTAACGAAGCTGAGCTGCTCGTAGGATATGGCAGCGAAAATATCGAGTCGGCTGTAGCCGGCCGAATCGGATGCAAAGCTTATCGCATCCACATCAAAAGGGGGCGGAGGGACTCGCGCCGCCTCCCTGAGTTCAACCTGGGCGGACGCGCCTGCTGTTGCAAGCAGCAGCGCACAAACCATCATCTTCATGCTGCCTCCTATATCTTCTCCCTTCTTACACATTAGCTGCGGTGCTCAAGATGCTCTGGATGGTGTGTTTTTGTGTCCGGACTCTTTTTCACTGATCCGTACAAATCATACTCAGAAGCTCCAACAATAGCAACACGACAGAACTCTCCAACGTTCACTCCGTCTGCCCGTTCCACAAATACCTCGTTATCTATCTCCGGGGCGTCCCGCTCAGTCCTCCCGACGGTCTGGCCTCCCTCGAGTCGATCAATCAAGACCCGCATTTCACTCCCGATCAAGGCATTGTTTTTTTCCTCCGAGATTTCCTGCTGAAGTTCCATAACGAGACGTTTGCGGTGCTCTTTTTCCTCTGTGGAAACCGGGTCACCAAGGGGGTATGCGGTCGTCCCTTCTTCGAGGGAGTAGGTGAAAACCCCGAGCCGGTCGAAGCGGACTTCCTCGACAAATCTCAACAGATCATCAAACTCTCTTGCCGTCTCGTTCGGGTAACCGACGATCAATGTCGTGCGCAAGGCAATGCCGGGAATTTTTTCACGGATCGTATCAATGAGCTGGCGCATGGCTCGTTGCGATGTCCCGCGCCGCATGGACTTCAGCACTTCGTCTGACACATGCTGGACGGGCATGTCGATGTATTTGCAGATATGGGGATGCGAGGCAATCACGTCCAACACCTCAACAGGAAACTTTGCGGGATAGGCATACATCAGCCTGACCCATTCTATGCCATTGACGTCTGCGAGCTTTTCGAGCAGTTCAGGCAACATCCGCTTGCCGTACATGTCCAATCCGAAGTACGTTGTGTCCTGTCCAATGACCACAAGTTCCTTGACGCCCTTCAAAGCGAGAAGCCGGGCCTCATCCACGATCGATTCGATGGAACGGCCGACATGTTTGCCTCGCATTATCGGGATGGCGCAGAACGAACAGGGATTGTCACACCCTTCGGAAATTTTGAGATAAGCGAAATGGTTCGGTGTGGTCAGCATCCGCTCGCCCAGCAGCTCACGCTGCAAGTCAACACCAAGCTCCGTCAGGATGCCCTCTAAATTGTTGGATGAACCGAAGAACTTATCGACCTCCGGAATCTCTTGCTGGAGATCGACCATGTATCGCTCGGTGAGGCACCCCATTGCGTAGACCTTCTTCAGCTTTCCTTTTGACTTCCGCTGCACGTTGGCTATGATCATGTCAACGGACTCTTCCTTTGCCGCATCGATGAAGCCGCAGGTATTGATTACTGCGATATCTGCCTCCTCTATTGACGGCGTCACTTCGATGTTGCTCAACTGCAATTGAGCCATCAGGCGCTCGGAGTCAACGATATTCTTCGCGCAACCCATGGTGATGACATGAACTTTCTGCTTTCCGCTCACAATTCCCTCATTTGTTGGAAAATCTTATAAAAGGTAAGAATAATCCGGTTGAACAGAAAGGCGCACGAGGTCGAATTACGCATGCGCCAGCACAAATA
>CAZBWR010000009.1:0-68049 GCA_964495695.1 uncultured Chitinophagales bacterium | reverse complement strand
TTGTGACCGCGAAGGGAATCAAAAAACCACAAAATCCAGGTAGTAGAAAATGAGAGGCGAGACGAAGGTAAGACTGTCAAACCGATCCAGCACACCGCCATGACCGGGAATGAGAGCGGAAGAGTCTTTGATTCCGGCATCACGTTTCAAGAGTGATTCGGCAAGGTCGCCGATTTGCCCGAAGATTCCCACAATACTGCCGCAGACGATTGCGTTGGTTGTGCTCATGTAAGGAAGTAGGTATGCCTGCGCAAGAAGAAAAACGCCAACAGCCCCGACATACCCCGCAACGGCCCCCTCCCACGTTTTGTTCGGGCTGACTCGGGGAAACAGCTTGCGCCTGCCAATTGCCCTCCCGGCAAAATACGCGAGTGAATCGCACACCCAGATCGAAACAAAAAGGGTGAGAATGGTCATCCCGCCCCACGAATAAATTGTCTCGACGGCCTCAGTGGCAAGATTCATACCCGTCACTTCAAAATGAAGCCAGTAGGGAAAATCCTGGGGGATGAACAACTCCCGAAGCCCGATGAGTGAACCGAGAAAGAACGAAACGTAGAGGACGCCGAAAAGCGTAATGGAGATGTTCTGAAGGGCCGACCCTTTGTTTCGGAATAATTCAATACACATGATCGATGGAACGAAGATGAGGCAGAGAATCAGAAACAACTGCGCCATGCTCGGCATGGGGATCTGATATCCCGCAGCGACAGCCCCAGCAACGATCAGCGTCTTGAGTTTCTCCCAGATGAACACACAGAGAATAGATCCACCGAAGAGCATACCCATCGTGACCTGCGCGGTCGCCCCTTTCTTCCCTGCCATCGCGAAGAACTCGTGCAGCCCGAGGGTGGAAATAAGCAGGATCATCGCAAAAAAATACCATCCTCCGGCAAGCGTCACGATGATCATCACGGGGATGGCGACGAGCGCGACAAGGACGCGTTGTGCGAGGTTACTCAAGGAAAAGTCTGCGGTTACGATTGTGTGATGTGTCCGGACTGAAGCCGGTTGCGACTTGTGATGCGGACAAAATAGGAAGTTGCGGCGAGAAATACCACCGAACAAACGGCCACGTTCAACAATACGGTTTCCGTATCGGGAGTTTCCATCGGAGCGATTGCCACGAACGCATCGTCAAGCTGAAGGTAAATGGCAAGACACGCAATGAAGTTGTTGACGAAATGCGCAACGATTGCGGTCATGATGTTCTGCGAACGGTAAACGACATATCCGAAAAACACTCCCAACACCGCCAGAGGCACAAGTGTGAAAGGATTGACGTGATACAAGCCGAAGATTACACCAGCGGCGACCGCAGCAGCAAGCGCCTTCCGCCGTTGCAGACTTTGCGGCAATTCCGCCGAGGTTTCGGGTTCCTCAAGCGTTCGCTGGATCAGGCCTCTGAACAACAACTCTTCGCACAGAGCGGGAGTCACCGCAATGACCGTAACGACGAAAATGAACTCCCCAAGCGAATCCGCTTTCGTCAGCATCCGGTACATCTTCTCCATCATCTGCTTGATCTGGTCGATCATATCCTGAACGATAGGCGGAAAGCTGACCGGAAGCGACTCCTGCCACATAAGGTACGCCTGCATCAACTGCTGAAGGGTGAACACTGCAACGGCAACAAGCAGAATCTGCAATACACTGACCGGGCCAAACCGGAAGAAATTCGGCGTATCGGGGAAGCGGAGTTTTGCAAGAATGAGTGTGGGAATCAGAAGAAACAGCACCTGTCCGAACATCGTGGCTATCCGGAATGCCTGCACATTCCCCACTGACAAATCAGAGCCAAACAAAAAGAATGTGAGTAAGCCTCCCACAAACTGATAGAGAAAGAAAATCCCGACCAGCGATAACCCGGCAAACAACCATGGCGGCATTTTCCTGACGAAAAGCGAGAGTTCTTCGAAAGCGGTAGGAGGCTTAGAGAAAGGTTGCTGAAGGAGTGGTTCGTTGGATTCCACCGGCCTACCCGAGTTTTGCGTTGATCATTGCGGCAAGCAACGGCACCATGATCTCGTGGTGTCCGGTGAAGTACAATCCGCGTCCTCCGTCCTGCGTCGGACGTAACTTTACGTTCATAGTCGGGCGGTAATGCGTGTTCATATCAAACACCGCTGTGGTAAAACCTTTGGCCTGTGCGCCGAGATTACGGGCAACAGTCAATGCTTTCAGAAACACCTCCGGCATGATGACAGCAGAACCGATGTTGAGCACAACACCGCCGCCGGCAAGTTCTTTGCAAGATTCACACAGTGTCTTGAAATCGCGCATCGTCAATTCGCCCGTCGCTGCGCCGTCCATGGTCGGCTGTTGATGAATGATGTCGGTGCCGATTGCCGCATGCACGGTGATCGGCACATCCAGAGCGCAGCAGGTTGCAAGCAGACTGACTGACATGTTCGGCGCATTCAGCTCATTCAGCCTGTTCCCCAACGCTTCGGCATAGCCGAGGTCGGTGTTCCTGTACGCCTCCGACAGCGTCGAATTCATCAACTCTCCTGTCTCTTGCGCCATGCCGAAACTGCCGTCCATCATATTCGCTGCGACATCCTCGCTCGTCTGTCCCCACATCGCTGTTTCGACGTCATGAATGGCAGCCGCACTGTTCATCGCCACCGAGGTGATGATCTTTTTCCTGATGAGATCGATAAGCACGGGCGACAAGCCGACTTTGATGACATGGGCGCCCATCATGAGAATCACCGGAAATCCCGCCTGCCGGGATTTGACGATATCATCCACCAACGAACGCAACTCGGCAGCCATGAGGATATTGGGAAGACTCGCGGCGAAGTTCGCAAATGAATCACTCGCTCCCTCGAACGGCTTCGCAAAGTCGGCAGGGGTGACTTTGCTGTATCGGTTCTTGATGGAGATAGTTTTGACTTTTGAGAGATCGGCGCGTTTGTGCTTGGTCATGATGGTGTGGAAGCGTTATTTGATTCGTGCTTTCAACGGACCGATGAGACCGGAGTATTGCCGCAACTCCGTATCGATCGAACCGATGACAACTTTAGTGTTCACACGGACGGGAATCTTTCGTTCATCGTCCGTCAGCCAGATCACAATCCGCCCTTCTGCTTTGAAAAGCCCCCCCTCTTTGACTAGAGGTTCGACAACTATTGTGCGGAATGTGCCGGCAGCGACCTCCAACTCCTGCCGTCCGAGGAATTTCACGGCAAGGTCATGCGCTTTATCCTTGTAGAAATTGTAGAGTTGAACCTGATCGCCCGGCTTCATCCCCGAATAATCGAGCGTTCGGGCAAAATAAAATGCGGACATGATGTCATGGACATACTCGGGAATCGGAAATGTTCCTTCAGTTGTGACAGCGATCTTTTTGATCGGATCAAACTCGGCAATGAAATCACGGCGGTACGTGCCCTCCCGAATGTGCTGCTCAAACTTGAGCGGAGCAATCGCCTCGACATCAATGAACGTAAGATACTGATCCCGGACAGTATAAATCCAGTCAAAGGACTTGAGAGACGTGACCGTGAACTCAACTCGATACGTGTTCCGTCCGGCTATTGTCTCGTAGCGTGAAACCGCCATCACTGCCTCACCGGCCGTTATCGGCCCGTAGCTGACGTCGAAAACAAGCCTCTCCCCCACACCGAAAGCGTTGTTCTCGATCTTTCTCCAACGAAAAGCCTTCGCTGCCGAATCCGCCTGTGCTTTTGCCAGACTATCGGCACGGCGTGTTGAATCTTCAAGCGCCTTGGCAAGTGCAATCCTGCGCAAGGAGTCTGCGCGTGCGGCGGCTGCAATGCTGTCGGTCCTTGCCTTCTGCATGGCGGCAGCACTTCGCGCCTTCTTGGTGGTCTGCTTCTTTGCAGATGTCTGCGAACTGGCATACGCCAGCCCGATGACAATGAAAATACCAATCATAACAACTACAGTGAGTCTATGCATGCGAACCACTCCCCTTTCTCAATTCTCCTTCCAACATCGACATGGTCGCTGCAGCTACCGCGTCAACCCGGATGGACGCCATACACTCGCACGGCATGTTTCCCTTGAAACATATACGGCAGTCGATCGGCTTGTCAGGAACAAGAACTCGTTTGCGTTCGGTGTACGGACCCCAACGCTTTGCACTCATTGCCGTGTGCTGCGGGAACAGTCCAACGACCGGAGTCCCCATCGCAACAGCCAGATGGAGCGGGCCGGTGGAATTTGAAATAAATGCCTTCGCCGATTCAATCAACACTGCAAACTCCTTGATGCTCAACGTCCCGACAAGTGGAATGGCGTTCCCTGCCGCCTGCCGTATAACCTCGTTAATTTTTTCCTCTTCATGCCTGCCTCCCGTCACAACCACTTTAAGGCCTGCGGACGTCGCCATTCGCACAGCGAGGAGGCCGAAGTTCTCTGCAGACCACTCGCGTGCCGAGCCGCCGCTTCCGGGATGTAATATAATGAACCCCTTATGCGGGAGGTGCAGTTCCTTCAGCATCTCGTGTACGTTGGCGCGACATTGCGTTGGTATGTCGATGAAAAATTCTTTGGCCGAGTCCTGATTGACACTACATCCGATTGCCGAAAGCAGATTCAAGTTGTATTCAACTTCGTGCCTGAGCGCATCTTTACGATGCTCGTACACACGGCGGTTGAACAGAGGCGAGTAATACCTGTACCCTGTCCCAACCCTGATCGGGATTCCTGACCGGAACAGCAACCACGCCAGCCGCAAACGTGGATAGACAACGATTGCCGCGTCAAAATTCCTCTGCCGTAAGTCATCACACATCCTTTCGAATGGCACGAGCTCGTCATTCTCATCGTACCAGATAAGCTCATTGACGTGCGGATTACCGACAAGCAATTCGCCGGTGTACCGCCTGAGCAGCAACGCAATATACGCTTCAGGAAAACACTTACGAAGAGCGGCCAACATCGGGAGGGTAAGAATAACATCCCCAAGACGGTCAGTGCGGACAAGGAGAATACGCTTGATGGATCGTGGGTTTGCTGATGGCAGAATATTACTCCGTCTTAGAGAAACGAACAGAAAAAATGTAGGGATTGCCTCCGTGAATAGCAATCCGCAAAATCATGACTCCGGAACAGTCCGTTCACCGGTAAGGCCGAACGTCTCAAGGTCCTTCTTTTCAAGAAGGAGCTGATTGTGAATCTCAAGAAAGGGGCGAAGATCCTTGCGTTGTGCCGAAGCTTCTTTCATCTGTTTTTGGTTATCGGAGAGGAGGCGGTCCAATTCCTGACGTTTCAGTATGAGCATGCAGCGTTCAGCCACTTTGCCGGGGTCTGCTTCCTCGGGAACTGCATCGAACTCTTTCCAACCCTTGCTCAAGTCATATTTGCTGAATGTAATGTCGGCGATAAAGCGGCGGAGTTCCGGGTCGTCTGTCTGATCAATTAACGTAGTAGCGTCCCACGCGTCACCCTTTTCGACATTGGCAAAGATCATATCAAGAGCCTGAAGAACCTTCGGATGAAAGAAATGCTGGCGCGTCACGTACGAGAAGATATATCCCACCATGTCGTTGCCGTGCTCGAACATCAGGCGAAGCAGGTCGCGCTCGACCGCCGGCACGTCAGGAGCAGGTTGCTTGATCGCGGGCTCTTGTGCTCCGGATCCCTCCTCGCGAGCAGCTGATTCCTGGCGCTGACGCTCGAATTTCTCCCGCGACTTCTCCTTTCCGATGATCTTCTCAAGTTCACGGTAGAGAGTTGACTCGTAGATGCCATACCGCTCCGCAACGGTTTTGATGTAGAAGGAGCGTTTCAATTCATCCTTCATCTTGGCGAGCGTTCCGACAATCGATCGCACAGCTTCCGCTTGCCCTTCAGGGGTATCCAAATTGCCATGAAGCTGGAACATTCTCGCCTTAAAATCAAGAAACGAAACGGCTTCATCAATCAACTGTTGGAACGCCTCGCCGCCGTTCTTCTTGACAAATGAATCAGGGTCATCGCCTTCCGGTAACGCTGCGATTCTCACGTCAAGTCCCTGCTCAACAAGCAGATCAACTCCCCGCAACGCGGCCTTCGACCCGGCTGAATCAGCGTCATAGACAATCGTGACCTTGCGCGCATAGCGCCCGATGAGTTCAATCTGCTCGGGAGTAAGGGCTGTGCCGGACGAGGCGACGATGTTCTTGATTCCTGCCTGATACACCGAGATCAGGTCGGCATACCCCTCGACCAGGATTGCATATTCCAGCTCCCGCATCGCCTCGCGGGCATGGGATATGCCGTAGAGGTTCCGGCTCTTAATGTAAATCGGGGTTTCAGGGGAGTTGATATACTTGCCCGGGAGTGGATCGTCTTCACGGAGCTTTCGGGCACCAAACCCGATGACTCGTCCCGTAACCGAAAAAATCGGGAACATCGCTCTTCCCCTGAACCGGTCGTAATAGCCGGAGTTGTCCTCCCGTTTGATGAGCAGACCCGCACGCTCCATATGCTGCAGCGGGAGTTTTTCATGTTCTGCGAACTTGAGCAGGGCGTCCCATGAATTCATCGAATAGCCAAGACCGAAGGCACGGATTGTTTCTTCTGAAAACCCGCGGTGCTTGAAATACTCAAGCGCGAGCTTCCCTTCCACCGAATTCAGCATGTTGTTGTAGAAGAACTTCGCGGCCGCACGGCAAACGTTGTAAAGTTCTTCACTTTCGGTAGCCTTCTCACTTTCGTCCCCCCTCTCTTGCGGCAGGGCAATGGCTGCCCTGTCGGCCAGAGTGCGCAACGCTTCCACGAACGAGACTTTCTCATGCTCCATCACGAACGTGAACACGTTGCCTCCTGCACCGCAGCCGAAGCAATGGTACATCTGCCGCTCGGCGCTGACACTGAAGGAGGGGGTCTTTTCGGTATGAAAAGGACAAAGACCGAGGTAGTTCTTCCCCCGCTTTTTCAACTTCACGTAGCCGGAGATCACATCAACGATATCCGACGCGCTGCGGACTTCATCAATTTTTGCTTCTGGAATTCTCATGGCGTCAATCTACAGAATGGCTTACCGAGAGGCAAATAACGGCCTGTCTATCCGTCACAGCTTGACATCTCTCATGCATTGCCGTATCTTTTGCAGGGGAAAAATTGAATGTGTTCTCCTCACCACACTATTGGAAGAAGAATGAGAATACTCGCTGTTGAAGATCAGCCCGAATACCTTGAAATGTTGGAAGAAGTGATGCACGCCGTCGGACACACCATCACTATCGCAAAGGATGGACAGGAAGCGCTGGACATGCTGAACAAAGAGCGCATTGATGTTATCATTTCGGATGTGGCTATGCCGAACATGGATGGCGTTGAATTCCACCGGCAGGTCAGAAGCATGAAAGAGCATGCGAACACGCCTTTCATCTTCCTGACGGGTGTTTCGAACCTTCAGGCCGTTAAAGCCGCCTGCAAAGCTGATTGCGACTTGCTGCTGCAAAAGCCTTTCCCTGTTGACAAGCTCCTTGAGATGTTCTCGGGACAGATGAAATGAAATGTGCCTTTCCCGGCTGTCCGGGCGAATACGAGGATAAGTTCATTACCCACACGGTCGAAGAACCCGATGGCGTGTCGTACATCGACAACGTCCCCGCCAAGGTGTGCATACTTTGCGGCGACACGATCATTGCCACCGAAGTGATGCAGACTATCGAGAAGATCCTCAAGGGGGAGATCCAGCCCAAGGAGTGATGAAAGACCAACCCAGCTGAAAGAGCAAAAGCCCGCCGGAGTTCCGACGGGCTTTGTTTTTTCAGACGACTCAGGCCAGACTATACCTGCTGTTTGTCCGGTTCGTAAGCCGTTTGCTTTTTGGACGGACGACGCTTGCGCGTGAACCTCTTCTCAACCGTTTGGGTCGTAGAGTAAGCAGGTGTCTTGGCCGGATCCTCGACGTCAGGATAAGTGTAGATGTCATACTTGTAGTTACGGAGTATAATTTGGTTGCCATTGCGGCCCAAAACATACTGCGGTAACAGCGGGATTTTCCCTCCCCCGCCGGGAGCATCGATGACGTAATACGGGATCGCGAGGCCGGACGTGTGTCCACGTAGTTTGTCCATAATTTCCAGTCCGACACTGACCGGTGTACGGAAGTGGTTCGCACCTTTCGTGATATCCGCCTGATATAAATAATACGGACGAACACGCATGAAGAGCAATTTGCGCATCAGTTCGAGCATCACATCAGGATTATCGTTTACGCCCTTCATCAGCACCGCCTGGTTGCCAACGGGAATCCCGGCATCTGCCAGCATCTCACATGCCTTCTTGGCCTCAGGTGTACATTCCCACGGATGGTTGAAGTGCGTATTGACGTAAATCGGGTGGTACTTCTTGAGCATGTTCACCAGTTTCGGTGTAACACGCTGCGGAAGCACGCATGGCATTTTTGTGCCAAGCCGGATGATCTCGATATGCGGAATTGCCCGCAAACCGGAGATGACTTTCTCCAGGTTTTGGTCGGTCAGCATGAGCGGATCACCCCCCGAGAGGATAACGTCGCGTATCTCCGGATGAGACGCGATATAGTCTATGCCGTCCTGGATGAACTTCATATTGATCTTGGTGGAGTCGCCCACCTTCCGTTTGCGCGTGCAGAAGCGGCAGTACATTGAGCACTGGCTTGTGGTCAGAAACAGGACACGGTCCGGGTACCGGTGCACGATGCTTGGTACAGGACTGTGTGCATCCTCGCCGAGGGGGTCCTCGGGCATGCCGTCATCATCCAACTCGATGGCGTCAGGGATACACTGGAGCCAGATGGGATCGTTGGGATACCGGATCAGGCTCAGGTAGTAAGGATTTATCCGAATATGGAACAGATTGTTCAACCGCTCAGCGAGCTCCCCGTCAAACCCGAACCGCTCAACCAAATCCTTCCCGCTATCCACACTCTGTCGCAACATCTCCTGCCAGAGTTCCATGCGTACCTGTTTTCCTCCGATTGTTATAGATATTTGCCGTAAACCACAAGGCTGTCGCCCGGCCGATAGTAATCACGGATGCGGGCAAGCTCTTCGTAGCCGGCTTTTTGATAGAACATTCTTGTCTTGTCATACCGCTGCGTCGAGGATGTCTCGGCAACAACCAAAGTACCCCCCATCGAGCGGATCAACTCCTCGGCATGAGTATTCAATTTCCTGCCGATGCCTTTCCCATGAACCAAGGGATGCGTGGCAATCCAATACAAATCAAACGTTCCCGTCGTGGCCGGGGTCGGACCTACACAATAGTACCCCAGCACCTCGCCATCCTCGTACACCCTTATTATGTAATCCTGCTGTCCGGGCTTCTCGAGCACGGCGTGCATCAACTCCAGAGCAATAGAAATCTCTTCTTCGTTGAATACTGCCGTTTTGGTGAGTAGTTGACGGAGAGGTTCGACGTCCGATGCCTGCAAAGGACGGATGACCGGGAAGGATGTATCATGTTCAGCCATGAGACCGGAGATGTCAGTCCCGCTGTTATTGTACTCGTTCAAGAGCCTGCTCGACAATCTTTCCGATAATTTGCGGGAAGGTGTATCCGTGCGCCCGGGCGGAACGTGCAAAGCCTGCATTGTCCGAGATATCGGGGTTGGGATTCACCTCAAGAACATAGGGTGTACCGTCTTCTGCGAGTCGGAAATCAACCCGCGCATAGTCACGGCATCCGATCAATTCGTAGCACTTCACGGCAGTCTCTTTAATCTTTGCTTCTGTCGCGGGATCGAGAACCGCGGGACATACGCCTTTCGTCCCTTCGTACTCGATTGTGCCGTTCAGCCACTTGGCCGCGTAGCTTACAATCTTGTGCATACCGGGCTGCAAGCCGGAGAAATCAATTTCAGAGATCGGCAACGCAATTGGTTTCTTGTTCCCGATGATGGCGACATTCAGTTCGCGGCCGTCGATGTATTGCTCGACGAGCGCCGGTTGTTCGAACTCTGCCCAGATGTACCGCACCTGCCGCCGCAACTCGTTCATGGTGTACACAACAGACTTGTCAGAGATGCCGACGCTGGCATCTTCCCGCGCCGGCTTGACGATAAGAGGAAAGTCCATCCCATCACGTAAAACAATCTTATCCGAGACCTTGAAAGCCTGAAACAGGGGAGTCTTGATATTATGGTAGGTAAGGATCTCCTTCACGCGTGGCTTGTTCAACGCTGTTCCAAGAGCAAGCGGTCCCGCGCCAGTGTATGGAATCTTGTACAACTCATACATACAGGCGACATTCATCTCGAGTATAGCTTCGTTCTCAAGGCACTCGACGAGATTGAAGATCAGGTCGGGCTTTTCCTCCTTCATGAACTCGATGAGCCTGTCGACCCTGCTATCCACGTTAAAAATTGACGTCTTGTACCCGAGAGAGTCGAGGGCCTCCTTAATGTCGTCCATCGCCTCAACAACCCCGATCTCCGACATGTCACTGCCCATCGGAAGCTCGTCCAGCTTCGTCTTCCGGCTCGATGCGGGTACTGCCGGACCCTCCTGCAACTTCCCGTTCTCGGTGATGTACTTGCGCCCTTCCTCGGTACCGACGACAGGTTCGTTGTAGAGTACTGCTACGCGGGTCTTCCGTTTCATGTGGTCTCCACGATGGTGGTTGAGCTGCCAGCTACTGGGCAATTGCGGTAGTTAGCCGCGCCTCATTGGTTATCGGCATTATTCCGCACCGCTTCATCGCCGCATCAAGAGCTGCGTTGATGAGTTGGTTGTATGAAAGCCCCGCTGCACGTGCCGCCTTCGGCAAACAGGAGTTGTCCTCTACCTTTGGGAGAATACCGGGAAGAGGATTGATCTCCAGGATGTTGGGCCGGCCATGCGCGTCCAGTCGGACGTCAATACGCGACCAGTCGCGGCACTTAAGGATGCGATAAGCATCCCTGCAAATCCTTGATATATCTTGCTTTAGCGGCTCATTCAACTGAGCGGGACATTCAAAAATATCAAGCGGACTCTCGGTTTGATCCCATATCCACTTCGCTTCATATGAGTAGATGGGATTGACTCCGGAAGGCAGAGCGTCGAACTTGATCTCAACTATCGGGAGGACCTGGACGTCATCTCCGTTGCCGAGCATACCTACGGTGAATTCACGCCCCGGCAGGAAATCTTCAACAAGCGCAGGCTCGTTGTACGTGTCGAGAATGATCTTCACCTCGTTCGCAAGTTCATCCGGGTTGTGAACGACGCACGAGTTGTAAATGCCCTTGCTGGATCCCTCGTGAAGGGGTTTGACCATTGCCGGAAACTTCAGACGGACATCTTCGAAGTCGTTCATCGAGCCAATGACCGAAAAACCGGCTGTCGGGATCTTGTGGTGAGAGAGAATCTCCTTCGCCCTTGCTTTGTCGAGACAGATCCCAAGGGTAAGTGGATCGGATCCGAGGTAAGGGATCTGCAACATTTCCAGCATCGCCGGAATTTGCGCTTCGCGAGAAACGCCATACATGCCTTCCGCAATGTTGAAGACGAAGTCGGGGCGCAGCGTTCTGAATTTTTCGAACGCCATCTCGTTCGCCTCGATCATCACCACATCGTAACGCTCGGCTATTGCGTCTCGAACGGCGTTGACCGTTTCTACGGTATCCCATTCAGCATACATATCCTGCTGACGGTGACGCTTGCGAAGATCGAGGGATGACGCTTGAGGTGAGGAAAGGTCCGGAGATTCTAAGGCTGAGAGCTGCTGACCGTCTGCAACTTGGTTTGTAGATGGTGATGCTTCTGCTTTCAGATTGTAGGTAAGTCCAATTGTCATTGACTTGTGCAGAAGCTTTTCATGTGACGGTTTCAGAAACTCTCCTTAAGAAGTTGAACATCAATTACTTGGTGATAAATATAAACAAATATGCAACGTTGTCAAGAAAAAACTGCATTTTTGAAAAGAATTTCATGGTGACCTGACAAGATGCATCTTGACACGAGTTGGAAGTTTTTTGCGGAGGGATGTCGCGACACGATGTGTCAAGCGACTTTCATGAGCGCGAACGCGTCACGATGAAGTGCGCGCAACGTCTCAGCGATGACGGTGTGTGATGATTGTGTTAGCATTGGATCATTCTCGATGATCGCAAACGCGTCGCGTCGTGCGTCGTCAAGCAGCTGGGCGTCAGACATGATGTCGGCAACTTTGAATTCCGGCATTCCGCTTTGACGTGTGCCGAAGAAATCTCCCGGACCGCGTAATTGCAAATCAACTTCAGCAATCTTGAAGCCGTCATTCGTTTGCACCATGGTAGCGAGTCGGCGCTCGGCAAGACGTTCTTCGTTTGCAATATCGCGATGCTTCGCCGGATCTGATGTTAGGCGATTGGCGTTGACGGCAATCCATTTCTTTGAAAGAAGAATGCAGTAACTCTGCTCGCTTCCCCTCCCCACTCTTCCGCGCAGTTGATGGAGTTGCGAGAGACCGAAACGTTCAGCATTCTCAATCACCATGATGGAAGCATTCGGCACATCAATCCCGACTTCAATCACTGTTGTTGCGACAAGAATATCGAGCTCACGCTTCTTGAAGCGCTGCATAACGTCATCTTTTTCGTCGCTTGGCATTCTGCCGTGCAACAATCCGAGCCGCAGATCCGGAAATACTTTGCTCTGCAATTCCTCGAAGTGAACAGTCGCCGCTTTCAAATCCACTTTTTCCGATTCCTCCACCAGCGGATAGACGAAGTACACCTGCCTCCCTTTTATGATCTCCTCCCGCACGAACTGAAACACGATTTCCTTTTCCTCCTCGTAGCGGAGGACAGTTTTGATCGGCTTTCGATCTTTCGGAAGTTCGTTGATGATTGAAACATCGAGATCGCCGTACAGAGTCAGTGAAAGCGTTCGGGGAATTGGCGTTGCAGTCATCACGAGCACATCGGGGTTCCTCCCTTTTTTCTGCAACGCCTGTCGCTGCAACACGCCAAACCGATGCTGCTCGTCAATCACAACGTAGCCAAGGTTGGCAAACTCAACATCCTTCTCAAAAAGCGCATGCGTGCCCACAACGATTTGCGCTGAACCCCGCCTGATATCTTCCAGCACATCCCGCCTCAGCTTTGAGCGCTGTGCCCCAACAATGAGCCGTGCATTCACATCAACTCCCTTGAGCAGAGAGGCTATGGTCTTATAGTGCTGCTCGGCAAGGATTTCAGTCGGTGCCATGAAGACCGCTTGATAGCCATTCTCAACAGCGATCAACATCGAGAGCAGAGCCACTATCGTTTTTCCGCTTCCGACGTCTCCCTGTAACAGCCGGTTCATCGGCTTTGATGATTCCATGTCCGCTGTGATTTCCCGGACCACACGGATCTGAGCTTGAGTGAGTTTGAACGGCAACGTATCGACCAGCTGCCTCGCAAGCTTGCTGTGAATATTGAACGAAATCCCGTTGGTGTCGGATTTGACGCCGTGCCGTTTTAATGCAAGCTTGATCTGAAAGTAGAACAGCTCCTCGTACTTCAACCGGCGAAGGCTCTCCGCAAGGTCGCCGGAAGCCTGCGGGGAGTGCACGCTCTGCAAGGCGGACTGAAGGGATATGAGCTTTCTGTGATCAATGAGTGCCGTTGGCAATGTCTCTTCAATCCTCTCAAGCGACTGGCGTAGCGCATTCCCGATAATGCGGCGCAATCCGCTGCTATCCAAACCCACACGCTCGAGCTCCTTCCCCGAAGGATACAATGGTACCAATCCCCCTGTGTTGAGCGTTTTCGTCCAGTCAATGGGCTCGTCCTTTTCTTCGAGTAATGCCTTCTCGGCAATCTTGTCAATATCGGGGTGGACGAACTGCATCACACCCCCGAACGCCGTCGGCTGTCCCGAAACCGCAAGCACCTCCCCTATGGCAAAGCGATTCTTCCAGTATGTAACGCCACCGAACCAGACACACTGCATTGTGCTCGTTTCATCTCCCAATATCAGAACGAAGCGAGCCTTTCGTCCGACACCCATGACACGGAACGAACGGACATCTCCGACAACTGTATAGTCTCGCTTGATGTCGAGTTCATCTTCTTGGACGGTTGAGGGACGAAAATAGACTTGTTTCAACTGCGCGATAGTGACAACCGATGTTCTGTCGAGATAGCGGCGGGGTACATAAAGGAGCAAATCAAGCGTGGTACGAACGCCGTAACGGGCGAGAACCTCGGCACGGCGCTCGCCGATGCCTTTGAGGTACTGGACGGGCCGGGCAAGTATTGAAGGAGAATTCATGGAAGAAAAGGTATACGGAAGCCCCGAGATTTGCAACCGGAAGAACTAGTTATTGCTTCCTCGTCCAGTACTTATAGAGCGGAAGGGAAATAAGCAACAAGGCAATACCAATGACTGCGTCGCGCGTTTCATTCACAGCGGTGTTCCAGAGAAACCAAAGTGTTACCGCAACAAACGCGAGTGTCGCGTACGGGTACCCCCATGCTTTATATGGACGGTCGGCCTCGGGCATCTTTCGTCGTAGAACAATTACTGCAACAGCCGACAACGCATAAAATCCCCACGACGTGAAAACAACGTAGTTGGTGATTTGATCGAAGGTGCCGCTGAAGGTGAGGATCATCCCCCAAACTCCGAGCGTGAGAATGGCAACATATGGACTATGATACCTGGGGTGGACTTTGCCGAAGACTCGCGGAAAAACGCCGTCCTGCCCCCCGGCGTAGAGCGTACGGGGTCCCGAAAGAAGTTGCCCGTTCGTCGCACCGAAGGTCGACGCCATTATGCCGATTATTATCAGGGAAGCACCGATAGGACCAAGCACGATGGCAGCGACGTCGGCAGCAATACGGGGAGAGCCGGGCATATCAGGGACAGGAACTATCCATGCGAACGCGAGATTCGCAGCAAGATAGACAACGATCACGATGATCGTCCCGACGATGAGAGAGATCGGCAAGTCACGCTTCGGATTCCGAAACTCCCCGGAATTCAACGTCACTGTCAGCCAGCCGTCATACGCCCACAGGGCAGAGGTAAGGGCAAGGCCGAATGCCGACAGATAACTCCACGACATCTCCTCGGGCCACCATGGGATGAAGTTCCCTGCACTTCCTTTGCCGGAGAATGCCACCGCAAGCGTCAGTCCGACAAGTGCAAATACCTTCGCCGCGGTAAAAATGTTCATCACCCATCCACCAAACTGCACTCCACGAACGTTCACCAGTGTAACCAGCGCGATCACGCTCAAAGCCACGATCTGGTTCCAGCCAACGACGAAGTCCATCGGTTGGCCGAAGAGTGACCACGTTGTCTTGACGAATGCATGCTCCGGACTGACAGCAGGGAAGAAATGTCCTGCATACGTCGTGAATGCGATGGCAATGGCAGCGGCAGACCCGGCCTTATTGATGAAGAAATCATTCCAACTGAACATGAAGCCCCATACCCTGCCGAAGCTCTCGCGAAGGTACACGTACGGCCCGCCGGTTTGCGGAAGGACGGCGCTCAGTTCGGCGATGGACAACGCGCCGAAGAGAGACAAAAGTCCGGCAACAATCCATACGAGCATGATCGGGCCCATTGCATCAAGGTAACCTGCGATCACTGCCGGCTTCAGAAATATCCCCGACCCTATGATGCATCCGACGTGAATGGCGATGCCTTCACGCAAGCCGAGGGCTTTCAGGAGTTGTGGTTTCTCATTTGGATTTGAGTTTGCCATCTTTCAGTATCACTGGATGAATCTGATTCCAAAACTCAGGATATTGCCGGCTCTACCTTCTTCCCCACAAATCTCATCACGAGTATCAGTATCACGGTACCCGCGGTGATTGAAACCCAGGGCGAGACGCCGAATGCGGTCGGTATGTCCCCCACGAGCATGCCTACAACCGCAGCCAATAAGGCATAAGGAAGTTGTGTCTTGACGTGATCGATATGATCGCAGGCCGAAGCCATTGAGCTCAGAATCGTTGTATCAGAAATTGGCGAGCAGTGATCTCCGAAAACCGCTCCCGCCAACACCGAGCTAATTACCCCATGCAGAATGATAGTCTGGTCCGCCGCAGAAAGCCCGGCATCGACGCTCAACGTATGTCCGAGCGGGATCACCAGCGGCATCATAATGGCCATTGTGCCCCAGCTTGTGCCTGTTGAAAAGCTGACGAGTGCGGCAATGAGAAAAACCAGAACGGGCAGATAATGGGGGGCAATTGTGCCGCGCAAAATTTGAACAAGATAGCCGGCAGTCTGCAGATCCTCCGTCACTTGTCCTATCGACCATGCGAGGATGAGGATGAGCATTGCGAGGAGCATTGCTTTGAGTCCGTTGAACCAGGCATCAATCGCCTCCCCCAATTTGAGGATTCGCTGACCGACACTGAGCATGATAGCGACGAGGCAGCCTGAAAACGAAGCCCACAAGAGCGCTGAATACGAATCAGAGTTGCTGATGATTTCGCCTATTCCGGAAGCTACCTTGCCCTCAGCCGCCAAAGCCGCTGTCCCCGTTGTATACAATCCGTACAGTGCGACGATCAGGATTGTCGCAATCGGTAGAAGGCCGTTGTACCAACGCGCCGGCTTGTCTGTTGAGGCAAACTGTGCTCCATGTTCGTCCAGATCCGTGGCTGGCTGCGCCCCATCACGCATGACTTTTCCGGTTGTCCTTGTGCGCCTCTCAGCTTCCAGCATCGGCCCGAAGTCACGCCCCATGTACGCCACAAGGAACACCAGAATGAGTGTGAAGATTGGATAGAAACGATACGGAATGGTCTGAAGAAAAACGGCGTAGGCATCTTCGGTGGAGTTGATCATTCTCAGTCCCTGATCGATCAATCCAATTTCGTACCCGATCCAGGTAGAAATGATCATTATACTGGCAACAGTGGCAGCACCCGCGTCCACAATGAACGCCAGTTTTTCACGAGAAATCCTGAGCTTGTCTGTAATGGGTCTCATCAGATTTCCCCTGACGAGGCAGTTGGCGTAATCGTCGAAGAAAATCACGAACGCCATGAACAACGAAGCCAGTTGGCCGCCACGTGCTGTGCGTGCGTATCGGGTGAGTACATTTGCAATGCCGACGGTGCCGCCGTTCCGGCTGATCAGTCCCACCATACCTCCGAACATCAAACTGAAAAGAATGATCTTGACCTTGCTCGGGTCGGCGAGAGCCTTGACGACGAAATGGTCAAGAACGCGGAAGAATCCTCCGATCAGCTGATAATCAAACAGGAACACAGCGCCGAGGTAAATGCCAGCGAACAAGGCGATTACGACCTGGCGCAGCGTCAATGCGAACACGATGGCAAGGAGTGGGGGAAGAATGCTGAGAATGCCAGGAATCACGCGTACTTCGGTAGTTGCGCCACCCTGCGAAGTTGAGATAGTTACGCTATGCGTACCCGAAGCCTCAAGCACGGCATCTTCGATGACGAGCTTTCCACCTGAAAAGGCCGGAGGTTCAGAGTCTTTAGAGACCCGCTCGACTCCAGTGAGGCTTGCCTGCTCATTGAAGCTACTCATCACGTTTCCGCTGGAGTCCTTTGCGACAATCTCAAGCCTGAACTCGATATCGGTCAGCGCAACAGGAGGCTTCTTGATCTCAAAGTTGACGGGCTGGGCAAGTGCCTCTCTTCCTTCAGGATGGAAGAGGATAAGAACTGCGAGGAGAGAAAGAACTCTAATCAAACACACTCCTTATGCATGGAGAAGAGTGATGAGTGAATTGCGGGAAGGACGCCGTAAAGATAGAGGGTTTTTGGGTAAGTCGCAAGCAGACCCTGTAACATGCATTTATGTAGAGAAATTAACGGTCAGAAAGCCGGCAACCTGCTTGAATCCCCAACGACCTTTCGTTATCTTCGTGGCGCCAATTTTCCATAAAAGGGGATCGTTTGAAGAAGATCAGTGAAATGTTATATGCCCTCAAGGCCTGGGTTGAGGGATTCGCAGCAAGAGCTTACGCCACATGGGCACTATTCATTATCGCCTTCGTTGAATCGTCATTCTTCCCTATACCCCCGGACGTGCTGCTGATAGCGCTCGGTGTTGCACGGCCGAAACGTGCGTTCTGGTATGCAACTGTTTGCACGCTTGGTTCAGTCGCCGGAGCATTCCTGGGGTATTACATCGGCTATGCGTTTTTCGAAACCATCGGTCAAAAGATCGTTGACATTTATGGCTTCCATGACAAGTTCCAGTTCGTTCTCGACAAGTATCGTGATAATGCCTGGACTGCAATCATCGTCGCTGGCTTTACCCCGATACCCTACAAGGTTTTTACAATCGCAGCAGGCTTTAATCAAACGATCGACTTGGTGACACTTGCCCTGGCTTCCTTAGTCGGGAGGGCATCACGGTTTATGCTGGTGGGGGGACTTCTCTTCGTCTTCGGCCCGAAAATGAAGGAGTATCTTGACAAATATCTGGAACGCCTGACGCTGGCCCTCGGCCTATTGTTTATCCTCGGAATTCTAGCCATCAAATATATTTTTTGATTCCCGAGTTCGGATTGAATACTCGATCGCAAATGATACTATTGGCTCGGCAACTCGTAAGTTGCATGATTGTTGCCGCTATGGCGTTGCTTGTTTGTGTTCATCCATTCGTTGCCCAGAGCGCCACGGGCCAGGGCGCAGGCCACGAGTTGCGCAGCGCGGTCCTGATTTCCCACTTCATTGTCGAGCGGCATACAAAGTCGTACGAGGATTTCAGCCCGAAAGGCTTGTCCCTCCCTTCACCCGATGAACTGCATGCGGCGTTTGACTTGTATGTTGCTGCGGGTTGCACTGCGGACGGATTCATCCCTCCCCAAAGGTATCTTCTCTATACGCTTACCACGACCTCGTTCTTGTAGAACCCTGTTTGTTCACATTTCTTGACTTGGCGTGCCTCCTAAGAAGGCACACCATTACTATTCATACATTTGAACAATAATAGGGCTTGAAAATGGAATCAGTTCAATCTGCCAAGGGCAACAGTGATGCGAAGAAAGTCGGCCTCGGAATTCTCTTCTTTATCGTGGGATTCACTCTCTTTCTTATTCTGCTAAAAATGGCTCTGGGATTCTAATCTCCAACGATCCGCGGCGGACATATGTCCGCCGCGGGTGTTCTACACCTCTGATAAGACTGGTCGATTCTGGTTGTAGGTACACCCCTTTTTCGCTATATTTACAGCCGATGTCAGCACCCCTCCCGTGGTACTAATCACGTTGCAGCAATAACGATTCACTTGATTTTCGGAGTCAGCTGGCGCAGTGTTTCTAGGCGTACCTTTCCCCTCACGCCGGTATCTGTATTTATCACAATTTCCAGGAGTACGTTTTATGGAATTCCTTGTCCAGATTTCACCTGTTGTAGGGGGTGTAGGACTTCTCGTGGCCTTCGCTATCTACTGGTCACTCGTCCGGCAGCCCGCAGGTAACGCACTCATGCAGAGCATCGCCGACCAGATTCAAGTTGGCGCAATGGCATTTCTCAAGCGTGAGTATATGGTTCTGGTCTTTTTTGTCGGTATCGTCGCAGTATTGCTGGGAGTGTTTCTCAGCGGTGCGACGGCAATAGCATTCGTATCGGGCGCCATCTGCTCGGTCGCCGCAGGCTTCTTCGGTATGAAGGCCGCCACGAAAGCCAACGTGCGGACAGCACAAGCTGCCAAGGATGAAGGACAGGGGAAAGCACTCCTGACTGCCTTCAACGGCGGTGCGGTTATGGGTGTCAGCGTCGCGAGCCTTGGTCTCCTCGGCGTCGGCATCTTTTTTATGTTATACGGAAAGCCTGAAACCGCGAGCATCATCAACGGCTTTGCGATGGGCGCAAGCTCGATTGCATTGTTCGCCCGTGTCGGCGGCGGTATTTATACCAAGGCTGCAGATGTCGGTTCCGACCTCGTCGGAAAAGTCGAGGCAGGCATTCCCGAGGACGATCCTCGTAACCCGGGTGTCATTGCCGACAATGTCGGCGACAACGTTGGCGACGTAGCCGGTATGGGCGCCGACATATTTGAATCCTATGTCGGATCGATCATCGCCACCATTGCTATTGGCGCAACATTGCTGCCCGAGGGATTGAACATCCTTAAGGCTTCAGAGGCGGTCTCCGATGACAGCATCAAGTTCATCCTGATGGCGCTACCCGTTGTTATGGCGGTGGTCGGACTCGTTGCCTCGTTCATCGGCATCGGTTCAATGAAAGTGCTGAAGCAGTACTCTCCGGCGGCAGCGCTTCGCTATTCAACGTTCATTGCTGCCGGCTTATTCCTGGCAGGAGCCTACTACATCGTGCAGGCGTATGATGTCAGCAACAATGTGTTCTGGGCTATCTTTTTTGGAACGGTCGCCGGTATTCTCATCGGCTTGATTACAGAGTACTATACTTCTGCGGGCCCCGTCCGCCGGATAGGCGAAGCAAGCAAGACAGGCTCGGCAACCAATATTATTGCGGGACTTGCAGTCGGACTGGAATCCACGGCGTTGCCCGTGGTTGCAATATGCGTGGCGATCTTTGTCTCGAACGATGTTGCGGGGCTTTACGGCATCGGTATTGCAGCGGTTGGTATGCTCGCAACGGTCGGCATTACCATGTCGGTCGACGCCTACGGACCTATTGCAGACAACGCAGGCGGAATTTCGGAGATGTCCGGCCTTGGCCCGGATGTCCGCAAGATCACCGACGGCCTTGATGCACTCGGAAATACAACCGCCGCGATCGGCAAAGGATTCGCTATAGGCTCGGCGGCCCTCACAGCCCTTGCATTGTTCGCAGCCTACTCACAGGCCGTATCCGCCTCCATCGTTTCAAAGCTTGATACGATGATTGCGTCGGGGGTCGAGTTAACTGGCGAATGGAAACGGTACGCAGTTCTGCTGAGCGAGAACGAGGTACCTCTCCAGATCGTCGTGACGGACCCGTCCGTGGTTATCGGACTCTTCATCGGCGGCGCGCTTCCCTTCTTTATCGGTGCGCTTACAATGACATCGGTTGGCCGCGCGGCGGGCAAGATGGTTGACGAAATCCGTCGACAATTTCGTGAAATTCCCGGCTTGCTTGAAGGAAATCCGGAAGCAAAGCCTGATGCAGCCCGTTGCGTTGATATATCAACAACTGCAGCCCTCCGTGAAATGATCCTCCCCGGCGTTGTCGCAGTCGCTGCACCGGTCATCATCGGATTCCTGCTTGGTCCTGCCGCCCTCGGTGGAATGCTCGCAGGCGCCACAGTAGCAGGCGTTCTCCTTGCGCTTATGATGGCAAACGCAGGCGGTGCATGGGATAATGCAAAGAAGGCGATCGAAAAGGGAGAAGTGCCGGGCGAAAAGAAAGGCTCGGATGCCCATAAAGCCGCTGTAGTCGGCGATACTGTCGGCGATCCTTTCAAGGATACATCCGGCCCTGCAATGAACATCCTCATCAAGTTGATGTCCGTTGTATCGCTTGTTATCGCCCCGTTGTTGGTCTAAGAGGATTTCGAACTAAAAACAGAAAATCCCGTCCGGGAATACCGGACGGGATTTTTTGATTTATCTGCTTACACTTCCCCCTTCGCCCCCCGGGTCATCAGATCATACGTCGAGTCACGCGGCGACTTCCCTTCAAAAAGCATCTTGTAGACTTCGGCACAGATCGGAACTTCGACGCCAACCTGTTGGGCAAGAGCATTCGCCGATTTCGTGGTTTCAACCCCTTCGGCAACCATCACCATCTCCGAGAGAACATCCTCCAACTTCCTCCCCTTGCCAATCTCCACGCCGACGTGGCGATTGCGGCTGTGCCTGCTCATGCAGGTAACCATCAAGTCCCCGATACCTGAAAGCCCTGAGAACGTCTGTGCTTGAGCCCCCAAGGCAACCCCGATGCGTGTAATCTCTGCAATCCCGCGGGTCATGAGCGCTGCTTTCGTATTGTCGCCCAACTGAGCCCCATCAACAATGCCTGCCGCTATTGCTATGACGTTCTTCAGAGCGCCCCCGAATTCCACCCCCATTAGGTCTGTACTTGCATAGACTCTGAAATAGGGTGTCATAAAGACCTTTTGGACCAGTAGTGCCGTCTCGGAATTTGTTGAAGCTGCAACAACCGTCGTGGGGATCTTCCGGCTCACTTCCTCGGCATGACTTGGCCCTGAGAGGGTCGCAATGCTGCTGGGGGGAACGCCGGGCAACACATCATGTAGGACTTGCGACATGGTCATGAGGCTTCCGACTTCAATACCTTTCGCCACATTCACGATAACCAGTTTCTCGTACGGCAGATGATGAAGTTTCACCATCACGCTCCTGACGAACTGCGAGGGTACGGCCGTTACAATCATCTCACATTCATGAACAGCTTCGTCAAGATCACTGGTGGGAAGAATGGTTGCAGGAATACGTACACCGGGGAGAAACGAAGGATTCTCGCGCCTCGCGAGCATTTCGTCGGTGTATTCTTGCTTGTGGGACCAGAGCCGGACTTGGTGGAAATTGTCCGCCAGGAGAATGGCGAGTGTTGTACCCCAACTCCCGGCGCCGAGCACAGCTATGCGCATGGTGTGTTCGTTACAACGATTGTAGGGAGATGAACGGGGGAGGCTTCAGCCCCCCCGACGATGAGAACGGACTAACCCCTGCTGAAAAGGGGAATACGTTGAATGCGGTTCTCCGTGCCACGGATCAGCCGCTGAATATTCGTGCGATGTGTGTAAATGATCAGCAACGCGATGCCAACACTGAACCAGATCAGAGTATTATACCCCTGAATATCCACCATAAACACATTCTCGCGAAGGAACATTGTCAAAGGAAAGCTGGTGGCAGCACTCAGTGAACCCAGTGACACATAATGCGAAATAAGGAACACCACCAGGAAGACCCCGAGAGAAACGGCAACTTCGATCGGTGCTACCCCTATAAGCATGCCGCCTGCCGTTGCAATCCCCTTGCCCCCTTTGAATCCTGCAAAAAGAGTCCAGATATGACCCAACATGGCGACGCATCCCGCAATAATTTGCACGACTGTATAGTCATCAAACGGAGGAACGCTCGCGAAGGGGAGAACAAACATGAGCCTCGAAACCACCATCGTGGCAAAGAGCCCTTTGGCCATATCACACACAATCACGAACACACCAGTCTTCCAACCGAGCACCCGAATGACATTTGTCCCGCCCGCGTTGCCGCTGCCATGCTGGCGGATATCGATGCCCTTCTTCGCCCGCGCCACAATAATAGCAGTCGGGATAGACCCGACGAGGTAGCTCAAAACGGCGATAATCGCAATGGGTATCATGAACTTCCTTTGAGGTGTGGATAAGAAACGTGAAAAATATATACATTTGGCCCCCTACATGCAACATGAGGAGGAGCGACCCTCAAAATCAGCGGGGAATGAAGGATTTTGCAATCCTCAGATCTTCATGGGTCGTGATTTTCAGATTGGAATACTCCCCTTCGACAATCTTGACTGGCAGCCTCAGGCGCTCAACCAGAGAGGCTTCATCAGTTCCGACAAAGGCGTTGCGCTGGGCTGCAAGATGGGCCCGTTTGAGAATATCGTACCGAAATCCTTGGGGCGTCTGAACAGCCCAGAGACTGTTACGGTCAAGGGTCTTCTTGTAAAAGCCTTCCTGTCCAATCTTGACCGTGTCCTTTACCGGTACTCCGGCAACTGCCCCACCAAACTTGTCAGCGGCATGGATCACTCTCATAATCACTTCCGCGCTCACCAAGGGCCTTACGGCATCATGGACCAAAACGATTTCCGGGTTCTTGTCAAAAGAGGCAAGGCCGTTTCTCACGGAATGTTGCCTCTCCCTTCCCCCTACGACTATATGTGAGATTTTGGAGAACTTGAAACGTCGGACGATCGCTTCGGTCTGCCGGATCTGGTCGGCAGGGACAACCAGGACGATCTCGCGCACAGACGGACAGGCTTCAAACGCCGCAACTGAATGTGCGATAACAGGCCGGGAGCCGAGCTTGAGAAACTGCTTGGGCACCTCCCCCCCAAACCGGTTCCCCTTGCCCCCCGCCGGGATGACAACCCCCACGTCAGGATAGTTTTTTGCCAAAGTAATCGATTGTGAAATTGAACTCAGGGAACTCCTTCGGGAGCTTCATTATGCTGAAGACCATAACGCCGGTCGAGAGCCTGTCAATCCAAGAGGACAATGGCCAGCCGAAATGCACTGTAATGTGCTTATGGGGTAGTTCATACTTCATCACGTAGAGCAACTGGCGTATGTCATCAAACAAGGTCTGCCCGCTCATTGCAAACCGGTAATGATTCAACGCCGCACGGGTGGGAATTCCCGAGCGGGGCGAGTAGAAACTCACATATGCAATATGCGGATCGGCAATCCCCGCCTCTTCCAATGGCCGCTTGAAGAAAATATCAATCCTATCCCCCGGAGCCTCGGCCAGCGCAATCACCATCTCCATAGGCGTGTCGGTTTGCTCAATTTCCTTTTGCTCGGGGGCACGCTTGCTGGAAACAACGAGCCCTGCAACAAGGAAGAACACCGTTGCGCCAACCCACAAGCCCATCCCGAACGGTTTCGTCATCGCCAGATAAACGAAACAACTGATCAACACCACAAATAACACCAACGTGCCGAGCCTCGACGTATTGTATTCCCGGATCTCTTTGGTTCCCTTGAAATAGCGATAGAATAAGAGGCTACCCATATTGATCCCGAAACTGGCAACCAGGCTCAGGGCGTACATCTCTGCCAGGGTCTGCTGCTTTCCCTCCGTCAGGATGATGATAAGGGAGAAAAACACTGCGCTGAAGATATGAATCCTGAACAGCGATTGACGTTTGTTCGTCTGTACAATCCAATTGAAGTTGTATCGGTGTGCCACGCGTTCAATCAACTCACTTGAAGCTACGAAGGCCGTATTCACAGCCATGATCAGAGCAATAAAGGCAATGATCCCCACCAGCAACCCGAACGGAACGCCATTCAGCGCGGCGGCATACTTTGTAATCAGATCAGTTTCGTGATGTGCCGGGTTGATGCCGGACGTTAAGGCGAGGGCAGAAATCAGAGGCGTAAAAATTCCTGTCGTCAGCGCAAGGAAGATATACGCTTTGCTGATTTCTCGCCATGTTTTGACAAGGCCCGCGATTTGCACCACCGATTCAATTCCCGAATAGGCAAGGATGCAACCGGAAATGCAGATGATTATCCAGGAGAAGGATTCCCAGATATTTCCTTCCCATATCCTCAACCCGGAATAGGAAAAGCTATCTCCGATCTGCTTCCATGACTCCGGCGAGGCCTCGTACAGCCCCGACGCAAGCATCGTTAACAGGACAAGCGCGACAACGGCAAATAAGCTGAACGTGAAACGAGCATTCTCTTTGACACCGAGTATGTTCAGACCTGCGATGCCCCATACAATGGCAAACTGCAAGATTAGCTTCTGCCAATGCGCGAGGGTGATAAACGAGAGGCCGTTTTCCACTGCGCTGACGGTCGAAATGCTCGCCGTCAGAACATACACTACCAGAATTGAGGCAACTGCGACAAAAGAAAGATGCGGGCCAAGCACAAGATAAGAGAAGGAATAAACCCCGCCTCCCCGGATCTTGTGATGCTCAAGAATTTCAGCAATCTCGACCATTCTGGTCGAGAGAAAGCGCATGAAGAGGGATGTAATAGCGATAAACGCTACTGCGTACCCCCCAATAAAGCGGAACGCCTCAGCTGGCGCATAGAAGATGGACGTCAGTTCGTCCATCAGAGTGATGACAGCAACGGAGAGCCATGTTAGCCACCACCTGCCGTTGCTGAAGTACGAGAGAAGATTCTTCTTGCGGAACAGATAGATGAACGTGGCAACGATCGCCACGTTCACGAGAACCAGCAACAGAATTTTCATTCAGCGGAAATCCACTGTTCTACATCAGAGAATTAGCATCGCGTCGCCGTAGCTGTAAAAGCGCATACCTTCCTTGGTTGCGCGCTTGTACGCCTTCAACACAAAATCCCTGCCTGCAAAAGCCGAGACCAGCATGAGTAATGTTGACTCGGGCATATGGAAGTTGGTGATCAACCGGTCAGTGACTTTCATTTCGTACGGCGGGAAGATGAACTTGTCCGTCCAGCCCCGGTTGCTTTTGAGATGCCCGTCCGTCGTGACGCTGGATTCCACGGCACGGCAGGTACTCGTGCCGCAAATGAAGACATGTCCCTTGTTGTCGATGCACTTATTGACCGCAAGGGCTGTCGCCTCAGGAATCTCATAGTACTCCGAATCCATCTTGTGCTTGGTCAGATCCTCCACCTCAACAGGGCGGAACGAGCCGAGGCCGACGTGCAGCACAACCGGAACGACACTCACCCCTTTCTTCTTGAGGTTGGTGAGGACACGCTTTGAGAAATGCAGACCCGCTGTTGGTGCGGCAACGGCGCCCGTCACTCGAGCGAAGATCGTCTGATACATCTCTTTGTCCTTCTCGGTAGGCTCCCGCTTGATGTAGTAGGGAAGCGGCATACGGCCGATCCTCTCGATGATCTTGAAGAGGTCACCCTCGGCGTTGAAGCGGACAGTTCTGCCGCGGGATGTTGTGTTGTCGATGACCTCGCACCAGAGTTTTCCGTCATCAAAGAAGATTTTGTTGCCGATGCGGACCTTGCGCGCAGGGTCGACGATGACGTCCCAGATGTTTTCGTCTTTGTTCAGCTCACGCAGAAGAAAGACCTCGATTTTTGCGTTCGTCTTTTCTTTTCTGCCGAACAGACGTGCCGGGAACACCCTCGTTTCATTGATGACCAGACAATCGCCCTTTTTGAAATACTGGCTGATTTCCGTAAACGCATCATGAACCTTGATGGATTCATCGGCGCGGTTCAGTACCATCAGCCGGGAGGAATCGCGCGGATTTGCTGGGAACTTGGCGATCAAGTTTCTCGGCAGCGGATATCTGAAATCTGAGAGTTTCATGGGTAATTCTGACCTCCAAAAGGTGAACAACTCCGGCGGGTGGAGGCTTCCCCTCCACCCACGCCGGCATGTAATTAACGACGCTTCGCCGTCTTCTTGACAGGCTTGCGTACTGGTGCTTTCTTAGCAGGCTTCCTTGTCCTTGCCTTTGTTGATGCTTGCGCTTTCGCCTCCGCCAGCGCCGCACGAGCTGCAGCAAGGCGGGCGATCGGTACGCGGAACGGTGAACAGCTTACGTAGTTCAGGCCCAATTCGTGACAGAACCAGACGCTGGAGGGGTCACCTCCGTGCTCACCACAGATGCCTAGTTTGATATCGGGTTTGGTTGAGCGCCCTTTCTCAACCGCAATCTTCATCAGTGAACCGACACCCTTGCGGTCGATCACTTCGAATGGATCCTTGTCGTACACCTCCCGCTCGACGTAGGGAATCAGGAATCTGCCCGCATCATCGCGACTCACACCGAGGGTTGTCTGCGTCAGGTCGTTTGTGCCGAAACTAAAGAATTCCGCCACCGTGGCAATCTCATCGGCCGTAAGAGCACCGCGAGGGACCTCGATCATTGTGCCAACCAGATAGCTGATCTTCACACCCTTCTCATCCATCACCTCTTTCGCCGCTTTGCGGACAATCTTCTCCTGGTTTGAAAGTTCGTTCACATTTCCGACCAGCGGGATCATGATCTCGGGAAGGACTTTGATGCCGCGGGATTGCACATTCGCGGCCGCCTCAAATATTGCCCGTGATTGCATTTCCGTAATTTCCGGATAGATGACGCCGAGACGGCATCCGCGGAAGCCAAGCATCGGGTTAAACTCATGCAGGCTTTCCACGCGCTGGCGGACTTTCTCGTAACTCACTCCCATTTGTGAAGCGAGATCACGCTGTGCAGCCTCTTCGTGGGGAACGAATTCATGCAGCGGCGGATCGATGGTGCGGATCGTGACAGGCCGGCCGTTCATTGCCTCAAAAATGCCCTCGAAGTCGGCACGCTGAAGCGGAAGGAGCCTTGCCAGCGCGGCTTTACGTCCTTCAACAGTATCCGCGAGAATCATTTCACGCATAGGGCCGATTTTTCCTTCACCGAAGAACATGTGCTCCGTGCGGCAAAGTCCGATACCCTCTGCACCGAACGCCACCGCGTTCAGCGACTGATCAGGCTGATCAGCATTCGTGCGGACCTTCAGACGACGGTACTTATCCGCCCACGACATCAACTTTGCATATTGTTGATAGATAGGAGCATCTGCCGGATCAAGCGTCTTGTCGATCAAAACCTGCAAGACTTCGGACGGTTTTGTTGCCACGTTCCCTTCGATCACTTCGCCTGTTGTTCCATCCAGTGAAATCCAGTCGCCTTCGCGAATCACCTTGGAGCCGACAGTCATCGTGCGGGAACGGTAGTCGATTTCGAGTGCACCGCATCCGGCAACGCAGACCTTGCCCATTTGCCGGGCAACAAGCGCAGCGTGCGATGTCATACCTCCACGAGCGGTGAGAATTCCCTCGGCAGCATCCATTCCCTTGATGTCTTCGGGAGATGTTTCGATGCGGGTCAGGATGACCGCTTCACCACGCTTTTTCCACTCTTCCGCGTCGGGAGCGTTGAATACAATGCGGCCCGCTGCAGCACCCGGACCTGCATTCAGGCCTTTCGCCAGAAGCCGTCCGTTGTTGATTGCCGCAGATTTTTCTTCGAGGTCGAAGACCGGTCTGAGCAGCTGGTTTAACTGGTCAGGCTCGATGCGCAGTATCGCCTCCTTATCGGAGATGAGTTTTTCCTCCACCATATCGACTGCTATTTTGATGGCGGCGAAGGCCGTCCTCTTGCCGGAGCGGCATTGCAGCATGTAGAGCTTCCCCTGCTGGATTGTAAACTCGACGTCCTGCATGTCGCGGTAGTGCTTTTCCAGCTTCTTGCGGATTCCGTCGAGCTGTCCATAAATCTTCGGATTCGCTTTCGCCAGGTCCGAGATAGGAAGCGGTGTCCGTGTCCCCGCTACAACGTCTTCGCCCTGAGCGTTCATCAAGTATTCGCCGTAAAACACATTCTCACCCGATGCAGGATCGCGTGTAAACGCCACACCTGTGCCGGAGTCTTCCCCCATGTTTCCAAACACCATTGACTGGATGTTGACAGCGGTTCCCCACCAATGGGGGATATCGTTCATCCTGCGATAGGTGATGGCGCGGTCATTGTTCCAGGACCCGAACACGGCCCCGATGGCTCCCCAGAGCTGATCCTGGGGATTTTGCGGGAAATCATGCCCCGTCTTCTCCTTGATCGCTTGCTTGAAGAGAAGGACAAGCTCTTTCATGTCATAGGCTGTCAACTCTGTATCAAGGTGAACGCCTTTTGACTTCTTCTTTTCTTCTATGATGACTTCGAATGGATCGATTTCGTCCTTTTCAACCGGCTTGAGTCCCAGCACAACATCACCGTACATCTGCACAAAGCGGCGGTATGAGTCATACACAAAGCGCGGGTTGCCTGTTTTCTTCTCGAGTCCGGCAGCAACTTCATCGTTCATACCAAGATTGAGAATTGTGTCCATCATGCCGGGCATCGAGGCGCGTGCCCCGGAGCGGACCGATACTAACAACGGGTTCTTCGGATCGCCGAGTCGGGCACCCATCGCCTGCTCAACCTTCTTGAGAGCCTTGGTGACCTCGCCTTTGAGAGACTTCGGATAGGTTTTTTTGTTATCGTAGTAATAGGTACAAACTTCGGTCGAGATGGTAAACCCTGCCGGCACCGGCAGCCCAATATTTGTCATCTCTGCAAGATTTGCCCCTTTGCCGCCCAGCAAACCTTTCATGTCGGCCTTTCCTTCGGCTTTTCCTCCTCCGAAGACGTAAACGTATTTCTTCATGAACTGATCCTTACTGTTTGAGTTATTGTCTGTATGTATTGAATGTCCGGGGAATTACTCCCCGGCGTTTGAAACTACTGCCAGAACAAAATGCTCCAGCAGATTCTTTGAGCAAGCGTTGTTGTAATCGCTCATTCGCTCGGGATGCCATTGCACCAACTGGAAGAAGGGACGGCTGTTGCTATCCTCCCACTCAAGCCCCTCGACGACTTCGTCCGGCGATTTTGCCGTCACCCTCAGGCCCTTGGCAATAGCATCAACCGCCTGGTGGTGCGCGCTGTTGACTTCCGCTTTCGTGGATTCGACAATCCAGTGCAGGGTTGTTCCCTTCTCAACTACCAGCTTGTGCCGGCGATCCTTGCCCCCCTCAGCCTTTCCATGCTTCTTGTATCCCTCGGTTTCCAGATCGGCGATCATGGAACCGCCGAGCGCCACATTACACACTTGCATGCCGCGGCAAATGCCGAGAAGCGGGATTCCTTTCCTCAGCGCTTCCTTGACGAGCTTGAACTCAAACTCATCTCTCTTGACATCCACTTCTTCTGTCAAGGAGAGAAGATCATCCCGCCCGTAGAACTTCGGGTGAATGTCGCTTCCCCCCGTCATGATCAGACCATCGCAACGTTTAAGCGCTGCGGCATTCTTCTCAAGATACGAGAGCTTTACGATTTCCGCACTCCGGGCAACTTTGCGGAGCCAAGTGACGTAGAAATCGAATTTTTTATTGTAAGTGTCCGCTATACCAATAACCACATTAGTTCTCCCCTGAACAGTTATTGATGAGATCAAACAGCAGTTGTTCACCCTCCGTCACAACTGCATCGATTGTCAGATAAAATACCGGCAACTCCGATGCGAGCCTGCGCAACAAGTCGCCATTGCCCCCCAGCCGGACGATGTCCTTTTCCGTTGTGATGAAGCCGTCGGCGTCCATCGCCTTTCCAAAAGCGGATAATGTTGTCATATCCGCTTCCGTGAAACGGTGATGATCGGCAAATCGCATGTCCGATACGCAGTTGAAGTGCTCTTCCTGCAACACATCAACGAACGAATCGTGGTTCCCGATGCCGCTGAACGCCAGCAGCCGCATCGTCCGGATAACATCGAGTGACGCCGAGCCGCCGTCTGACGCCCGGCGTACACCCGTAACCTGATGACGGAACGCCGCAACAGGTCCGTCAAAATATCTTCGCACAAAAGCAGTCTGCCCGACTATGTCCTTACTCCGTGAACCGGCATTCGAAAACATGACGATGTCGGCACGATTAAGCCCCCGGACCGACTCTCTCAATCGACCCCCCGGAACTACCGCCTCCCGTCGGATATCTGCGGTTGAATCAAGAACAACAATGTCCAGGTCTCGGGCGATGTGGCGATGCTGGAAAGCATCATCCAGCACAATAATCCCTGCCCCTAACTCCACTGCTTTCGCAGCAGCATCCAGCCGTTTCTCCCCCACAACAACAATCGCCTCAGGGAGTTTCTTCGCAATCTGCACAGGCTCATCGCCTCCTTCATCGGCTGTGCAGGACACGTGTTTGCCGTCTGAAACGACAACGACTCCTTTTGTTTTCCTTTTGTACCCGCGGCTGACAACGGCTACGTTCTTCCCCCGCAGCTGCAGATATCGGACGATAATTTCGACGAGGGGCGTTTTGCCTGTCCCGCCCATCGTCAGGTTGCCGACAGAGATAACCGGCACCGCTACGCTTTCCTGTTTCAGAATCCCGGTATCAAATGCCTTGTTGCGCAGCCACATCACTGCTTCATACGGCCACGAAAGGGGAAGCAAAATCTTCATCGCTTCATTCCCGCTGCATCACTTGCCAAGTTCCTTTAACTGCTTCTCGACCGAGGCTAATTTCTTCAGCTCCTGGTAGGTCGTATGAAGTCCTTTAAGGGACGTAAGCATTCCAATCTTATCATCCTTTAGACGGGCGTATTCGGGAGTGCCTTTGTAGTCGCCGCCGGCTTTCTTGAGAGCGGCGATCTTTGCATCCACCGCAGCAAGTCCGGAGTAGAATGTTCGCTCAGCGGTTTGGTCACGATCCACTTTCATGTACGCCCGACCCATTTGCCTGTAGAACGATCCGATGTACTGGGATTGTTTGAACTTTGCTACGGCGTCTTTCATATACTTGATAACGCCATTGTGGTCTCCCACCTCCATCAACGCAACGCTGAGGTTGTAATATTGCCGCTCAAAGGGATATTCCTCGACATTCTTTCTGGCATATTTGACGAAAGTCCGGTTATCATTTATCGTCGAAGATATCTCACAAATCCTCTCATACGTATCGGAATCCGTTGAACCAAGTTGCTCAAGTTGAATATAATAATCACGGGCGCGACGCAGTTCATCCACCCTACCCTTACCGTCCGTCATCCGCATGGCGAGATCATAGTGCAGAGGAGCAAGATCCTGCAACGCATCCTTATATTGCGGATCGATTGCGAGCGCCTTCACCAGAAGCACGCGGGCACTATCAACATTTTGCATGAGATACATGCGGTGCCCCTCTTTGTAGAGTGATTCTTTCGTCGGCGGAGAAACAGAGACAGTCTCATTCTTTTCTGTCTCTGACGATGACGAACATCCTGAGGCCAGCAAGGCACCCGTCATCAATAGCGATATCGCTGCAACAGAAACACTGTTCATTTTGCATCTCCCAATTCAAGAATCCCCTGGGCAACCCGTCCCGACGCGCCGGGTCCGCCAAGCTTTGACTTTATCACCGCCAGTTTTTGTCGAAGCGAACCCGCATACTCGATGTCGGTAAGTTGCCGCTCCATTTCCCGCTCGAGGTTGGCTGCCGTCATGTCATGCTGGACAAACTCAGGGACGACCTTCCCCGCAGCTACAATGTTCACCAATCCGATGTACGGAACACCGATCAACGCCTTCCCTATCAAGTACGTCAGTGGCGAAGTTTTGTAAACGACCGCCATCGGGGTACCGAACCACCCGGTTTCAAGTGTCGCCGTTCCTGACGTAACAATAGCGGCATCGGCATGTGCCATCAAATCGTATGTTCCATCCTCAATCAAGCGTATCCCTTCAAGCGGGCCGGCGATCGAGCGAACAACATCGCTGCCGAGGTTCGGCGCAACCCCGATCGCCACTTCACAGAAGACAGAGTTTCTGACCCGGCGTGCCGCCTCAACCATCACCGGCAATATGCTCTCCAATTCCTGTTTCCTGCTTCCGGGCAGCAGAGCGAGTAGTTTCTTTTCCGGATCGAGTCCGTGGCGTTCGCAAAACAACTCCTTTGTCACGGCAGATCCGATGCGCTCGGCAAGGGGATGCCCGACAAACTCTACCTGTATCCCCTCTGCCTCGTAGATCGGGACCTCAAAGGGAAAAACAACTTTCATCCGGTCAACCAGCTTCCGCATTGTCTTCACACGGCTTTTGTGCCATGCCCACACTTGCGGACTGATATAGTAAAGAACCCTAATGCCATGGCTCTTGACCCTTTTGGCGAAGCGCAAATTGAATCCCGGATAATCAATCAGCACCACAACATCAGGCTTACGCTCGTCGAGGAGGCTGTCGAGCCGCCTTTCGAGCTCCCTCACAACTCCGAGGTTCTTGACAACCTCGATAAAGCCCATGAACGACAGTCGGGAGATGTGATAGACGATATCCATCCCTTCCCGCTTCATGTTGTCGCCGCCGACACCGTACACGTCAAGGCCGGGACGCAGCGCCAACAGCTCACGCACGACCCCCGAGCCGTGCAGATCACCCGAGGGCTCCCCCGCAATCAGCATTACCCGCTTTGTCATCAGCTATGCCTTGAGCAGGTAGACCGCAACGATCAGAACCGTCACCAATCCGATGGCCTGAAGGGTTCGTCTTTCAGATGAAAGTCCCTCCTTGAAACTCACGCCCTTCGCAGGTGGATTGGTGGAAACGTATGGCGTAATTCGCGGGAAGAATCGCATGACATTCCGAGTATAATCGGTATACGCATCTCCGAAACGCCCGGCAAGATACTCCTCCTCCTTCGTCACAATCAAATGATACTGAAAATAGAACCAGATGATTGCGCCAATCAGCAACCATGGGAACAACGCCATCGACATGATGCCGACCCCGATGTAGATGAGCATATTCCCGACGTACAACGGGTTCCGGACATGGGCGAACGGACCGTTCGTAATCAGGAACGTGCCCCCCACATCGCCGGTTGTTCTCGTTTCGCTCCCGGCAATCGACACACCCCAGAACCTGATGGACTCGCCGAGCATAGTCACAGCAAACCCTATAAGGATGCTCGCAACCGTAGGCTGCGCAAATACCACCATCACAATCAGGAACGGTATCGGCGTGTAACTCCGGTACTTGAAGACGAGCCGGCGGAGATCATTACGTTGTACTTCGGACATGCTTCTAACTTATGGTTCAGATATAAAAAGATCACGCCGTGCCATCACAGCCTCGCGCCTCTGCTTCAGACGCTTCCCGGAAAGAATCATCTCCAGCCGACGGGTTACGTCCTCAAAATCACCGTACATATGATATGTGATGTTCATTTCCTGGCAATACCTCTGCAAATCATCTTTGGCAAAAACTATGTCGGCATACCGGACGGGACATCGATCCGAATATCCCTCGCCGACATACACCACGACGTCATCATCGGCGACAGACGTAACGATAATATTGCGCTTGCAGCAAGCACAGCGCGTACATTCGGCGTCGTCATAAGGGAAATTGATCCCGGCTGTGCCGTCTTCACGAAGCGTGAGTTTGTTCGAGAAGACCGAAACCCCTTCGATCCCGTGATATCCGAGAATTTCGTGAATATAGAAATCAAGACCGTCGCTGACAATATGGAACTCGATCCCGCGCTCTCTGCAAAAATCAACAAACTGGATAAACGACCGGTCAATTTCCTGATTGTGAAGGAACTCCAGCGCTTGTTCCGTATCGAGCTTCCCGATTGCTTCTACCTCCCGCCGAAACAGCTCCTTTGCCGATAGCCCGCCTCGTCTGTACTCCGCAATTAAGTCCCCGCAGGCATCGCCGCCAAACTTCATAAAGAACTCGTTACCAACGTCCTTTCGAGTGACGGTACCGTCGAAATCCACAAACACTTTCAACGCCATGCGTCAACCTGAAACCACAGCGGCAGATTGAACTTGTGAGCCCTGATTGAAGCGGACCGTGACAAGTTTCGAGACACCCTCCTCTTCCATCGTCACGCCATATAGAGCGTTCGCCGACTCCATCGTCCGCTTGTTATGCGTTACAACAATGAACTGTGTATTGTCCGAGAACTTCCGAAGAATGCGTGTGAAGCGATCGACGTTCGCATCATCGAGGGGCGCATCAACTTCGTCAAGAATACAAAACGGGCTCGGCTTTACGAGATAAATTGCAAAGAGCAACGCTGTTGCCGTCAGGGTCTTTTCCCCGCCCGAAAGCAAATGAATCGACGTAGGCCGCTTGCCGCGGGGCTTTGCGATAATGTCGATTCCTGCTTCCAGCGGATCGACGTCTTCTTCCAGCTTCAGGTCACATTCATCACCCGGATCAAACAAACTCTTGAAGGTCTCGATGAAGTTGAGCCTGATCTTTTCAAATGTTTCCAGAAATTTCTGCTGCGCCGTCGTGTTGATTTCCTCGATAGTCGCCAGCAATGTCTTTTCCGCCTCGATCAAATCGTTCCGTTGTGTCGTGAGAAATTCGAAGCGCTGCTTTTCCTCCGAGAATTCCTCGAACGCAGCGAAGTTGATGTTACCAAGCGACTTGATCTTGTCACGCGCCGCCTGAATATCATCCCGGAGCGCTGCAAAATCCACAAACTCATCTTCCGGATAGGTTTTCACCTCCAGTTGCATCTCGAACTCCGTAAACGCCTTCTCCTTGAGATGCTCGATCTTCGCCTTCAAATCGGCGAGTTTAAGCTCCAACTCATGCACCGCCTTCATTGCGTCGTCATGCGTCTTTCGCTCATCCCTGATCTTTAGCTGGATACGATGCATCTCCTCGCGCACGTGCAGGTTTTCTTTTTCGACTGTTGCTTTGCGTGATTCGAGGAAGCTGAACTCATCCATCAATCCGGCCAGGGCCGTTTCGTTTTCCTGCATCGAGGCATTTGCAAGAACAATCTCTTCCTGTGCAACAGCAATATCTGCTGAACGTTTTTCAAGAGTCGCAATGATGTTTGCAATTGTTTCACGACTGCGTTGCAGTTCGTTCTCCGCATTCTGCAGTGAGCCCTTGAGCTGCACAAGCCTGATTTCAAGTTCATTCACAGCCGCCGAGCGCTCGTCGAACACCGACTCAAGTGCATCACGCTCCTGTACCGCCAATCCGACGTTTCGTTCAATCACGCTCTTTTCTTCCCGCAATTGCTCAAGTCCGGGAGTTTCGTCCTCAATGCGCCGGTACAACTCTGCGGCTTCGTCCTTTAGCGCGGCAATTTCTTCAGTATTCCGTGCGATGATGTCGTTTGCACGCTTCCGCTCGAATTCCAGCTGCGCCATTCGAACCTCTATGCCGCTCATTTCTTTCTCGATTGCCTTTACGTTTTCCGTAAAGGACTTGAGGTTGATTGCATCATGAGCTACGACAACTGCGGCGTGCTCTTCCTTGATCATGGCGTGCTTCCCGGTAAGCTCAGCAACCTCACGTTCCAGTTGCTCAATCTGACTTTGCCTTCCAAGAATACCACCTTCTTCAAGGCGTTTGCTGCCACCGCGTGTGATGCCGGCGCCGGTTGTGAACTCACCCTCGAGGGTCACGCAACGCACTCCACTGTACTGTGCCGCAACCCGACGGGCAGCATCGGCGTTCTCAACTATCAATACCTTGTCGAACAGTAAACCCATCAGAGAGGCGTTCGATTCATCATAGCTTGCAAGCTCAGAGGCCCAGCCATGCACCCCCTCCTCCTTTACGGGAGAGTAGCGTGAGTGTACACGCGGAAGCCGGTCACGACAAATGAATGTCGCTTTCCCTTTTTCCTCCTCTTTCAGAAGAGCTATCGCCTGCTCGGCGCTCTCGGCTGAATCGACAATCACAAGATTTGCATAGTCTCCAAGCGCAGCTTCAATGGCTGCCATGTATTGTGGCTCCGCCCGGACGGCATCAGCCACAGTCAGATGATTCGACGGACGGCTCCACCGTCCCGTTGACGCGAGATATCGAATGCTCTCGGACAATCCTTCACGTGATTCGATCAGCCCTTTAAGGAAGTCGATTCTGCCCCTTCGCTGCTTGATCTCATTCAACAGATTCATATCCTGCTGCTGAAGGGCTTCAACCTGCTCGTGTAGCTCTTTCTTCCTCTGTTCTGCCTCGTAGGATTTCATCTCCGCTTCGGCAGAGCTTCGGCGGAGTTTCTTGTCCTCGGTGCTGTGCTGCTCAATCTCTTCCGCCAGCCGGATGAGTTCGCTCTCGTAAGATTCGTTCTCATCAGCTGCACGCGCTGAACGGCCGCTAAGGTTCTCCGCCCGGCCTTTGAGCTTATCGAGTTCAGTCTGTTTCTCCGCTATCGCATGCACCAGCTCGATGGTCCGGTCGTTCAGCTGACTCAGCTGCTCCTTTTTTGCTTCTAGTTTCCCGGTGCACTCCTCAAGCTCACCTTTCTTTTCTTCGAGCAGGTGACGACTCTCTTCAAGAGCCGACTGTATAGTCGCAATCTCTTGTTCCAGGGTTGCGACGCGCTCCTCAAGCCGGGCTTTCTCTGCTGCCAGCTCCTCCTTCTCCTTTTCGTACCGGGCGATGTTGTTCTGTAACGCCTTGGCACGCTCTGCTGCGACAAGATTCTTTTGCTCCACCCGGGTAA
This sequence comes from uncultured Chitinophagales bacterium, assembly GCA_964495695.1. Taxonomy (GTDB): domain Bacteria; phylum Bacteroidota; class Ignavibacteria; order UBA10030; family UBA6906; genus CAADGV01. Next base: position 30,551 of record CAZBWR010000009.1, on the reverse strand, counting down.
TCTTCTCCGTCTGCACACTCGCATCACGTTGCGCTTCGGCAAGCCGTCGCTCGACATCACTCATAGAGATACGGAGTTCTTCCAGACGGCTTTCTTCCTGAGACAAGTCCACGTCAATTCGTTCCTTGTCTGAGGCAATTGTCCCGAGCTTCTCTTCAAGGGGCTGCACACGTCCCACAAGCTGGGCGTATTCCCGCTCCATCAAATCGATTTCGAGTGTTCGCAAACGCTGTTTGACCTCGTTGTACTGCTCAGCTTTGCGAGCCTGACGCTCGAGAGAGTTGACGGCTTTCTGCACTTCCGCTACGATATCATTGACGCGCACAAGGTCGGCTTGCACAGCCTCGAGCTTGCGATAGGCGGCTTTTCTCCTGTGCTTGTATTTGGTTACGCCTGCAGCTTCCTCGAACAACCTCCGCCGCTCGTCGGTCTTGTCGCTCAGAATCGTTTCGATCATCTTCAGCTCAATAACCGAGTATGCATCCGCACCCATGCCCGTATCCATGAACAAATCCAGAATGTCCTTGAGCCGGCACGGCACTTTGTTCAAAAGGTACTCGCTCTCGCCCGAGCGGTACACACGCCGCCCGATCGTCACCTGCGAATACTCGGAGGGGAGGATTCCCTTGTTGTTCTCGATGACCAAAGATGCCTCCGCCATACCAAGGGGCTTGCGATTCTTCGTTCCGTTAAAAATGACATCTTCCATCTTTTCGGAGCGGAGCGCACTGTAGCGTTGCTCGCCGAGAACCCAGCGGATGGCATCAACGATGTTGGTCTTGCCACACCCGTTCGGCCCCACGATTGCCGAGATGCCGCTGTCGAAGGCAAGATTGACCTTCTGGGCAAACGACTTGAACCCGATGATTTCCAGTTTCGATAAATACATTTATCGCACCCGACTCACAATATCATTCAAAAATGTATTCATGTAAATGGAGACCGAATGGGTCTGATCAAGATACACATACGCCCCCACTACGATCAGCGCAGTCGAGAGAATTCCCAGCGTGTACACCTTGTAGCGCGCAGCGTCGAGAATAATCGAGACCCCTTTTAAGAACCTGAAGAACACCCACAAGACCAGCAGGACAACGAGGATGATTGCCGGCAAGACATACATCTGGCTTTCCATCAAACGGAAAAGAATCATCCCTAACGGAACAAGAACGAGCAGCGGCGGCGTTGACCACATTGTCACTGCGTACGAGTGAAAAGGATATATCCTCGTCCTGAATGCCGGAGCAATCACCATGACCAGCACGAACAGAACCAGTAACACGATAAAAAACACTCCGGTCATAACCGGCAGGAATGTAAGTGGATCACGGATCAACTGCACCGCATGTTCCTTCAAATTGTCCGACACAAGGAGAAGCGACAAGATATTGTCCAGAACAAGGCTTTCCCGGAAATGGTACAGGATGCTCGAAAGAACAATCGCAACGCCGCCGGACACTATAAGTCCCAGCAGCGTACTGTGAAAGACGGTCACCACCCGCTGGTCGCGAACATCAGAGAAAAAATTGTACGAATTGACAACGGAGCGGTTCAATCCCTCGCGAAACCGGCGGTTTGCATTGTAGAGATATGCCGTGCCGACGAGAATAATCAGCCCTGAGAGGACGTAGACGATCGGGGCGGAAGAGGGATTGGAGCCCATTTGCAACGCAACAAACTTGTCCCCACTATACGCCGAACGGATCGCATCGTAGGCAAGCCGCTTTTCCCGCGCATAGGACACGACACCTACAGTATGCATCCACGGATCGCCGGTGTTCACACTCAGTGCCGGACGATCTCCACGCCAATCGTTAAACGACCAGACAAATGCTCCGTCACAGTTTGTTCCCCGCACCACTTCAAAGTGCTGAATGAAATACCGGGCTTGAGCCTGCTGACTGAACGGGTCGGCATACCCCTGCTCGTTCTTATGATCAACTTCCACTCCCATTCGCGTAACAATCACCGGGCGGTCCGGATTGGCGGAACGCAGACGCTCGAGTTGCGATCTGAATTCCCTGGTATCCCGGGTCGTAGCGGTCACCGCGCGCAAGTCAACCAGGTCTGCACAGGCATCATCAAACAGAAATTTCGAGGTATAGTACACAGGACGCGAGTCGAGCTTCCGGGCTGTGGCAACAAGTGATTCAACATACTTGCGGGCGAGCGGATTTGATGATTCGAATTCGTCTCCAAGACCCCATGCGAGCACGGACACATGGGTCCTATCCCTCACAATCATCCCGCGCAAGGTGTTGGTTGCCAGTTCCAAAAAATAATCATTGGTGAGGATTGCCGCCGGGACATTTTTTACGGGAATCTCGACAAGTGCCAGAAGTCCGTACCGGTCGCAAAGGTTGATCATGTACGGATGAGGGGGATGATGGCCGAATCGAATGGCGTTGGTTCCGACGGCTTTCATCATCACAATATCCTTCTCCAGTTCCTCCGGTGTCATCGCAGAGCCGAAACGAGGGTGATCCTCTGCCCAGAACATCCCTTTGAGAATAAGGGGCAAACCGTTCAGCACAAAGCGCCCTTCCTTCACTTCCAACTGCTTCAATCCGATATTGAGATGGTACTCGTCAATCCGTTCGCCACTTGCTGCATCAATCAAATAGGTCTTGAGGAAATACAAATCCGGTGAATCAGGACTCCATAGCCGGGGCGAACTAACGTTCAAAGCCAACTGAACGGGAGCCCATTCCTTGCCCTGCTTCTGCACTTCAACCGAGGCGCTTGTCGCGACAAGGGCGTTGCTGAGCTTCTCGTACACCTCAGCAACCATAAGTAAACGACCTGCAGGATCCGGGTGATTTCGAGCCTGATCTATGGAAGCAGTTATAGTGATCCGCGCCGATTGCCTGTCGGGGGCCACGACCGGGGACGGAAACACATCCGCAATATACAGCTTGGGGGTTGCAAGCAAAAAAACATCCCGGTAGATACCCCCGTAGTTCCGCCATTCCCATACACCATGGCGGACCGGGAGAGTTCGTGTAGCCTCAAGCTTATTATTTGTCGTTATCCTGATAACATGCCGGTCAGTCCCCCGAAGTACATCAACCGGAATCGGAGCCATAAAACTCGTGTACCCGCCAAGATGCTGGGTTACGAAGTCTGTATTGACGTTTACCACTGTGCTGTAGTTGGAGCCGAACATCACGATGTGGAAAAGGTATTGATCGATATCTGCCGGATCGATCACCACTTCCCGTTGGAATGTGACCTCCCCGACGAAATCGTAGGCACTTGGGATCTTGACTGACCCCTTCGATTCCCCGTCAACTGCGTAAAGCCACTGCCCGGAAAGATCAATCTTCTTTCTGGTAGGGGTATCGAGCAGGAAGCCTGTATCGCTTCCACGCAGCATCGGGATGCCACTTTCAAGAAATCTCTGCTGGGAGACGGACTGTTTCGGATAGAAGACTTGAGAAAGGATAAATACAGCTAGTAAGATCGGCCTGAACAGGAATTTCGACGGGTCTTTCGACAATTAGCTACCGAAGACAGTGATAAATTGGGAGATTTTGCCGAAAATATAATCAAAAACGTGAGGGAAAGCAATTGAAAACAAGGCTCTCCCACACGTTAGCGAAGTCAAGGGCGAGAAGCAGAACTAAAAATCTTCGAAAATGAGTCTGCCTGAAGGCATGCGCCTCCGACAAGGGCACCATCTATGTCATTCTGCGCCAGCAAATCAGCCGCATTGTCAGGCTTTACACTTCCCCCGTATTGGATAATGACACCCTCGGCAACATTCCAGCTATACAATTGGCCAACCAGCTTCCTGATATTCATGTGAACCTCCTGTGCCTGCTGAGGCGTAGCCGTCTTACCTGTGCCGATGGCCCAGACAGGCTCATATGCAATTATGACCCTCTTCATGTCGTCTGAGGAGATGCCGGAAAGAACCCCCTTTACCTGTGTAGCGATAACCTTGTCCGTAACCCCGCTTTCACGTTCTTCCAACTTCTCGCCGACACAAATAATGGGCTTGAGAGCGTTGGCGAGAGCCTTCTTTGCCTTTTGGTTGATGAGTTCATTAGATTCACTGAAATACTGACGCCGTTCAGAATGCCCGAGTATGACGTACTCGCACCCGGCCGATCTCAACATCTTCCATGACACTTCGCCCGTGTACGCCCCCTCGTCATGCTCACTCATATTCTGCGCACCGAGCTTGATATTCGACTCCTTCAAGAGGTTTGCAGCAATTGCGAGAGAGGTAAAGGGCGGACATATGATCACCTCGACCGAAGACGAAAGTGATGCTGCAAGCGGCTTCAGTCCGTTGATTAGTTCCGCAGACTCTTCGAGAGTCTTGTACATTTTCCAGTTACCGGCAATGACCGTATTACGCATAATTACTCTTCAGTTTATGAGAGATGATCAGCCCTGCTTGGCATCAAGTTGCTTGCGCAGGATTTCGTTGACAAGTTTCGGATTTCCCTTCCCTTTCATTCTTTTCATGGTCTCGCCGACGAGAAATCCGAAAACCTTCTGGCTGCCGGCGAGAAACTGCTGTACCTGGTGGGGATTTGCCTCAAGAACCTCCCTCACCGTCTGCTCTATAGCTGATGTGTCGGATACTTGCATCCAACCTTTAATTTCTACAATCGCTTGCGGATCGCCGGGATTCTCCAGCATCTCTTCAAACAAGTCCTTTGCAATCTTTCCGCTGATCGTACCTCCTTGAATCAGTGCGATCATTCCTGCGAGCCTCCCGGGCGTAATGGGAAAACCCTCGAATCCAGACTTCCGCTCGCCCAGCACACGCAGCACATCCGTCATCACCCAGTTGCTGACGGACTTGGCGATCTCATGTTTATCTTTTGACAGCCTCTCCGACAAGGCGTCGAGCGCCGCCTCGAAGTAGTCAGCAGTTTCTTTCTCGGCAGTAAGAACGTCAGCGTCGTAACGCGGGAGCCCCAGATCGTCTACAAACCGGTCGCGACGTGCGGTGGGCAGTTCGGGAAGTGCAGCTTCGATTTCGTCCTTCCACGTCTCATTCACAACTACAGGAACCAGATCGGGATCGGGAAAGTACCGGTAATCGTGCGCTTCTTCCTTGCTGCGCATCGAGTAAGTTACACCCCGATCAGCATCCCACAACAGGGTTTCTTGAACAATTGCTTCTCCATGCTCAAGCATCTGCATTTGCCTGCCGATTTCGTACGCGAGCGCACGCTCGACATTGCGCAAGGAATTCATGTTCTTGATTTCGGTCTTCGTGCCGAATTTCTCTTCACCCTTCAGCCGGACCGAAACATTGGCGTCGCAGCGAAGGCTTCCCTCTTCCATGTTCCCGTCGCAAATGCCGAGATACGTCACCAACTGCCTGATCTTGTAGAGATAGAGATACGCCTCACCCGGAGATCGCAAATCCGGCTCGCTTACAATTTCGATCAGTGGAACACCGCACCGGTTTACATCCACCAGCGTGTCGCTGCCGACGTCGTGAATGGACTTCCCGGCGTCCTCCTCCATGTGAATGCGTGTTATTCCGATCCGTTTTCTTGAATCCCCGGCAGTATCTATCTCAACAAAACCACCGGAACAGATCGGTTCGTCATACTGCGAGATCTGATATCCTTTGGGGAGATCGGGGTAGAAATAGTTCTTGCGTGCCAATACCGACCGGGGTGCGATGGTGCATCCCGTTGCAAGGCCCATGCGAACGATGTACGCAACAACATTTCGGTTCAGCACCGGGAGTGTCCCGGGCATGCCGAGACAGATCGGGCAGACATTCGTATTGGGATCATTGCCAAAGGTTGTCGGGCAACCGCAGAAGGCTTTGGACTTCGTTAGAAGCTGTGCGTGAACTTCAAGTCCGATTACTGCCTCGTAACGCTCGCTCACCGTCACTTCTTCTTTTTCTTGCTCTTCTTTTTGAACCCTTTGCGGATTGCCCCGATCTGCGCCAGATGGTTGATATCGTGACCCGCAAAGTGATGCGTTACCCGTTCGACTGTTTCCTTCCCGCGTTCTTCGTGCATGCCATATTTTTGCCAATCGGCAGCGGCGAGTTTCTTCCACATCCTGACATGCTGCTTGCGCAGTGCGGAAAACACATCCAGTTGGTCGTCTACATCAGCGTTCACATACGTCAACCCGGCCGCCCATTTGTCTTGATCCATTGCCTGGATAGGAGAACCGGATTGGGCAAGCATCATCCGCAGCCGGAAGCCGAGCACGATCTCACAATCTGCGAGATGCGCAACAATTTCGGCAATCGACCACTTCTCCGGCGCAGGTTTATGCCGCAACTGTTTCTTTTTCAGCCCCTTGACGAGTTTACGCAGGCGCTTTGGCGTCTCCGCCAGAACTGCAAGCGAATCCTTGCCTATGACGTTCGAGATTATCCGCTTGACGTACGGATTGGTGATGTCGTCAACATTGCTGACGGGATTCATAGGATCCTCGCTTGTTCGACTTAGTTCTTGATTGCTTCTGTTACTTTTTCTGCGGCTTCTTTCAGTGTCTTCGCCACGAGGAAGTTCATCCCCGAATTGGCAAGAATATCAGCCGCAATGTCCGCATTCGTGCCCGCGAGACGGACAACGACGGGAATATTGATATGTACTTTCTTTGCAGCTTCGACCACACCTGTTGCAACGCGGTCGCAGCGTACAATGCCGCCAAAAATGTTAATCAACACCGCTTTGACGTGATGATCGGAAAGAATAATCTTGAAACCGTTCTCGACGGTCTGGGCGTTCGCCGTCCCTCCGACATCGAGGAAATTTGCCGGCTCACCTCCGGCCAGCTTAATAATGTCCATTGTTCCCATCGCAAGGCCAGCGCCGTTTACCATGCACCCGACATTGCCGTCAAGTTTGATGTAGTTGAGGTTGGATTTTGATGCTTCAACTTCCAGAGGATCTTCTTCATCAAGGTCACGCAACCCGGCAAGTTCCGGATGGCGGAAAAGAGCGTTATCGTCGAAGTTGATCTTCGCATCAAGCGCAAGGATTCCGCCTTCCGCTGTAACCACCAGAGGGTTGATTTCCGCAAGCGAGCAATCCATTTCGTCGTATGCCTTGTAGAGGGCTTTGAGAAACTTCACGCCATTCTTGAAAGCATCGCCGGTGAGACCCAGTCCGAATGCAAGGTTGCGGGCCTGAAAATCCTGGAATCCGGTAGCAGGGTCAATAAACTCCTTTAAGATCTTCTCGGGAGTTTCTTCGGCAACTTTCTCGATCTCCACGCCACCTTCCGTCGATGCCATAACCACATTGCGTGATGTTGCACGATCGAGCGTAACACCGACGTACAATTCGCGCGCTATGTTGACACCCTGCTCGATCAACAGGCGCTTTACAAGCTTGCCTTCAGGGCCTGTTTGGTGCGTCACGAGCGTCATGCCGAGGATCTGCGAAGCATGCTGCCTGACCTCTTCGATGCTCTTCGCAACTTTTACGCCGCCCCCTTTGCCCCGGCCTCCAGCATGAATCTGCGCCTTTACGACCCACACACTGCCGCCTATATCCTGCGCTGCCTGCACAGCTTCGTCAACAGAGAAGGCTACTTTCCCCTGTGGAATGGCGACATTAAATTTTCTGAGAATTTCCTTGCCCTGATACTCGTGTACTTTCATTGGAACTCCTGATGTTGGAATTAATTGAATGAATCAAATTCTGGACTTCCCTTCCGCCAGTCATCAAGCACGTCTTTTGCCTTCATATACTCAGACAGCATCACATACACTCTCGCCACATCACCTTCGTCACGTTGCGACGCTCTGTCTTCAACACCCGGCCCGAGGCCCTGCATCTCCACATGGAACTTCGCATCTTCCAGCAACGTCCTCGCATACTCCGTATCAACCGGATCGGTCGAGCGGAACACTTCCGCCCAATCGCCCTCGACAATCACGTCAAGGTGGTCGAGACAGAAGACGCGCCGCTCGCTTTCTTCACTGCATTGGTCGCAGACGACCCGTTGACACACAATGCACATGCCCCCGGATTCCCGTTCAGGATGCAGCGCGCAGCGTGGGGCATCATCTGCCAGCACATAGCCGCAATGCGAACAGAACATGCTGTCCTGCGACACCTCACCCTCGCAATTCGAGCAGGTGATGAACTGATCCATTGCCTCCCTGTTAAATGCAGACGTATTACTTCACTTTTTCGGCAATTGACTTCGCCTGGAGGAAGAGCAGGAGGTAGTCACGTCCGCCGGCTTTCGAGTCCGTGCCGCTCATGTTGAAGCCGCCGAACGGGTGCACGCCGACTAGTGCCCCTGTGCACTTCCGGTTGAAGTAGAGATTGCCGACGAAGAACTCCTGTTCCGCCTTCTTGAGTCTTTTCTTGTTCTTGGTATAGACGGCGCCGGTCAGACCGTATTTTGTATTGTTGGCGATTCTAAGAGCATCGTCGAAGTCCTTTGCCTTGATAACCGCAAGCACAGGGCCGAATATTTCCTCTTGCGAGATTGTGCCATCCGGGTGTACATCGGCAATCACGGTCGGACGGACAAAGTATCCGTCATCTGGTGTCTTCTTTCCGCCGGCGACAAGCCTGCCTCCTTCGGCAATCCCCTTTTCAATGTACTCGAGAATGCTCCGCTCTGAACCGCCGTTGATGACCGGCCCCATATAATTCGACATATCAACCGGATCCCCGACAGTAATTGACTCCGCCTTCTGGGCAAGCAAGTCAACAAACTTGTCATAGATTTTTTCGTGCACGATTACGCGTGAGCACGCCGAGCATTTTTGCCCCTGGAATCCGAACGCGGAAACGGTCACGCCGGCGGCAGCTTCGTCGAGGTTCACACCTTCATCGACGATGATCGAGTCCTTGCCACCCATTTCGGCAACCACTCGCTTGAGCCAGAGCTGGCCGGGCTGGACTTTCGCGGCAGTTTCGTTGATATGAATGCCAACTTCCATTGAGCCGGTGAACGAAACGAAACGAGTCTTGGGATGCGCAACGAGAGTATCTCCCACTGCCCCGCCGGGCCCGGACACGAAATTCAAAACGCCGGCAGGCAATCCAACTTCTTCCATAATCTCAACGAATTTCCAGCCTGTAAGTGGAGAATCGCTCGAAGGTTTGAGAACAACTGTGTTTCCCGTTACGATCGCAGCGGAGGTCATCCCGGTGAGAATTGCCAATGCAAAATTCCACGGTGGAATAACGACACCAACGCCGAGCGGAATGTAGACGAGCTTCCCCTTTTCGCCCTTGTTCTTCACAACGGGATGGTCTGCACCGTAGCGGAGCATCTCACGCCCGTAAAACTCGAGGAAGTCAATTGCTTCGGCTGTATCGGCATCCGCCTCGGGCCAGGACTTTCCGACTTCGAGGATCATGACAGCATTCAACTCGAAGCGGCGCTTGCGCATCAACTTTGCAGCCTTGAAAAGATAATCCGCCCGCTTCTTGTAGGAGACGGTCTTCCAATCCTCGAACTTCGCCGCCGCAACATCCATGGCCTTGTTCGCAAGTTCCGCATCACCCTTCTGGAAAACGCCGACAACTTCAGACGGTTTCGAGGGATTGTAGGAATTGAACTTGGCCTGTGTGTAGACTTTTTCTCCGCCGATCATAATCGGATACTCACGCCCCATTTCCGCGCGCACTTTTGCAATTGCAGCTTCCTGGGCTTTCCGGTTCTTCGCCTTTGAGAAATCCGCTAGCGGCTCATTTTTGAATTGTGATATTGCCATGACTCTGCCCTTCTAAAAATTATGATAGGTAGTTGATGCAGTCCTTGATGAATTCTCCGGCGGTTATTCAGAGAGGGAGTTGATAACCGCATCGGCAACCGCCGGCCTTACTTTAGCAATCTTCGAGTTCGCCCGGGTCGGGTGGACTCTATTGGTCAACAAGATAAGAAAAAGTTTCCTTTGAGGGTCAGCCCAAATGGATGTTCCCGTGAATCCCGTGTGCCCGAACGAATTACCTGCAAACATGCTGCCCGCTGATGAATTTCGGGGGGATTTTGTGTCCCAGCCAAGTGCCCGGGAGCTGTTTTCCCCTTGTTTTTTAACAAATTCAGCGACCGTCCCCTCCGAAAAGAACCTCTGCCCACCGTACGTCCCGCCGTTCAACAACATCTGCATGATGACGGCAAGATCCCGGGCATTGGAGAAGAGCCCGGCGTGACCCGAAACTCCTCCAAGGAACCCGGCATTTTCGTCATGCACAGTGCCGTGCACAGGTCTCTTTCTCCAAGACGTATCAATTTCCGTTGGTGCGATCCCCCGGAATAGTTCCGCCGTTGGAACGAACATTGTCCGGCTCATCCCGAGCGGCTCAAAGAACGTCTTGTTGGCGTATTGATCGAGCTTCATCCCGCTGATTCTCTCAATGATCTTTCCAAGTATGATGAATCCCAGATCGCTGTAGATGGTCGAGTCCCCCGGAGTTGCCACAAGACTTGTGGAAAGTACCGTGTCAATTGCATAAAGGGAATCCGGGACAAATTTCCAGAGTTGCCGGAAGGGCGGTAGTCCGCTTGTATGCGTGAGAAGATGACGAACAGTAACCGTCGCCTTCGCTCCCGTGTTGAACTCCGCAAAAAAGTCGCCGACGGGTGTATCCAGCGGAAGTTTCTTCTCATCGTGCAATTTCATCACACAACTGGTTGTAACGATAACCTTCGTCAACGATGCAAGGTCAAAAAGCGTATTAGTGCTGATGTCGCGGGAGCTCTTTTCGTATGTGTATGTGCCGAATGCTTTCTGATACGCGATTACACCATCCTTCGCAACCAGAACCTGCGCCGCAGGAAACGCCGAGTCTCTAATTGCCACCGTAATGATCGAATCTATTTGCAGCAGTCTTGAAGGAACGAAGCCGGCAACTTCGGGATCGTCAGTGCGCAAAGCAACTTGCGGTTGCTGCACTCCTGCCCCAAATGGATACAACCCTCTGATGGAGATCGGGAGCTTTCCACGCCACGGTATCTCCCCGAACATCGCCTGAACAGCCGCCTCAACAAGCGGCTCAGCATCCGTGTACGCACAGATCAATCCCTGTGCATTCGGGAAGGACGCGACATTGTACGGATTGCCGAATGCGATCACCACGACAGGCTTCTTCAGGGCATTCAGTTTCTCCGCCACAGCTTGGAGATTTTGAGGAATACCGATGCGGCCGCTGTGAGTCCGGACTTTGACAAAGAGCGGGACGATAACAACGTCAGCCCCGTCCAATTGCTTCAGTGCAGCATCTACGTCCGCACTTCCGGAGGCGGGCGTAAGTCTCGCCGTCTGGAACGTTGGGATGCGTTCCCGCAGTTGCCGGTAGAAGTACTCGCCGGCAAACTCCACGGGCCAGGGATTAGCGGACCGATGGACTTCGCTCCAGCTTTCGTTACGATCGTGCAGGGCAAGGGCCAGGACTTTCGCACCGGCACCGGGCTTCAAGGGAAGGATGCCCCCGTCGTTGCGAACGACTGTAATGGCATCACGGGCAACGGCGCGGGCCAATTGCAGGTGCTTTCGATTTGCAACTGTCTCTCCAATCGCGTGAATGTCAACGAACCTGTTTTGATGAAGGCCGAGCCATTGCTTTGCCTCAAGGACGCGCCTGACAGACCGGTCAACCCGCTCCATCGGAATCTCGCCCCGTCTGACAGCGGCTATTAAGGCGTTCACTGCTCCCGCTTCATGCTCGGGCAACAGAAGAAGATCCGCTCCTGCGAGAAATGCCTTTACCGTTGCCTCCGCATTTGAAAACCCCTTGGCTACACCCATCATCTCCATGGCATCGGTCACGATCAGACCGTTAAATCCTAACCCATCCCGCAAAATGGATGTTGTGATCGAGCGGGAGAGTGTTGCCGGATATCCTGTTTCATCCACGGAGGGAACTGCAAGATGCCCTACCATCACGGACTTTACTCCTGCCTCGACGAGTTCTTTGAATGGAGAAAGTTCAAGTGAATCCAGGCGGTGGCGGGAAAATGGAAGAACCGGCAGACTGATATGCGAATCGATCTCCGTATCTCCGTGTCCGGGAAAATGCTTTGCAGTGGCGATGAGACCGTTCTCCTGCATACCCCGCGTTATCGCCATGCCCATCTCAGAGACCAACGCCGCATCATCACTAAATGCCCGTGTGTTGATCACAGGATTCTCGGGGTTGTTGTTGACATCCGCAACGGGAGCGTAATTCTGATGCACGCCAATTGCCCGGGCTTCTTCCGCAATCGCCCGCCCGACGTCGTAAGCGTGCTTTGCGCTGCGTGTAGCTCCGACCGCCATTGCATCCGGGAAATAGGTGCCCCGTCGCGTCCGCATTGCAACGCCACGCTCGTAATCGGCGGCAATCAGGAGAGGCAGCTTCGACACAGCCTGCAACTTGTTGAGTAACACAGCCTGCTCGTACACATCTCCTTGGAATAAGACTATGCCGCCAACTTGTACATCGCGGACAAAATGCTCCAGCTCTCGATATTGCTCCGACTCGCTGCTGAAATAATGCGAGTATCCCCTCGGCATGATGAGTTGCCCGATCTTCTCTTCAAGTGTGAGGGCCGCCAGCACGGAATCAGCCCAATTCGTCACGCTCGTCCCCGTAGATTGCGTATCCCTCCCGCCACCGCAGGAAAGCAGCATCACCATCAACACTATGTTGACCAACAGGACTTTCATAACGTTGAATTTTTTGTAAGATTGATCGCCATTATGATAGCCCCTTCGGCGGGGGACTTTGCGGGTTTGCGGACTTCGGATGCAGGAAGGAGATGTGCCACAGAATCTTTTAGCATGGAGGAGTAGATATTGTCACGCTCTATCAATCCACCAAAGAATGCAACCGGGATCGTTCCTTTGATACCAAGGCGTCCGGCAAGTACGCGCGCCTGCTCAGCAAGTTCCGTCGCTCCAGTCTTGAGAATGGACAAAGCCATTGCATCGCCTTTGTCGGCACAGGCAACAACAACAGGAGCAAGCGTTGAGAACTCGAACTTTTCCTGATACACAGCCCCGATGATCCGCTCGCGGGAGTTCAACCCGAATTCCGATGCGATCGCCGATGCAAGCATTTCCGACCCGCCGCGTTTGTCGTAGTACAGACGCAACGATTTCAATGCCTCCAATCCCAAATAGAAGCCACTACCTTCATCCCCCAGCGCTCTCCCCCATCCCCCGATCATTGTGGTCGAACCGTCGGCAGCTTTGCCAATCACAACCGACCCTGTGCCGGCAATGATGACAATGCCCGGTGCTCCATTAAATGCGCCTTCGAGACCGATACGCGCATCCGTATCAATCGTGACCGGAAGCGCCATGCCGGTATGCTGCTTGATCAGTTCCTGCAACTGCTTCCGCGCATCCTGCCGTCCCGCACCGGAAAGCCCAAGCACAATAGAGCGAAGATCGGCTGGATTGCAGTTTGCTGCCGCACAGGTGTTGTTCAAAAGTTCGACGATATTGGCAGCGGCGGCTTCGAACCCGACGACATTCGGGTTGCTTGCGCCGACCGTGTGACGGGCAATGATGTTGCCGTCCAAATCGGAGACAAGGCCGAGGGTTTTTGTCCCTCCCCCGTCGGCACCAAAGACGAGTTGAGTCATGAGAAACGGATTGAGTGAGCGTCGGTAGAACTGAAAAGAAGCTGGAGGAAAGTTACCAAAATCCGGTGAGAATGTCACCCGAAGCCGGGAACGGATTCACCCGGCAAGGAAGTAGTTGATACCGTCAAAGAAGAACAGGAACGAGCCCTGCACAATCACGCCGTAACCGTGACCACGCAAATGATCCTTCCCTGAGCTGGCGAGCCAGATGCCGGCGCCAACATACAGAACATCAAGAAGGGTGTTGATGAGAAGGATGTTCCTGAAGGATTTCCGCTCCTCTTCGGGGTTGAACGCTGGGTCGAGGCGTTTTTCAGCTATCGACTTCTTGGCAAAATAGACAATCACTCCGTCGATAACACCCCACGCAATGTTCTGGATGCCGAAGTCCCGCACAACTCTGGACCGGTTGAAAACCATAACAGCTCCACTTGTCACTGAAAGCCCGCTCCAGCCGAGCAGGACGTTCATTGCCTTTTCTTCGTGATCGAGGATAGTGGGTGAAATGCGGACGGAATCAACCGGTTGGCGGACAACCAGCGAGGCGTAGTTGGGGCCTTGCGCGTGAAGGGGAGCGGCGACGAAGATGAGCATGAGAATAATCGCACGCTGCATCATAACCTAATCCAGAATGGGGCTGAGCCATCGTTCGAGTTCAGCAACCGGCATGCCCTTCCGCCGAGCGTAATCCTCGAGTTGATCACGCTGAATCTTCCCCACGCCAAAGTACTGGCTTTGCGGATGGGCAAAGTACCACCCGCAAACCGACGCGGCCGGATACATTGCGAGTGATTCTGTGAGTGTGATGCCGGTTGTCTCTGTCGCGTTAAGCAACCCGAACAATTTGTGTTTCTCTGTGTGGTCCGGGCAAGCGGGATATCCGGGAGCCGGACGAATACCGATGTATTCCTCTTTGATGATCTGCTCGTTCGACAACTGTTCATCCTTGGCGTAACCCCAATGTTCTTTCCGGACTTTTTCGTGCAGGCATTCCGCAAAAGCCTCGGCCAGCCGGTCGGCGAGGGCTTGCAGAATGATCTTGTTATAGTCGTCCTGCGCCGCTTCAAATCTGCGGATGTGCGGTTCAATACCGTGAATCGTTACAGCAAAAGCACCGATGTAATCTTTCTTGTTCAACTCCTTGGGGACGATGAAATCTGCAAGAGAGAAGTTAGGCTGATTCGCTGATTTCTGCATTTGTTGACGGAGGAATTCGAGCTTTACAACTCCCGACTCCGCCTTTACCTCGATCTCATCTCCGCAACTTGCCGCCTCCCACAAGCCTATTGTCCCTTTCGCAGTGAGCCACTTCCCCTCAATCACTTTGTCAAGCAGCACATTCGCATCGTGGTAGAGCTTTGACGCTTCGATCCCGACTTTTTCATCCTTTAGGATGTCAGGGAAATTACCATGCAGTTCCCACGCAATAAAGAAAGGCTTCCAATCAATATAGTCCCTGAGTTCACCTAAATCGAAATTCTCGAAGACCTTCGCTCCGGTGAACTTTGGCTGGACCGCCTTGTAGTGTGCCCAATCCACAACAACTTTATTCGCGAGAGCCTCTGCGTAGGGAACCGACTTCGTTGTTGATTTCTTGCTATCGAAATTTTCTTTCAGTTTGGCATACTCACTTTTTACGCCAGCAAGGAAAGACGCTTTTTGTTCTTTGCTGAGCAACGAGCCGGCCACGGTCACGCTGCGCGAGGCATCAAGCACATGTACGACGCCGTTATCATACTCTGGCGCTATCTTGACTGCCGTGTGCATCCGAGACGTTGTCGCACCCCCAATGAGCAAAGGCTGCTTCATACCACGGCGCTTCATTTCTTTGCCAATGTGCACCATCTCATCGAGAGACGGTGTAATCAATCCGCTCAGCCCGACGATATCAACATTTTCCTTTTCGGCGGTGTCAAGAATTTTGTCCGCCGGAACCATCACCCCCAAATCAATCACATCGTAGCCGTTGCATCCAAGCACAACTCCAACGATATTTTTTCCGATATCATGTACGTCACCCTTTACCGTAGCCAGGAGGATTTTTGCCGCACCCCCCTGTTGCACGGCAGGGTTGGACAGCTTTTCCTCTTCGATAAAAGGGGTGAGGACGGCCACACTCTTTTTCATGACCCGCGCACTCTTGACCACCTGCGGCAGAAACATCTTGCCCGAGCCGAACAAATCGCCGACAATGTTCATTCCGTCCATCAGCGGGCCTTCGATCACCTCAAGAGGGCGGGAATACTTCTGTCTTGCTTCCTCTGTATCGGCTTCGATATAGTCCGTGATGCCATTGATAAGCGCATGCGCGAGACGTTTCTCGACCGGCTCGTTGCGCCATGCTTCGCCAAGCTTCTCGACCTTCTCTTTCCCTTTTACGCTCTCCGCGAAGGTGATGAGCTTTTCCGTAGCCTCATTGTTCTCGTTGTTCCTATTGAGGATGACATCTTCGCACAAGTCACGCAGGGCAGGCTCAATCTCGTCATACACAACCAACTGACCTGCGTTCACGATGCCCATATCCATCCCCGCCTTGATGGCGTGATACAGAAAAACCGAGTGCATCGCCTCACGAACAGGATCATTGCCGCGGAAAGAGAAAGAGAGGTTGCTGACCCCGCCGCTGACCTTTACGAGTGGATATTTTTGCTTGACGATGCGCGTGGCTTCGATGAAGTCCACCGCATAATTATTGTGCTCTTCGAGCCCGGTGGCAATGGCGAAAATATTCAGGTCGAAGATGATGTCCTGCGGGTCGTACCCGACTTTTTCGGTGAGGATGTGGTATGCGCGGCCGGCAATCTCCACTTTCCGCTGCAACGTATCCGCCTGGCCCTTTTCGTCGAACGCCATCACGATCACCGCTGCGCCGAAAGCTCTGCAAATGTGCGCCTGCTCGATGAACTTCTCCTCACCCTCCTTCATCGAGATCGAGTTGACAATGCACTTACCCTGTACACACTTCAATCCTGCCTCGATGATTTCGAACTTCGACGAATCAATCATGACGGGGATTTTGGCAATGTCGGGCTCGCTCTGCAGCAGGTTCAGAAATGTTGTCATCGCCAGCTTGCCGTCGAGCAATGCGTCGTCCATGTTCACGTCAAGGACTTGTGCGCCGTTTTCCACTTGCTGGCGCGCCACGCTAAGAGCTTCTTCGTATTTTCCTTCTTTGATAAGTCGTGCGAATTTCTTCGAGCCGGTGACATTCGTCCGCTCGCCGACGTTGACGAAATTTGTTTCGGGACGGACGACAAGCGGCTCAAGCCCCGCAAGACGGAGAAACGGTTTGATAACTGCCTTCTGGTTCATGTGCCCCTATGCGAGAGTTGTTTCGAGTGCGGGCAGCCTACGCGGTTGGATATTCTTCACGTGTTCTGCAATCTGCCTGATATGGTCGGGTGTTGTCCCGCAGCATCCCCCGACGATGTTCACGAACCCTTCGGTCGCCCAATCTTCAATGAACTTCGCCGTCTGTGCCGGGGCTTCATCGTATTCTCCCATGGGGTTCGGGAGCCCCGCATTCGGGTACGCTGACACATAGCAGGAAGCAATCTGGCTCAGCTCTTCAATGTGGCTGCGCATCTCCTTCGCACCAAGCGCGCAATTCAATCCGACGCTGAGCGGTCGAGCATGAGCGATGGAAATATAAAACGCCTCCAGCGTCTGCCCACTCAAGGTCCGGCCCGAGGCATCGGTAATGGTGCCGCTGATCATGACCGGCAGTTCCTTCTTGCCCGAATCGCGGAAGTACGATTTCGCCGCAAAAATTGCTGCCTTTGCGTTGAGCGTATCGAAGATGGTCTCGATCAATAAGAGGTCGACGCCACCCTCAACAAGTCCTTTGATTTGCTCCCGGTATGCCTCCATTGCCTCGTCGAATGAAAGGGCACGATAGCCGGGGTTGTTGACGTCCGGCGAAAGGCTCAGCGTTTTGTTGAGGGGACCGATTGAGCCCGCGACGAAACGCGGCTTGTCGGGAGTGGAGAATGCATCTGCAGCTTTGCGGGCGCATGTCGCGGCAGCAATGTTCAACTCGTAGGCGAGGTTCTCCATTTGATAGTCGGCCATTGCAATGCGGGTGCTGCTAAAGGTGTTCGTCTCGATAATGTCGGCCCCTGCTTCGAGATACTCCTTGTGAATACCAATGATGATATCAGGCTGTGTGATACATAAAAGATCGTTGTTTCCCTTGACATCAACATGCCAATCTTTGAATCGCTCGCCACGGTAGTCCGATTCCTGCAACTTGTGCCGCTGGATCATTGTCCCCATGGCACCGTCGATAACGAGGATTCTCTCTTCAAGGCATTCGTGGATATTCTTCATTGTTGTTCCTTATTTCAAAAAGCTGCATGCCGGAGGCAGGAAGATACCTAATGAAAGCTCATTCAAATATATCCAATCGACTCGGCACTTCCAAAAGTCCTGCTCCGAAGTGTGATTCACGTCCCATCTCACCACAACCAACCGTAGAGGATTCTGTACAGGCCGGGAAATATCAGCGGACCGGTGTTTAATCCGACATAGACGGAGGGAATAACCAGATTGAATAAGAAAAGGGGTTTCAGCTTCTCCAAAAATTTCTCATCCATACGAGCAAAGTAGAGCAGACCCAGCAGGACCCCGGCAAACCCCCATCCCATTAACCTGCTGGTATCGATCGCGAATGGAAGAGTAAGAAGTGGAACTGCAAGGATCCACGCCATCGAGAAAGCGGGCTGCCGCCGGTTGGCACGGATTGCACTGCCGATTGCCAGCAAAGGAATCAGCCAGAGGAGCTTGTGAGACGCAAGAATCCCCAGCGCAGTGAGGCCGGGCTCCTCAACAAAGAACTGCAGCGGGGATTTACCGTACGGTGGAATTGATCCGTGAACGTTGCTGATTGCACCGAACCACGCGGTATTTAGAAGGACAAAGAGTGATCCGTAGATAACCATAAGGATGACGATGCCGGCACGTTCGGTTCTGGAGGCAAACAGCATAATCAATGGAACAAAAATGACAAGACTCAACTCATGCGTCGCCATCGCAAGCGCAACTATCCCCAATATACCGGCAGAGCTTAGCGGCGTCACAGCCATCAGCAAAGCAAGTAGAATCATCATCTGATCAACGTAGCCGGGCATTTCAAAGTTAAAGATAACGAAGCTTGATGTGCACAATGAGAGAAGAGGGAGCCAACCCAACTCAATACCGGCACGGTTAAGCCAAAGGATGAGGAGAAAAACCACCCCGAAGGCAATGGCAAGAGAGAAGATGAAGAAGTATACATACCCGCTCATTCCGAGAAATTCGGCAAGCGCAGGAGCCAGGAACCTCCTTGAGAAAAGCCCCGCCGGTTCAGCATAGGGCGCGAGACTCATCCTCCCATAGCCATCTCCGAGGCTCTTCAATCCGATTGGGGTTACGAGAAATGCAAGTCCGAAGAAGATCACCACTGAGCGTTTCAGCAGGCTTTGCAACAAAGCCCAATCCTTCACCCATTCCGTCTTCGACACCCCGCGCACAACCGGGTACGCAAGCACTGCCAATGACCCGATAAACAGAAGTTTCTTTGTGGGAACTGCGATTGAGTTGACGAGAATGTCGAGAAATTCTTCTCTTGTACTTCTAAAAAATTTGCCGGAGATGGACTGGAGCTGCGCCGAGAGTTCCGGTGATGCGTAGATCCGATCCAACAGACTGTTGAAAAGAAAAAGTGTCACTTCGTGGGGAGAGAGGGCAACGGCAAACAGAGCCGTAGCTGCAATCCAGAATGTCACCCCTGGCCACTGCCGGGCGTTATCGTACACTGGAGTTCCAATAAATGAGAATCCGGATGTGGGTGTCGTGGATGACAAGCGCGAGGACAAGTCGAGTGATGGTGATTTGTTAACTGCGAACATTCGGAAACAAAAACGGCGAGCCTCGGCCCGCCGCTCGATTCCTGCAAATGCCGGATCAGTTCTTGGAAATGAGTTCTGTAATTACTCCGGAAACAAAGTTGAACGAAAAAAGGGAGACACCCTGTCCGCCCACCTCGAGTTTCAATAGGTATTCCCCGTAGCGAGGATTCCGTACAAGATTATACATCCGGGGTTCGGTGACGCGTAGGATGCTCCTGCCCCCCTCATCGATCTGCACGTCCGTGCCTTTGTTTTCATCTACGAGATAGGCGTCATCCTGCAGGATGACCACTTCACAAGAATGCCCCCCTTCAGAGGTAAGCACAGCATTTACCTCGATGGCGCGATAACTCAACACGATTCCTGCGTCACTCTCTTCAATATGCCTGAGGCTGTTCCTGTCGTTCACCCAGCTCCCGACAGCATAGATCCTATCTTCCATGTAAATCGCAGGATCGGCATATTCAACAGTCGATTCGGGACTGAACCCTTCTATGTTGCCGATGCTTCCTCGCAGATATCCTGCGAAAAGCTCCGGTGTCGAGCGATAGCAGAGTGAGCCATCCCTGTCTTCATCGCGCAGCGGTTCCATCAACAAAGGAAGTTCATCTTCCGCACCGGCATCGTAGAGCAATGCTTGCAGGATGCGTTCGGTGGCAGTGTAATGTCCTTCGGCGGTATTTGAATGGCGGATGAACCCGTGTTTATCAATGAGAAAGAATGACGGCAAGGTTCTGCTTGCATAGTTATGCGCAATGATCCCCTCATTATCCGCCACAACCGGGTAGGATATCTCATGTCGTTCAATTGCACGCTGCACCAATCCGGGATTTTTGCCGAAAGGAAATTTCGGAGTATGAACACCAATCACAATGAGGCCGTACTGCTCATACTTCCGGCTCCATTCCTTCACGTAAGGCAGCGCACGTTGTGACCTGGTACATGTATAATCCCAGAAGTTCACAAGAATCACCCGTCCCCTCAACGCGGAGATGATTACCGGTTCCGAGTTGAACCAGAAATCGCCGAACAGTTCATGAGCACGGACTGTTTGCGGTTGTATCTCGGTTATCGTCATCTTAAGCGCCTTTGTTGCTGTTACTGCGGAAAAATATAGAGAAACACCTCTGGAATAGCAAACACTGAGATGGCGGGCATCGTTCAGTGTCGCGTGCGGAGTGACGCCGCAGCCGTCAAACGCAAAGTAGCGTGAATGTCATCCGCCATCTTGTCACCTTTGTACAACACACGTTCGAGGAACAGTCCTGAAGGAGGAGCCGTGAAACGCGCCGGTTCATCTGATCGTGCGGCTAAGAACTTGCGGACGGAGTCCACCGTCAGCTTGCCCCGTCCGACCTCTGCCGCTACTCCGACAATTCGGCGGACAAGCTTCCACACAAAATGTGATCCGGCAATACGGATAAGAATCAAGTCCCCTTCCTCCTTTACAGAGATATCATCAATCAGCACCTTCGTGGATTTTTCCTCCGGATCATCATCGGTGAAGGATTGCATGTTTTTCATTCCGACAAACAGTTCCAGAGCCTGGCGCATTGCGGACACATTAAGCTTGTCTTTTATCCACCAGACATAGCGCTTGCCGAACGCCGTCCTTCTCCGCGAAATCTGATAAAGATAAATGCGGGAGACGGCATCATGGCGGGCGTGGAAGTTCGGTGCGGCTTTTTCCACTTCGATGATGTTGATGTCAGCGGGGAGTTCGTCATTCACCTTCATCCGGATGATCTCGGGGGCAAGCATCGTGTTGACTTCGAGGTGAGCGACCTGCTGCAAAGCGTGAACGCCCGCATCAGTCCGGCCCGCTCCGTACAATTCAAAGTCATCGGACTTGAACAGCTTCTTCATCGCACCTATCAATTCTCCCTGCACGGTCCGGGCGTTCTTCTGAACCTGCCAACCGCTGAAGCGGGTTCCTTCATATTCTATATAACATTTGAAACGCGGCAAGTTGGATTCAGTTTGGGAGTTGGAATGTGGGGCTTGGTGTTTGACGCCTCATGTGCCAGGCATCTTCTATGATACGCTTATGGTCGAAAGCAAGCGGCAGCGTACGCCAATCGCTCACCAGTTCCACTGACTTTGCGTCATCTCCCGCCTTCAGCGTCGAAAGATCAGCTTCTGCAAGAAATGCAACCGCTACCGTGTGCCGGAACGTGTCCCGTGAAGGATCGGAATAGACACCGATCATGACCAGATCTCTTACTACAAGCCCTGTTTCTTCCAGTGTTTCACGGCGACAGGCCTCTTCGACGGACTCGTTCAATTCCACAAAACCACCCGGCAGAGCATACTGGTCCTTGAAGGGCTCGTTCCCTCTCTTAATCAGCACAACGGCATCTCCACTGAACACAACACAGTCGATGGTGACGGGACGTGTGGGAAATTGTAGGGTCATTTCGTGAGCAGCATCTTTTTTGTGTAGAGGGCTCCGCCGGCTTCAAGCGTGTAGAAATAGACACCGCTTGATAGTCCGGCACCATCGAACGTAGTTTGATAATTCCCAGCCTCCATGTGCTCATTGATCAGGGTCGCAACCTCGCGGCCGAGTATATCGAACACCTTTAGCGAAACGAGTGCTTTCTGATGCAGCCTGAACCCTATCTGTGTCGACGGGTTAAACGGATTTGGGTAATTCTGAAACAATTCAGTCCGTTCAGGAATCCCTGCCACAAGCTCATCTATACTCGTCGGGAGAATATCAACATACTGAAACACGCGTCGCATGAGCGTGTCACGGTGAGCCTTCTGGTGAATCGTCTCAAATGGAAACCCGAGATAAACGACTGCACCCGGAGTCGTTCCTCCGGAGAACAAGCCCTTGTAAGCGACACCAGCGTAGGCCGGGTTACCTTGAACCCCATAGTGCAGAATTGCAGCCGCTCCGGGCTCCGCCGTAATGTAATCAGGGTAGTCTTCCTCGTACGGTGAACCCTCGGCCATTACGCCGTACCGAAGGCTTACATCCGAGAACCGCGTCGAAACAGCGCCATTGACATTGTACTCGTTGGCATCATCCCCCGCATACCGGGCTTTCAGGAAGTCACGCATGAAATCCCTGTCACTTTGTGACGGACCGCTGGGGCGGTC
Organism: uncultured Chitinophagales bacterium; assembly: GCA_964495695.1. Classification (GTDB taxonomy): domain Bacteria; phylum Bacteroidota; class Ignavibacteria; order UBA10030; family UBA6906; genus CAADGV01. Next base: position 8,013 of record CAZBWR010000009.1, on the reverse strand, counting down.
CAGATCCCACGCAACCTCCGAGCCGCTCACGAAAAGTTTCCCGCCATTTCGCAGGTAGGCTTTCACTAGTTCCTGCTCTTGTGTGTTGAAGGTCTCATCTGCGGTTGATTCATCCCCCAAGACCCATACCACAGTGTTGAAATTGCTGAGATTGACATTACCCGCAATCACTTCTTCATTAGCGCAGGAACTGAAATCCGTCGGCATCGAAAGACCGTGCGTCATCACGAACGGATGAGCCGGCTCCCTCCAACTCCCTGACAGTTCCGTCCGGTCGAAACCGTCCACAATTAATGTTTTGCTTTGCGAAGAATTCAGCCTGACGCCATAGACATCACTCCACCCGCTGACATTCGGCGGCGTTGCGGAGTCAATCGCAGCTATTCTGAAATAGATCGCTCCGGAAGACGAGAGATTGTAGGTGATACTCGTCTCGGTCCGCGTCAAACGCGACTCATTCTCCTTTAACGTCCAAAGGCTGCCGTTCACGCTGAAGTAAAGTCTGTATCCCATCAGATCGGCTTCCGGATTCTGTGCCCAGCGGAGTGTAAAGCGCCCTGTGCTGTCGTTGATGATTGACTGCAATTTCGGCGGGTCGGGTGGGACAAGGTCCTGTCTGTTCACTTGAACAGGGACATAAACCGTATCGGTGAGTCCGCGTGTATCTTCCGTAAAAACCATCACGGTATAGTCTCCAACCGGAAGCGTTGATGTGTTCCATGCGTTGTTCAAGACAACACGGGTGAGATTGACATCACTTGCTCCCGTGCCATTGGTTATGGTGTAAATATGGGTTGAAAGATCGGACCCGGGAGCGAACACGTTGTTGACATACGCATCTTGGGGCGCTCTGTCAAAACGAAAGCGTACACCGTTTGAAGGAGGGACGTACACTTCCGTCGACCTGTCAGCCGAGAGAATCTTGTACCCGACTATGTACGTTCCATTGTTCGTCGTTGATGATGAGATACCGGAGGGATCGGCCGCATTTGTTTCCGCCACATGAACCCTGATATCAACGTTTCCGCTCACGCGGTTGTTTGGAAACTCCGTGTTAGAATTATCAAGATAGAACTTCACGAAGCGGATTTGCGGAGGATAGTTGTCGATGTACGGAGTGAAGCCTCCATTCGGCCGGATGGCGTTCATGAGACTTGACCCGGACGGCCCGCCGTTTGTGAAGTGTACGTGCCCTTGTCCGGCATAGATGTTGCCGAGCACCGTCTGATACGCTCGAACGGAATCCCCGACTATCAGGGCTGGATTGGGAACAATATGAACGTATGCATCACTCTTAAACAATCCGCTCACATTGTACCGTACACGCACATATGCATTGCTGCCCGAGGTTGCAACGGTCCCGATTGCTTCGACAACTCCATTGTAGACCGGATACACCGGCGAACCATCCGGCTTGGGAACATCGGCTCCACTATGGAAATGTCCCGAGGGACTCGTGTTCCTGTATTCGGCAAATGTCCCCGTGATGGGGTGAGTTTCAAAGAACGGTGTAACCGGCCAGCCGTGACGGGTGGTATCCTGGGAGCTTGCGGTCCAGAACATCCCACTTGCCAGCAAAACCAACATTCGAGCTTTCATGTTCACTAATCTTTGAATATGCAAGTATCGTTTATTTCATCAACATCATTTTCTTGACCGCAACTCCTGCACTCGTTTGCAAGCGGTAAAGATACACGCCACTTGGCAGATGTTTGCCGTCCACTCCCAGCCCTGCAAACTCGACCTCATGATGTCCTCCCTCCAATTCCCTGTTCACTATAGTCGCAACTTTCTGGCCGAGTGTGTTGAACACCGAAAGCGTAACAAACTCCGGCCGATCCAAATCGAACGCAATGCGTGTTGCAGGATTGAACGGATTCGGATAGTTCTGATGCAGCCTGAATGATTGATAGCCCCCGGTACCACGATCTACGACACCGGTCGAAATTTGCACCTGCGCGTCGTCAATGTAAATCGTGCCTGACTGATCAACATTATGTACTTGCCGGACAACAACACTGTTAAAAGCCGACATCGAGGCGGTGATCGGGACAGTGACAAACTTCCACCCAAACCAGTTGAGCGGGCCTGCCTCTGCAATCACATTTCCGCCCGTCACATTATTGAACCAGAATTCCAGAGCGTTGCCGCTGTTATCTCCGAACACCCACAACCCGACCCAGCCGTTCGCTGGAGAGACGGCAGCAGGAGCAGCAGTCATCAGTCTGCAAACACCGCCGACCGTATCTGAAAACGAGTATATCAATCGACCCGAAAACGTGCCTGTTCGTTTGAAGGTTGACGAGATCGCAAATGAGGTCGCAAGTGTATCGATTTTCATAGAGCCCGGAACGCTTTTGGGCTGTTGCCATTGACCGGCGTTGTTCTCAAACCAATCGAAAATGCTCCCCTGCACAACGGGTGATTGCCGGATCGTGAACTCGATGCGTGACTCAAACGAACTGGAGTTGTTAAGAGGGTCACGCAGTCCCGGAAGGAATCGCAGCCGGTATGTTCTACCCAATTGCAGATCTGCCGAAGGGGCAAATGTCAGCAAACCCTTGTCATCTACATCAACATAACTGACACTTCCAATGCCGATAAAAGTGTTCGAATCCGCAACATCCACAAGTCGTACCCGTCCCGAGAATGTTGAGAACACCACGGGCTCATCGAAGCGGATCTGGAAAGCGACTCCCGGATTGATCTCCGTTGCACCGTTTGGCGGATACGATTGTGTAACACGCGGCCCTACCGTGTCGAGGGCGGATGTTGTAAAGACGAATTGCACCGCTTCGGTTAGTCTTCCCCCACCCGCGCTCTTCGCGCTCTGACTGAGGCTGACGAGATAGCTTTCGTTATTCGTAAGATTGCTGTTCGGATCGTATGTAAGTGTTTTTGAATCCTGCGACCAGATGAACCGCCCCGGTGCATCAGGGAAGATCGTGAAAGCAGACTGTGTGCTGAAAATATCCATCGGCTTGTCGAACTTGATGACGATGTTCTTATAAACAGGAACATTTGCCTGGTTGCGGTTGGGAGAAAACGTCGTGACCGCAGGCGGTGTCGAATCAGAAACAATGAGGGAGAGATAGTAGTCCCAGTTCCAGAAGCTCCCCGGATCGGTATGATCGTTGCAACTGCTCCAGTTAAGCTGTGAAAAGACCGTGGAAATCTGCCAGACGTTGTGTCCCACGATCCTCAGTCTGTTACGGGCGAGGCCGTAACGGGCCGTCAAATGCCGTGAGAGCAGCGCAGAATTCTGATACATGATAGGAGTGAACCAGGCAGGGTTGTTCACATATCCTTCATGTTCGATTCCGATCGTCCAGTCGTTCCAGCACCGCACGTGCCAGGCCTTATCAGCTTCACGCACGAGTTGTTTGAGAAATCCATCATTGCTGCGAAAGATATAATGAGCGCTCGCTTGCGAAGCAGGATTCTTCAACCACGAAACAGCACCTGCAAAAGATCCCTCCGTATCGTGAACAATCACGTGAGAGATCGGTGTTCCGGCGCGGGAGCTGAAGTTCGGAGACGGGTCCCACTCCGCAGGACCGTAATCTTCCGACGATGGAGAATCCCCACCAGCGGGCGGATAGTGCTGCCGGTAAATCGCCTGCATACGATTCAAATCAAAGTACTCGGGCCGGATCGTGATACCGTAAGCATCGTATCCGTCATGCAGTGCAATGAACACCTGCTCCGCGTAACTCCCCTTGATGTCTTGTTGGGGAATGCCCGGATATTGTGCAACGACATGAAACCAACTCAGCAAATCATCGGCAACGGGAGGAGGAGCTTGCAACGAGGCAAGGTATGCAATGTAGGCTGCTCCCGCCCGGATGTTCGTACCAACATCTTGCTTCACATGACTGACATCTGCATTGATAAGCCGCGCTGCTTCGATCAGACTTCGGCCGAACCAGTCATCGTTCCGCAGCGCCATAACACCGTAAGCTGGCGGCATGTGCCGTTCCGCGTCGAACGACTCATTTGGGCGAATGTGCGCCCAACGGGTCTCCGCAAAGGCAATGCCTTTGAGGATCGCCGGCGGGATGTTGAACTCCGCTGCCGCCGCCTCGAACACGGCACCCAGATTCTGTTCCGGTTGTGCACTCGAAACGGAAGCGAGCATTAGTAGTAACGCGAGGCAGAATGATGAGTACTTCATACGTAATCCTGAAATGATGTATCGGCTAGCAGCAAACATCCCGCTTATTTTCTCTTTGCCACAAAATTACCGTTCGGCTGGTAGAATGCAAGGGCCGTCACTTTCCCGGCAGTATCCTTACGGAATTCCACCGTATAACCGGCCATTCCTTTGAGCGCAAATCTCGTCTCACGAACCGGAAGAAGTTCGTAGGGTGACTGACCGGGAATGCTCAGCACTAGAACATTGTCATCCCGGAGCAGCACGGTAACAATGCGTGAGCCCAACTCAAACTCGCCGGCCAGCGGGACGAGGAATTCTCTCGTTTGCATTGCCCTATCTGCTACCCTCTCAAACACGATATCCTTCACGCCGCTTTGGAACGGAATGCTCAAGCTTGCAATCTCACCGTCCCAATTCATGTTGAACATTACCTTCATCCGCTCCAGGCGGTTCAACGTATTCCGCGGTGTCTCGAACACATCATAGTGGAAATGACGCAACGCCGAAGTAAATCCGTTATATGTCACACGCAGTGAATCACCGCCCCGTGATTCAATAACGACGGGACCGTATGCCGGATGTTCATATTCCCCGGCATATTCGTCAATATCATGCGAGGGCCGCGTGCCGATCCGCTGCGGCGTGAGTCCTTGTTTCTTTGCATCCTCTTCGGTTGCCTTGTTCTTCGCTTCGTCATCCGCAAAGCGCTTGCTCCAGTCAACCTGGTTCAAACCAAGGAAGCGATCGTAAATATTGTAAGAGAAAATCGTGCGGAGGGGATTGCCATCGAGATTGGTGAGGATGATCATCCCGATCCTTTTTGCGGGCATCATGGACACGAACAGCGCGAAGCCATCCATGTTGCCACCATGCGATACAACCTTCTCCCCCCGGTATGTCGAAATTACAAACGCCATCCCGTATTGTGAATGCCCGACCTCCGGCCATCGAAGCGGAGTTTGAATAACGGTGTAGGGAGACTGCATTTGCTGCACGTCGGAAGGAAGCAGCACCTGCTCGGCGCCGTGCTTGCCTTCGTTCAGATGCATGCGAATATAGGTGATCATGTCCTCGAGATTCGAGTTCATCGAGCCGGTCGGGCCCATTGCATCGAGAGGCTGGAAATTAATCTCATGGATCTTTTCATCATCATCTTTCTCATACGGAAGGGCATAGTCCGGCATCTTCTTCAAGTCAGTAATCGTGAAGGAGGTGCTTTTCATGCCAAGAGGAGTGAGTATGTGCCGTGAAACAGCCTCCTCCCATGAGCCGCCTGATAATTTTCCCGCCATGTATCCGGCTGTCATGTACATGAAGTTATTGTATTGATAGGTTGTCCGAAGGTCCTTGCTCGGTTCGAGATGGCGTAGCCTGCTGTAGAGATCTTCTCTGTCGAGGGGGGAATTGTACCACGCAGCATCATGACGAGGAAGCCCCGTCCGGTGTGTCACCAGATCACGCGGTGTTACACGGGAGGTCAATACGTCGTCATACAAACGGAAATCCGGCATATATTCACGCACCGGAGTGTCCCAGGCCAACTTGCCTTGCTTGACAAGACCGGCAAGTGTCGAGACTGTGAATGACTTTGTGATCGAGGCAATCGGGAAAACCGTCTTCGTCGTCACAGGACGCTTCGCTTTGACGTCAGCAAAACCATACCCTTTCGCCAAAAGGACCTTGTCATCTTTGATGACTGCGATTGCGGCTCCCGGGACTTTCCATTTCTTCATCTCCTTCTCCACAAAGGTATCGAACCCGGAGAGCTGGGCGAAGGCTTGCTGCGCGGCAAGGAGCGCCAAGGTTATGACCACAGAGGATAATTTCATACGTCTTCCTGATGATTGTCGGGGATGATCATTCAATGTCGGACAAAAACCGGCTGGACCCATGCAACATGACCGTTTGAATCTGAAACCTTTGCCCGGACGTAGGACTCGTTTCCTTTGAGGTTGTACTGAGCCGGAAATGACTCCGAGCGTTGCAGTAATTCGCCCCCCCTGCCGATGAAGTCAACGCGGTATTTGAAATCGGAACGTTGTTGCACATGAATGGTGATGCGCCGTGCATCAATCAGAATGTCGTCGAGAACGACACCCGTGCTGGCATAGAACTCTCCTGCTTCCAGACGACGCACAATCTCATCGGCGTCAAGTTTCGGGGAGCGGACCATCACCCAACCCCGCCCGGGGTTTGAGCGGTCCGCAGAGAACTCTTCTTTGAAATGATGCGCATCGTCAACCGCAATGCCGTACACACGCTTGCCGTTGCTGAGAAGGTAGTCCCACACTTCTTCAAGACCCGCAAACCCGCCACCGCCGAAATTGTTGACGAGCGGATGACCGTTATAGATTTCGAGAAGCGAGTAATTGTGCACGTTCAACAACGTTTCCTTGTCGATTGCCCAGCGAAAGTTGGGATGGTTGATATGCGGAATCCCCTCAACAATGCGCACGGCGTCAACATTCTTTTGAATCGTGCCGGAGAGTGTCGTGTCGTATTGCGGCTCGACCATAGCCCTGATGTTCAAGCCGTTCACATGGACAGGCTTTTTTGCAAACTCGGAGGAAACTTCCTCTCCGGGAATCAAGAGGAACGACGAATCCTGAATAGCCGCCAGAGTCGCCGGATTCACAAAGATATTGTGATCCGACAAGACGAGAAAATCATATCCTCTGTTCTTGTACCACCGCGCAACGTCCTCGGGGGGAGAATCACCGTCGCTCATGTCAGTGTGCGTGTGCGTATTTCCTTTGAACCAGCGCAAGCCATCGGTTTTCGAAACCTCGAATTGCGGTTGCGAAACGGCAGCAGTGGCGGCAAAGACACATACAATGACGATCGAGCGGAGGAAACTCACCTCATCAACACCATCTTCTTTGTCAGACGGGACGCCCCCGATTCAAGCTTGTACAGATAGATGCCGCTCGATAACTTACCGGCGTCAAACTGAATGCGATGTGTCCCGGCTTGCAACTCACGGTCAACGAGACTTGCCACTTCCTGTCCGATCAGATTGAAGACTCTCAGAGTCGTGTGTCCCGCCTTGGGCAGCGAAAATTCGAATGTTGTCGAAGGGTTGAATGGATTGGGATAGTTTTGCTCGAGACGATATTCGGCAACAGTTCCGGGGTGATGGTCAGGTACGGAAGTTACTGGCACCCACGAGTACTGAACCTGGTCGAGATGGACAATGCCGTTGACGGAGCCCGTTCCGGGTAGATGCCTTAATTGGATACCATCGAATCTCAAGCCTCCATCCAAAACACCATTACCCGTCCACGAGCCAAGCGAATCGTTATTGAGATCCCACTCCACAAGTCTCCACCCCACCCAATCAAGATTGTACCACCGGCTCACTTCAAATCCCAGACTGTCGCGCACAACAAACCGGAGCTGATTGCGGCTTCCATCTCCATGAATATAGGTTTGCAGAAATGGCTGGAGCCTGGTGTCGATGAATTGCGTGGTTGCAGCCCCCCCCAATACTTTGAGGTAAAGGAGATGTGAGGCCGCTCCGGATTGCCACTTGTAACTCAATCTCCCCGACGCAACATTATCAAGCAGGGTTGGCACTCTGCGCGATGTCGATAGCGCAAAGGATGCACTGTCGACTCCGACGGTGCTCCCGTTGAGCAACGGCTGTTGCCAGTGCGCCACTGAAGTATCAAAGTCTTCAATGACGCTTGTGACAAATGTCCTTGGTGACACGGAAAATTCCCAAATGATAGGCGCGGTGTTGGGAATGACGTTGCCCACAATATCACTCACACCGCTTACCCGCATTCTGTACGAAGCCCCGGCTTCCAGCGGGTCGGCGAGATACACATTGATGCCGCTCTTCAGTCCCGACTGAA
>CAZBWR010000008.1:5331-93153 GCA_964495695.1 uncultured Chitinophagales bacterium | reverse complement strand
GTTTACAGCCGTCGACTTCGTTGCAAGTGCGGAAGGCCCCACTGTAAAGGGGCCTGCCGCAAGTGGGCCTACTGGTTGAGCCTTTTGTTGGCGATAAGGTAGAAAATTATCAGTCCAATCCCTCCAAAGAGGGCAATCAGCGCCGGATATATGCCCTCGCCGAACAACATCCGGTCATGTGCAATCATGGCGAGTACAATTGCCAGGCCTATACATACAAACACAATCCCCCACTTGAGTGCCGACAGAGGGTTGACATTGAGCGTTCCCCGCTCGTACAAGGATTTGATGTCCTCGGCTTTCAATCCCCGTTCGATCATTGACATGCGCTCCTTGTGTCGGGTCAGCAACATCAGTCCGAGGACTGCCGCCGTGGAAAAAAACAGGGAGATGGGTATTAGTACCTCTATAAAATCCATGGTGCACCCGCAAATTGTTGCTTTCTGTGGTTTGCAAGCTTAGACTACAATTACTCCGACAATGTTTCAGGTTCAGGTAGTGTATTTCGTGAAACATTTTCCATACGCTTGGTGGTCTAAGATATATCCGAAACAACGTTCAGTCACGTGGTCCAATCAGATAGCGTTATCATTGAGCAAATACGTCGAGGTGAGAACCGGTTATACGCGGTCCTCGTGGATAGGTATAAAGATCAGGCTCTTACCCTGGCCGTACGGTTGCTTGGTGATCGGGCCGATGCGGAGGAAGTATTGCAGGACGCTTTTCTCAGGGCTTACCGAAGCCTCGAGCAATTCAGGGGCGATGCGAAATTCAGTACGTGGCTTTATCGGATTGTGTACAATGCGTGTTTGACGCGACTCGATAGACGTCGCCCGAATCCACAGTCACTTGATGCCGGGGAGGGGTTGTTCGAATCACGGTTGAAAGATACGGAAACGCCGTCCCCGATTGAGGAACTGGAAGCAAGCGAACTCCGACATGCTGTACGGGAAGTTTTGGCAGACCTTCCGGAAAAATACCGGGCAGCATTAACACTGTTTTATCTTGAAGAGATGAGTTATGAGGAGACTGCAGCGATTCTGGAACAGCCGGTTGGTACGGTGAAGACCCTTCTGTTTCGGGGGAGGAACATTCTACGGGATCGATTGACCACACGAATGCAAGGGATGCTCATATGACAAGCGAACATCTTACTGATGAGATTCTACAGCAGTATGCAGACGGCGCGCTGCCCCGAGACAAGCGCAGAACAGCGAAGCGGCATCTTGACGCGTGTTCCAGATGCCAGACGATTCTCGGTTCGTTAGAGCGAATCGATCGAACCCTTCGCACCATGCCGAGGGAACATGCCGGTGAAGCATTCACACGAGATGTTATGCTTCGGCTCGGCATCAAGCCCCCCACACCATTGCTGTTCCGCGTAGCAGAGAGCCTTGCATATCTGTTCGGATTGGTTCTTGTAGTCGGGGTGACAGGGACAGTCTATTTTCTTTCCGGGGTTATTAACGCGAAGCACATCGATCATACAAGGTCAGTCTTTGGGGATGTGTTGGGTTCCGCCGGAGGGTATTGGAGGGATGCGGGGGGCGCCATCTCCCTCACAATCAAAACCTATCTGCCGTTTCTGTTTGAAAGCGCAACTCTTCGCATAGGTATAACGACGGTGCTTGTACTCGTCGTTTTGGCCTTGGTAGACGGGTACGTTCGCAAGCATATACTCTCAGGAAGGTAGCGGCCCTACTTCGCAGCGCTCAAGTACTTGACGTTCGTCTTGCCAAGCACCTCCGCCCAGTGGACTGTGTTCTTGGGGAGAGTCAGCCTGTCGCCCGGTTTCAATTTCCACTCTCCGCGGTCAGTCCCGAGTTTCATTTGCCCTTCGACAATTACGATGAAATCATCGAAGTCGTGTTTGTGTCGTCCGTATTTTGTGCCCGGGCGGTCTTCGTAGAGTTCCCACTCCAGTCCTTCGTCTTCAAGTACTTTGGTGAGTTCCTGAAGAGTCGGCTTTTTGGATTTTGATATGTGTACTACATCGATCATGGTTGATGAATGTGATATGTGATGGCTACCCTTTGAGAACCATCGATTCTGAGAGGCATTGTTCGTAATGCGCCTCGTATTGATTGACTATTTTTCGCACGTCAAAGCTCTCGACGGCACGCCGACGTGCGGCTTGGGCGAACATCTGATGTTTGGCATCGTTCGTGAGCAACTCGATTGCATACCGTGCCATCCGGTCAACATCACCTATTTCCGCGATGTACCCCGTTTCTCCGTGGATCTGCAGTTCGGGCAATCCGCCTACGCTTGACGAGATAACAGGAACTTCACATGCCATTGCCTCGAGCGCAGAGAGTCCAAAGCTTTCGGACTGGCTCGGCATCAGGAATAAATCGGCAATCGACAGAATAGGAACAAGTTCGAGTTGCTTGCCGAGAAATTTTACTTTCGTTTCAAGTCCCATCTCTCTGACGAGAAGCTCGCATTGCGAACGGTCTGGTCCGTCTCCCACTAGAATGAGCCGGCTCGGGATCTTCTTCTGTACTTCGTTGAAAATACGAATGACATCGGGGACCCTTTTGACAGTCCTGAAGTTGGAGATATGAACGAGAATCTTCTCACCCTCAGGGGCAAATTTCGAGCAAATCTCCGGGCTCTCGTGTCGTTTGTATTTTTCCGTGTCGACGAAATTTGGGATGACGGCGATTTCTTTGTCAACCCCGAGATTCGTGATCGTCTTTTCTCTGAGAAACCGTGACACCGCCGTTACACCATCACTACGTTCGATGCTCAACTTGACAACCGGCAAAAAGCTTGGCTCCAGTCCCACGAGCGTTATGTCCGTTCCGTGAAGCGTCGTCACAACCTTCAGCCCATTGTTGACAATTTCCCGTGCGAGAAATGCGCTCGTTGCGTGGGGGATGGCATAATGGGCATGTATAATATCGAGCTTCTCGAAACGTGCCACCTCCACCATTTTGCTTGCGAGTGCCGGTGTATACAGCGGGAACTCGAACAGCGGGTAGCTTGCCATCTCCACTTCATGGTAAAAAATGTTGCCCATGTAGCCTTCCAGCCGCATCGGCATTGCGTAGCTGATGAAATGGATGAGATGGCCTTTATCAGCGAGTGCTTTTCCGAGTTCCGTAGCAACGACTCCGCTTCCGCCGTAGGTGGGGTAGCAGACTATTCCGATTTTCATGAGGGTTCCTTGTGCGTGTGAAGATAGTGACCGAACCCTAAATTCGCAAGGAAATCTTTGGTTCAGGCCGGAAAAAAATGGGCTCTGCGCAGCGCTTTGGCGGGCTCCGCAATTATTGGGTATATTTGCATATATGCATGACTCAACAGATGAATATCTGACGGTGGCTGAAAGGGCCTCCGCGGAGACTCGGATACAAGGGTCACGATTTATTGCCCAAGCACTCCCCGTTCAAACGCGTGATGCGGTTGACGAGTTCCTTGACCGGATTCGGAAGGAATTCCGCGATGCCACGCACAATTGCTTCGCCTACAGGCTCGGAACGGACGCTCAGATGTTCCGCTACAATGACGATGGAGAGCCGGCGGGCAGCGCCGGCAAACCGATTCTGGCCGCGATAGACAAACGTGGGCTGACTGACACGCTGGTCGTAGTTACCCGCTATTTTGGAGGGACAAAACTTGGCGTCGGGGGACTCGTTCGAGCTTACGGCGGCGCGGCCGAAGCTGCGCTCCAAGCAGCTGGCATGGACGTCAAGTACAAGACCTCATCAGTAACTGTTTCCTTTCCCCACTCTCGCATCAGCAGTGTCATGCACATTGTGGGGAAGCTCGGGGCGAGAATTCTTGAAACTACGTACGACGAGGATGTGCATATTCAGCTTGAGATCCGTCTCTCACGCATGCACGAGCTGACGAGTTCCCTAATCAATCACACCAATGGTAATATAGCGGTTAGATCAATCGGAGGTGAGAAAGGCTAGAGCTCTTGCTTTCTTGTGGCGCGTTGTTCAATGTTGCCCACTACTTCGCTTTCACCAAAGTCCGCGTGTCAAGAGCGATTACCAGTTCCTCGTTGGTCGGAATTACAAGCACTTTCGTCCGGGAGTCCCCGGTCGTGATGTTCTTCTGCTTTGCGTCCGAGGTATTTGCTGCATCGTCAATCGTGATGCCGAAGTACTCCAGACTACTGCAGCAGGCTTTGCGCACATCGGGACTGTTCTCACCGATTCCTCCGGTAAACACAACCGCATCCAATCCCCCCATGGCTGCCGCATATGATCCGATATACTTGGTTACTCTGTAGCAGAATACATCGAAGGCATACTTCGATTTCTTGTCCCCATTTTTCATTTCGCTGATAATTTCCCGCATGTCGCTGCTGACTCCCGAGATACCCTGTAATCCGCTGTGCTTATTCAGAAGGGTGTTCGCCTCGGCGAGAGTTATTCCTTCTTTCGCCATTATGTAAAGGATAACGGACGGGTCAATGTCGCCGGTACGGGTTCCCATCAATAATCCTTCCAGGGGCGTGAAGCCCATCGATGTATCAACCGACGTCCCTTTGTCAATCGCTGCCATGCTGCAACCGTTGCCGAGGTGGCATGTGACCAGCTTCAATTGGGAGAGTTTTTTGCCGATCATGCTTGCCGCCTGGTCACTGACGTAGCGATGGGATGCTCCGTGAAATCCATACCGGCGTATCCGATATTGGGAGTAGAGGGAGTACGGAATGCCATATAAAAACGCGCGGGGAGGCATTTGCTGATGGAACGCGGTATCAAATACGGCCACCTGCGGAGTGCCGGGCAAGTTCACCTGACATGCGTTAATGCCGCGCAGATTGTGGGGGTTGTGTAAGGGTGCGATATCGAAGTTGTCCCGGATTCCCTTGATCACCTCATCTGTAATCAAGACGGAAGCGGTGAAGGTCTCCCCGCCATGTACTACGCGATGCCCGATTGCATGGATGTCGGACTTGTCAGTGATGACGCCGTGATTCCGGCTGAGTAGCACGGCGAGTATGTACTCGATGGCGACGATGTGATCAACAATCTCCCCCGCAATGGTTATTTCATCTCCATCATGACGGACATTCTTTAGTGTTGCGCCACTCATTCCGATGCGCTCCACGCCACCTTTCGCCAGCCACTTTTGCGATTCGACCTCGATGAGTTGGTATTTAACGGAAGAGCTTCCGCAGTTCAGTACGAGAATATTCATAGTCTTGATTCAGAGTTCCTTAGTTACTTCGGTGCGGGGACGCGTTTGCCGTCCATGTCGTACTGGAAGAAACCGATTCCCACCTTCTTGCCAAGGCGGCGTTCACGCACCATGCGCCGCAGCAGGGGGCAGGGGCGATAGCGTGGTTCGCCCAGTTCATGGAACAATGTTTCCATCCAAGCAAGGACTTCATCCAGCCCTATTGCATCGGCCATTTCCAGCGGGCCGGTTTGCATGCCATAGCCGAGCTTCATTGCCGTGTCGATGTCCTCAGCCTTGGCAATGCCTTCCATCAGGACGTGCATTGCTTCGTTAAGGAGAGGGAGGATCGTTCGTGTCGTAATGAAGCCGGGATATTCAAACACCTCGACGGGAGTTTTTCCGATTCGTTGTGCAAAACGCTTGACCAGTTCATACGTCTCGTCGGAGGTTTTCATACCCCTCACAATCTCGACCAACGGGACTTGAGGTACAGGATTCAGGAAATGTGCACCGATTATCCGATCGGGGCGCCGGCTCGATGCTGCGAGTTTCGTAAGGCTGAGGGTTGCAGTGTTGGAAATGAACACAGCGTCTTCCTTGCCTATCGAATAGAATGCCTCAATGAGTTGACGCTTCATCTCGAAATTCTCATCAATTGCTTCGATGATGATATCGCAATTACGAAGATCGACAATGTTCGTCGATGTCTTGATGCGGGAAAGGACGGCGCGCTTTTCCGATTGGGTCTTTCCCCACCGCCTGATTTCCCAGTCCATTGCCTTGCCGAGCCCGTCGAGTCCTGCCTTCAGTGTTTTTTCATTCTTTTCAACAACGATAACGTCGATGCCTTGACCGGCAACAGTCTCGGCAATTCCTTGACCCATTACACCAAGCCCGATAACGCCGACGAGGCTGAAGTCATCTTTTCCCTTTCTCTTAGTGAGAAGGGTGGAACCTAAGTCTTCAAGAGTAAGTGGTTGAGCCATTTCGATCTTTCTTCAAAATATGTTCCGCACGGCCGGACGGTTCTTTTCAATCCCGTAAAGTCCGGCTTTTCTGCACTCAAACGTAAACAAGTTGTCCGAGTTAAGCAATAAAAGAAGGCAGGAATGAGAGTTCCCCCATCATGTATTCGCAGCGGCGATCAGAAATCCTTCCGGTACATGACCGCGGCACCGGCGGAGAAAATCCCCACTGAAGATAGGAGTGCCTGGACAAACGGCTTCCATTCGATGGAGTCGTGAAGGATTAAACTTTGGAGGCCACGCTGCATCCCGGCAATTTGCGGAAAGGCATAGTAGAGACCGTCGACGATCGTGCGGTAGATGGAATTGTCTGAGATGAGATATAGCGTCATTTCGCGTGAGTCAAGAAAATTGTCGATGAGAACAAGATACAGAAAGCACCCTATGATAGGAACGGCGGCGTTCCTGAACACGACGCCGAGCAACAGGACGATGGAGAAGATGCATGCAAACATGAATGACATGACAAGGGACGAGAGAAGGAACTGCACATTCCAGATCCCGGTCCGGATGCCGAACCCGAGCCAGATTCCCCCGATAAAGTAGAGTATTACTGCCAGCATAACTGAGACGGAGCCGAGATATTTGCCCAACAGCAACTCCCATCGGGCCAGAGGTTTTGAGAGATACAAATCCACTGTTCCCCGTTCGAGACTTTCCGGGATGATTGCAGCAGTGGAGAAGACCCCAAACAGCATGATGCCGAAGAACAGTCCTTTGGCAAGACCTGCCTGCATGCCGTAGACCAGAGTCGCAAAGTCAGATTCGGCAACCGGTTCACCGACTGCGTTGCCGAATAGCTTCAGTATGACGCCATCCTGAACATGTTCGGCTGAAACGCTTGCCAACGTTCCCAGCATGATTAATGTGGAGATGCCCAACAGGATGTACAACGTTGTCTTGGAAAAAAGCTCGCGAAAGGTGGCAAGTATGAGGGTGATAAGCTTCATGATGGCACCTCACGCTTGATAAGGTTGATGAACGAATCCTCCAATGAACTTTTCTTCTTTGCGATGGTGGTGATCTGTACGTTGTTTCTCCGGAGCATGTCGATCAAAAAATTCAATTCACGTACATCGCCGAGATCGGCGCTGATGACATTGCGGTCAACCCGGAACTTCACGATTGTAGCCGCCGCCTCATGATAGAATGCCTCGGTGAGTTGTCCTGCGAAACCGATTTCATAGTTGGAGTCGGTTGTTGTCAGCTCGTCAACCGTACCCACTTTCAGGAGTTTGCCTTTATCGAGAATTGCGACCCGGTCGGAGATCATTTCAACCTCCGAAAGAAGATGTGAGTTCAGGAAGATCGTTTTCCCCTCGTTGCGGAGTTGTCGAAGCAGGTCACGGATCTCCTTTCTTCCGACGGGGTCAACGCCGTCTGTCGGCTCATCAAGAAAAAGGACATCGGGGTCGTTAATCAGTGCTTGCGCGAGTCCGAGCCTTTGCATCATTCCCTTAGAGTATTTCCGCACTTTCATGTTTGACCATTGCTCCATGTCAACAAGGCGGAGAAGCTCCTTTGTGCGTGAATGAACCTGTGCGTTGCTGACGCCGCTCAACCCACCGAACATCTTCATCACCTGATACCCCGTCAGATATGATGGGTACCTGTGGTTTTCGGGGAGATAGCCAACGCGCTCGCGAATGCGCACATTGGGGAGGGGAGTTGCAAGGATTGAGGCCCTTCCGCCGGTTGGTCGGACGAGTCCAAGCAACATCTTGATGAAAGTAGTCTTACCTGCGCCATTCGGTCCCAGGAGACCAAAGATTTCACCCTTCACGACGCTTAGCGATAGGTCATTGACCGCTGTGACGGAGAATTTTCTGTTGACGATGTCTGAATAGACTTTTGTGAGTGATTCGGCAATAATGGCGTGCATTTGTTCCTCTTTGATGAATCCATAATACCTAAATCACCCATGTTTTTCAAACTAAGCCCAAGGGCATTTGATATTTACCAGGAGTATCCTTACCTTTTACGCAAGAAAAATGAGCTATCGTCTTCATAACAAGGAACCTCTACAAAGGGTGATGTGTTAAGAATTCACAAATGAGGCAAGTCGCCTCATTAATTTTGCATAGAAATAAGACTTAACTGGTCGGAATTAGTTTGGTACGGCTGTCCAAAAAGGTAGAGTATGGGTTGATAGCGATTCGGCATATTGCTACCAATCCCGCGGGCATTGTCACTGCAAAGGAAATTGCTGAGAAATACAAGATCCCTTACGAGTTGCTTGCGAAAGTGCTACAGCGTCTTGCTCGTGCCGGACTCATCGCCTCGCAACAGGGTGTTCGCGGGGGATACTCCCTCGCCCGCAATCCACACGAAGTTTCTGTTTCGATGATTATCAACGCAATCGAAGGAAACAACATGGCCATTGCGCAATGCATGACCGATGGACCCGAAAGTTGTGAGGTTTTCAAATTGTGTACAATTAAATCACCGTTATCAAAAGTGCAAGCGAACATCGAACAGGCATTTGATACGATGACGCTTGCGCAGATTGTGTAAACGATGAAAGAACTGACGCTACCAATATACTTTGACAACAATGCAACCACGCGGGTCGATCCCCGCGTAGCCGAGAAAGTGATGCCTTACTTCACCGAACACTACGGAAACGCCTCGAGCCTTCAGCATGAGTTCGGCTGGCAGGCGGAAGCGGCGGTAGAACTGGCCCGGAAACGCATTGCGTCATTGATAGGTGGTACGCCGAAAGACATCATCTTCACAAGCGGAGCAACCGAGTCGATTAATCTTGCACTAAAAGGAGTTGCGGCAGCAAACTCCGCAAGGGGCAATCATATTATCACTGCGGCGACGGAGCATAAAGCTGTTCTTGATACGTGCCAGCGACTTTCCAAGCACGGCTTTGAGATCACGGTACTCCCGACAGATGAGAACGGGAATGTTTCTCCGGATGATGTCCGGAGCGCCATTACCAGCAAGACAATTCTTGTGACAATCATGATGGCGAATAATGAAGTCGGCACGATTGCTCCGGTCGCAGAAATAGGGGAGATATGCCGCGAGAAAGGAATTCTCTTCCATACTGATGCTACCCAGGCAGTGGGGAAAATACGGGTGAACGTCGGTGAGATGAACATCGACTTGCTTTCGTTTAGCTCCCACAAGATCTATGGCCCGAAAGGCGCCGGCGCACTGTATGTCCGGAAGGCGGGCCCCGCGATCAAGTTGATGCCTCAAATCGACGGCGGCGGGCATGAGCAGGGACTGAGGTCGGGCACGTTGAATGTGCCGGCAGTCGTAGGCTTTGGTGAAGCCGCAGCAATTTCATTTGCAGAGATGGAAAAGGAATCGGCAAGGCTCTCGACGCTTCGTGACAGGTTAGAGGACGGATTGTTGAATAGCATAGACGGCACAACACGCAACGGAAGTTACGACAGCCGGTTGCCCAATACAACAAGTATCACCTTTGCCGGAGCTGAGGCCGACAATATAATGATGGCAATGAAAGATGTTGCCATCTCATCAGGTTCGGCATGTTCTACATCCCAACCGGAACCCTCGCATGTGTTGCGTGCCCTCGGGCTCCCGGAGTTGGATGCAAGATGTACTTTGCGGTTCTCGGTAGGCCGCTTCAACACCGAGCAAGAAGTTGATTATGTGATTGAGAGAACGCGGGAAACAGTACAGGCGGTGCGAGAGAAATCACCAAGCTATTCCAGGAAGGCTGTGCATCCGGGCAGCAAGGGGGAAGGCGAAGTTCATGAGTTGGTACGCTGAACAGGGCAGGTCTTCAATCAGACGAAGACAACCACAATAAATAGACTACCATGAAACAGCTCGATTACGTTTTAAACAACGACAAGGAAGTGCTGGCGTTTCTGAAATCGCAATATCCAATGTACCATCTCTCGAATGTTTTCTTCAGGGATGTGCAGTATGGAATTCAGAAATTGTTCGAACGACGCGGCGAAAAGATTGGTTATAACGACGCCGAAAAAATTGCCCGTTCGTTTGCAGGGAAGCTCGAAAAGGACAACATCTTCAAGCGGATTGACGGACAGAGTTGGGTTCTGCACTATCCCGAGTATAAGAAACCGGTAGCAGCCCCTGCAGCAAAGCCTGCGCCCGGCGCAGCTCCTGCGAAATCGCCGGCTGCAGGAGGGGCTCGCCCTGCACTGCCGCCACTTGGAAGTGCGAAACCTGCTGGTGCCGCTCCTGCATCGAAACCGGCTCTGCCACCTTTGAGCAGTGCCAAGCCGGCAGCCGCCGCAAAGCCGGCATTGCCGCCGTTGAGCAGTGCTAAACCTGCGGGTGGGAAACCAGCACTGCCGCCTCTGTCCAGTTCCAAGCCGACGGGGGCCTCGTCTGAACCGGCAAAGCAGGAATCTGCTCCGGAACAAAAAGCCGCTCCCCAGCCTGCAACCGGACAGGATGTCGCGACGGCACCGGCGAAAGAAAGTAAGCAAGCTGCGCCTTCGCAGGTATCGCCGGCTTCCGGAGAGAAAAAATCGCTGCCGCCGCTGAAAGGAAACTACAAGCCGGCAGGCAAGTAATGACGATCAACTAATCAACAAGAAAGAAGTATGGCAACCGAAAACACCGATATCGAAGTACTTGCGAATAAGGAATACAAGTACGGCTTCTTCACGAACATCGAGATGGACATAGCCCCTCGTGGATTGAACGAGGACATTGTCCGTTTGATCTCGGAAAGGAAAAACGAGCCGGAGTGGCTTCTCGAATGGAGGCTCAAAGCCTTTCGTTACTGGCTTACCATGGAGGAGCCGAAGTGGCCGAACGTAAAATACCCCCGCATCGATTATCAAGCGTACAGTTATTACGCTGCGCCAAAGAAGAAGCAGGAATTGAAGAGTTTGAATGAGGTCGATCCGGAATTGCTTGCGACTTACGAGAAACTCGGTATTTCGCTCGAAGAGCAGAAGCGTCTTAGCAATGTTGCGGTTGACGCGGTATTCGACAGCGTTTCGGTAGCGACGACGTTCAAGGAGACCCTTGCAGAGCTGGGGATCATCTTCTGCTCGTTTACGGAAGCCGTTCATAATCACCCTGAGCTCGTGAAGAAGTATCTTGGCTCAGTTGTACCTTACACTGACAATTTTTTTGCGACGCTCAACTCGGCAGTCTTCTCCGACGGTTCATTCTGCTATATTCCAAAGAATGTTCGTTGTCCGATGGAGCTTTCGACCTACTTCCGTATCAATGCTGCCGACACCGGGCAGTTCGAACGGACGCTCATCGTTGCAGATGAGGGGTCCCATGTCAGCTACCTTGAGGGATGCACAGCTCCGATGCGTGACACGAACCAGCTTCACGCTGCGGTCGTGGAACTGGTGGCGCTCGACAATGCCGAGATAAAGTACTCGACCGTGCAGAACTGGTATCCCGGGGACAAAGAAGGCAAGGGAGGCATATACAACTTCGTGACAAAGCGCGGCAAGGCGATGACGAATGCGAAAGTATCGTGGACGCAGGTCGAGACCGGCTCAGCCATCACATGGAAATACCCGAGCTGTATCCTGCAGGGTGATAATTCTGTAGGGGAATTCTATTCTGTTGCGGTAACGAACCATATGCAGCAGGCCGATACCGGCACAAAGATGATACACATCGGTAAGAATACGAAGAGCACGATAGTATCAAAGGGTATCTCGGCGGGGTTCGGCCAGAACTCATATCGGGGACTTGTGGACATTAAAAAGGGTGCCACCGGCGCTCACAACTTCTCGCAATGTGACTCGTTGTTGCTTGGCGACAAGTGTGGCGCACATACGTTCCCCTACATCGAAGTCAAAAACAGTTCAGCGCGAGTCGAGCACGAGGCGAGTACATCCAAGATTGGCGAAGATCAGATATTCTACTGCCAGCAGCGGGGTATCTCGAAGGAGGACGCAATCAATCTAATCGTCAATGGATTCTGCAAAGAAGTTTTCAGGGTGCTGCCGATGGAGTTTGCTGTTGAGGCGCAGAAGTTGCTAGGCGTAAGCCTTGAAGGCAGTGTCGGTTAAGGATATTGAACGAACATTATCATCATTCTTGTTGAGGAAAGAGCATGTTAGAAATCAAAAATCTTCACGCCAGTATCAATGGTACGGAAATCCTTCATGGCGTGAATCTGAAAGTCAACGCAGGCGAAGTTCATGCCATTATGGGACCGAACGGTTCGGGCAAAAGTACGCTTGCAGGAGTATTGGCGGGTCGCGAATCGTATGACATCACCGAAGGACAAGTGTTATACATGGGACAGGATCTGTTGGATATGAATCCCGAAGAAAGAGCCCGTGAAGGCGTCTTTCTTGCCTTTCAATACCCAGTCGAAATTCCGGGTGTTACCAACAGCTATTTTTTGAAGGCCGGCCTGAATGCCATACGCAAGCATAGGGGACTTGAGCCGCTCGATGCGGTCGAGTTTCTCTCGCTTGTGAAGGAAAAGCTTAAGCTTGTGGAGATGGACAACGCGTTCCTGAGTCGCCCTGTAAACGAAGGATTCTCCGGTGGTGAGAAGAAGCGGAATGAGATTTTTCAAATGGCTGTACTCGAGCCGACGCTCTCTGTGCTGGACGAAACCGACTCGGGTCTTGACATCGATGCGCTGCGTATCGTTGCAGATGGCGTTAACAAGCTGCGTCGCAAGGATAACGCCACGATTTTGGTTACCCATTATCAAAGGCTCTTGAATTATATTGTTCCCGATTTCGTTCACGTACTGGTTGGCGGCCGCATCGTAAAGAGCGGTACAAGAGAGCTTGCGCTTCAACTTGAAGAGCGAGGCTATGACTGGATACGTGAAGAAGTTGAAGCAACGGTATAAGGAGTATACATGAGTCAGGCAAATACGAACAATATTGAGAATTTCATTTCGGGCTTCGAGCGTTTCGAAAAGAGCTTGAACGGCGAGGCGTCGACGCCTCTGCACGCAGTCAGGAAGCAGGCGATCGAACAGTTCAGGCAGTCAGGATTTCCCACAACCAGGGATGAAGAGTGGCGGTTCACAAACGTCACACCTATTGCCCGTACTCCGTTCGTTCCTGCCCTTCGGAAGACGAGTATTGATCTCCAGGCGAGCGACATTGCCCCGTTTGTTTTCGGCGAAATGAACTGTGTGAGGCTTGCATTCGTGAACGGTCAGTTCGCCGGAGGACTGTCGCAGATCCCGCACCTCCCGACCGGAGTAACGATCACAAGTCTTGCAAAGGAAATCAAAGCAGGCAATTCCCTCGTAAATGAACATCTGGGGAAATATGTGGGCTTCGGCGAAAATGCATTTACTGCGCTCAACACGGCATTTGTGCTTGATGGGGCGTTCATTCGCATTGCCAAGAATCTCTCGTTTGATACACCGGTGCATCTTTTGTTCATCTCAACAGAAGAAAAGGACCCGGTCGCGATTCACCCCCGCAACTTGATCCTGGTCGAGAGAAGCAGTAGAGTTTCCATCGTCGAAAGCTATGTTTCGCTGTCATTGGCATCAAATCTGACAAACGCTGTGACGGAATTTGTTGTGGGAGAGAATGCCGCGATTGAACATGACAAGTTACAGGATGAGTCGCCCAACAGCTTCCACATCGGGACGATACTTTTCAAGCAGGCTTCCAACAGTGTTGTCACTTCAAACGCAATCAATCTCGGCGGATCGATTGTCCGGAATGACATCACTGCGCGGCATGACGGCCAGGGAATAGATACAACCCTGAACGGCCTATCGGTCGGCATCGGAACGCAATTGATAGATAACCATACGACTATCGATCACGCGACGCCGAACTGCGGAAGCCATGAATTGTACAAGTGCATTCTTGACGGCAAATCGCGTGGCGTGTTCAACGGAAAGATTTTCGTCCGGAAGGATGCCCAGAAGACTGATGCAAAGCAAACGAATAAGACGCTTCTCTTGTCCGATGAAGCAACGATGGACACGAAACCTCAGCTGGAGATTTTTGCCGACGATGTGAAGTGCACGCACGGCGCAACGGTCGGCTTTCTTGATGCTCAGCAGCTGTTTTATCTGCGCTCGCGGGGCATCGGATACGACTTGGCCAAGGATATCCTTACATTCGCGTTCGCCGCCGACATTATCAACCGGGTGCATATCGAGCCGCTCCGCGAGCAGCTCGACGCCATGTTGCATCAACGGCTTCAGGCGGGCCGGGCTATGGAAGAATAAACTCTGGGACAATGGATACGATCACCGCAACATACATGAATGACACTGCGCGAACACCCGTACCGGTGGACTCGTGCAGGTTTCACTTCCCGCTCTTGCGGCGTGAGGTGAACGGCAAACCTCTCGTGTATCTCGACAATGCCGCCACAAGTCAGAAGCCGCAGGTCGTTATTGACGCGCTGACACGCTACTATGCCGAGGAAAACTCAAATATCCACCGGGGGGTGCATTATCTGAGCGAAAAGGCAACCCAGGCGTACGAGGCGGCGAGAGAGAAGGTCAAGGCATTTATCAATGCACGCTCGTTGCAGGAAGTGATTTATGTGCGTGGAACAACCGAGGCGATCAATCTCGTTGCGAGCAGTTACGGCAGGAAGAATGTGAAAGAGGGGGATGAGATCCTTATCTCTGCCATGGAACATCATTCCAATATCGTTCCTTGGCAGATGT
The DNA here is from genome assembly GCA_964495695.1 of uncultured Chitinophagales bacterium. Taxonomy (GTDB): domain Bacteria; phylum Bacteroidota; class Ignavibacteria; order UBA10030; family UBA6906; genus CAADGV01. The sequence goes on along the minus strand of CAZBWR010000008.1, from coordinate 78,375 downwards.
TGTGTGAAGAGCGCAATGCGCGGCTGCGCGTGATCCCGATGAATGACAGCGGCGAGTTGCTACTTGAAGAGTACGAGAAGATGCTGACGGAACGAACGAAGATTGTCGGCCTCGTACACATCTCCAACGCCCTCGGTACGGTCAATCCCGTCAAGCAGATGATTGAGATGGCGCATGCAAAAGGGATTCCCGTTCTCGTCGATGGAGCGCAGGCGGTCCCGCACATGAAGGTAGATGTGCAGGAGCTTGATTGCGACTTCTATGCTTTCTCGTCCCACAAAATGTTTGGTCCGACAGGAGTAGGCGTTCTCTACGGAAAGAAAGAACTACTCCAGAATATGCCTCCCTATCAGGGGGGCGGCGACATGATCAAAGCCGTGACATTCGAGAAGACGGTGTACAATGATCTTCCGTTCAAGTTCGAGGCCGGGACACCGAACATCGGCGGCGGGATCAGTCTTGGTGCCGCCATCGACTATGTCATGTCGCTTGACATGAATACCATTGCCAGGTATGAGCATGAGTTGCTTGAGTATGCCACGAATAAATTGTTAGAGATTCCCGGTTTGAGAATTATCGGTACCGCAAGAGAAAAGGCCAGTGTAATATCGTTTGTGCTTGAGGGCATTCACCCGCATGATATCGGTACGATTCTCGATTATGAGGGAGTTGCCATCCGTACGGGACACCATTGTGCCCAGCCCGTGATGCAACGCTTCGGCATCCCCGCCACGGCGCGGGCGAGCTTTGCGTTCTACAACACGAAGGATGAGGCAGACGTGCTTGCCCGTGCCATCGGAAAAGTGAAAGAGGTGTTAGGCTGATGTCATTGTTGCGTGAACTGTATCAGGAGGTAATCCTCGACCACAACAAGAGTCCCCGCAACTTCCGGTCGATGACGGATGCAAGCCGGCATGTGGAGGGTTATAACCCCCTTTGTGGCGACCATTACACTATTTATGTAAAGATGAACGGGGATGTTATAGAAGACGCCAGCTTCGAAGGAGCCGGTTGTGCGATCTCAAAATCCTCCGCGTCAGTGATGACGTCAGTGTTGAAGGGAAAGACGCGGCAAGAGGCTGAAAAACTTTTTGGAATATTCCATAAACTCGTCACAGGCGAACTGAAAGCCGAGGACCATCTCGATGACCTTGGGAAACTTGCGGCGTTCGGCGGTGTGAGCGAGTTCCCGGCGCGCGTGAAGTGCGCAAGCCTTGCGTGGCATACAATGCACGCCGCCCTCAACGATGAGGCGAAAACCGTGACAACGGAATAGGAGTTGATATGAGCGATAATCGACAAGAAACGGAAACAGGTCAAGACCAGCAGGCGGAACAGGAGCGACGCCAGCTCAGCAGTATCGAGCAGACGATCATTCACAATAATGTTGTCGAAGCGATCAAAACATGTTACGATCCGGAGATTCCTGTCAACATTTATGAACTCGGGCTCATCTACGACGTCAAGGTTGCAGCGGATGGCGGGGTACTCGTAATCATGACATTGACATCGCCTCATTGCCCCGCTGCGCAAACATTGCCGCGTGAAGTGGAAATGAAGGCCAAGAACGTTCCCAATGTGACAGATGCCGTCGTCAAAGTTGTATGGGATCCCCAGTGGAATCCCAGCATGATGACGGAAGCCGCCCGCCTTGAGCTGGGCATGTGAGTTTATACAACGAAAAAACGCAAACCACGGAGGAGGTAATGGAAACAACTATCGCATCAATACCCGCCAAGCCGGAACTGAATGAAGAGATCGTTCTGACTGAGAAGGCTGCAGCGCAGGTCCGGAAGCTGATGGCGGAGAACAACATTCCCGGCACGCATGGCTTGCGTCTGGGTGTGAAGGGTGGAGGCTGTTCGGGAATGTCGTACGTCCTGGCATTTGATGAAAAGCCGAAAGATAATGACAGGTTGATGGAACAATTCGGCATCAAGATGTTCGTTGATCCGAAGAGCCTGTTCTTTCTGTCAGGGACGGTGCTGGATTTCAGCGATGGGTTGAACGGCAAAGGGTTCGTCTTCAACAACCCGCAGGCAAGCAAGACATGCGGTTGCGGCCAGTCGTTCGGAGTATAATCGTCAATTGCTGAAGCCTGCCGGCAAGGAGTGTCCATGAAGCGCAGAAAATTCATCAAATCGTTGGCCGCAAGTGGAGCGTTCGCTGCGGCCTCACCCTTGTTCACTAATGAACACCTACTATCTCAAACCACTACCAGAAAGGAGTCTTCCACTATGGCATATGAATGGAAGTTCAACCCCCGGCCTTATTCGGATGAGGAAGCAAAGAAACTCCTCGCTCCGGTGATTGACGCCGAAACCACAGACTGGCACTACAACACGCATCATAAGGGCTATGTTACGGCCCTGAACACGATTGAGAAGGCTTTGGAATCGGCCGACCGCTCGGCGGCAAACGGCAACTACAGTGTAGTTGGTGAGTTGAAGCGGAGAACTACATGGAACCATGCGGGCACCGTCCTGCACGACGTGTATTGGGAAGTGATGGGCGGAGACGGCGATCCTTCAAAGGGCCCTGATGTCAAGGCGGCAATTGAAAAAGAATTCGGTTCCTTCGACGCATGGAAAGCCGACTTCAAGGCCGCATCTGTTTCGGCGAAGCTCAGCGGCTGGGGAGTTCTTGTGTTTGACATGCTGTATTCACGCAGGTTGTTGAATGTCCTGGTCGATGAACATCACTACGGGGCAATCTGGGGGGGCATCCCTCTGATTTCATGCGACGTGTTCGAGCATGCCTACTACCACAAGGATGGTCCGAAGCGCGCGTTGTACATCGACAACTTCCTCGGTAACCTGCACTGGGGACGCATCAATGATCGCTACAAGAAGTTCGCCAAGTAAAACCGGTTGCTGTCCACGAACCAATCCCGTACCGGGTCCGGTACGGGATTGGTGTTTCTTGATGTTCTTGGCGGAATTTTCTATCATGTGAGGGATTAGAGCGCGAAGGAAATGTCAGGAATGCTGTTGCCGTTGTTCCCGTTGCAGGTGGTGTTGTTTCCCGGTTCCATTCTTCCATTACACATCTTTGAAGAGCGCTACAAGGAACTCATCAACGAGTGTCATGCGTCCGGGAATCCGTTTGGTATCAACCTCACACGCAACGAGACTCTCTCACCGGTGGGGTGCACGGCACGAGTGACTGCCATCCGGACGCGGTACGATGACGGAAAAATGGATATCGTTGTGCTCGGTGGTAAACGCTACCAGCTTCTGGAAGTGGTCGAATCACCCAAGCAGTACAAGATCGGGCGAGTGGAGGTAAAGAGCGAGAGCGAGGACGTTGTCGATCCGGGTCTTGTCCAACGAACTATTGCACTGCACAACACTGTAATCAAGATGGTATATAACGACGAGCGCATGTTCGTCGAGTATGATCCGGAGTCGGCTACACACTCGTTTGCGCTGGTCCTGAAGGCAGGTCTGGAGCTGGATGAACGGCAGCAGCTGATGGAGCTTGATTCCGAAACCGACCGTCTTGAAATGCTTGAACGGTACTTCAACGGCATTATCCCGAAACTCGAACTCGTTCAGGAAGTTGATCGAATTATAAAAAGCGACGGATACTTAACTCAATAATCAACCTATCGGAGTACTCACTGCATGAACAAAAAAACAAGAAAAGTCCGCAAGAAGCACAAGAAAGCTGTCGAGCGGACGAAGGCGAAGCGCAAAGCGCAGTTGGCGAACAAAGCTTCGTAACGCGCATGAGGGTGACTGCAAAGTCACCTTTTTGCTTTCACCCCACAGCATGAAAACGCATTCTCTTGTCTACACGTTCGGCGGCACTACCTACGATTTTACCGCACGCACGCATATCATGGGAGTCCTGAACATCACGCCGGATTCTTTCTCCGACGGAGGAAAGTACATCGATCCGGAAGCCGCAGTTGAGCGGGGGCTTCAAATGGTCGACGAGGGCGCCGATTTTATTGATGTAGGTGGGGAATCCACCCGCCCGAAAGGTAAAACGTATGGCGAAGGTTCAGATCCCGTTGAGGTAGACGAGGAGATTCGCCGAGTCGTGCCCGTGATTGCCGCACTCGTGAAGCGAACGTCCGTTCCCGTATCCATTGATACATACAAGTCTGCAGTGGCCAAAAAGGCCTTCGATGCGGGAGCCTGTATAGTTAATGACATCAGTGGGTTCATGTTCGATGAATCCATGCCTGCTGTGACAGCCCGGGCAGGTGCATCGGCTGTGCTCATGCATATCAAGGGCACGCCCAAAACGATGCAGCTGAACCCCCGGTACATAAATGTGATCGAGGAAGTTGCAGAACATCTGAGGGAAGCTGCAGCAAGAGCTGAACAGGCGGGGGTGAAACAGATTATCGTGGACCCGGGTATCGGTTTTGGCAAGACCGTTGCCCACAACCTGGCGCTTATTAACAATGCAAAGAGATTTGCATCACTTGGATACCCGGTGCTCATAGGGGCATCACGAAAAAGTTTTATCGGAGAAGTACTTGGTTTGCCCGTTGCTGAACGGCGTGAAGGGTCACTGGCTGCTGCTGTGATTGCCGCAACCAAAGGGGCGCACATACTGCGGGTGCACGATGTGCGCGAGACGAAGCGGGCTGTGATGATGTCGGATGCAATCCGCGCAGCAGAATCGTAACATCCCGGACACTGTATGGAACTCTTCAAGATAGGTTTTCTCTCCTTCACGCTCGTCGATTTGCTGGACGTGGCGCTTGTCGCGTTCATTTTCTACCGGCTGTACGTGGCAATGCGGGGAACCATTGCGGCACAGATTTTTGTCGGACTCATATTCATTCTCGCGTTCTCGTTCATCGCCCAGGCGATGAACCTCAAAGCAATCGGGTGGATTCTCAAAACCCTGACAGATATCTGGGTTATTGCGTTCATCGTCCTCTTTCAACCCGAGTTACGCCGCCTGCTTGTCCTCGTCGGGCGGAATCCCGTCATCCGCTTCTTCATCAAGACAAACGTTGATGAATCCATCAACGAAACAGTTGCGGCGGTGAGCGAGCTCTCGCGCAAGAAGCAGGGAGCGTTGATTATCTTTGTACGGGCAACTGGCATCAAGACGCATGTGGAGACAGGGACGAAGATGGAGGCGCTTGTCAGCAGATCGCTCATTCTTTCGATCTTCAACCCGAAGTCACCTTTGCACGATGGCGCAATCGTCATCAAGGACAGATTGATCGAGGCGGCAAGGGTCATTCTTCCACTCTCCAACACCTCGGAGTGGGAGGGGCACCAGCTAGGCACTAGACACCGTGCGGGATTGGGCATTTCTGAACAAGCCGATGTTGTGGTTGCTATTGTGTCAGAGGAGACAGGTACCGTTTCGATTGCTGAGAACGGCCTGTTGACGAGAGGGCTCACCCCTGCAGTCTTGCGACGGGAGTTGAAAGAGCGGCTGACTATGGATACCGAACGTTCGTTTGGTTCTGTCTGGAAGCTTATGCGAAACCCGGGATAAATACATGTATATCGCTTTCTAATGATGGGCAGATTTGATCACGAAATAGAAGAAATGCTTGAGCTGTTACAGGATCGCGGAATTTCGGATCAAGCGATTCTCAAAGCTATGAAGTCAGTGAGGCGGCACCTTTTCGTTCCAGAGCCATTTACAAACCGCTCGTACGAAGATTCCGCTCTGCCGATAGGGAAGCAGCAGACAATCTCCCAGCCCTACACCGTGGCGTTCATGACCCAGGCGCTTGGCGTGAGTCCGGGCGACAAGATCTTGGAAATCGGCACCGGTTCGGGATATCAGGCTGCAGTGCTTGCAGAAATGGGTGCCCGTGTGTTTACCATCGAACGGCACATGGAGCTGCTTGCCGCAGCCCGCAAGGTTTTTGATTCGCTCAACTATCGCATTGCTTCGAGAGCAGGAGACGGAACGATAGGCTGGAACGAGTTCGCGCCATTCAACGGCATCATTGTTACTGCCGGTGCACCCGATGTACCTGAACCGCTCTTGAAGCAACTGGCCGAAGGCGGACGAATGGTCATCCCCGTCGGGGATATGGAAATACAGTCTTTACTGATTGTGAAAAGAAGGGGAGATGTGTTCGAGCAGAAAGAAGTACACGGGTTCAAGTTTGTTCCCCTCATCGGAAAAATCGGATGGAGCCGCTGACTTCAAGCGGCTCTCTTCCGGTTGTGCCGGTCATTGTCGGACCCACTGCGTCGGGCAAAACCGCCGTTGCCATCGAACTTGCCAGGCTTGTGAGCGGTGAGATCATTTCAGCCGATTCACGGCAGATTTACAAGATGATGGATATCGGTACGGCGAAGCCAACCCGTGAGGAACGTTCCGCCGTCAAGCATCACTTCATTGACGAATTGTGGCCGGACGAGGAATTCAACGCCGGAGTTTTCGGAGAACGTGCGCGTACAATTGTCCACCGGTTGCTCGAAGAAAATCAAGTTCCAATCATTGCCGGGGGATCGGGCTTGTACATTCAGTCAGCGATTGATGGCTTCTTCGAGGGACCCGGCGGGGACAAGGATGTTCGCTTTCAACTTGAGGAGCGGCTCAAAACAGAAGGCTTGTCGCAGTTGATGAGCGAGCTTGAGCGAGTTGACCCTGTGTCTGCAGCGCGTATTGATCCAGGCAAGCCCCGTCGGGTTATCAGGGCACTTGAGGTGTACCATCTCACCGGCCGCCCACTTTCCGAGTTGCACAGAACTTCCCGTCCCGAGATCAAATTCACTCCCCGCATCTTCGGTCTTGAGTGGGAGCGAAAAGCACTGTATGCCCGCATAAATGCCCGCTGTGATCAGATGATTGATGCGGGTCTTCTTAACGAGATTGACGCGCTCTTGGCAGCAGGCTACGGTCGCAGTTGTAATGCCCTTAACACTGTCGGATATTCAGAAGGAATAGCATTTAGAGCCGGAGAAATACTGTACGAAGACATGCTTCGTTTATTCAAGCAGAATTCCCGGCGATACGCAAAGCGGCAAATGACCTGGTTCAGAAGGGATGAGCGTGTCGAATGGATTAAGATGGATGACACGCTCACAGCGGGCGAAGTTGCCGCAAGACTGTTGCAGCGTCTGGCTGAGGCCTGACGCTTATCATGTTGGACACTCAGGGAGAATTACACTCGATGGATATCATGTGGCTTAGCATCATTGGATTGACGGCAGGGGTACTCGCCGGCATCTTCGGTATTGGCGGCGGAATCTTAATCGTTCCCGCGCTGATTTTGTTGCTTGACATGCCTTCACACACAGCAACGGGGACTTCTCTTATAGCCTTGCTTCTCCCCGTCGGTATGCTAGGCGTCATAAACCACTACCAAAGTGGAACGATCAGCGGAGACCATATCCGGTACGGCTTGATTGTAGCGTTAGGGCTCTTCTTCGGGACCTACCTTGGCTCGAAGATCTCCATTAGCCTCCCGCGGGACGTTCTGCAGAGATCCTTTGCGGTATTCCTTTTCATTCTCTCACTCTATATGTTTTTCAAGAAGTAGCGCCATTGCGCGGCGGTGTCGTCCGCAAATCAGACAGAATAGCGGCGCAAAAGTAAGGAATCCTTGATATAATCTGCAGATTTTCTACTTTATTGTATGCCGAGAAATGGGATGTAAATCGTGAATAACAACACTTGAAGGGAGGAATAGTATTGCTGACAGAGATATTCTTGGGAAATACGGTTGAACTGTGGATTCGCGCAGCGTCCGTCGCAGGAGGGGCGCTGTTGTTGTTCTATGTGGCACGGCGCTATCTCGTTCACCGAATTGAGAAGCTCGCGAGCAAAACCAGTAGCGTGCTTGACGACATGGTTGTTGATGTAGTCAAGTCGACGAAGTGGTTTTTTCTGGTTATGATTTCCATTTCCGCGGGCGTTCAGCTGCTGACGCTGCCCGAGGGTGTGGAGCCCTTCATTGAGACAACGGCGATGCTGGCACTGTTGCTGCAGGTGGCGATATGGGGGACTTCCGTCATTCGTTTCGGGTTCGATCACTTCGTCAAGAAGCGGGTGCAGGAAGATGCCGAGACGGCGACGACGTTCTCGGCAATGAGTTTCGTCAGCAAACTCGTTTTGTGGTCGATCGTTCTTCTTCTTGCCCTCGACAATCTTGGTGTGAACGTTACCGGACTTGTTGCCGGGTTGGGTATCGGAGGAATCGCTGTTGCGTTGGCGGTACAGAATATCTTAGGGGATTTGTTCGCCTCTCTCTCGATTGTACTCGACAAACCGTTTGTTGTCGGAGATTTTATTGTTGTGGGGGAACAAGTCGGATCCGTTGAACATGTCGGGTTGAAGACGACGCGTATTCGCAGTCTTTCGGGTGAGCAAATAGTTATGGCTAACTCGGACTTGCTTAACAGCCGGATACGGAATTTCAAAAGAATGGCTCAGCGAAGGATTGTCTTCAAGGTCGGTGTAACATACCAGACTCCCCCGGACAAACTGAAGGAAATCAGCAATGTCCTGAAACGTGTTATTGAATCACAGTCCCTTGCCCGATTCGACAGGGCACACTTTCTCGAGTTCGGTGATTCGGCACTTGTTTACGAAGCTGTGTACTTCGTCATGTCGTCGGAGTACAACGTGTACATGGATACGCAGGAAGCGATTAACATAGAACTCTACAGATATTTCGAGAAAGAAGGCATCGAGTTTGCTTACCCGACTCGAACAGTGCATGTTAATTTCGAATCAAATGGCAAGGATGCACAATCTGTCAAGCGGACGTTCAGTTCGGCTGATGCAAGCAATTAGAACCTGGATGAGATGGAGGTACCAATGGGTGACGGACGCAAGAAAAAAGGAAGGTTAATCATTGTCTCGAATCGCCTTCCGTTCAGTGTGAAGGTGCAGGAACAGAAGCTGGAGTTTTCGTCAAGCGCCGGAGGATTGGTGACGGGACTTGAGGCATATCTTGATTCAACGAAGGATGATGCCGGCAACGAAATAGAATATACTTGGGTCGGCTGGCCGGGCGCCACTGTGCCGCAAGAACTGCGCAACGATGTTATTGGTAAGGCCCAACAGGAATTCAACTCCTACCCGGTGTTTTTGACACAGGAGGAAATGGATGAATTCTATCTCGGGTTCTGCAACAAAACAATCTGGCCGCTGTTTCACTATTTCCCATCCTACACGCGCTACGATGAGCAATACTGGCGCACCTACAGGCATGTGAACGAGATCTTCCGTGATGCGTTGCTTGAGATTGTCGAGGATGGAGATCTGCTCTGGATACACGACTACCATCTGATGTTATTGCCGGGGATGATGCGCTCGCTCAAGCCCGGCATACGGTGCGGGTTCTTTCTTCATATTCCGTTTCCATCATTTGAAGTGTACAGGCTGCTGCCCGTCCGGTGGCGTCAGGAGTTACTCGATGGGTTGCTCGGTGCGGACCTGATCGGTTTTCATACGCATGATTACCGTCAGCACTTCCTACAGTCCGTGTTACGCATACTCGGGTACAAGCACCAGTTCGGACGTATAACTCTCGAGGATCGGGTGGTCGAGGTCGAGGCGTTCCCCATGGGAATTGATTATGAGAAGTTCGAGAACGCTGTTTCGTCGGATGAAGTCAATAACGAGCGGCTGCGCTTAAGAGATCTGCTCGGGCAACGAAGGGTCATTATTTCCGTTGACCGCCTTGACTACTCGAAAGGAATCATCAACCGTCTTGAGGGATTTGAGAAACTTCTTGAGGACCACCCGCGTGTTCATGAGCAGGTCTTGTTGTTGATGATCGTTGTTCCGTCAAGAGTTGAAGTTGAGCAGTATGACTTGATGAAGCGCCAGATCGAAGAGATGGTCGGGCGAATAAACGGCAGGTTTGGTACGCTTTCGTGGACGCCAATTGTCTATCAGTTCAGGTCCATGCCGTTTCCGGCACTCGTTGCCCACTACAGTCTGGCAGATATAGCGCTTGTGACACCGCTCAGGGACGGAATGAACCTGGTTGCGAAGGAGTACATCGCAACCCGCACAGATCAATCCGGTGTGCTCATTCTGAGCGAGATGGCAGGGACAGCGAAAGAACTGGGCGAAGCAATGATCATCAATCCCAATACCCGTGAAGAGATTGCCGAGGCGTTATGGGAGGCATTGAACATGCCCCTTGAAGAACAACAACGCCGTAATAGGAGCATTCAACGACGGTTGCGCCGCTACAATGTCCAGCGATGGGCAAACGATTTCGTGGAACACCTAAGCAGAATGGGAGGAGTGCAGGAGCGGTTCCTGATGAAACTCTTGACCCCGGAACAATTCGCGGAATTGAAATCCGCATATGTCCGTGCCTCAAGCCGGCTGTTGCTCATTGACTACGACGGCACGCTGGTACCGTTCGTCAAGGATCCGTCAAAAGCCGACCCTCCTGAGGACGTGCTTTCGCTACTGCGCAGTCTCGCCGATGACCAGGCAAATACGCTCGTTATGGTGAGCGGGCGGGACAGAATATCCCTTGAAAAGTGGTTAGGCGGTTTACCGGTGAACTTCGTTGCCGAACATGGCGTATGGCTGAAGCACAAGGACAAACAGTGGCATTTGATACGCCAGCTGCAGAATGAATGGAAAGACCACATCAGGCCGATACTCGAGTTGTACGCCGACCGGCTTCCCGGTTCGCTGGTGGAGGAGAAGGACTATTCGCTAGTGTGGCATTTCCGCGGAGCGGACTATGAGCTTGGAACGCAGATTGCAGGCGAATTGAAAGATCAGCTCCTTTCGTTCACCGCCAACAATGACCTACAGGTTCTGCAAGGTAACCGTGTTATCGAGATCAAACCATCCGGCATTAACAAAGGGGTCGCCACACAGCAGTGGCTTCAGTCTAACCCGGAATTCATCCTCGCTCTGGGTGATGATTGGACTGATGAAGATACATTTGCTGTGCTGCCGGAATCAGCTTTCTCAGTAAAAGTGGGAATTTCAAGTACAAATGCACGCAATAACGTGCGCGACTACAAGGATGTAAGACTGCTGCTCCGGCTTCTCGCGGAGTCTACCCGGCGGGAGATGACGCACGGGTAGTAGTTCTGAAATGAAAGGAGAGCCACATGTTGCACAGCCTCCGATCTTTGAGGAGATACTCCGTCAGATCCTCTGATGGACGCAAAGCAGCGCTCACCGATTGGCTGTTTGGAGACAGGTCATGGACTGTCAGATACGCTGTGGTGAGGATCGGAGTCCCTTTTCTTGGGAGAGAAGTGCTTCTTCAACGTTCGCTGCTGAAGCAACTGGATTCACAAAGCGGAGTATTGCAGACCGGACTGACATACGATCAGCTGCAAGACTGTCCCGACGCCGGGCTTCAATTGCCCATCTCGAAGCAAAAGGAAACCGAGTTGCATGCAGTGCATGGTTATGCAGGGGAGTGGTCGATAGGCGGTTTGACCGGGGCTGCGCTTGCCGTTCCGGGGGTTATCGAGCAACAGGTCGCCGCTGTTGATGAACAGCTGAAAGAAATGGATCCCCATCTTCGCAGCGCCAGAAAAGTGCGGGGGTACAGGGTCATGGCGAGAGAAAAGATCGCGGGAGGTGTTGCAGATTTCATTCTTGATGATACGGTGTGGGGAATTCCTTATGTTGTAGTGAGATGTCGTGGCGGCGTTTTTGGCAAACGTGTGCTCCTTCCGACATCCAGAATCACAGCCATAACTTGGGATCGCCGGGAGATCGTTACTGATCTTACGATCATTGAGTTGCGGGAAGGCGAGGAAGCCAACTCGGGCCTTCTCCGCAGCCCAATATAAAAGGTCCTGTATATCATGTAGGAGAAATGCTCGATGGATTTTGTGACTACATTTCTTGAATCTCTGCAGCGCTTTTGGCAGCAGTTTTTGCTTCTCGTGCCTATGCTCGGTGGCACTTTGCTGTTGCTCGTCGCCGGACTTGTTGCTGCGCAACTCGTGCGAAAAATTGTCATGCGTATCCTTAAACTTGTTCGGATGAATGCCATTGCCGAGGCTACGGGTATTGAGGGCATGCTTCTCAAAGGGGGCGTGCCGTTTACTGCCGCAAGCCTTGTCGCCGGTACATTCTATTGGTTTGTGCTTCTCAGTTTTCTTGTCGCCGCATTGAACAATTTTGACCCGACGCTCGCAGAAGAGCTTCTCATGCGGGTTACGATGCATCTTCCGGGTGTGTTTGTCGCCATCGTGGTGGTCAGCATAGGAATGTTTTTTTCCCGGGTGTTACGGGGAATGCTCACCGCATATCTGAATAATGTAGGAGTGCGGGGAGCGGAACTCATCGGCACCATCGGGCAGTATGTTGTGCTCGCGTTTGTCACGTTCGTTGCCCTCGAACAACTTGGCGTAGGAGGAGTGATGTTGACCACGACGTATCAATTTGTGTTCGGAGCCTTGTGCCTAGCTTTCGGACTTGCCTTCGGTTTAGGGGGAAGGGACGCTGCCGCAAACGTGCTTAACCGGCTTCTGAACAAAGACCGTTAGTGCTCCTGCCGTCAGTTAAACTCGTAATGAATCCAGGTGTAAGATCATGATCATCGACTGCCACGTTCACCTTAACAACTACCATAACGACGAGACCGACAGTCTCGCTCATTGCCTTGAGAATCTGCAGCGTGAAATGCGCCGGAACCGCATCGATGTGGCAATGGTTCTGACGTCGTACAAAGTCACGCCGGGCCGTCCCTCGACACATGACGTTGTGAGGGCTTTACGTGACGAAAAGAACCTCTTTGTAGTCGCAGGAATGAACTACGACACGTTTCATCCATCACAATTGGATGAGTTGGTGGATTACGTCAAGGATGGCAAAGTGCGAGGATTGAAGCTTTACCCCGGTTACCAGTATTTTTACCCCGCCGATGCCAAATTCCGGCCCGTGTTTGAATTTGCCGCCGAGCATGACATCCCGGTGATGATTCATTCCGGCGACACCTATTCTCCCCGCGGTAAAGTGAAGTATGCCCATCCTCTCCATGTTGATGACGCCGCTGTTGATCATCCGACCGTGAACATAGTGATATGCCACATCGGCAATCCCTGGATTCGTGACTGCATGGAGGTTGTGTACAAGAATAAGAACGTCTACGCCGACATTTCAGGGCTTGTACTCGGCAATTTCACAGACAGGTTCGAAGCATTTATGCAGAAGCAATTGCAGGAGATGCTGCTCTTTGGCGTCGAACCGACAAATGTACTCTTTGGCACTGATTGGCCCATCTCATCGATGGACTCGTACATTGAATTCATGCAGGAACTGAAGATCCCCGAAAAGGACCGCAGGAAGATCATGTATGAAAACTCCGCGCGGCTCTTTAAGATTCCGACAGACGGTAGCGGAACCGGGAATAACTTCCTAAACTGGCTGCGCTGACGAACCTGGATGAACCTACTCGCAACCCGGAACGGAAAGCGGTTGCTTTTCGCGGCCCTCTACTTTAGCGAAGGAGCGCCGATAGGGTTCATATGGTGGGCGCTGCCGGCGCAGATGCGCATGGCGGGCTTTTCGATCGAGCATATCACCGGTCTCACCTCACTCCTCGTTCTCCCGTGGATGTTCAAGTTCCTTTGGGCTCCTCTCGTGGACGTTCTTCGCAACAGATTCTGGACTTTCAAATCGTGGGTCCTTGCGATGCAAGGTGTGATGGGATCGAGCTTTCTCCTTTTGTCTTTTTCAGGCGAGCCTCTTAACTCCTCGCTTCTTGTCCCGTTGCTCTTCTTGCACGCCGTTTCCGCTGCCACGCAGGATGTCGCAATTGATGCTCTTGCGATAAACACTGTACCTGCCTATGAACGGGGGCTCATTAATGGATGGATGCAAGGGGGAATGTTGTTGGGAAGATCGCTCTTCTCGGGCGGGACGTTGTTGATGATCGCTTATGTCGGGGAACAGGCGATGCTTGTACTGCTCGCGGCTGCCATCTGGTGCAGTTCTTTGCTTCTGATTCTGTCCGATATTCCGGAAACAGGCCGAGGGACGGATAGCGTGACAGAGAATATTCGCTCGTTTAAGGCTGTGTTCCTGCGCGTTGTCAAGGATCGGGTGTTCTGGTTTGGGATAGGCTTTGCGTTGACAGCCGGAGCGGCGTTCGAGGCAGTTGGCGCTGTTGCAGGACCGCTGCTGGTGGATCGCGGAATATCGAAAGAGGAAGTAGCGTTGTTTTTTGGCGTCAATGTAGTAACTGCTATGGTCGTAGGAGCCCTGGCTGGAGGGTGGAGTTCCGATCGTTGGGGAAACCGGATTACCCTCAACGTTGCGTTAGCGATGATGGTTGTTTCCGTCCTGGTTGTAGCGCTAATCGAGGGACGGGCAGAACTCCTGATCGCAACCTTGACGATGATGTACTTTTGGATAGGAGCATTCACCTCTGCGTCTTATACGTTATTCATGAATATTACCGATAGCAAAACCGGCGCTACACAGTTCAGTACGTACATGGGGGCGACCAATGGTTGCGAGTCGTGGGCCACTTACGGGGTCGGAAGAGCAATTCCGGTTCTCGGCTATGGTGGGGCTTTTCTCCTGATGTGTCTGCCGTCGCTCGTCGGGATGGTGTTATTGAGATGGATACCGGATGGGTCGGACACACATGCTCATCGGCCGAAAATTTCCCGTTGATTCCGTTGCGGATTTTCGGTACCATATTGCACTTTATAACGGGGCGTAGCGCAGCCCGGCTAGCGCGCTTGGTTCGGGACCAAGAGGTCGCGGGTTCGAATCCCGCCGCCCCGACAGCAACATCAAGGGACTCAGATGGCATGAGTCCCTTTTGCGTTTGTGGAGGGTGCCGCTGTTTCAATCCCCAGGGAAATGAGATTGTCAGACACTCTTTGACGTTGTTGCTACGCTCGGGTCACGGAGCACGGTGTTCAGTGTTGTGCAGACCAGATCCACTTCGGGAGGCGAGATAATGAGTGGTGGAACCAGGCGGAGGACGTTCGTGTGCGTGCAGTTAATGATGATTCCGTACTCAAGCATTTTGTCGGTGACTGCTTTTCCCGGAAACGAGAGTTCAACCCCTATCATAAGACCCTTTCCCCGGACATCGGTGATAACTTCAGGCATCTCCAGTTGAAGACTCTTCAAGCGGGAGAAGAAGTAACTACCCGTGACTCCGGCATTTTTCATCAGCCCATTATTCACTACTTCGTCAATCACTACATTCCCGGCTGCGCACGCCACGGGGTTGCCGCCGAATGTTGTTCCATGCGATCCGGGTTGAAGCACGTTTTCAAGTTCCTCCGAAACCAATAGTGCTCCAAGCGGCAAACCGCCTCCAAGTGGCTTTGCGAGAGTGACAACATCGGGACGGAGGCCGTAATGATCGCAGCCGAGGAATTTTCCCGTCCTCCCGATACCGGATTGAACCTCGTCCGCTATGATGATGAATTCAAATCTCTCCTTGAGGCGATTCAGTTCTTCCACAAATGTTGTGTCGACTTCGAAGACCCCGCCCTCACCCTGGATACACTCGAGAAAGACCGCGGCAGTCTCTCCGCTGACCGATTCTCTCAATCTGTCGCAGTCATTCAATCGAACATGTTGGACACCATCCAGAAATGGTCCGAAGCCCTTTTTGTAGTCAGCAGCGTCCATCAGCGACAACGCCCCCATCGTTCTTCCGTGAAAGCTGTTCTGCATGGCTACAATTGCGGACTTGCCCTTGCTGTCTCCCCAGCGTCTGGCCAGTTTCAGAGCCGCCTCACTTGCTTCGGTTCCGCTATTGCAAAAGAAGACTCTCTTGTAGCCGGATGCCTGTCTCAACCTCTCAGCGAGTTCAACTTGCGGCTGCTGGACGAAGTAGTTTGAGATGTGAATGTACTTCTCGACTTGATCGAGAATTGCGGTCCTGAGGCGGGGGTGTCCGTAGCCGAGTGCGTTGACAGCGACGCCGGCAAGCAAATCCAGGTAGCGCCTACCCGTGGAGTCGATGAGATAGATTCCCGTCCCGCCTGCAATCTCAACTCCTAAACGCTTGTATGTTCGAAGGAACGCGGCTTCTTCCCGCTGATGAAGTGTCATGCAATCCATTGACAAATATGAAGCTGTTTTGATTTGCATAACTATACGTAATTATGTATAATCATGCAACAGAAACTGAAGGAGGAATGTGTCAGAAAGTCGTGTAGCTGTGGTTGGGGCTTCCGGGTATTCGGGGCTTGAGTTGCTGAAACTCCTGGTTCGCCATCCCCGTGTGCGGATTACGAAATTATTCGGCAACGCGTCCGCGGGAAAGAGGATTGATGAAGTTCATCCCTCGCTGAGGCATGTTCTGAACCTCCCGGTTGAGGAGTTCTCGGACGGGGCATTGGCCGGATGTGACATTGTTTTCATTGCTCTCCCTTCGGGTCACTCCATGTCCGTGGTCCCCAGTATTCTCAGTGCAGGATGCAAGGTGATCGACCTTGGTGGTGACTTTCGCTTGTCCGACCCGGGTGAATATTCGCGCTATTATGGCCATGACCATACCGTGTCGTCATTGCTTGCGCAAGCAGTTTACGGACTTGCTGAATGGAACGCTGAGGAGATCAAGCGAGCCCGCCTGCTGGCCAATCCGGGCTGTTACCCGACGAGCATACAACTTGGTTTGTTGCCATTACTAAAGGGAGACTTGATTGATGAAGTACCGGTTGCGATCACGTCATACAGTGGCACATCGGGTGCCGGGAAATCAGTTTCCGAGAGTATGATCTTTTCGGAGGTCAACGAAAGCGTGCGTGCATACAAGGTCGGGAATCACCAGCACATCCCGGAGATCCGTCGGTTTCTGAAGAAGTTCGGCGGAAGAGATGTCGGGTTTTCCTTTGTTCCTCATCTCTTCCCGGCTACAAGAGGAATCTATACCACCATGCACGTCCGTCTCCGCTCCGGAGTTTCAATCCAAAGAGTCCGCGATGTGTACGCGGAGACCTACGAAAGTTCGCCTTTCATACGCATCGTTGCACCCGCAATTCCGGAGCTAAAGGATGTTGCCTACTCTAACTTCTGTGACATCGGCTACTCAATGAACGGGGAATCGCTTATCGTATTTTCCGCCATCGACAATCTCGGGAAGGGCGCGGCGGGACAGGCAATTCAAAATATGAACTTGATGACAGGATTCTCACAAACAGAAGGGTTGTTGCCATGCTTCAGGAAGAACTAGTAGAAGTCCCGACGCGCGGTGGGGTAACTCTGCCGAAGGGCTTCAGGTCCGTCGGTATTCACTGCGGGATCAAGCGTGCAAAGAAAGACCTCGCGTTGATTGTGTCTGACGTTCCGGCGACGGCAGCGGCGGTGTTTACACAGAACAAGGTCGTAGCAGCACCCGTTGTCTTGAGCAAACAACACTTCTCTCATAGAAAGACGTTTCGAGCGATTGTGGTGAATAGCGGGAATGCAAATGCCTGCACCGGAGAAAAGGGATATGAGGATGCCTGCGCAATGGCAGATGCCACCGCTGAGGCGCTGGATATCTATCCATCAGAAGTGCTTGTCTCTTCCACGGGTGTTATTGGTGAGTTGCTCCCAATCGAGAAAGTGGTTCATGGCATTAGCACCGCTGCAACACTTTTGAGTGAAAGCGAACACGAAAGTGCAGCCGAAGCGATCATGACAACTGATACGTTTGTGAAGTCTGCCGCTGCGACCTTCAACCTGAACGGAATACCGGTTAACATTGGCGGCATTGCAAAAGGCTCCGGCATGATTCATCCCAACATGGCGACAATGCTGGGCTTCATTACTACGGATGCGACCATAGAGCATGATGTGTTTCAGGCGCTGCTGAGGCACACAGTCGACAGGACCTTCAATCGTATTGTTGTTGATGGGGACACCAGTACGAATGATATGGTGATCGCACTGGCGAATGGTGAATCGGGGATCGCGCCATTGCTCCCCGGAAGCAGTGCGTTTACCGTTTTTGCCGACCAGCTTGAGCAACTCCTCAAGAAACTTGCGTTGGATATTGTGAGGGATGGCGAGGGGGCGACCAAACTTGTTGAAATAAAGGTGGAATGTGCTGCAACCGAATCAGACGCGGCACGTGTTGCCAGAACAATTGCTCTTTCTCCGCTTGTCAAAACTGCAATTCACGGAGAAGATGCCAACTGGGGCAGGATCATTGCGGCTGCAGGGTACTCGGGGGTGGAGTTTGATCCCTCAAAATTTGAGATCGTTATCAATCATGTTCCGATTCTCGGCAGGAACTTTGCAGTAACCATGTCGAATGCAGACGCAAATAAAAGTCTCAAGAGTGATTTCATAGAGTTGGTTGTGAAACTGAATTCCGGGACTTCATCAGCGTGCGTGTGGACGTGCGACTTCTCCGAACAATACGTTGTAATCAACGGAAGCTATAGAACATGACTCAACGCTTGAAAAAAGAAGATGTGCTTGTCGAAGCCTTGCCGTATATTCAGCAATTCGAGCGGACAACCTTTGTCATCAAGTACGGAGGGGCGGCGATGGAAGAGGAGTCACTCAAGCAGATGGTGGCTCAAGATGTAACACTTCTTCGCAAGATCGGAATCGATATTGTGGTCGTTCACGGCGGCGGGAAGGAGATTACGGCCCTCGCAAACCAACTCAGGCTCGATACCCGCTTTGTAAATGGTCAGCGCTATACTGATGCCGCGACGCGTGATGTCGTGCAGATGGTCCTTGCTGGTCTTATCAACAAAGACATCGTGAGGCGTATTAACATGCACAACGGGAACGCTATCGGTTTGAGCGGGATAGATGCCAAGTTGCTTCTTGCCTCCCGGTATACGAAGGAGGACTTAGGATACGTCGGTTCGATTCTTCAAGTGAACGCCCCCTTTATCCGTTCGATGTTGAATGACGGCTGTCTCCCTGTTATCGCTCCACTTGGGGTGGATGAAGAGGGGAATGTCTACAATATCAACGCTGATATTGCTGCTGCCGAAATCGCCAAGGCACTTGAAGCAAAGAAGTTGATCTTTCTTACTGACGTGGAGGGGATCCGGGTGGGAGAGGAACTTGTGAAGTGCCTCACAGAGCAGGACGCGGAGAACTATATTCAAAAGAACATTATCACGGGCGGTATGATACCGAAGGTAGAATCCGCCCTTAATGCCTTGAAAGTTGGGGTCAATAAAGTGCATATTATCGACGGGCGGAAACCCCACGCCCTTCTTCTTGAGATTTTTACGACCGAAGGGGTCGGAACCGAGATTGTGCACCGGAACGATGTTGTGCCGGCTGCATGAATTTCGCAGGATCAATTATAGCATGTGTTCATCATGAGCAAGGCAGACATCACCCGGCGTCACGCAGCGATCAAATCCGTTATTGTCTCGAAGGAAATTTCCAATCAAACTCAACTCTCTGCTGCGTTGAAATCGAAGGGGTTTGAGGTTACACAAGCGACATTGTCGCGCGATCTTGCGGAGCTTGGTATCGTCCGGGTGCCGACGGATGAAGGGTACAGGTACGAAATCAAGATGTCAACGCCCGAACCGGTTCTTCGAGGATTTACAGCGGAGGAGATAATTTCGGTGACTCACAATGAAACACTCGTCGTTATCAGAACTTTTCCGGGTAGGGCTCAGGGTGTGGCGTTCATGTTGGACAGCAAAAAGGATCCGCATATCCTCGGCACAATCGCCGGGGACGACACGATTCTTGTCGTGCCGAAATCCAAAAAGACAATCAAGAGAACAATCAATATCATATCACATTATCTGGGGTTGAAGTAAGATGGCGAAGCAGAAGATTGTTGTGGCGTATTCGGGAGGACTCGATACGTCGGTCATGGTTCATTGGTTGAAGGAACACTACGACGCCGACATCATTACGTGCACCGGGAATCTCGGGCAAACAAAAGAGACTGCCCAGCTTCACGATAAGGCACTGAAGGCCGGCGCAACGGAGGTATACTACCTTGACCTGCGTCGGGAGTTTCTTGAGCAATATGCATTCCCTGCACTGCAAGCAGGTGCTTTGTACGAGGAAGCATATCCGATGGCGACATCAATTGGACGGCCGTTGCTGGCAAAGACAATGGTAGAAGTTGCCCGCAAAGAGGGCGCAACAATGATAGCGCACGGATGCACAGGAAAGGGGAATGATCAAGTCCGGTTCGAGGTTTCGATCGGCGCACTTGCTCCAGATATCAAAGTCCTTGCGCCACTCCGCACATGGGAGTTCAAGTCACGGGAAGAAGAGATTGCTTATGCAGCAGCGAACGGTATCCCGGTGTCGGCGACGGTGAAGAGTCCCTACTCGATTGATGAAAACCTCTGGGGCACGAGCATTGAGTGCGGTGTTCTGGAGGATCCGATGATAGAGCCCCCGCTTGATGCCTTCCAATCAACCGCGTCGCCGGAACTTGCCGCCGATGAATCCGAGGAGGTAACTATCAGTTTCGAAAAGGGAATTCCGGTCAGTGTTGACGGACGGGAGCTGGACAGCATAGCGCTTGTCGAACTATTGAACGCCATGGGGGCGCGGAATGCAATCGGAAGAATCGACCTGGTGGAAAACAGACTGGTCGGTATCAAGTCGCGCGAAGTGTACGAGGCTCCCGGCGCGTCCATTCTCCACTTTGCCCACAAGGAACTCGAGCGCCTGACGCTCGACAAGGCCGTTGCACATTACAAAGCCCTGGTTTCACATGAATTCGCCAACCTGATTTACAACGGATTATGGTTTTCTCCGCTGCGCGAAGCGCTCACAGCATTCGTTACGAAAACGCAGGAGCGGGTTACGGGTATCGTCAAGGTACGGTTATATAAAGGGACTCTGCGTGTTGTTGGCCGGACCTCACCGTTTTCCCTGTACGATCCGATGCTTGCCACGTACACCGCCGAAGACCAGTTTGATCATTCGGCATCTGAAGGATTTATCAAGATTTATGGATTACCGTTGAAAACATACAAGCGTATCGAACAGAAGCAGGACGGCAAGCGGAATAACGGCTCGGCTGTAAAGGACTCGTATGCCTCTATGGAACAGTAGGTTCCGGAAACCGTTGGCTGAAAGCGCGTTGCGATTCTCGTCGAGCATTGATCTGGACGGCAGACTTTTTGCCGACGACATCGAGGGAAGCATCGCACATGTCCGCATGCTCGCCAAACAGAAGATCATTTCTGCCCAAGAGGGGAAGACTCTCATAGCAGCACTGAAGAACATTGAACGTGAGTTGCGTGACGGAAAGCTCGAGCTCGATTGGCAGAAAGAGGATATTCATACTCTCATTGAAGAACGGCTCGTAGCGAGAGTAGGGAATAAGGGGAAGCGTCTGCATGCCGGCAGGAGCCGCAACGATCAGATTGCCCTAGACGAGAGGTTATACCTGCGGCGAGTCATCAGGTCGGTCATCACAGCAATTCGACGCCTGCAGCTGGCTTTGCTGGCGCAGGCGGAGAAACATCGGGACACGGTTGTGCCGGGTTACACGCATTTGCAGCGTGCCCAACCTATTCTCTTTGCCCACCATCTTCTTGCATACATCAACATGCTGGAGCGGGACAAGGGGCGGTTCACAGATTGCTACAAGCGAGTGAACTCCTCTCCACTCGGCGCAGCGGCGCTCGCCGGTTCATCACTTCCGCTCGATCGAAAGTACACGGCCCGGATTCTTGGGTTTGATTCCATCGCAATGAATAGCATCGACGCTGTAAGCGCCAGGGATCATCTGATTGAGTTCACCGGCGCCTGTGCAATTACAATGATGCACCTTAGCAGATTGATGGAGGAGATCGTCATCTGGTGTTCTCAGGAATTCTCATTTGCAACGATAGATGACTCGTTTGCAACCGGTAGCAGTCTCATGCCCCAGAAGAAAAACCCTGACATGGCGGAACTTGTACGCGGTAAGAGCGGGCGGGTGTATGGGAGTCTGATCGGGCTCCTGACGATTATGAAAGCGTTGCCCCTTGCCTACAACCGCGATATGCAGGAAGACAAAGTCCACCTGTTCTCGGCCGCCGACACCACGCTTGATTCACTGAACATCTCTGCCGACATGCTTAAGAACATCCGTTTCGATTCAACTCGATTTGAAGCAGAGTTGACCGGCGATCTTTCGTTGGCGACGGACATTGCCGACTATCTGGTAAAGAAAGGAATGCCGTTCCGCGAGGCGCATGGCGCAGCGGGGAAGGTGGTGGCCTTGAGTGTTAAAAGAAACTGCAAGCTGCATGAGCTTGAGCTGCTGGTGTTGCAGAATGTCTGTCCACTCATTAAAAAGGACATCTTTAAAGTATTTTCCCCCCGGTACAGTATCGGGATCAAAAAGACTGCTGGAAGCAGTTCTCCTGTAGAGGTAGCAAAAGAACTGTCATTCTGGAAGCGACGGTTGAAGCGTCGGAGTCAAGTGTAGTTATAGTAACAAGATTTCTGTTGACAAAAGGATGCATGTTTCCTACATTGTTCCACCATCAAAGGGCTTTTTTCTCACACCATCACTTCAAGGCGCAGTAGCCGGCCAGTTTGGTCACTGTCCGGTGCCATTGGTCCGGGAAATCATAGCAGCGGGTTTGAATTGATGGTTCAGCAAAAAACTGTTTCAGCCTCGTCAATCCGTTGTAATCTCCATTAACATAAGTACAACTTAGTACGATCAAACGTATGCGTCTATCCTCGCCAGCATCCATGTTGCGGACTGTGCTCCTGTTGGGATTAGCCGTCCTTTCAGGAATCTCCTGCAGCCAATACGAATATGTGTCACCTACACCCGGCATTATTGAGTTCAGATTGCGGGTGAAAAATTCTCGAACGGACTTCATGCCGTTCGGTGAGAACAACCGGTTCAGAATAACGTTGAGAACCCTCGAAGTCATACGAGACGACGGTGCTCGACTTTCGGTGTATGCCGACCTGAACGCTATCCGGCGAAGTGACGATGGTGATACCTACAACTGTCTCGACACGCTCGCCCGTGATTCCGTCTATGTTCTCGGTCAGGCATATGCACCTCCGGGAACTTTCACCGGGATTGACATTACTGCGCAACATGAGAACTTTGTCCGGGTGACAGGTGTGTTGGGTTTGGTCAGCGCGATTGATGTTGTTGTCCCTCAGCCGCCTCCGCCTGCATTGAAGAGTTTGCCACGCCCCGGAGAAACGCTTAGCATCAAGATTAATGAAGCGAGAAAAACCATTGTGAACGTCACCCTTGATCTTGATTCGACTTTGATACGGAGAACCGAGGTTTTCCAGGGAAATCTGCAGTTCTATGTTTCTTCGATCCAAAACCTATAGGGCTCACCATATGAATATGAAGAAGTCCACAATCTTGAATTTATTCTCGTCGGTGTGTCTGATTGTCGGCACCTCGCTGATCGTAGCGGCATGCAAGTATCCGAGCGATCCGGTAAAAGGCAACACCATTCCCGAGACCCGGCTTTCAAATGTGCCGGCAAATGATACGATTGCCCGCTACATCAATCTCAATACGTTCCCTGAAATGACTCTGTCGTGGATTGGAGACGATCCGGACGGTTATATCATCGGTTACAACTTTCGCTGGACGGACTTTGCGCGGGGGACGCAGATCAGACAGAGGCCTTGGACGACGATCCTGAATATCGTCAGGGGAGGGTGGGAGAATGTGATCTCGGTTCGGGGCACTCCGCCGTCTCTCTTTAACATTTATAATTTCCTTGTGACGCTCGGCCCGACCGACACGGCGATCACACGTATTATCGGGGATTCTCTTGCGACCGGCAGACCGTTTGCTGTTCCGTACAAGACCGGCCCTGTTGTTACCGATTCTTTGCAAGGTCTGAGCCGTTTGGAATTACAGACCCCGACGACCGGCACATTCATTTTCTTTTCACCTGTGGACAGCAATCTGCACAGGTTCGAAGTTGCCTCAATTGACAACGATAACGCTGTCGACCCGACGCCTGCTGCTGTAAATTTCTGGACACTGGTTTCGCCGGGTTCTGTGGCCCTGATTGACAGTATTCCGCCGGCAAATTCCCTTGCGATTCGCCACGCGACCGACAACTTCCCGGGCTTGCGCTTTGTGTACAGATCACTTGATCCGAACAATACACAAGATCTCCAGTTTTCCTGGTCTGTTGATGATACTCTGAGCTGGTCGGCGTGGACTCCGAACACGTTCGCTTTTGTAACGGCGAGCAGCTTCAAGCCCATTGCGACTGGCACGCATACTTTCTATCTGCGGGCCAGGAACAGATGGGGCGTTATCAGCCCGACTGTGTCGCGACAGTTTTCCGCGGTGGTACCGGATTTTGATGATCCGACGTATCAGCAGAGGATTCTCGTTATCAACGGAACACCTCACACGAACACTGCGGTTTCCACGTCGGCAATCGATACCAACAGAGTCAGGGCGCTCTACTCGGAGGTGTTGGATTCACTTGGCAAAGCAGGCAAGTATGATTTCTTCACGATCGCAACGCCTCGTGCCCCTGCGGATAGATTCCCGAACGACATCATTTTTGGGAAGTATTCTCTCGTGATCTATCTTCTTGAGACACCGCTGCCGATTCTCGGTTCGGGTATATACAAGCTCGATGCCGACAAGCAAGCCTTTATCAACCGTTACCTGAGTGCGGGCGGCAATATGATTTTGTGCGGCATCCCGGATATACTCAAAGCTTTCAATAACTTTGACATCTTCGGATACAATATCATGCATATTGTTCCGACGACACAGATACCGTTGATTCAGAACAATGGTCGAGACTTTGCCTCTGCAGTGGGCCGTCTGGGTTATCCGACCGTTGCGATGGATGCCGCCAAGATTCCTGCCGGAACGAATCCTGATACAGGAGCTTCGCTGCGGTTCGTTTCGATCAACTTCCCGAGAGGATTCGCACAAACCATCAATACGTTCGGTTCGAGGACCAATGATCCCCAATGGCAGGGATTGCCGGTCGGCGTTCGCTTCCAGAGTCCGGATCCGATTCCTCCGGCGCGAAGAACATTCTCGTTTGTCTACTCGGGTTTCCCCACCTACTACGGGCAAAAAAGTTCTGTGATCGCCTGGATGAGAAAGGCGGTGGCTGATGTTTACCAATAGGAATCTTGCCAAAGGAGAACTTCTCATGCAACGAAGCAGTAGAACGGTGTACAGATTGGTGTTCTCATTGATGTTGACTCTGTGGGCAATCAGCATCGCGTTCGCCGGAACTACGGGTAACCTGCGAGGCAGGGTGACGGACGTTCAGACTCGTGAGGCTTTGCCTGGCGTGAACATCCTGATTGTTGGAAGTGGTAGGGGTGGAGTCACGGATGTTAAAGGTGATTACCTCGTTTCGGGGATTTCCCCGGGTCGCTACACACTCCGTGTTTCGGCTGTAGGATATAAGACCATTGAGGAGAAAAACATCGAGATTCTTGTCGATGAGACAACTGTGTACAACGTCAGGCTGGCGAGCGAAGACATTGAGCTTGAAGGCGTGACGGTAGAGGGGAAGCGTCCCCTGATCGATGTCAAAAAGACGGCAAGCGATCAAACATTTAATCGTGACAAGATTGACCAGCTCCCTAACCTGAAGGGCGTCAACGACGTTCTGACATTGCAGGCCGGCGTTGTAAAGTTCGGCGGCCAGCTGTTCTTGCGCGGCGGACGAGCAAACGAAACACAGATTCTCATTGACGGCGTGGTGGTTAATGACGTAGGTGGTGGTGGAGCCGCTGCGGGTACATCAAATGCAAACGAGCTGCTCCAGCAGTTATATTCGGGAAGTGCGACGACAGGAGCTGGTGTCAGCGCCGATGCAATCTCATCCGTCAGTACTTCAACCAGTGGTTTGGATGCAGAATATGGTAATGCCCAGTCCGGAGTGGTGAATATCTCAACAAAGTCCGGCTCGGAGAAGTACAGCGGATCATTGCAGTACCGAACGGATGGGATTGTCGGGACTGATTTCAATGACAGGTACTATGCGGCAAACATCGGCGGTCCTGAGCCGATAACAAAATATCTGCTGCCTGCATTGGGGGTTGATATGACAGGAAACGTCTCCTTCTTCTTGAGCGGCAGCTTTAATCAGTCGGACGGCCCGTTCGGGTTTACACGCAGCTCGTTCTACAATCCCGTGAAACGCAAAGTGAGGTTCAGTGGTTTCTTCGGAAGTCTGCTCGATAATCTCGGATTCACGTACTCGGACCGGCAGAACAATGAGTTTTCGTTCAATGCCAAGGTAACATACAACTCCGGTCTGAACGACCAGGTGTTTTATAGCTACCGCGCCAACGCGACTTCCCGACGCTCGTTGAGCGGGGCATATTCGTACAGAGATCGTTATGACTCGAGCGCATCGAATGTCGCTCTGCAAACGCAGGACGTTATTCAGTGGAAACACTTCTTCAGCACGAATACAGAGTTACGAACATACATCAGCAGGCTGGAGATTTCCAAGAACAGCACGATTGGCAACCTCACTCCGGACCAGTTTTCTGCGGTCACCAACTTCTCGAATTCCTATTATCGTGATCCCAACAACGACGGGTTCTACGATATCGGCAGTTCGCAAGGGTGGTCAAAATCCAATACTGTTGTTTGGAATGCTAAGATTGCCTTTGAATCCCAGTTGCACCGTCTCCATTATCTGAAGACCGGTATGGAGTATTACTACGAACACATCCAATCGACGGACATTTCATTCCCGTTGGCTCCGGAGCGATATACCGATCCGAACGGACGTGGAGAGTTTCCGAACTATGGCCTTGGTCGCTGGGTTTCCAACAACACGCCCAGCCGCGGCGGTCTGTGGGTGCAGGATAATATCGATTTCCCCGGTATCAATATTAAGATCGGGATGCGCTACGATTACTTTTACCTCGGAAAACAGGTCTTTAATCCGGAATACGTCAGCCGGTATGAGGCTGTCATCAACGATACGGACCCGAATACTCCGTATGCCACCGCCAATTGGCTGAAGAACAATACATTCTGGAAGGCGTTTACTGGCGGGAACTTCAGTCCGCGGTTGGCAATCTCGTACCCGATTTCGGAACGGGCGAGCTTCTACTTCAATTACGGACATTATCTCCAGTATCCGGATCGTGATCAGTACTTCCACGATGCCTTCTTCGACAGCAGCCGGAGCATCGGCGGCAACTACGTTGGAAATCCTGCCCTCAAGCCCCAGCGTACAGTGCAGTACGAAGCCGGATTCAAGCAGCTGTTGTTCGAGGATCTTTCGCTTCAGATTACCGGGTTCTATAAAGACATCTTCGACTATGCAGCATTCCAGCGGCTACAGCTGAGCGGCCGTACGGTTGACCGTTACGTTAACCTTGATTACGCCAGTACACGCGGCTTCGAGATCATCATCGAGAAGGGTTTGAGCGATCATTATTCAGGAAGCATCAATTACACCTTCCAACTTGCGAAAGGACGAGCATCCGATCCGTTTGTTGTGCAAGTCACGCCGCAGTTGTTTGGACTCCCGCGTGAAACACGTCTGGATTACGACCAGCAACATACGATCAATCTCTTCCTCGGATATCGTCTACGCCCGAATGAAGTTGTGAATATTTTCGGAATTCCGATTGATAACTTCAGCGCATCCGTGACGTGGAGCTACGGCAGCGGATTCCCGTACACTCCGTATAATGCAGGGAGAACTCTTGCCGATGTCTACTTGAAGAACACAGGCAACGGCCCCCATACTTCTCAACTCAACATCTCCCTCTCAAAAGGATTTGAGTTTTTCAATGCACTAAACACCCTTTTTACACTTGATATCATAAACCTGCTTAATCGCAGAAACGTGAACTTGAGTGCGGGCGGGTTCAACAGCGTGACTGGCGCTCCTTTTGTGTATGGCGACAACAGTCCCGAAGGACGGCGCTACATTTATCCCTGGGGTGCCACAAAGGGTTCGAGTTCATTTGATGCACGGGTTCCTCCTTTTATCTTCGGGAGCCCTCGACAAGTCACATTAGGCATGAGGGTAACGTGGAACTAACCATGCGGAATACTATGAAATTCATACAGACGTCTGCTGCAATATTTGCCCTTGCAGCGTTGGTCACAGTCAATGGCATCGCCCAGAACGTTGTAAGCCAGCGAATGGGCTACTCCATGAAAATGCAAATTGATAACAGGGGAGTTATGGGTCGCCAGGCATTCCCCGGCGGCTCACCTGCCAACTCCACCGGCTTGCTTGGACTTGAGTATCCGGTCGGACAGCCTTTTGAACACTTGTATGGAGCAGGCGTTTGGATCGCTGGATTGCTGGACACTGCACGGGTCGGCAGTTCACCGCCGGTGCGTGGTGTTTCGGTCGCTTATGAAGGCTGGTCGGGTCCGCTGAATGAGTTCTTTCCGGACACCAACAGGGCGCTCGACGTGATTTGGAGGGGAGGGAAGCGTCTTCCCAAGCCAAATCGTTGGGATGAATATTGGGGCAACCAGCTCAGCTATGACCCGATTGCAGATGATGAGCGGTACATGCGGTATGTGGACAATAGGTTTCGCGTCACCAACCACGTGCCGTTGAATCTGGAGGTCATTCAACGCATGTATGCATGGGATGACAGCTATGCCGATGCCATCATTATCGTGGAATACACGATCTATAACCGCGGCACCAAACCTATTGACAGCGCTTACGTGGGCTTTTTCTTTGAGCCCGACGTCGGACCCCTGAGCGCTGCTGCGTACTGGACAAGAAATTTCACCGGCTATTATACAAACTCCAGAACCGCCTACTCCCACAATCCCTCGGACCGCGGTTCAACTCCGGTTGGCGTAACGTTGCTCCAAACATCACAACGACCTCTTGATTCGTTGCGCTATTCATTCAGATGGTTCCCGGGCCAGCAAACGCCCCCGAACGATGATGCAAAGTATGCCTTCATGAGTTCAGGGAGAATCGATCCTGATGAATTTCCAAGTCTCTCAGATACCAGGTTTATCTTTGCATTCGGCGCGTTTCATCTGCGACCATATTCCACGACGCGGGACAGTCTGACTATTGCGGTGGCCATCATCTCCGGCTATGACCCGGCAGGAAACCACTTGCGCATCATGCAACGCAACGGGTCCCGGGCTCTTGATATCTACCTGAATCAAGGAATTCAATTGCCGGCAACGCCGCCGTCACCGCCCCTCCGGGTGGACGTCGGATTCAGAAAGGTTACGCTCGATTGGCGTTGGACCCCTGCCGACTCGGTCGGCATTAGTGGCAGACCAAACCCCGAGCTCAATTGGGACAGCACAAACCAGGTTGCTCGGCGGTATCCGGATCGCATCTCGCCTCCGTATCCTCCGGGCATAGATCCGAACAGGGGCGGACGTAATTTCAGTGCCTATAAGATCTGGCGGAGCGAGAATCCGGATTCACCGGACGAGAGTTTTACGCTCTTGAAGCAGGTCGATGTACCGACTGATTCATTCGAATATAATACCGGTCTGGAGTACACGTTCGTCGATTCCAATCTCGTTCGAGGCAAGACGTATGTTTATTCGGTCACGTCGAAATCGATACCAAACCTCGTGTATCAACAAGTGGTAATAGGAGGGCAGGTACGAACGGTGGAAGTCCCGGTCGATCCATTGGAATCAAAACTCTCGACTAACAAAGTGAGGGTAGATCTTCCATTCTCGGTCTCCAGAAAATTGGGCGATGTTGCAGTGGTACCAAATCCATACAGAACGGACCGTGATTACACGCTTGAAAGTGGCGGCTATGAAGGATTAAACTCGAGATGGGACGAGAACCGGCGCCTCATCAAATTCATCAACCTGCCTGAGAAGTGTACGATTAAGATCTTCTCACTAGCAGGTGATCTCGTGAGAACAGTGGAGCATGATGGCGGCGGCGGCGCATTCCCGCGCGGCGACCGTGACGTGCCCCTACTAAGCGAAAGTAACCGGGCACTGGCGAGTGGCATTTACGTCTTTACTGTAGAATCAAGCCTCGGTTTACAGACCGGTAAATTTGTGATAATTCGGTGAGAATGAATATTATGAAGACACAACATCGATATCTCGTTTTGCTTGCAGCACTGTGTGTTGCAGTCCCGCTGTCGTATGCGGGCAACCGGTCGGGAACCGTAACGGGTCAGTTCCTCAAGTTGCCTATCAACGCAAGGGCGACAGCAATGGGGAATGCCCAGGTTCCGCTGGCTGAAGGAGCTCTTTCCATTCCCTTCAATCCTGCCGGCACGCTTTCTATCGGGACTGCGTCATTCGGCGCCACGTATAACCAGTGGTGGGCCGATATCACGCATTCCTTCATCGGTGCCGCTGTCAATCTTCAGGAATATGGAACGATCGGACTTGGAGCGGTGATGCTCTCGACTGACGACATGCTCGTCAGGACACCGGCATTCCCCGAAGGTACCGGCGAAAAGTTCAAGGCGGTTGAGATAGCATACACGTTAAGCTATGCACGTCAGATCAGCCAGGACTTCGGAATCGGGCTGAGTGCTAAGTATATCCGCTCGAATCTCTATAACAACGACATCAATGCGAACTCGATTGCTTTCGACATTGGCACGTTGTATGATGTTTCGATTCTGCGGACGCGCCTCGGCATATCCGTCAATAACCTGGGACGCGATCTCCGCTACTTGAACGAAACATACTCGTTGCCGACAGTCCTTAGGTTCGGCGCCCGTACGACCGTATGGGATGACGATGATAATCGTGCATTCCTTGTGCTGCAGGTAGGACGACCCAATGATGCGGATGAACAGTACAATGTCGGTGCCGAGTATATTTTCATGAACACGCTGGCCCTACGTGGTGGCTACCGCTTCAACTACGACGCCGAAAACTGGAGCGCCGGGCTGGGCGTTGATCTTTCCAGTCTGGGCTTGACGGGCCGCATCGACTATGCTTTCACGAATTACACGACGCTCCCCGGTACACATATGTTCTCAATTGAATTGGGTCTATAATCATGAAAATCATTAAAAACCTTGTTGTCTGTGGTGCATTGGCTGTTGCCGGCATCATTAGTTCGGGCTGCGAACTCACTACAGAGGATCCCGCTCCACCGAATGTCCGGCCCGCCTCTACGTTGATCATAAACGAGGTCTTCACGCTTCCGGCCACAAATCAACGTCAACATTGCTGGATTGAACTCTACAATCCGCGTGCCGACACAGTGAACTTGACGGGCTGGTCCCTCGAATTCTCTGCGCGTCAATATCGGTTCCGGTTTATTCTCGATTCGACGTTCAACCCAAGGCCGAATTCTTTTGCGCTCCTTTCCATCAAAGATAGCGTCTACCGGACAATCTTTGGCGTCACCGGTGGCCAGTTGCCAGGTGGCTTGCCCGGTATTAGGCTTAACGGGTTCAATTTCATTACAATCGGAAGCAGCGAAACCAGAATCCGTGATTATACTGACCTCGGCCCCGGCGAAGGCCCGAAATACTATGCCAGCCCATTTCTTGGCGGTGAGTTGACCGGACCAGGGTTTGTAGGAACTGCTACGTTGAGATTGCTGCCCGATACAACCTACGAGGCGATCATCGGCTTCAATGAATTCATGCTCAAAGGGACCGATCAAATTGTCCTCCGGAATGCGCAAGATCAGGTGGTTGATGTGGTTCGCTACGGCAATTATACGCCAACGGGGACGGATCCATATCCGAACAACAAGTCGCTTGGTATGATCCCGGAGTTTCAGTCAATTGCCCGGTGGGCCGGTGCGTACTACAGCGGAAATACTGCAGCCGACTTTTACATCACAGGCTCACAAGTTCCGCAGACACGCCCGATACCGCACTGGCTGAGCCAGGCATTCAAACCGTAAAGGCCTGCACGTTTACCTTTTGCATGTACAGGGAGGAAGAAGTTCCTCCCTGTTTTTGTTTTTAACCTAACCATACAGAATGTCGAGAACATCAACACACAACTCTGATTGGTCGTTTACGATTTGGGAAACGATGATATCAGTGTTCATTTATCTGAAGTGCGGATTGTTTCTCACACTGATGATCCTGGTTTTCTTTCCGGCAGCGTTCATTTTCGACAAATCCGTTTTTGACAAGTGGCTCAGGCTGTCATGCAGAATATTTTTGCCTCTGGCAGGTATTCGCGTCAAGTCGGTAACAGGGATCGACAACGTGGCCCCAAACGAGCCGTTTATAGTGACGGCAAACCATGTGAATTTTCTTGAGCCGTTCATTTATCAGGGATATTATCCCTACCTGCTCAGAGGATTGGAGAAGAAGGAGAATTTCAGAATACCCATATGGGGTCGATGGATGCGTGCCATTGGCCAAATCGAAGTGGACCGGCAAAATACCTCGAAGGCGATCGAGAGTATGAAGAAGGTGGCTCAGGTGTTACGAGAGGAGCAAACCTCGGTGCTCGTACTCCCTGAAGGGACACGTACACCGAACGGCAAGTTGCAGCCGTTCAAGCGCGGGCCGTTCCGAACGGCTGCAGAAGCCCAAGTGAGAATTCTGCCTATGGTGTGTAAGGGGCTCTACGCCATAAACAGGAAGGGAGATTGGCGCATCAAGCCGGGTGACATTGCAATCGTTTTCGGGGAACCTCTTGGCCCCCCGGGCGCCGACCAGCAGTCGCAGCACGAGTTAAGTTCCCGCGTGCGTAGCTGGATGCTCGATGAGTTGGGGCAGGAGGAGGCGTATCCCGCTACTTAATGACAGTAAACCGCCGCGTAGCCTGTAAGTTTCCTACACGCAGCCTGTAGTAATATCCTCCACTGGGTAGAGATGTTCCGTCCAATACAACCCGATGTTCCCCTGCAGCCATGAAGCCCTCGGCTAATCTCGCAATGTGCTTTCCAGTGACATCGAAGACATCCAAGGATACTGCATCACCCGTAAAGAGCTCAAACCGGATCGTGGTTGTGGGATTAAAGGGGTTCGGGTAGTTTTGATGGAGAACATACCTCTCGGGAACGGAAGGTGGAGTTTCCGCCACCGCGGTGAGAGAGCTTACATCAATCGACCAGGCGGATCGGCCGTGTGTAAATGCGACAAGCTTACGAGTGGGGGAATGGAGTTCAAGGTCGTGCACCGGACTCTCGGGAAGCCCGGTTCCGAGAACATTCCATGATGATCCGTAGTTTGTCGAGACGAGAACGCCGGCATCCGAAGCCACATACAATCTGGGACGGGCGACCCGATCAACAATGACATCATTTAACGGGATGTTCGAAAGGTTGCCACCGATTGGTATCCATGACGCGCCATAATCAGATGTCCTATAGATATGTGCTTGGAAGTCATATTCCAGGTATCCTGATATAGTGGTATAGCAAACGTTCGCCGAATCAGGATCCACGGTCACCCGCGTGACCCACCGGGTGGGCAATGAACCGGTGATATCATTCCACGTCGTCCCGCCGTTGGTAGTTACATGCAACTTCCCGTCATCGCTTCCGACATAAATAACGTTTGGGTTGGATTGTGCAACGTCAATCGTCGTAAGGGTACCGATGCGGGTTCCCGGGCCGCGTGTCAGGTCACCGCTGATGGGAGACCAACTTGCCATGCCGTTCGTTGT
Source organism: uncultured Chitinophagales bacterium (assembly GCA_964495695.1). Taxonomy (GTDB): domain Bacteria; phylum Bacteroidota; class Ignavibacteria; order UBA10030; family UBA6906; genus CAADGV01. Next base: position 44,993 of record CAZBWR010000008.1, on the reverse strand, counting down.
TCTATAGACTCTGTATGTTCCTGTGTATAACGTCAACGGTGAGGTGAGGTCCATCGCTATCGGCGTAGACCAGTTTGTCCGATCACTTGAGTTGATGCCATTTCGACCCGAAAGGAACGACGCACCTCCGTTTGTAGAATAGGCCAAGCCGCCATTCTGAGATTCGGCATAAATGCGGTTCGGATTGGTCGGGTCAATCAAGACATAGAATCCATCACCTCCGTAAATACCGGACCAATCATTGGCAGAGCCGGTAAGTGTTCGGACGGTTCCGTTGTCTTGCAGGCCGCCATAGTAACGGTGCGGGTTTGTAAAATCCAGTGTTCCGGCGTAGAACTGCGATATAGGGAGGTTGAGGGATTTATACCATGTATTGCCGCCGTTCATGGAAACGAAAACGCCGCCATCGCTGCCAACAATCAATCTGTTCGGGTTGTTAGGGTCGAACTCAATGGCATGAAAGTCGACATGAATACCGGTCGCTGTCGTCGACCATGTGGCACCACCGTTTGTGCTACGGTACATCTGCGTCATTCCAGCATACACGAGATCAGGGTTTCTAGGATGAACACGGATGACATTATTGAACCACACCTGTCCCTCACTGAATGAGGCCGACATGTTTACCCATGATTCACCGAAGTTAGTGGACTTGTAGATGCCCCGAACGCCTGTCCCATTTGAAAGGAGCGAAAAATAGGTGTTAGGGGATGAAGGTGAGATGTCAAGACTTGCTCTTCCTATGTTGGTTTCATTCGCAGGATATCCGTTTGTTACGGGAGACCAAGAGTCCCCTCCATTGGTCGACATCCAAAGCCCCGATTGCCCTCCTCCAATGACACTATATCGTACTGGACGATAACGGGTCCAAGTAGCTGCAAATAAACGACTTGGCGTATTTTTATCAATGATTACATCGCTGACGCCGGTCGTGTCATTCACGTAAAGGACTTTCGACCAGGTTGCTCCGCGATTAGTGGATCTGTAAACACCCCGCTCCGTTGTTCTGCTGCGGTACATGCCGAGTGCGCCAACATAGATAGTATTGGGATTCGATGGGTGTATGGCTATCTTCCCGATAGCCCCGGTTTCCTGAAGTCCCAAATTGGTCCATGTACCACCTCCGTTGGTCGATCGCCAGAGCCCGTTGCCAGGGTAAATGGCAATGCCCCCTGGGTTAGCCTCTCCGGTGCCGACATAGATCGTGGAAGGATCGGATGGATCCATTGCAAGTGAGCCGATCGCCGGGGCTTCGTTGAAGATGTTCGTCCAGGTAACACCGTTGTCAGTCGACTTCCATACACCGCCGGCAGCTGCTCCCGCATAAATCAGATTCTGGTCTGCGGACGAGAGAAGTAGCGAAGTGATTCTTCCTCCGACATTTGAAGGACCTACACTTTGCCATACCGCGGAGTTCCCGAAGCTCAGTCGGTTGAGGTCGCGGCCTATCGCATTTCTGCTTCTTTCGTAAACATCGAAGGGGATATCGTCGTAAGGCATGATCCGTTGAAGCATGAACCAATCAGCTTCCTGGGAAGTACGCGGCGTTTCGTTTGTTCCGGACCCGGTGGTGGCATGCACATTTAGAATGAAAATACCTAAGAAAAGCGGAACGAGAATGCGTGGGGACATGGCTCTTTTGCGTTTCTTTTATGAGAACTTTTGTGTATCAATCTACTGAGTAACCCGAGCAGAGTCAACAGATTATGGACATGTGGGAATGAAGTATCTTGAAGCCAGTCCATTGTACACGGGGACGGTCAACGGGACCCCGGTACAGTATGCGATTCGCTATACAAACAGAGCGCAGCGGGTCTCGCTCAGGATTTCAACAGACCAAGGTGTGGTGTTTATCGTCCCCTTCGTATGGCGACTGCTGAAACTGGACTTTGACCAACTTCTTAGCTCGAGAGGCGAATGGGTGTTGCAGAAGCTCAAGGAAGTTGAAGACGTCCGGAGCGGGACGCCGGTTTTCGATTTCAAGCATGGGAGCACGTTTTCGTGTCTTGGTAATCCGGTAAAATTATTTGTAGAGCATGACCCCTCTGCCCGACACGGAACTGCTATACTTTGCGGAGGAGAGCTGCGTTTGGTAATATCCGACAGTTCGCAAAGGGCCGTAAAGTTACTATTCACTGCATGGTGTTTAGCTAGAGCAAAAGAGGTTATTCCGCGAAGGGTCGCAGAGCTTAATGCGGAAGGTCATTTCTCTTATTCTAGAATCGGCGTACGCAACCAACGTAGCCGATGGGGAAGTTGCTCGAGGAGGGGCACGTTAAGTTTCAATTGGCGCTTGATATTAGCTCCTCCCAACGTAATGGATTACATCATTTATCATGAGTTGGCTCACCTAACCGAGATGAATCACTCTGTGCGATTCTGGAGGATTGTTGAACATCACTTTCCCGGGTTCCGGCAAGCCGAGAAATGGCTCAAATACAACGGGAAGAGCCTGTTCTGGTAAGCAATACTGCGTAACTTCGTTTTCGATTGTGCAAAGGGGCAGGATGTGTGGTTAGCATCACGATGAGTTCAAGTACGATGCTATATACTATACACGAATCTTCCACCCATAAGTCCATCAAGCGCTTTATGAGAATCCTTCTAGTTGAAGACAATTTCGAGCACTTACGTCTCACAAAATATATCCTTCGCCACAATAACGTTTTAGGCGAGGTCTATGTTGTCCGGGATGGTCAGGAGGCGATTGACTATCTCCAAAACAAGAATCAGTTTGCGGATCCGGTTGCAAATCCCCGTCCCGATTTGATTCTGCTGGATCTGAACATTCCCCGCATTAACGGCAGGGAAGTTCTGCGGTTGATCAAATCAGATCCTGTCCTGAAGAGCATATCTGTTGTTGTGCTAAGTTCTTCCGATCGTGAAGAGGATGTTACTTATTCGTACGAATACGGAGCCGCGGCGTACATTTCCAAGTCTGCAGGCTTCGAACTTCTCAATGAGGCATTATCCTCGCTCAAGCAGTTCAGTCCAGTCCGTGCCCTTGCAGTTGCCTGATTGTGGATTGAGTTCTTCACGCCGGTAGTGGTAGATGCTACTGCCGGCATCTCGTTGAGTATCCCTCGTTTTGACAAATCCCTCCGCTTCTTCTCACCTTGAATGTCCTTGCCCTTCTTTGTACCTTGAAGGCATTCAATCCCATCTCCTAGTAGAATTTCATGTCTCATAAGCTTGTCGCACTTGTCGGGCGCCCGAACGTCGGTAAATCCACACTCTTCAACCGGATCATAGGACGGCGCGACGCCATTGTGCACGACATGCCCGGTGTGACGCGCGATCGCAACTACGCTGAGGCGGAGTGGGCTGGCAAGCGCTTTTCATTGGTTGACACAGGAGGCTACGTTCCTGCATCGGAGGATATCATCGAGGCGGCCATTCGGGAGCAGGCGCAGATTGCCATTGAGGAAGCGGATGTCGTTCTTTTCGTTGTCGACGCGGAAACTGGGATTCTTCCTACCGATGCTGAGCTCGCAGATATTCTGAGGAAAGCCAACAAGAAAGTTGTTCTCGTCGTGAACAAAGTTGATGGAGAGAAGAAGGAACCGGCAATTGCGGAGTTCTATTCTCTCGGACTTGGCGAACCGTACGCCGTCTCGGCATTGGTCGGACGCATGACGGGTGATTTGCTTGATGTTATTACGTCCGGTTTTGCGGATGGTCTGGAGGAAAAGCCCGACCCGCGTCTGAAGCTCGCCATTATCGGCAAGCCGAACGTCGGGAAGTCATCTCTCGTGAATGCCCTTCTGCAAGAGGACAGGCACATTGTGACGAATATCCCCGGCACTACTCGCGACCCAATTGATGCGGTTCTGAAACATTATGGCGAAGAGATTCTGCTCATCGATACAGCCGGCCTGCGACGTAAGAGCAAGATCAAGGAAAGTGTCGAATTCTACAGTACCGTCCGGACAATGAAGAGCATTGAACGATGCGATGTTGCGATTGTGCTCGTCGATGCCACGGAAGGGCTTGAACACCAGGATCTCCGCATTATCGAGCACGCAGTTGACCGGAAAAGGGGGGTGGTGCTGTGTGTGAATAAGTGGGATTTGATTGAAAAGGATGAACGCACCGCGCGCGCTTTTGAAAAGGCTATGCAGGAACGTTTGCGCCTGTACGACTACATCCCGATCATGTTCATTTCCGCCATGACGAAACAACGCATATACAAGATTATTGAGCTTGCTAAACAAGTCGATGCAGAGCAAAACCGCCGCATTCCGACCAGCACGCTCAACTCTCTCCTCGGCGAGGACGTCAAGACCTTTCCGCCGCGCAGCAGGTCGGGCAAAGAAATCAAGATCAAGTACATTACCCAGGTCAAGGCGAAACCTCCCACATTCGCCTTCTTTTGCAATGAACCGAAACTGATCGACGACAACTACCGACGGTACCTCCAGAACAAGATCCGAGATCACTTCACCTTCAGCGGCGTGCCGATAACAATTACTTTCAAGCAAAAGTGATGGCGAGGCGGATTCTTGTCATAGGCGGACTTGCCGCGGGCCCCAGCGCTGCCAGTAAAGCAAAGCGCGTGAATCCGGGCGCAGAGGTTGTGTTGTTTGAGCAGGGAAACGATGTTTCCTACGGCATCTGTGAAATTCCCTATTTTATTGCAGGACAAGTTGACGGCTCGAAGCTGGTCCTCAACACACCGGAGCAACTTCGTCAGCGAAAACAGATTGAGGTGAGAACTCATCATCGTGTTGAGAGGATTATTCCGACGAAACGAAGGATTGTGGTAAGGGATTTCAAAGGCGCTCGAAGCTACGAAGAAACATACGACAAACTGATTATTGCCACGGGTTCCACTCCCCGAAGACTGGGTTTGGAAGGAGAGGAATCGAGAAACGTCTTCACGGTCTCATCACTCGAAGACGGAAACCGGATTTATCACTACCTGGAGGTTGAGAAACCGACGCACGCCGTAATCGTAGGAGGGGGGTACATAGGGATGGAGATGTGCGAAAGTCTGAGGGCGAGAGGCGTGGGAGTCACACTCCTGCATAATCAGAGTCTGCCGATGAAGGGGCTTGAGCGCACAGCGCGGGAAGATGTGCGATCGGAACTTGAGCGAAAAGGAGTTGAGTTTGTCGCTCATGCCAGAGTTCGTGGATTTGTTCTCGACAAGGCGCAAAGGGTTACTCACGTCGCAACCGATCAGGGAACCTACGATGCAGGAATAGTCATCGTCGCGATTGGAGTACAGCCAAACGCGCAGCTTGCCGTAGAGGCCGGTATCACCATCGGTACGTACGGCGGTATACTGACGGATCAGCGACAACAAACCAATCTGGACAATGTCTTTGCGGCAGGGGATTGTTGCGAGACTAGGAACGTCGTTGACAACAGGTTTATGTACATTCCGCTTGCTACGATTGCGAGCAAGCAGGGATGGGTGGCGGGAGAGAATGCCGCCGGTGGGAATGCAAACTTCAAAGGAGCAATACGGGCGGTAGGTGTTCGTATCTTTGCTCTGGAGGTGGCGAGAGTCGGGTTGAGTGTTACAGAAGCCGAAGCGTCCGGATTCCGTCCGGTTTCCGAAACGATCACAGCGCCTTCCCGCGTGGGAATGATGCCGGGCAGTAAGAATCTGAATGTTACACTCATCGCAGATAAATCGAGCCGCCGTCTGCTGGGAGCAAACGTATGGGGGGAGGATGGAGCGGTGCTTCGGGCGAACGTTTGTGCGACACTGATACAGCACAAGGTTGCGATCGACGATATGCAACAACAGGATCTCGTTTACAGCCCGCCGTTCAGCCCGCTGTGGGACCCCGTCCTTGTGGCCGCGAATGCCATTCGGAAGAAACTGTAACGCTGTCTCTCTATCAACTTGAACCAGGAATACCATCCATGAAAAACCTTACGGTCATAGACCATCCCCTCATCAAACGCGACCTTACAATACTCAGAGACAAGAAGACGAACAACCATTTGTTTCGGACGACGCTCAGGCGGATTTCATCTGTCATGGCCTTTCAGGTGACGCACGACTTGAAGGTGACGACAGGAAGCGTCATGACACCTCTGGAGCGAACGAAGGGATTCACGCTTGCGGAGGAGATCATTATCGTGCCGGTGTTGCGTGCAGGACTTGGGCTTGTGGATGGATTTCTGGATCTGATTCCGGAAGCAAAGGTGGGGCATGTGGGGCTGTACCGGAATGAAGCAACACTTAAGCCGGTGGATTATTACTCGAAGTTTCCACGACGGCTCGACAAGAGCCTTGTCTTATTGTTGGATCCAATGTTAGCCACTGGTGGAAGCGGCGCGGCGGCGATCACGTTTCTCAAGAATAAGGGGGCGCGGCGCATCCGGTTTGTGAGCTTACTGGCGGCGCCGGTCGGGGTCAGACGCATCACCAAGACCCACCCCGATGTGCAGGTGTTTACGGCCGTTCTTGACAGGGAATTGAACACCCATGGATATATTCTTCCCGGTCTCGGTGATGCCGGAGACCGCATTTTCGGGACAGAATAGGCTTCCTTGACATTCCTTCAACAAGCGGCTATATTTTTTTCATGTACGTGCGGTATACATGTGCATGCAAACGGTTTCAGTGTTCCCTGATTACAACAAGCGCATCGCAGAAAGAGTATGACGAATCGAAAGTATAAAGAAAAACTCGATGAACTCATCCTCTCCTGCCGGAAGAACCTTGCCAAGGTCGATGATGCGCTCATCCGCAGGGCATTTGAATTCGGATTCAACGCCCATCGCCACGACAAGCGCGCCTCCGGCGAGCCTTTCTTCGATCATCCCTATGAAGTAGCAAAGATCGTCGCCCAGGAAATCCCTGTTGATGACATTTCTGTTGCTGCTTCCCTGATGCATGATGTTGCTGAAGATACAGAGTACCAGATCAAGGATATTCGTGCGGAGTTTGGTGATACCATCGCTGAGATCGTTGACGGGGCGACGAAGATCTCCGGCGTGAATTTCATGAGCCAGGAGGCTTCGCAGGCGGAAAACTACCGCAAACTGCTTCTTTCGATGGTGAAGGACGCAAGAGTGATGCTCGTGAAGTTCGCCGACAGACTCCACAACATGCGGACGATAGATTTTCTCCCTCCAGACAAGCGTCTACGGATTGCACACGAAACCATCGAAATCTATGCACCGTTTGCTCACCGCTTCGGACTCGCGAGCATCAAATGGGAGATGGAAGATCTTGCGTTCAAGGTGCTTCACCGGAAGGATTACGATGCGATTGCCCGCGAGCTCAACGCGCGCCGGCGCGAGAGGCAGAAATACCTCGAGAAATTCGCTGAACCCATCGAAGCAAAGCTGAAGCAGGAAGGAATCTCCTACGAACTAACCGCCCGCCCCAAGCATCTCTACAGCATATACAACAAGATGAAGAAGCGGAACAAACCCCTTTCGGAAATCTATGACCTGTTTGCCGTCCGCATCGTAATCAACTCCCAAAGCGAGAGGGACTGCTATGTTGCCCTGGGTATTGTGTCCTCCATATACACGGCGAACGACACAAGATTCAAGGACTACATCAACCGTCCGAAACAAAACGGATACAAGTCCATTCACACAACAGTGTATGGACCCGAAGGGCGCATGGTGGAAGTACAGATTCGTACCCGAGGTATGCACGAGATCGCTGAACGCGGCGTTGCCGCACACTGGGCGTATAAGGAAGACATTGCCAAGATCGACGATGAACTGCGCAAATGGATGAATTGGGTACGCGACATCTTCGAAGCACCCGGCGATGATGATGAACCCACGGTGCAGATAATGGAGAGCTTCAAGCTTAGCCTGTTTCAGGAGGAGATCTATGTCTTCACGCCCAAAGGAGATCTTAAGATCTTACCGCAGAACTCGACTCCGGTTGATTTTGCCTATGAAATCCATTCAAAAGTAGGCGATCACTGTCTGGCCGCTAAAGTAGGTGGAAAAATCGTGCCGTTGGATACGAGACTTCGCAGCGGTGATCAAGTGGAAATTATCACGTCGAAGAATCAAACGCCAAATCCGGACTGGGAGAAATTCGTTGTAACTCCCAAAGCCCGCACGCACATCAGAAAGTGGGTAAAGGAGGAGCAGCGGAAAGCCATCGCCGAAGGGAAAGCAATCTGGGAGAAGAAACTCAAGAAGGCCAAACTCAGCATCAATGAAGATGATCTTGGTGCCTTTCTTGCCAAGCAGCGGATTGAGAGTTCGGGGAAGTTCTTCGAATCGATTAGGCAAGAGAAAGTTGATGTGGACTTCATCATTAAACTGATCCAGGATGAGCAAAAGCACCCTTCGGCGGTAGTGACCGAAGACGGGAAAGTTGAGGGATTGTTCAACAAATTCCTCTCCACCGCTCGCGGCCAGACACCGGGTGGAATTGTGTTGAACGGAACACAGGACAACTTCCTGCATAATTTTGCCAAGTGCTGCAGTCCCGTGCCGGGAGACGAGGTCGTCGGAATCGTTACCGCGTTGGAGGGGATCAAGATCCACCGGCGTTCCTGCAAGAATATTCAGCTTGTGCTGCAGACGGAGAATGCGCGGGTCGTAGATGTCGACTGGCCAGCAAGCAATGAGGGGACGTTCCTCGCTGCCGTGCGCATCATCGGGGAAGACCGTGCCGGCATGCTTAGCGACATTACCCACACAATCTCTTCATACCAAAGCACGAACATCCGCAGCGTGCATCTGGATTCAAAGGACCTGATGTTCGAGGGGACGTTCATGCTGTACGTGCGCGATATCCAGCATCTGTCGCAGTTGATGGACAAGATCCGCAGGATACGAGGAATTGTCAGCGTCGAGCGCATCGAGCAATGACGGTGTATCCCGGCCGAGTACTCGGTATAGATTACGGAACCAAGCGCATCGGAATTGCGGCAAGTGACCCGACCCGACTGCTCTCGCAGGGAGTAACGACGCTGCAAAATGATGCGCTGCTCTGGTCACGCTTGAAGAAAACTCTCGATGATCAAGACATCAAACTCATTGTCGTTGGTATGCCGTATTCGCTTGACGGCGGAAAAGGGAAGAAGGCTCATGAAGTTGACGAATTCATTCGCATCCTCCGGCAACATACTGATCTTCCGATAGAGACTTGGGATGAGAGCTTTTCTTCCGTCGCAGCGCAACAGGTGTTTATCGAAAGCGGGATGAAGAAGAAGAAGCGTCGGGAAAAACATCGGGTGGATGAAATGGCTGCGCGACTGATTCTGCAAGACTATCTGGATCATCATCGAGCAGAATTGAAAGATTGACTTGTGGAATCCTCCTCATCACGGCTTAGTGATTTCTTTCGTCGCCTGTTTATGTGGGCGAGGGCGAATAAACTCAAAGCCGCTCTGTCGTTGCTTGGACTATTCTTCATATATGAGGTCTTGACGATTCCATGGTTCAGCGTTAGCTCGTTGGCAACAGAGAACCCGGCCGAAAGCGCCCTCATGCGCCAGCGTAAGCGCGAAGCGGAGAGTAAGGATGGAGTGCTGACCATTAGACATCAATGGGTGTCAATCAACAGGATTCCGCGGCACGTCATTAATGCGGTGGTTGTAGCAGAGGACGGCCGTTTTTGGGATCATGACGGCTTTGATTGGTTTGAGTTCGAACAATCCCTAAAGAAAAACTGGGAGAAGAAGCGGGCCGTACGAGGGGCAAGCACAATTACTCAACAATTAGCGAAGAATCTCTATCTTTCTACGTCAAAAGACCCGATAAGGAAATTAAAGGAGTGGGTCATCACATGGCTCTTGGAAAAAAATCTTGAGAAGGAGCGAATTCTTGAGATATATTTGAATGTTATTGAATGGGGACGGGGGATATTTGGCATAGAAGCGGCCGCACGAACATATTTTGGACGCCCGGCTAGCGCTTTGACATACGACCAGGCGATAAGGCTCGCGGCTGTAATCCCAAGCCCGCTCAAGCACCGCCCGACAGACAACACGCGTTGGGTGAACTATCGCAAGAAAATCGTTGCTGCCCGCATGGCTGGCCGCCGATACGACGAAACAGAAATCGAGGACGACGACGATGAAACCGAACAACCACAAAACCAGGAGAGAGAATCAAGTCAGCCGTTGATTGACATGCCGCCCGACGGCGCCGGGAATGCGCCGCCAGAAATTCCGAAGGATTCAGTTGCGATTGAAAGGGGTGACAGCAATGACGTACAAAGACGTGAACAGGCTGATTGAAGAGGGTGAAGGATTTGAAGTTGAGTTCAAGCGAAAGTTCTCTTCGCCGGAAAAGATAGCGAAAACGCTCGTGGCTCTCGCCAACACAAAAGGGGGGCACCTCCTCTTTGGTGTTGATGATGATGGTAGCGTTGTAGGTGTTGAAAGCGAAAAGAGTGAGGTCGAGTTGATCGAACAAGCGGGGTCATTTTTCTGCGTCCCCGAAATTTCTCCGGAGATAGACATTGTAGCGTTCGATGGCATGGACGTAGTTGTGGCGTTTGTTCCCGAGAGTGATGAAAAGCCCCACTACTTCACCGGTAATGTGAACGGTGACGCTAATGGAGAAGAGGAAACCCGAGTCTACATCCGGGTGAATGACAAGACGGTGATGGCGAGCAAAGAAGTTGTTCGCATACTTCGTGGCGAGAATGCAAATTCACGTCCGCTGCGGATTGAAATAGGGGAGAACGAGAAGCGTCTTTTCCGGTACCTTGAAGCGAACGAGCGTATCACCGTGCCCGAGTTCTCGAATCTTGTGAACATCTCTGAGCGACGGGCCTCCCGAATACTGGTGGGACTTGTCCGTGCCGGCGTTGTGAGGATTCATACACTTGAGAAGCGTGACTACTTCACGCTGGCGCACAATATCACTGTGTAGAATCAGTCGCCGCGCCAGATCCGTGATAGCTCGAAGATCGCTATGCCGTACGCGACGGCAACATTGAGCGACTGCTTCGTGCCGTGCATCGGAATCTCGATTGCCATGTCTGCCCCTGCAATCAGTTCAGGCGATACCCCGGTGATTTCATTCCCCACGACCAAGCAAAGAGGAAAATCGGTCTTTTTGAGTTCAGTGTAAGGCCTGCTCTGCGTTGTATGCTCGAGAACGCAAATCCTTGCTCCCAGCCCTCTCGCCGCCTTCACGGCCTCCATTGCATCTGTGTGATATTCCCATTGTACCGTTTCTGTCGATCCCAGAGCAGTTTTGGATATTTCCTTCCTTGGCGGGGTCGGCGTGTACCCGCAGAGAAACAACTTCCTTATCATGGCCCCGTCCGACGTACGGAAAATAGACCCTACGTTATACAGACTTCTGATATTATCCAGCAAGGCGTAGATCGGCGCTTTTTGGGCCTCAGATGCCTCGTCTCTGCTTAGCCTTTGTAGCGAAATCTCGTCGTGGGTCAACTTTCTCATGGGCGGGAATGTAGCTATTAACTTCGTTTAATCCAACCGGTTTGCCATCTTGTCATTCATTCTGTATATTTATGTCCCGAATCAGTTGCATTTTGAGTTCATTTGAGTCAGAAACCACTAGTCATTGCCATCGACGGGCCGGCAGCGTCGGGGAAATCCACAACCGCCAAGCTTGTAGCAAGACGTCTCGGGTATGTTCATGTTGATACCGGAGCGATGTACCGTGCGGTTGCGTTACAATTTCTTCGGAGCGGCGTGGAGTTGATGCAGAAGCGCCGCGTTGAGGAGTTACTCAAGAACACGCATGTCGCGTTGCAGCCGGACAACGGGGGTTTGAAAGTTCTGCTGAACAGCGAAGATGTAACAGACAAGATTCGTTCTGCAGAAGTGACCAAGACGGTCAGCGCGGTCAGCACGCTACGGATCGTTCGTGAGGCGATGGTTCGGGAACAGCAGGCAATGGGTGCGAAGGGGGGGGTTGTGTTGGACGGGCGCGACATTGGTACTGTGGTATTTCCAGATGCTGATCTCAAGATTTACATGGTTGCCAATATAGAAGCCCGTGCAAAACGCCGGGCAGAGGAGTTGCAAGTCAAGGGTCAGCATGTGGATGTTTCATCCTTGAGAGATGACCTTGAAGCGCGTGACAAGCTGGATACCTCACGAGATGAAAGTCCGCTGCGTCGTGCTGATGACGCGGTGATCCTTGATACGTCAGACCTGACGATTGAAGAGCAGGTCGAGTTCATTGTCAAGAAGGCGGAAGAGATTCTGCAAAAACGAAAGAGTGCATGAGGGTTTCAATCGACAAGAGTTCAGGTTTTTGCTGGGGTGTGGTCAGGACGGTGGAGATTGCTGAAGAGGTAATGCAGGATTCGCCCGAACTCTACTCGCTCGGCCCGATCATTCATAACCCCATGGAGATCGAGCGGCTGAAGGTAAAAGGACTTGAGACTGTTACCCATGACGACTTCGACCGTCTCAGCGGCAAGAAAGTCCTGATCCGTGCGCATGGAGAGCCGCCGTCCACGTACGCCTTGGCACGCAAGCACAACATCGAGCTGATAGATGCAACATGCCCTGTCGTGACAAAAGTGCAGGAACGCATCCGCAAGTTCTATGACAGGAATTTTCAGATAGTAATCTTCGGCAAGAAGGATCATGCCGAAGTTATCGGTCTGGTAGGGCATACACGTGGCGAGGCCATTGTGATCAAGTCAGTGGCGGAAATCTCGAAGTTGGACCTGAGCCGTGACACGGTTCTGTTCTCGCAGACAACGATGGACAAACCGACCTTTTACGAAATCGCCCGTGTCATGAAAGAGCGCATCAAAGGGAAGTTTGAAGTCGGGACGTTTGAAGAGTCGGCAATCGAGTTTCATGCGAAAGATACAATATGCGGTCAGGTCTCCGGCCGGGACAAGAAGCTGCGTGAATTTGCTTCCCAGAATGATGTGATGGTCTTCGTGGCGGGCAGAAATTCTTCAAATGGAAAAGTGCTCTACGATATCTGCCGTGAGGCAAACCCGGCAACATATTTTATCGAGAACGAAAGTGAGCTGAAGCCCGAATGGTTCGAGGGCAAGGAGTCGGTTGGTATCAGCGGTGCGACAAGTACGCCGCATTGGCTGATGGAAAATATCAAGACAGCGATTGAAAAACTCGCTGTTGCAGTCTAAGTACATCTTACGTCATCACAAATAAACATCACACTACACACCAAACATGTTCCCTTGACCGGCGTGTGCGTTGCATTTGATGACGGTGCAATGATCGCAGGTCGGCCGAGGATGTCCCGGTAGCAACGGGACGTTATGTTTAACATCAGGAGGATGAATGGCTGAATTCAAAAACAACACACTCGAAGCAGTGGCTGATCGTGAGTACAACGAAGCGGAGTACAACGATCTGAAGAAACTGTACGAAGGCTCCATGGGCAAGATCAGCGAAGGCGAGATTGTCAAAGGGCGTGTCGTACATATTGGCGATTCGGATGTCTCGGTTGATATTGGATTCAAATCCGAAGGCATCGTGCCGTTGGCAGAGTTCACCAGTCCCGACGACTTGAAAATCGGGGACGAGGTGGAGGTGTTTCTTGAGAGCGTTGAAAACAAAGACGGACAACTTGTTCTTTCCCGCAAGCGTGCCGACTTTATGCGTATATGGGAACGCGTAACCAAAGCGTTTGAAACTGGGGAGGTACTGCAGGGCCGTTGTGTCCGCCGTATCAAAGGGGGAATTGTTGTTGACCTTCTTGGCATTGATGCATTCCTTCCGGGATCCCAAATCGATGTCCGCCCTGTGCGCGACTTCGACGCATTCATCGGCAGGACACTTGACTTCCGCGTTGTCAAGATCAACCATCCTTCGGAAAATGTTGTTGTCAGCCATAAGGTCCTCGTTGAAGAGGAAATGTCCGGCCAGCGTCAGGCCATTATCGAAAAACTCGAAAAGGGCCAGGTACTTCAAGGGACTGTGAAGGCAATTACCGACTTCGGTGTGTTCGTGGACCTCGGCGGTGTCGACGGCCTCGTACACATTACCGATCTTTCGTGGGGACGAATCAACCATCCCTCCGAGATCGTGAAGCTCGATCAGCAGATCGACGTTGTCGTCCTCGACTTCGACCAGGAAAAGAAGCGTATCTCGCTCGGCTACAAGCAACTCCAGCCGCATCCGTGGGAAAAAATCGAGGAAAAGCTCCCTGTCGGAAAGAAGGTTACCGGCAAGGTGGTTTCGCTCGCGGACTACGGTGCATTTGTCGAGATTGAGAAGGGTATTGAAGGTCTGATTCATATTTCCGAAATGAGCTGGACCCAGCACATCAAACATCCTTCGCAGGTCGTTTCAATGGGCCAGATTATCGAGGCGATTGTGCTTAGTCTCGACAAGGATAACAAGAAGCTCTCGCTCGGTATCAAGCAACTGGAGCCGGATCCGTGGCTCAGCCTTATGCAGAAGTACCCGGTCGGTTCACGTCACAAGGGCGTTGTCCGCAACCTGACGAACTTCGGCGTATTCGTCGAGTTGGAGCAGGGTGTCGACGGGCTTGTACACATCAGCGACCTTTCGTGGACGAAGAAAATCCGTCATCCGGGAGAAGTCGTGAAGAAGGGTGAAGAGATCGAAGTCGTGATTCTCGGCGTCGATGTCGACCAACGAAGGATCTCTCTCGGACACAAGCAGATCGATGACAACCCGTGGGATCGCTTCGGCGAAACGTATCGGGTCGGAACCGAAGTGGAAGGGAAAATCGTCCGCATCATTGAAAAGGGCGTCATCGTCGAACTTCCACTCGGTGTCGACGGTTTCGTTCCTGTTTCCCAGCTTGCATCAACGCAGATCAAGAACATCGCAGACAAATTCAAAGTCGGTGATGCTCTTCCGTTAAAGGTTCTGGAATTCGAAAAGGATTCCAAGAAGATTGTGTTGTCGGCAGTCGAGGCTTTGAAGGACAAAGAGTCGAATCAGGTTGAAGAGTATATTGCGCAACACAAACTCCCGTCTTCAACGATCGGTGACTCGGCCACGATCAGCGGCGGCTCGATCGAGGGTTCGGATACTTCGATTCCCGCAGAGAACTGATTCAGTTCCAGCACATTACACACCTGCCCGAGCTACGCTCGGGCGGGTGTTTTTGTATCACCCAATTCAGCCAATGAACATCTAAACGGAATTCCCATCCGCTCATGCCCAAAGTTGCACTCCATACACTCGGTTGCAAGCTGAACTTTGCTGAAACCTCGATGCTGGGCAAGCAGTTTGTAGACCGCGGCTACGAGATTGTCGAGTTCGGGGAGGAAGCGGATGTTTGCCTCATTAACACCTGCAGTGTGACGGAACGGGCAGACCGTGAATGCCGCCAGCTTATCCGCCGGGCGCTTCGTACTTCTTCGAACCCTGTCGTCGTCGTCACCGGCTGCTATGCGCAGCTCGAGCCTGAAGAGGTTGCCTCTATAAGCGGTGTCGACTTCGTTTTAGGTGCGAAAGAAAAGTTTTCCGTGCTGGATTATCTGGAAAGTGCAGGGACTCGTTCCAATCCGCAAGTCTACGTTTCCGATATCGATACGGTCGACAATTTCGGCGTGGGATATTCGACGAATGCTACCGATCGTACACGTGCATTTCTCAAGGTTCAGGATGGCTGTGACTACAACTGCAGCTTTTGTACAATTCCCCTTGCCCGCGGAGCCAGTCGCAGCCAGTCCATCGAGGCATGCGTTTCGCAAGCACAGCTTCTTGTGTCTCAAGGATACAGAGAAGTTGTGTTGACGGGTGTGAATGTGGGAGATTACGGAAAAAAATCAGACTCGGATCTGCTGCATCTTCTTCAGCATCTTGTAAAAGTGACTGGCCTGGAGAGAATCAGGATCAGCTCAATCGAGCCGAACCTTCTCAATGATGGCATTCTGTCCTTCGTGGCCGACGAGCCGAAGATGGCGAAGCACTTCCATATCCCCTTGCAGAGCGGCGACGATGAGATTCTCAAACTCATGCGCAGGCGTTATAGCACGTCCTATTACAGCGATCTCATTCAGTGGGTACACGAGCGTGTTCCCTGTTGTGGCATCGGTGTGGACGTCATCGTAGGGTTTCCGGGTGAAACTGACTCCCATTTTGACCGCACGTTGTCTTTTCTGACAGAACTTTCTGTTTCATATCTCCATGTCTTTACGTACTCCGAGCGACCGAATACTCCTGCCGCCGCCTTCGGCCGGTCAGTTGAGCCGCGGGTGCGATTCAAACGTAACGAGATTCTCCGTCTCCTGAGCAAGAAGAAGAAACATGCCTTTTACTCAAACGCAGTCGGCTCGACCGTGAACGTACTGATGGAGGGAGATATTCAAAACGGTATCCGCTACGGGTTCAGCGAAAACTACATCAGGGTCGGGATACCTGTGGAATCGGCAGACGAAAACTCTTTTGTGCAGGTCCGGTTGTTGGGGGTAACGGACGACAAGTGTTTCGGGGAACGTATCAGCTCCCGGCAAGTGGAGAGAGCGGAAAAGGAGCGTGCGGCATGAAGATCACAGCCATTGAGCCCGGCAGCATCGCGGAAGACCTTGGCTTGCGCGCAGGGGACGAATTGCTGGAGATAAACGGAAAGCGGGTTGCAGATGTAATTGACTTCCGGTTCTACGAAAACGATGCGGAGGTCTCCGTCAAGATTGCCCGGGACGGCACAGTCACGATTTATGATATCGAAAAGGATGAAGGGGAAAAGCTCGGACTTGATTTCGAGGACTTCCGAATCCTTGCTTGTGGCAACGACTGTATTTTTTGCTTTGTTGACCAGAATCCCAAAGGCCTTCGCAACCAGCTCTATTTCCGCGATGGTGATTACCGGCTTTCGTTCATGTACGGCAACTACACAACGATGACCAACGCCGGCCCTGCAATTCTGCGCCGCATCATTCAACAACGCCTCTCGCCTCAATATATCTCGGTTCACGTCACGGACTATGAGATTCGTAAGCTGATGATGGGGCTCAAGAAAGATGATCTCATTCTTGAGAAAATCCAATTGTTGCACGACAACGGCATTGATATGCACACGCAAATCGTTCTCTGTCCGGGTCTCAATGACGGCCTGATACTGGAGAAGACCGTGCGTGATTTGTATCGTTTCAAGAAGCATATTATGTCTCTTGCCATCGTCCCCGTTGGCCTCACTGATCACCGCTTCGGGTTGTATGATCTCAAGAAAGTAGATACACAATACGCGAATCAACTGCTGGATACTGTCTCGGCATGGCAAGAAGAGTTTCGAGCGGATATAGGAAAGGCCTTTGTCTACTGTTCAGATGAATTCCATATCGTTGCGGACCGGGAAATTCCCGATGCAAGCTATTACGACGGCTTTCCGCAGACGGAAAACGGCGTTGGTATTGTGCGAAGTTTCCTCATGGACTTTAGGCGTCAATCCCGCCGCTTCCCGAAGTCACTGATAACGGAAAGGACAATAACGCTGGCAACAGCCGAGCTTCCTTCCGTTTTCATCGGAAAAGAGCTTGCGCCGAGACTCCGCAAGATTGGGAATCTGCGCGTGAATCTGGAAACCGTGCGCAACACACTCTACGGGCGCAGCGTGACGGTTGCTGGACTTCTTTCGGGAAAATGTTTAGTTTCAGCGTTGAAGGGAAGAGCGTTGGGAGATCTTGTGTTGCTTCCTCCGGACATTCTGAATGCCGATGCACTTTTCCTTGATGATATGACAGTACCGCAACTCGAAACAGCTCTGGGTGTTCCCGTTATGGTGTATGACGGTCGCTGGAGTGATGTCTTCGACAGATTGACACAACGGAGATCCAGATCGGAACTTGCTACGGCGTAACAGAAAATAACTCCCAGCACCAAGAAAAGGCAGACGCATGTTCCGATCAGCACTTATAGCTTCGCTCCTTATTGTAATTCCCGTTCTCCACGCCGAAGAGCCCGCCTCGCTCACTTCCCGTACTGCAATCCAACAACACCTGTTCAGCAATGTCCAGCTGGAATCTGAGAGATCTCCATCGCCAATGCTCTTGCAGGAAGCAGCCCGGGGCAGGAAGTCACCCGGCCTGGCTGTACTGTATTCGTTGCTCCTGCCCGGTTTGGGAGAGTACTACGCAGACGGCTATGCTTCAGGAAAGGTTTTCTCGATTGCCGAGGCCGCTTTATGGCTCGGGTACGCAACGGTGGATATTTACGGAACGATGCAACGTGATGATGCCCGGTCATTTGCAGCAGCTCATGCGGGAATTGTTCCGGCAGGGAAAGATGATCAGTTCTATGTTGACATCGGTAATTTCATGAACACGGATGAGTTCAATGACAAGCGTCTGCGGGAACGTGAACCCGGGAGATTATACGATGCTAATACAGGTTTCGGCTGGCAGTGGGATACTGACGCCTCGCGCCAAAGGTTTAAGGAAACACGTATCTCGGCCGACAACGCGCTGAACAACCGTAAGTTCGTTGTTGCAGCGATTGTTATAAACCACATTGCAAGCGCAATAAACGCTGCTCGCGCGGCAATTTCCCATAACAAAGATCTTGAAAGCAGCAGCGGGGCACTCCAGATCAAGGCAGAGGTATTGGGAGGGTTGGCGAATGCCCACGGCGTACAGTTAAGAATCGAACAGCCTTTCTAGAATCATGAGAAATCTCAAGTTAGTTCTGGAGTACGATGGTACCCACTTTGTTGGCTGGCAGAGTCAGGCCAACGGCCGAAGCGTTCAGGATGTGATAACCAATGTCCTCGATCAGGTCTTGCAGGAGCCGGTTACGTTGGTCGGGGCAGGGCGGACTGATTCTGGGGTACATGCCCGGGGACAGGTTGCCAACTTCAAGACTGAGTCGTCACTTAGCGTCGGTTCTGTACTTTCGGCGTTGAACGGCACGTTACCCGAGGATGTTTACATTCACTCGGTTGAAGAAGTTGACCTGAAGTTTCACGCCCGCTTCGACGCAAAAGAACGGGCCTACAAGTATTACATCGCGCTGAAACCGACTGCCATCGGTCGTCAATATCAATGGCATGTCAAGTATGATCTTGATATGAGTCTGATGAACAGCGTCGCACAACAGATTCTCGGGGAGCATGACTTTCAGTCATTCACAAAGTCCGAGGCTCTTGTGCCGCATCACCGTTGTACTGTTGTCAGATCCGAGTGGACCAAAACGCCGAGCATGCTTATTTACGAAATACGCGCGAACAGGTTCCTTCATGGAATGGTGCGTGCCCTCGTCGGAACGATGGTTGACATTGGCAGGGGTTACACGCCGGCAGATGCGTTCAAAGGTATTATCGAAGCGAAAGACCGGCGCAAGGCAGGGATGGCAGTCCCGCCATCCGGGCTCTTCCTCGAAGAAATCCTGTACTAAGAATTCTGAATTACCGCCAGTATCATAACGGCATACCTCGCACAATCCTTCTGAATTACCCGGGCAGAACCATGCCGAAGCCGCTACATGTCTTTCTTCTCTTTTTCATCATTGGTATGACGACTATGCAAGCAACCCCGTCCATCACATACATTCTCTCGATGCCCCGCCCTCACACGCACATTTTTGAGGTAGAGATACGGTGGAACGGACTTGCGGCGAGTGACTCCGTTTTGGAAGTTAAACTCCCCTCGTGGCGCTCGGGGCGGTATGCCATATTGGATCTTGCAGGTGGAATTGTCGCGTTCAACGCCTCGGGTATGAACGGTGAATCGATGGAATGGAGAAAGTCCAATAAGAACACATGGCGGATCTCAACTATGGGATCGCTCGACCTGGTTGTCCGGTACAGTGTATACGCGAATGAGTTTGATTTGCGAACCCGCGGGCTGAACAGCGAACGGGGATTTGTGGATGGTGCAGCTGTTTTCATGTACAACGAGAGATACCGCTGGCTTCCGTTGACTCTTCGGGTGGAACCGTTCGGGAGCTGGCATGTGTCAACGGGATTGGACCCAGGTGACGGCAGGAATGTCTTCGTCGCCACTCACTATGATTATCTTGCAGACTGTCCGTTGGAAATCGGTACGCAGAAAGAGATCGAGTTTCGAGTAATGGGAAAGCCGCACATTTTGAGTATCGCGGGGGCAGGCGTTTTTGACTCTGCAAGACTTGTACAAGATATCTCGGCAATTGTGAAGTTGCAGGCAGAGTTCTGGGGAGACATGCCCTACGACCGGTATGTTTTCATGGTTGCATTTTCTGAGGAAGGGCGTGGTGGTACCGAGCACATCAACTCATGTGTCCTTGGAGTCCGTCCGTTTGCAATGGCTACACCGGAAGGATACAGGCGATTTCTGGGACTTGTCTCACATGAGTTCTTTCATACCTGGAATATTAAACGGCTAAGGCCTGCCGCAATCAATACGTACAACTGGGAGAGTGAGAGCTATTCCGAAGAATACTGGGTTGCAGAAGGGCTTACGTCCTACTACGATGATCTGCTGCTTGTCCGCTCAGGCCATATGCCGCAGTTCATGTATTTCGATATACTGTCGCGGGCGATTGAGCGTGATCGTACGCGTCCCGGCAACCGTCGCCAGTCTTTGGCGGAGGCAAGCTACGATGCCTGGATAAAGTACTGGAAATCAGGAAAGCAATCGTACAACTACGAAGCAGACTATTACGAGCGTGGAGCGATGGTGGGTTTGGCGCTTGACTTTACAATCCGCCATCTCGCCGACAGCAAAAAATCTCTCGACGATGTGATGAGGTTGATGTACAGACGCTTTCCGCTGGGTAAAGGAGGGTTTACGAATTCTGATCTGCAGAAGGCTTGTACTGAAGTTGCGGGCAAGCCCCTTGCACAGTTCTTTTCTGATTTTGTCTATGGTACGCAACCGATTCCCTGGGAAGAATTACTCTCGTATGCAGGGCTCTTTCTGCAAGATGCATCACCTGAGCCAAGTGGGTGGCTTGGAATCACCACAGCCGAAACAGCGGCTGGAGCACGAGTAACTCAGGTTGCAGATGGTGGGCCTGCTTATGAAGCTGGAATCAATGTTAATGACGTGATCGTTGCGTTGAACGGCTTCAAGGTTTCGTCTGCTGAGTTCTCCTCTAGAATATCCTCAACTTCTGACGGCACTACCGTTACACTTGACCTCTTTAGAGATGGCCGCATAATGCGGTTCAGTCTAAATGTTGGAAGCAAAATGCCCCTTAGCCTTTCCCAATCCGAAGACCAGTCACCAACCCGAAAGCAGTTCAGAATGTCATGGTTAGGCCTTCATAAACCCTGACGTTAGGAATCCAACCACAGCCCGTTCTTCGTAATATCGACAAATAGAAATTCACCCACTCCAATACCCCGGACATGGCTCGAAAATCCTTGTATTTGCTCATCTGCATGTTTTTTTCTTTCGCCCCTGTTGCGGCGGCTGGCGTAATCAATGGAACCGTCTTGGATAAAGACACCGGTAAACCTATCCCGGGAACGACCTTAGTCGTTCAAGGAACCAGTCGTGGAGCCACCGCTGATCGGATGGGGTTCTATAGAATCTCCGACCTACCCGTTGGTACGTACATCCTGAGTGCTTCATCTATTGGATACGCCAGATCTTCCAGGAGAGTTTTTGTTGGGCTTGCCGACACGCTCCGGATGGATTTCTTTTTGTCTTCGCGTGATCTCGAATTCGAGGAGATAACAACGACCGGCGAGCGATCCTACTCTACTGCATCGTCAGAATACATGCGCTCGCTTGATTTCGAGCTGCGGCCCAAACAATCGGCCCAGGATATGCTTCGGATGGTTCCAGGTCTGCTTATCGCGCAACACGCAGGAGGAGGGAAGGCGGAACAGATATTCGTCCGCGGCTTTGATGCTGACCACGGCACTGACATCAATCTTTCGGTTGACGGAGTCCCGGTGAATATGGTCAGCCACGGGCACGGGCAGGGATATGCCGATCTGCATTTCATCATTCCTGAAGTGATTGAGGGATTGGAGGTCCACAAAGGTCCGTACTTAGCGCAATTTGGGGACCTGGCCACAGCCGGAGCTGTGCGTCTCCAAACCAAGCGTACCCTGGAATACAACTCCATTAGTGTGGAGGGGGGAAAGTTCGGTACGTACCGGACGTTCGGAATGCTCCAGTTGCCGATTGCGTCAGAATCATTCTCCACATATGTCGCCGGCGAAGCCTATCATTCTGATGGTTACTTTGATACACGTATCAACCTGAACAGATACAACCTGTTTGTAAAATCAGTTTGGAATGTTTCGCCTTCCAGCTCGTTGGATATTTGGGCATCAGGGTTCAGCTCCGGATGGGACGCAACGGGACAAATCCCGGAGCGATCGGTTCAAAGCGGAATGATCAGTCGCTTCGGATCAATTGATCCGAGCGAGGGAGGCAAGACCCGCCGGTACAACACAAACGTGAGCTACCTTCTGACGTTGAATGATCATAGTACTCTTTCTGCGCAATTGTATGCATCCCGCTATGCGTTCCAGCTTTATTCAAACTTCACGTTCTTTGCTAACGATTCAGTTCGTGGTGATGGGATTGAACAGGTCGACAACCGCATCATCTACGGCGGAAAAGCAGAATATGCAATGGAACACATGCTCGGTGGTCTGCACGGTAATCTCCTTGTCGGGACGAGCCTGCGCTCCGATGATATCGACGTAGAACTTTTCCGGCAAGTGAAGCGTACCCGGATTGAAACTACGGCAGATGCCGTGATCAACCAGAGTAATCTCTCTTTCTATGTCCAGGAAGAAATACGGTTCTCTGAGATTGTGCGCTTGCAGCTGGGGGCACGGGGAGACGTATTCTTTTTTGATGTGCGTGACAGACTCGCCGTACCCGGTCGTCAATCGGTGGCCGGTTCTCTCACTCAATCAGTGATTACACCGAAAGTGAACCTTATCATCTCACCGGCGTCGACTACGGATTTGTTTCTCAATTTCGGGGGAGGTTTTCATTCTAACGATGCCCGGGCCGTCGCCTCGAACAAGGCAGAGAAGACCCTCCCTCGGGCTTGGGGTGCGGAGGTAGGAATCAGGACGCAGGTGTTTGGTTCATTGGATGTTGCCATGGCATTCTGGGGGCTTGACCTGGAAAACGAGCTCGTATATGTCGGGGATGAGGGGACAACCGAGCCGAATGGCAGAACTCGCCGGCTCGGCATCGACATAGAGGCCCGTGCCCGTCTTACATCATGGCTGTATAGTGATATTGATATGACAATCTCGCGTGGCCGCTTCAGAGATCTTCCAAGCGGCGAGGATTTCATCCCGTTGGCGCCGACGCTCACCGTAAGTGCGGGACTTACAGCCATGCACTCTTCAGGGATTGAGGCGTCTTTCCGTATGAGGCATGTGAATAACCGTCCCGCAAATGAAGGCGGCACTGTGGTAGCATCCGGATATGCAATTTTCGATGCGGCCGTTGCGTATTCCCTTGGTAATTACCGATTCCAGTTAGGGGTGGAGAACCTCTTTAACACGAATTGGAATGAAGCACAATTTGACACCGAATCCAGGCTTTTGAATGAGGCAACACCGGTCTCGGAGCTGCATTTCACCCCGGGCTCACCTTTCAATTTCAAGTTGAAGGGAGAGTTGCGTTTCTAATTCTTGCATAACATTTTCCGATTCCTTTTCTTTCTGAGGCACTGCGACAGGTCAGCAGTACCTCTTTGCATTCATTGACTGGACCTCACATCCCCATGCTCTCCAAAATTCTATCGTGTGCCACCTACGGCGTTAACGCCTATATGGTGGAGGTCGAGACTCACCTTGAGAAGATGGTCCCCGGGTTCGCTATTGTGGGACTTCCCGACAATGCCGTAAGGGAAAGCCGTGAACGCATCACGGCAGCGATCCGGAACTGCGGCCTCAGCTTTCCGAAGAGAAAGATAACGGTAAATCTCGCACCTGCAGACATCAAGAAAGAAGGCTCAGCCTTCGACCTTCCGATGGCAATCGGAATACTCGCTTCCTCAGAGCAGATTGAACCGACCGTTCTCGACCAGTTCGTGTTGGTGGGGGAGTTGGCTCTTGATGGGACACTCCGTTCGGTTCATGGGACCTTGCCAATGGCTCTTGAAGTGAAAAGGCGAAAACTCCGTGGCATCATCGTTCCGAAAGAAAACGGAAAGGAGGCCGCAATGGTGGAAGGAATAGATGTGCATCCGATGGAGACATTGAAGGAGACAGTGGACTTTCTCAACTCCGACCATGCAAGCGTTCCTCCGCTTCGGGTTGATGTAAACGAGTTGTTCCGGCAGGACCAGAAGCATCTGATTGACTTCGCAGACGTAAAGGGGCAGGAAAATGTAAAGCGGGCTCTTGAGGTTGCCGCAGCCGGGGGGCACAACATCATCATGATTGGTCCGCCGGGGTCTGGAAAAACGATGCTTGCGAAGAGACTGCCGAGCATTCTTCCGCCTATGTCGTTCGACGAGGCTCTTGAAACAACGAAGATACACTCGGTGGCAGGTCTGCTCCCGAGGGATACAGCTTTGGTTGCTACACGTCCATTCAGATCTCCCCATCACACAATTTCCGATGCCGCCTTGGTGGGAGGCGGAACGATTCCGAGACCGGGTGAGATTTCCCTCTCTCATCACGGTGTATTGTTTCTCGACGAGCTGCCGGAATTTGCTAGAAATGTTCTCGAAGTAATGCGCCAACCTCTTGAAGATGGCCATGTTACAATCAGCCGATCAAAGCTATCGATTGACTATCCGGCAAACTTCATGTTGGTCTGTGCGATGAATCCATGTCCATGCGGATACTACACCGACCCCGGCAAGGAATGTTCATGCACGCAGCAAATGATCCAGAAATACATGGCTAAGGTCTCAGGTCCATTGATGGACAGAATTGACTTGCACATCGAGGTGCCTGCGGTGAAGTACAAGGAGCTGGCGAGCAAAGAGATGGGCGAGGGTTCCGGGAGCATCCGTGAACGTGTTGTCAAAGCGAGGGAGATTCAAGTGGAGAGATTTCGCGGTCGGAAAGGTCTTTACAGCAACGCTGACATGCAGTCAAAGGAAATTCGCGAATATTGCCGTATCGATGCGCAAGGGGAGGAGTTGCTGAAGATGGCCATAACGAAGCTTGGTCTTTCCGCGCGGGCGTATGATCGGATACTTAAGGTCAGCCGGACCATAGCCGATCTCGCAGCCACTCAGGAAATCCGCCCAGAGCACATTAGCGAGGCGATTCAGTACCGTACACTTGACCGGAATCTCTTTTCCTGACCAAGAGGAAGGAAGATGAGTGATTTTCGATGCGAAAAGCCTTGACAAGGAATCGGGCATTTGAGATATTTGAAACGGCTTCACTCATTTCTTAATCTACCCGAACAGAATCTACCAGACGGTGCACATGGGACCCCAACAAGTCCTGCTTATCATACTTGCCTTTTGCATCCTGGGGATATGTGTTTCCTCGGGAATAATCGGTGCACAGTCATCGAATGATGTGTATAGCCGCAGCCTCATCACAGAGGAATTCTTCAAGATGGTGAAGCAAGCCAGAGTGTACAGATCAATCCCATATGAGAATGATGGAGGAGACGGTACGTTCTTCGGTTTGACTGCTACGCCTCAGGGAATTGCCCGCCTTACGTCAACTCCCGTTACCTCCTTTGCGAAATTCATCATCAGTCGCAACGGCAATGAGGCCTCGGTTGAAGTCACGGCAGTGGGTAGCGTGCCGGGTCGTGACAATCGAACACCTATTCGCATGCAACTCGTTGTCAGCGAGCATACCTTCTCTATTGCCGACCTGAACTGATCGGTTCGTTGTATCTCCTGCCCTTTTTCAGTACCTTTTTCTGATTTCAGAATTCATATCATAGTTCTTTTGCAAGGGGCGCCATGCATAGAGTTACCTTGATTCCCGGCGATGGGATAGGTCCGAGCATTTCCGAGGCCACTGTCCGGGTTCTCGAAGCAGCAGGAGTCAAAATCCAGTGGGAAACCGTCGAAGCGGGCCTCTCCGCCATTGACAAGTATCGTGATCCGTTGCCGCCTAATGTCATCGAGTCGATCAAATCCACCAAGATAGCGTTGAAGGGGCCTTTGACGACCCCTGTCGGCTCAGGATTTCGCAGCGTGAATGTTGCGCTGAGGAAGGAGTTTGATTTGTACTCCAACGTCAGGCCTGCACGAACATTTAAGGGTGTACCGGCCCGATACGACAAC
Organism: uncultured Chitinophagales bacterium; assembly: GCA_964495695.1. Lineage (GTDB taxonomy): Bacteria > Bacteroidota > Ignavibacteria > UBA10030 > UBA6906 > CAADGV01. The sequence continues at coordinate 18,978 of CAZBWR010000008.1, read as the reverse complement.
ATCGATCTTGTCATCGTTCGTGAGAATACCGAAGAATTCTATGCAGGAATCGAGCATTACATCGATCCATCCCGGAGCGCTGCGGAAACAATCGGAATTGTAACCCGGTCCGGATCAGACCGCATCATCCGCTATGCGTATGAATACGCCCGCAAACATGGACGCAAGAAAGTCACAACTGTCCACAAAGCGAACATCCTCAAGTACACGGGGGGGCTGTTTCTTGAAGTTGCCCGGGAGGTCGCCAAGCAATACCCGGACATAGAGAGTAACGATAAGATCATCGACAACATGGCAATGCAAATGGTCATCAATCCGCACCAGTTCGACGTGATTGTGACGACGAATCTGTTTGGCGATATTCTGTCCGATTTGGCGTCAGGGCTTGTAGGCGGATTGGGGTTGGCGCCCGGTGCAAATATCGGATACAATGCAGCGATATTTGAAGCGGTACATGGCAGTGCGCCTGATATTGCCGGAAAAAACATCGCCAATCCGTGCGCTTTGATTCTTGCCTCTGTGATGATGCTTCGTCACCTTGGGGAGGAGTCGGCGGCAGACCGGATCGAGCAGGCGGTCAGCAGAGTGCTGGCTGAAGGAAAGAAGGTGACCCAGGACCTGAAGCCGGAGACGGCAGTCGGCACGGCAGAAATGGCCGATGCCATTATTGCCTGTTTGTAGCAACCCTCTTAAACTACACAACCATTAAAAGAAATAGCCACGGCAAATGCCGTGGCTATTTTGGTTTGTAGATTGGCAAAGACTCAGAGGGGCTGTCCGTCTGCGTCGCAGAGAACGATATCCCCCAACATCAACTTCTCCACTCCCTCTCTGATGAGCTTCAAATCACCCACAACAACTACTGCCATCTTTGACGAGTCGAGATACTTGTTCGAGACACGCTGGATATCACTGAGTGTGACAGCATTGATGTTCTGCAAGTATGTCTCATAGTAATCTTCAGGCAGATTGTAGAGGACGATGTTCTGCAGAGCGCCGGCGATTTGTGCCGGGGTTTCGAAATTCAGAGCGAAGTTTCCGGTCAGGCCTTTCTTCACAAACTCCAATTCTTCCGCTGTTATTCCATCCGTGAACGTCCTGTCGATTTCATAGAAGAACTGGATCAACGAGCTGTCGGTTTTTGAAGCCGTAACTCCCGCAGAGGCCGTGAACGGGCCGGGCTGTTTGTTGAATGAAAACCCGGACCTCGCGCCGTACGTGTAACCGTGCTTCTCGCGCAGGTTCATGTTTAGCCGGCTCGAGAACTGCCCTCCGAGTACGCGGTTCATCACAGTGATGGCGAAGAAATCGGGGCTGTTGCGTGCTACGGCCGGATAGCCGATGCGAATCTCCGATTGTGGCGCTCCCGGTTTGTCAATCAGATAAACTCTCCGCTTTGTGACGGGGGGAGGTGATGTAAGGGTCACGGCGTTTACCGGCTGCGATTTCCATCCCGCAAAGAGCTTCTCGAGTTTTTGAACCATAGGAGCCAGCTTCGCATCTCCGACAATGATAAGCGTAGCGTTATTCGGCCGGTAATAGGATCGATAGAAGGCGGCTAAATCTCTCTGCGTCAGCTTGTTCAGGGACTCTTCGGTGCCGGTCGAATTAATACCGTAGGGGTGACGGTCACCATAAATAATACGGTTGTAAGCGAGCGACGCGATAGTCGCGGCTCTGTCCCGTTGTTGGATCAGTCCCGTCAGGCGTTGTTGCTTTAGCCTGTCGAACTCGTTCTGTGGAAATGTAGGGTTTACGAGGACGTCAGCATACACAGCAAGGGCCTTGTCGAGGTGCTTGGTGAGTGTATTCAGTGTAATGAATGTGCCGTCCGTGCCTGCGCCCGTTCCGAGATTGGCGCCAATGAAGTCAAGCTCATCGGCAATCTGTAGCGCGGTGCGCGTAGTGGTTCCTTCGTCGAGCATATCTGCGGTGAGCGACACAAGGCCGGCCTTGTCGATTGGATCATGGTCTGTGCCTGCTTGAAAAACCAGATTGAATGATACAATCGGCAACTCATGCGCTTCGACGAGCCATACCTTAAGCCCATTCTTCAATGTTGCTTTTTGAATATCGGGGAGATCAACCTTGGGAACTCCTTGACCTTGCGGCCGCATCGTACGGTCGAAATCCTGTTGGGATAGAGCATTCATGGAGAATCCTAATACGAGAATGATTGTGATGCTCAGGTGCCTGATGAGTTTCATTCGACACCTCCTTTCCTGTCGAGTGTGCGCTGCTGGGCGGCCAGCTCCGGCTTTCCCTCCGGGACAATGCTCAACACTACTTTGTTTGAGCCGAGAACCTTTTTTGCTACCGCAAGAACTTCATCGGGAGTGACTCCCTTGTAACGATCGAATTCGGTGTTAATGCCGTTGGGATCGCCCGTAAATGTGAAATGCGTTGCAAGTGAGTTTGCCTTCCCCAGCACTGTTGCAAGGCTGTTCGTGAGCGACGACTCGCGGTGGTTGATCGACGTTTGAACTTCCTTGGCAGTGACTCCCTTAGTTAACAACTCCTGAAGTTCTGCGTTTACCATCTCCTCCATTTCCGTCAGCGTCTTTCCCGGCTTCGCATTGACCATGATACCGAACTGGCTTGCAAGGAGAGCGCTGGCCTGATATGCGCTCACGGACTGGGCTGCCTGGGATTCATACACCATTTTTTTGTAGAGGCGGGAATTTTTGCCGCCCGCAAGAATATCTGCCAGTACGTCCAGAACTGCATCTTCACGCGTATTCAACGGTGCCGAAGGCCAGTTCATATACAGACGCGGCAGTTGTACCTTGTCTTCAAACGTCATCCGTTTCTCTTCTGTCAATGCTACAGGCTGAGGCTCAGGACGGGGAACCTCCACGCCGCGGGGAATCGAGCCGAAGTACTTCTCGATCCACTTCTTCGTTTGAACAGGATCGAAATCCCCGGCGACGGAAAGCACGGCGTTGTTGGGTGCGTAATAAAGGCGGAAGAATTCCTTCACATCCTCAAGCGTGGCCGCGGAAAGATCCTCCATGTACCCGATTACCGGCCAGCTGTAGGGATGCGAAGCCGGGTACATTGCCTTGGCGATCTTTTCCCAAGCAGTGCCGTAAGGCTGGTTGTCGACATTCTGGCGGCGTTCGTTCTTCACAACATCACGTTGATTGTCGAGTTTGTCCTGGGTCATGGCGGGGAGGAGAAAGCCCATCCGGTCGGATTCCAGATAGAGGGCGAGTTCGAGATAATTGCTTGGAACGACTTCAAAGTAATTCGTACGATCACTTGATGTTGTGCCATTGATATTGGCTCCCACTTCCTGCAACAGTTTGAAGTGCTCGTCGTCCCCCACATGCTGAGATCCCTGGAACATCATATGCTCGAACAGATGGGCAAAACCGGTTCTTTTTTCTTTCTCGTTCTTGGAACCGACGTTGTACATGACGACTACGGCAGCGACGGGAGCGGAGCGATCCTCGTGGAGAATCACGGTCAACCCGTTTTTGAGCTTGTACTGCTCGAATTTGATTTTCGTTGTTGCTTCGGCAAAGTCACTCACGATCATCGTCGCTATTCCCGTTATGATGAGAAATATGAACATGTGCCAGCGTCCTCCCGGAGGATGGGGACCGGCGGCAATTTCAGATGCGGTCATTCGAAGTTTCCTTTCTGGATGTGAGAGATACGTAGGGTCTTTAGATTTGAAAATATCAGGAATCTTATACGGAAAATCCACCAGAGAGTTCTGGAGTACCCGGACAGGAGCGGTTTTTCTTTCATCTGAATCGGAAAATTGCCATTATCAATGCAAATCAACTGATGTCCGATCCCCTCCCGGTCTCACATTACATGCATAGACTAAAAAAAGGGTTTTCTCCATGAAGAGATTTATACCGCTATTGTGCATGCTTTGTACGTTGGTTCTTGTTGCGCAGGGTCAAAGCATTGTGGAAGTAATCCGTCTTCCGAACACAACCTACTGGAATCAGGCTTGGGGCCTTGCGCCTGGCAGCGGGGGTGCTCGTCTGTATGCGAGTAGCGGAACAACCAGCACAGTTTACAACCGCGGGTACATTTATGCTCTTGACTCCACGGGCACTCCGGTCGACAGCATCGTGACAGGGTTGTCATCGAGTCAAGGACTTGCATGGGATGGCAGCCACTTTTGGTACATACGCGGGAGCGGAAGCTCAGGCAGGATCTACAAGATTACGCCCGCAGGCGCGATCGTTGATTCCATCATTCCGCCGTCAACATCGTGGTTTCTCGGCGGCGCGTGTTGGGATGGGACCGGGTTGTGGGTCTCTTTGTATTCTCCCAACGCCGATGCCGGTCTCTACAAATACAACGTTGCCACCAAAACCATCATCGACACCATCCGGTCAATCGGTCAGCAACCGCAGGGAATCGCGTGGGACGGACAGTACCTGTATTATGCGATGGACCTCAACAGCACAGAGCCGAACCTTAATCTGATTTACGTCGTCAATCCGGTGACTCGTGATACTGTCAGGACGATTCCGATGCCGGAACCGCCAAACGTTGATTCAAATCCGCGTGGCCTCGCATGGGATGGGCGTTTCCTCTGGCTGGTGGCTGAACCTGTCGGTGCGGCTTCGGGGCGCTCGTTGTACAAGTATGACTTAAGCGGAACGGGTACACCTGACATTGACATGCCGGGGCTTGTTGACTTTGGAGGAAGCCGAATCGGGGTTCAGAAGACAATCAACATCACCATCAGCAACCTTGGAACGGCGCCGCTACGAATTGACAGCGTGAGGGCGGCACTCTCAGCGCAGTTCTCAGTGCAACTTTCCACACCGGCGACAATCCAGCCGAGTTCGGTCCTGCAAGTCCCGATTCACTACACTGCGTCTGCGTTCGGGAAAGACAGCGCAAGCATCAGCTTCTTCTCGAATGATCCTGACGAGTCACCAAAGGTTCTTGCAACGCGTGCGTATGGTCAGTTCTCCGGACCTACAATGAACAATCCGACGGCATACAGCTACGGCCCCCGCCGCGTGCAGAGCTCCTCGTCGTGGCAGGTTGCAATCGACAACCAGGGAGCGGAACGCCTTACGATTTCGTCGCTGACGCTCTCGAATCCCGCGTTCAGGATGGACTCGGTTCAATTGCCTTTGCATATTGATTCACTCGCCAGCGCAACTCTTCGTGTCTGGTTTTCTCCCGGCACAGCTACGACCTTCTCGGATACGTTGCGGATAACAAGCAACGCAACCAACGGGGCTATCCGGAAAATCGCGCTCTCAGGGTCCGGGGATGCTACACCGGTGCCCTTGGGTCAACCGTTCTGGACATTCACCGTACCGAATAATCCCCGCACAAGCTCGAACCAGAAGCTGATGAAAGGGCTTCGCGCAATTAGCGACATCAATGGCGACGGGAAGCCGGACGTTGTCGTTTCGTCAGAGAACTATTGGACAATGGCATTGAACGGGAACGCATCGGGCTCGAATGATACCCTATGGTCGTTCAACACTTACATCTCCAATTCAAGTGCAGGCTCTCTCGGTTCGACCGGGGATTATTCCCACCAAAAAGCCATGGCCGTAGCTGACCTCAATCAGGATGGATATAAGGATGTTGTGATTGGCACGGGAGGCGGCAACGAACGAGTGTACGCTCTGAATGGACGGACCGGGCAGATCCTTTGGCATTTCGGCACGGATCATCCGGACAGTTTTTCATTGGGAGACATTTCCGGTGTTGATGCCTCAATGGATTTTACGGGCGACGGAATTGTTGATGTGGTGGCGGCTTCCAGTGCGACGAACACGGGAGGTGCCGGAGGACGACGCAGCGTGTATCTCTTCAACGGGGCGACGGGAGCCATTCGCTGGGTTTCACCACTTCCAGGGTTCACGCACGCTGTGACGGCAATCGGAGATATTAGCGGCGATGGTATTCCCGATGTCATTGGAACAGTTGGAGAGCCATCCTACAAGGCCTCGGCTTTCAGTGGGGCTAACGGTGCTCTGCTGTGGGACTTTTCCGTTCAATCGTCAACCGGAGGCGGCAAGGAAGTGCTGCCGTGGCCTGTGCAGGGACAAACACCCGATGTTATCGTTAGCGCATTTTGGGGACCGGTATTTCGTGTAGATGGAGAGTCTGGCACTCAGATGTGGTCCTGTCCCACCGGCGGCCGTAGCCCGATGCAATTGCTCCGCCTGAAAGACGTAACCGGCGATGGTGTCGACGAAATTGTTGCACCCTTGCTTGTGGGGGGAGTGTACTGTATCAACGGTGCAAACGGGTCAGTCGTATGGAGTTTGCCTACGGGCAATACTATGGGGGCAGTGGTAATTCCTGATCTGAATGGTGATGGATTTGATGATGTGGCGCTTGCCGTGCAGAACGAAGGCACGATGATCGTGAAGGGAAACGACGGCTCGCAGCTCGCGTTGTATGCTACCGGGACCGCACAGTCACGTGAAGTTGCGCTTGTCCCTGACATGGATGGAAACGGCAGCTTCGAAATCCTCACTGGCGGCAGGGAGGGGAACGTTGCACTTCTTTCCGGCGGGGGTATGGTCACATCCGTAGGATTAAATCCTGAAAAGATCCCCGCCCGGTTCGAACTGGCGCAGAACTACCCGAATCCGTTCAATCCCTCTACAACAATCAAGATGAGTCTCCCGGAGAAAGCGGATATTTCTCTCCGGATTTTTGACCTTCTGGGCAGGGAAGTTCTCTCTTACGATTTTGAACAAGTCCCAGCCGGGACACACGCAGTCGTATGGGATGGCGTGAATGCTCATGGGCGCCAGGTCGCGAGCGGCATTTACTTCTATCAATTCAGGACAAAAGGAGTCACATTGACACGACAAATGTTGCTCATCCGGTAGATCGTTGTTGCTTGTCAGATGATGATTTAGCATTTTTCCCTCACGGGTGGCGGTTGTCGCTGCCACCCGTACTGTTCCTTCCAACACCCTCCCTTATCTATCCATCAAATTCATCACGAGAACGATTCAAGGCGCTCCCGCGGAGGTTGGGTGTATTTTCTGACTTCTTTTGAGGAGAAAATAATGAACCGCTTGTTTCGATCATTGGGCCGCACGATCGTTATTGCCGCCGTGACATTTATTTCGGCATCCGTATCTCAGGCACAAAATGTTGAGCTGCTCGTCACCATCCGGTCGGAGAATGTCGAATCGGCGCGCCGGCTCTCTCCGTCGCCTGTTGCATTGTACCATCGGCTGGATGAACGATATGTTGCGGGAGTGTCGCGCACAAGTTTCGATCTCCTTAGGCGGAGAGGGATTCCGTTGACGATCATAGACGATAAACCATGGACAGGCGAATATGCAGTGGTGGCGCACCCCATTGATGGAACTCCGCTTCCTCTTGGAAGCCTCCCGCTTGTGTCGGGGTCGGACTGGGTGTTGATGAAGAGCTCGCGCCAGCACTTTGAGCAATTGCAGCATCAGGGCTTCGCGCTTCGTGAAATACTGGCTCGAGAGATCCCTTTTGATGAAGAGATAGTGCATTGGCGCGACCCCATCAATCCTCTCCCCACAATTGATAGTACGATAGCGTTGGTGTCTGAAACATCGGTGCGGAACTATATACAAGACCTGCAGAACTTCGGTACGCGCTACTGGAACAATCCGAATCGTGACTCAGTCGCTCGATACCTGCGGGGGAAGTTCCTTGTGTCCGGTGTGACGGATGTTCAGATCGATCAGTTTCAATACAGCGGAACAACCCAGTCCAACGTGGTGGCGACAATGTCCGGAGCTTTGTTTCCGCAGCGTGAGCTTATTGTGGGTGGGCATCATGATTCATATTCGTCAAATCTCAATCTTGCACCGGGAGCGGATGATAATGCGTCTGGGACTGCCGCGGCATTGGAAATGGCGAGAGTACTGAAACTCGTAAACTATCAGCCCAATTACACGCTAAGGTTCATGACATACGGGGCCGAAGAAGCAGGCCTCCGTGGAAGTGCAAGCTACGCGCAGCGGGCGAGAGCTGCAAACAGAGATATCCGGGCAATGTTGAACTATGACATGATCGCAAATAGAAACCAGGCTCAACAGGACCGGGATGTCTACATCGTGTGGTACTCCGGCAGCGAAGCTCTTTCGAATCTCCACAATGCAGTTGCCCGCGCATACACCACGATCACTCCGGTGTTGACCACATCCTACCGGAGTGGCAGTGACAGTTATTCCTTCTGGCAGCAGGGATACAAGTCGACGTTCCTTATTGAGCGGGACTTCAGTCCGTACTATCATTCTCCAAATGATCTGATTCAATATCTGGATATACCCTATTGCCGCGACATCATCCGGGCCGGGCTTGCAACGTTAATGACGCTCGATCAAATGCCCCCTCCAGTTCCGGGGCTGAGCGTAAGAGACAGGGGAGACGGCCGGATGGTGTTCGCAGCGTGGGATTCAGTGACAGTACTTGACTTTGTGTCATACAAAGTCTCCGTAGGGCGTGTGCCGGGAATCTATGACACATCGTTCACAACAACCGCACGCAAGGCATACATCGGAGGGTTGACCGAGGGGCAGCGGTACTTTGTGGGGATCACAATTATTGACCAGGCGGGTCTTGAAGGATTTACAGCGGAGCGTGCGGTGACTCCCCGCATCGTTCCGCTGGCTCCTGCCGGACTCACCTTCGAGAGGCCGTCCCGGGTGGTTTCGCTTCGATGGCGGTCGAACGAAGAAATGGATGTTGCGGGTTACAACATCTACCGCCAAACGGGTAGCACCGAAAGTTTCATAAAGCTCAATCCATTGCTTATCCGGGACACCCTGTTTTCTGATTCCGCCTCCATAACGCAGCTACACAGGTACTTTGTCACAGCAGTAGACTCGACGAACAACGAAAGCGCTGCCTCGGATACGGTTCTTGTCACTCCGGTGACGTCAGCCGGGCAAAGGGACAATTCTGTCTTTTCATTCACTCTTCATCCAAACTATCCGAACCCGTTCAACCCGTCTACCCAGATAACGTACGAGGTTGACAAGCATGAACGTGTGGTGCTGGAGGTGTACGATGTCCTGGGGAGGGTGCTCGAAACTTTGCTGGATGAAACAAAACAGCCGGGTGTATATTCGACCGTGTGGATTCCACGGAACGTTGCCAGCGGGACATACTACTTGCAAATGAAAGCCGGGGGCAAACAAACCTCCAGAAGAATGATGTTGATGAAATAGCGGGACACTTATGCTTCGCATTGCACTTCTTGCCGGTGTCTGGCTTATGATTACTATGACCCTTCGGGGTCAAGTGCCGTACGCATTGTCGCCCACATGGACTTCAGGTGATGCCTCGAGTGTATCAACGGGGTGTGCATGGGCGGACATCAACCGGGATGGCTGGCTTGATCTGGTTGTTGCCAACGGCAACGATATGGCCCGCCAGCGGTTGGTAGTATATTACAATTCCGGCGCTGGTACACTTCCGTCACTTCCAAACTGGCAGTCGGCTGATATCGATTATCACGGCCATCTCTCGATAGGTGACGTGAACAACGACGGTTGGCCGGATGTGGCAGTAAGTGTCTATATCGGTCCTGCCGGTTTCAGTCAAAAAGGTAAGGTGAAACTCTATATCAACAACAACGGAACCCTTTCATCAAACCCTGTATGGACTTCGGCAGATAACGTGTATTCATTCAGCTGCGCATTCGGAGATGCGGATGGAGACGGGGATTTGGACCTTGCTGTTGCTGGGGGTGAGGCTTACGGATCGCGAGCCGAGCAGAACCGGATCTATTTCAACCGGCAGGGGAGGCTCGATTCTCTCCCGGGCTGGAAGAGCAACGCAGCTGGCTATAGCTATGATGTCACCTGGGCGGATTTCGACAATGATGGCGATCTTGATCTGGTCTTTGCAAACGAAAGAGGGCCGAATCACATCTATCGAAACTATGGCGATTCGATCGGGGTTGTGCCTGTTTGGTCATCTTCAGATCCAAGTATGCAAGCAAACTCGTTGTTCGTGGGAGATGTGAACAACGACGGTTACGTCGATCTCGCAATATCGGACAACAACCAGCTCGGCGGAACAGGACGCTTTAAGCTCTACAAAAATCTTGCCGGCACGATAGAGACGACACCATTCTGGACGTCGGCGTTTTCCGGATACGGCTCTGGCATTACCCTCGCTGATATTGACAATGACGGCGACCTTGATCTCATTACCGGAGGATGGTGGAACCCCCTCCGGATCTACACAAACGCCGGTGGTGCTTTCACTCCGAATCCTCAATACACCTCCTCCACGAATAGTGTTGTTGAGGCAATTGTGTGTGGAGATATGGACAACGACCGGCTTGATACCCTGACGTACCAAACTGTCGTCACGGGTGGTAAGCGCGTGCTGTATCTGCCACGAATCCACGTGCAACGCCTCCTCAACGTTCTCGTGAATGGGATCCCTGATTCTCTCGGTAGGTATTGTTACGATCTGGAAAATGGCTGGATCAGTTTCGGTCCGCATCTTCAGAACGGCAGCACTGTTACAATTATGTACGTTGCGTCACGTGATCTCGATCTTGGCATCAGCAATTGGGACTCGAATAAAGGAAACTATGTATTCAAGAGTGACTACTCCCTTGATGTTATCAATGCACCCGATATTTCCTCCGGTCCTTTGCTGATAGAAAATTATCCCAACCCGTTCAACCCACATACGACAATACGATACGCAGTAAACACTCACGGTGTCGTGAGGCTCGGCGTTTTCAACGCTCTGGGTCAACAGATATCATCCTTGGTAAACGAGGAACAATCGGCAGGTACGTATTCAGTCCTCTGGGAGCCGGTAAACATGGCCGGTGGTGTCTATTTCGTTCGGTTGCAATCAGGTGGTGGAGTAACTACATTACCTGTGAGTTACGTGAAGTAGATTCATTATGGAGTCTTGTGTTCTATGAAATCCGTTGCAATTCTTTTGTTCTTCGTAGCCGGAGAAATTGTCGCCGGCTCGCTTGCCCTGCGCGTTGCAGTCCGCTCCGAACGGGATGTATTGTCACTGCACAGGAACGGATTTGTATGTGATGATGTCAAATTCAAGCAGACACACGGCATAGATGGCACGCTGCTGACGATTGCCCGGTTCAACGTTGAAAATGGATTTGTGACAGTTCTTACTGATGAATCCGGTGCGGAAAGAGTAAGAGACTTCGGATTCTCGATCCTTTCTTCTTCGCTTGTCCTGAGCGAAGTGACGAAGACAATCTCCGCTCTCGATACCATTCCTTACCAATTCGGGTGGCCCCGTTCGATCTTCAACGGAAACTCCCTCTACGAAAACAGTCCGACAATTGCGGACATAAACCGCAATGGACAGCTCGAAGTTTCGATCACCAATTCGTGGGGGTCATACAATCCTCCGAACCCTCCGTATCTTATCACATGGCGACGCAATGGCGCGTATCTGCCGGGCTTTCCTACAGCGCTGCAGCCGGGAGTTCTGCAAAGTAGCGCCGATGCCGGAATTTCAGCCGCAGGAGACATCTTTGGTGATGACAAGCTTGAATTGGTTCTTGGGGACGAGAACGGTTACCTCTATGCGTTCAATCACGAGGGTGCGTCTCTTACAGGCTTTCCGGTGCATTACGGATTCTTGCACGGAGTTTACTCGCCTGCCTTAGCGGATGTCGACAATGATGGAAAGGCGGAAATAGCTGTTATCAGCCACCGTTGGGATTCGCCGTATGATAACGCATTTCTGCACCTTCTCAAGGTCACCCCCACAGGTCCGGTGGAAATGCCGGGGTTTCCGATCACCATTGAGCGAGGAGCGAGCAACAGTCCGGCAATTGGCGATATCGACGGAAATGGAGTAATGGACATTGTTTACTGCACCGGCGGCGCCCCTGACTCATCCGTACTTGCCAAGATCATTGCGGTGGACATGACAGGCCAGGTGTTGACGGGTTTTCCGTATGTCATCGGGAGAAACAGCATAGGTAATTCACCTACACTCTATGACATTACGGGAGATGGCAAGCTCGAAATTCTCATCCGAATGAAGCCCGACGACAACGTCAACGGCATCTACGCGATCAACTATCAGGGTAATCTTGTCCAGGGTTTTCCCTTTCCGATTACATTCGGGAACCCCAACGCGTGTGTGGCAGTGGGTGATGTGGATGGCGACGGTTCCCCCGAACTTGCGTACGGAGGAGTGGAAGCTGTTGATTCCGGCAAAGTGTGGGTCTACAATCTTTCCGGCGCATTACTTCCCGGTTATCCTGCTCGTGTGTTCCGCACATGGGTGGATGGCTCCGTTGCGATTGCTGATGTTGACGGTGACGGAAAGGGAGATGTGATTTGCGGGACCAACGGTGTTTCGAACAAGCCGGGGCTCATCAGAGCGTTTAATCACCTGGGCCGGGAAGTGACAGGGTTTCCGTTGTCACCGGGCAACCCGATCCTCAACAGTTTCGAGACTCATCCGACAGTTGTCGACATCGATGGTGACGGGGACACGGAAATTTTCGCAGGACGTCTCGATAAGTTTGTATACGGGTGGGATACTCCGGGTCTGTTCGATGCGCAGCGCTCCTGGCGGACATTCAAGGGTAATGCCGCCAGAACAGGTGGGCAATTGCGAAGCCCGTTTCTTGTTTCTGTAAAGGACGACTCACGCAGACCGGAGACACTTCAGCTCCATCAGAACTATCCAAACCCGTTCAATCCATTGACAAACATCAGATTCGAGATTCCTGAAGTCGGCATCGTCACGCTGAGAGTTCTTGATGTGCTTGGGAGAGAAGTGGCGACGCTGGTGAATGAGGAAATGCAACCCGGAACGTATCAAAGGGTATTCAACGCCGACGGGATAGCAAGTGGAGTCTATCTTTACAGGCTCGAATCCGGAAGTTCGGTTTCAACACGCAAGCTCATTCTTGTCAAATGACGGAAACATGGTGAGAGATATGAGAGTTACGGCCATTGTCTGTCTTATCGTGCTGCATGCATTTTCTTTTGGGCAGGATGCAAAGCCGTGTTCCGCGCCGGAGGCAAGTCAATTCGACTTCTGGATTGGAGAATGGGATCTTTCATGGACTGGTGAGGACGGGACGAAACACAATGGAACGAATATCATTTCGAAAATACTCGGCGACTGTGTTATCCAGGAGAACTTCAACGCACCCGGGATGAGCTTCAGAGGTATGAGTGTATCTGTGTTTGATTCGAAATCCGGCAAGTGGAAGCAAACATGGGTGGATGATGCCGGCGGATATCTTGATTTTATGGGTGAATACCGCGATGGCAGGATGGTGTTACAACGGGTTGCTGATCCCGACGGGAAACCATTCTTACAGAGAATGATATGGTATAATATCTCCGCCGACACGCTTGACTGGAATTGGGAGCGGTCTGATGACAATGGAGCGACATGGAGAGTTTTGTGGAATATCCACTATTCCCGAAAAAAGTAACAACATGAGAAGGCAGCTCGATCTTTCCTTGCTCAGAAGCAGGTCTGCGTTTACATCCGGAATTGCTTCTTGATCCAGACCAGACTTATTCTCCTTTTCTGCGTCTGCATTTGGGGCTGGACGTTCGTTGCAACGAAGCTCTGCCTCGAGTACTTCGATCCTGTCTCAATTGTCGGGCTGCGCTTTCTGATCGGCCTGCCCGTGCTGTTTGTAGTTCTCAAGAGTCGCCGCAT
>CAZBWR010000008.1:0-5321 GCA_964495695.1 uncultured Chitinophagales bacterium | reverse complement strand
GGCGCAGCAAAATGCCTGTTCAGGGAACGAAGCGATCGGTTTCGCTCGCCGAGAATTCAGGCCTCTGGCGTTGGGAGCGCTAATCATTGCGCTGCATTTCCTGATTCAAGCGTATGCTCTGAATCTCACTTCTGCCACGAACACCGGGTGGATTATCACAGTTACACCCCTTGTTCTGGCAGTCCTCGGATATCTGTTTTTGAAGGAGAGAATCAGCAGAAATGCCGCAAGTGGAATATTCATAGCAACGATAGGCATTCTCCTGCTTGTCTCGGACGGAACCATTACGGAACTCGATTGGCTTGAGAGCGTGGGGGATTGGCTTATTCTTCTTTCGGCGCACACGTGGGCGTTGTACACGATTATTACAAGAGACCTTTCGCGAAGCCATAACCCTCTCGCGGTCACGCTGTATGTCTTCATCCCAGTGATGGTTGGGGGAACAGCGTATGCAGCCGCCACAGGAGGATTGCAGCCTCTCACTGCGCTTCCCGCATTGCCCTGGGCGGCGCTGATTTTTCTGGGTGTTCTGGGGACTCTTGCTCAATGGTTCTGGCAGCATGGGGTTGCAAAACTGGGAGCGGCCAATGCCGGTGTTTTTCTTTACCTTGAACCGATTGCAACCACGGCTCTTGCGATCCCGCTGCTTGATGAGCCGTTCACATTATTCACTGCATTGGGAGGGTTGTTGGTAGTCGCTGGAGTCTGGTGGTCCCAGCGTTAACTTTTCTCATATAGGGAGGAAAAACGATGCTACATTTTGCTTTTGGATTGTTATTTCTTATCTCCTCAAACACCGTTGCCCGGGGAGATGACCGAATTGAGTCCTTTGAGTGGCTTGCAGGATGTTGGGAGAGGCGTACCGACCGGGGTGTCTATAACGAAATCTGGATGAAGCCCGAAGGAGGTTCACAACTGGGAGTGAGCAGGAATGTCCGGGATGGTAAGACAATTGACTTTGAGTTCATCCGGCTGGTGGAGGAAGAGGGCAGCGTGTACTACATCGTCAAGCCTGCCAATCAAACGGAGGTTCGGTTCAAGCTGGTAAGCCTGGAAGGGAATCAGGCGATCTTTGAAAACCCCGAACATGATTTCCCTCAGCGTATCATATACGGGCGGAAAGAAGACGGGTCGCTGCATGCCCGCATAGAGGGCTTGCGAAACGGGCAAGAGCGTGCGTTTGACTTTCCGATGAAACGCGTATCGTGTGAGTAAGCTCTAGCGCAACAAGACCATGCGCATCATGCGACTCGATGAGGTCCCCTCATGTGTCGTGATTTCGAGTCTGTAGAAGTAAACGCCGCTCGATAATCCCGTCGCATTGAATTCGGCTGTATGCCATCCTGCGTCGACACTTCCTTCCGACACAATCGCTACAACCCGCCCAAGAACGTCGAACACACGCAGAGCTATGTTGCTTTGTCTTGAAACTGCGAATGAGATTGTGGTGGCCGGATTGAATGGATTCGGGAAGTTCTGTGCGAGTGAAAACCCTCCGGGGAGCGTAACGGACGCAACAGTCGTCACAATATCAACTGCCACAGCCTCGGAGTAATTGACTGTACCATCGAGATCAATTTGCTTCAGCCTGTAATGCCACCTACCGAATCCGGGCGAGGGGTCAGCGAAAGCATACGAGTGTGGTGTAATGGTGGTACCATTTCCCGGTACAAAGCTGTTCGGCACGACCGCGAAAGTCCCTGATGACGGCCTCCGCTCAATCTCGAATCCAAAGTTGTTAGTTTCTGTCAATGTCCGCCATCGAAGAAGGATTGAATCGCCGGTGGCATTGACAGTGCCGGTGAAGGACGCAAGCTGGACCGGGACAATGGCAGGCTGGAATACAAACCTTGCGACTACGGGAAGATGATCGCTGGCGTAGTGAAGCGCCTGGACGATGCTGTCGGCGGGGACGGGTGGTGTGCCGCGCGGGGCGTTTACGCTATCATTGTAGTGGAGTCCTGAATTCCCAAACGCAACGGTCGAACCGGGAAGGTATTTAATTTTCGGGCCTGAGTTAATGGCGCTGGAGAAGAGAATCATGTCAAACCGATCGTCGAGACCCCCGGTCGCTCCTCCGCCAAACGCGCGCGTCCTTGTCGATTGCGTATGATGGATTGCATAGCTGGAATTATTCCAGGTTCCCGGGAGATTGATTGGATCGATAAACCGTCCGTCGTCGGTGATGTTATTCTGCAGCAGCTTCTGGTAGGCAAGCTCGTTCGCGCTATAGATGTTGAAGTCCCCGACGACCATGAAGTGCTTCCCTGAGGCCAGCGCGTTAGTTACTTTGCGGAGACTATCAACTTCAGCAGCGCGTGCTGCCTCGTTCGTTGACCCGCTGCTTGCTTTGAGATGAACCGAATATACGCGTAATGTCTCCGCTGAAGCGGGATGGTAGATGCGGAATTCCGAAATATCGCGCAGAGCTGTCCGTACAGGTGTGTTGGATACGAATGAGAACCTTGTATTGCGGACGAATATTCCATTATCCGTATCCGGGCCATCGATGAAGGTCCCCGGAGTGAACTGGCCGGGAAAGACTACGTTAACAACGTTATTGAAGAATTGATTGAATGCGGCCGCCGATGTTAATTCCTGTATCACGAGCACATCCGCGTTGATGTTCCGTACGACCGTGCGGAAAAAGGAGTCCCTTGAAACATCAGAGGTTGTGTAATTCAATACATTGTAGGTCACGACCCTAACGGTGTCCTGACCACGGACGTAGCCGGTCAGAAGCGAAAGGGTGAGAATCGCCAAAATGCGACGCATCGTCATACTCACAGGAAATAATGGAACACTACCGTTACAACTGCACAAAGAGTGTGCAAGTGTAAGGCCACACCCGTTGGCGTGTTGAGGTTACATGAACCGAGGCGCGATCATGCGGATCGGTTCCGAACCATCGAAATCCTGCGAAATGGAAGTACTAGGCGGATTGAGCTGTGAAAAACGAGGTAATTCCGGCCGGAGTAATGATGCCGGGGATGGTTCATATCCCGGGCAGCGCTTTCATGATTTCGTGTTCCCCAAACAGCGGCAGGAATTTACAGAGAAGGGTGCTCAATCACAAGTGACGCGTACCGCGATGTCGGAAATTACCGGAGGGGGATTCCTAATTGCGACGATCGGCAAGGGTTTCAGGCCTTTGCGCTTCGTGCATCCGCTCAAGGAACATGTTGCGGAGTGTTCTGTGCTCGCGGTAGAGGTTGACGGTGTATTCGCGGAGCAGCTCCAACTCGTCCTGTTCGGTCAGATCCTCGATGGACACTTGTCTGCGACCTTCGCGACGTTGTATCTCTTTGAGCCTCGTGATAACAAGCTCATTAAGATGAGGATCAAGATTGTTCAGGTTACGGAAGTAGTCTCCCATAGTGAACTCCAATCTGTGAAGGTATTGTAAGGTTGAGTTCCGGATGTGGAACCGAGGAATGATAAAATGGGGGACGGCATTCGCCATTAGGTGAATGCGTGGCACAATATACTACATGACCTCACTACGCAATGTTACGTAGAGCAACAAATATTCGCTTTACAGGATTGGCGCGAATTACGCGTACGAGGTATCAAGAGGAGTGACGCTGTGCGGAAGAGGGCGGAGTCACCCATGAGAGTGACTCCGCCGAAATCCTAGCTGTGGAGCCCGACCGAATTGCTCATGGTACGTGAATCCATGCCACCGGTCATCGGTATCGATGATTCCGATTGTTCGAGACGCTTCAGGATTTTCCAGATTGTGCGCTCGGAGATGGTGATGTTGTGTTTCTCCTGCAGTATCGCCTTGAGTCTGCGCTGACCGAAGCCGGTTTGCTCTTTGAGTCGCTTGAGCAGCTGTACCGCCGATTCCGGCGTAGCGCTGGGGAAATGATGCGGGCGACGTGACTGATCAACCAGGCTCTTTGTGTCACCGCCCGACTGCCGGTACCGCTTCAACCATTTGTAAAATGTCTTCCGGCTGATACCGAACCGCTTGCACACCTCTTGCGCGCTTCCAGTCTCTTCGTAACAGATCATCCACGCAAGACGCGGGTGTAACGATGATGCCTGGTCGCCCGTTTGTGCAGGACTGCTCTTCGCAGTGTTATCTTTAACCATATATCCCACCTATGAAATGAATAGTGAATTATGTGTATAGAACATTTGAGGCGAACTGCACTGCGTAGGGGGGATCGGGGAATTGAGTTCGGCAAACAGTGAAACTCAAGTGCTCAGCTTCGTCATTGCCTCACGGCTGTTACTATCTCATGGAATATGCCAATGTCACTTGTCACCCGGCCTTGGAACACAGATGATGAAAAGAGAGCGAAAACATGGGGAATATGAAGGCACACTCCAGCCAATCAGTCTAAGTGCAATAACAAGAAAGGTTACACCTGTGAATAGTTCACACTCATACTGCTGCGGTTGTAGATTTTACATAAATGGAATGTAGGTCAGATTCCTACACACGCACTTATGGTGGAACTAAACCGATGCTTGCGAGGTCGGGGGGAGTTTCGTATCTTTGTCACACATTTTTCGGAGAGGTGGCCGAGTGGTTGAAGGCGCTAGTCTCGAAAACTAGTATAGGCGTAAGTCTATCGAGGGTTCGAATCCCTCCCTCTCCGCATAATCCTTCCAATCTTTAGCAAAACCGCAAGGCAATCCATAGTCCCTCGCAGGAGGTTATCGTCCTGCACACCAAACTGCACACTCACTGCCGCATAGGGAGGTAGCCAGGTTTTTCTCTCCAATCGTCCTGCCGAAGTCTTCAGGAGCTATTCCGCACGAATGAGATGCGTCGGCGGTGCGGGGCTCCTGGAGTCTGGGACAACCAAGGTTTGGTTAGTGCCAAGTGGTAACCAGAACAGCCGTTGCAGCCTAAGTAAGCCTTGCAAATCGGTGGAAGATTTGCTTGTCAGTATTTCCCGTGATATCTTTGTCCACCTTCCTTTCACATCACTTCAGAAGGTGATCTTCGATCATTCACCAACAATATGTACCAATCAGGAGGTTTGCCATGAAACTTCGTGTAAGGGCTCTGGGATTGGCAGTTGGAATAGTGTGGGGGATGGGGATATTTGTCGCAACACTGTGGTCTTCATTGCTTGGAGGAGGGAAGACACTTGTGTTGCTGTCAGCCTACTACTATGGTTACACCGTAGACTTCGGTGGAGCTTTTGTAGGGTTATTATGGGGTTTTGTGAATGGCGCCGTCTTTGGCCTGGCAGTGGGATGGCTATACAACAATTTCCACAAGATGCTATACAGTTCTGACGAACATCGTGTGGCATAGATTGCGACGGTGATGGCCATTTCTCTAAGATGGTAAGGGGTAT
>CAZBWR010000007.1:97705-97936 GCA_964495695.1 uncultured Chitinophagales bacterium | reverse complement strand
ATTTGGATTCGCCGTGAGCATTGAGCAATTGACGAATCCATACATCCTCACTTGGTTTCCCGTGTGGAATTCGACCGGATTCGAAGGCACGATCACTTCAAAAGGGAGATTTGTCTACTATCAACCGTATTGCCCTTGCGCGTACTACGTGATGGAGTACCTGCCGGATTCGAACTACTTTCGGTATCGAAGCATTGGTGGTTTCGTCGGTGGATATCACAGCGTCGTTTC
>CAZBWR010000007.1:73033-97695 GCA_964495695.1 uncultured Chitinophagales bacterium | reverse complement strand
ACACGCTCCTGCTTGTGGGAACGGTCACGGGCTTTCGAGTATATAACATCTCGGATCAGTGGGTCCCGGTACTGCTGAGCAATACCGATCTCGGCTCGCCCGTCCGGTACGTCGCAGTTCACGGACATCGTGCGTACGCGGGGACGGTGGATTCTGGCGTGGTCACCATCGACATCAACAACCCCTCCATGCCGATCGTTGTTGGTAGAAGCTTGTCCGCAGTGACCGGAAAGTTCTCCATCAAGGACTCACTGCTTGGGGCTGCATCCACTGCCGTTGTCGACCTCCCTGCGCGCTTTCCCGGGTTCCATCTCTACGCTACTGCAACGTCTGATTCTGTAGTCCATCTTCACCATTTCCCAACTCCGTATCCGCCAGCGTACGACATTACCCTGCGCGGCAACATTGGTTTCTCTAACTACAACAACGGGATATGGGCTGTAGACTATTCGGACTTGAACAAACCTCGCGTTCTTGCTCATACACTGATTCCGACGCGTTCGAAATTCGCTCGCTCGGGTGACATCATTGCTTTCATTTCCTCATTCGACAATACACAAACATTCGCTCTTGCCCGACTGAATTACAATGGGAGTGTTACTATCCTTTCCGAAACTCCTTGCTCAGGAACCGTATCGGCGATCGTAGCTCGAGATAGTCTACTCTTTGTTCTATCGAATGACTCGCTGTCAATATACAGCATTGCTGATCCTCTTTCTCCATCGCGCTTGGCATCATGGGTCCATGGCAATTCCACCGGAGAATCGGACATCAGTGTCGTAGATGAGTTGACTTATGTGTCGCTGAGGGGCAATCAGAATAGTGGTTTAGCCATTCTCGATATTTCTAATCCATCTTCTCCCCAATTGGTGACTACTATCTTGGAAGACTGTCGTGGCGTACTGGTGGAAGACACCACAGGGTATGTATTCACCCCTGCAAACATGAATATCATGGGTCTCTCAGATCCATCTTCTCCATTGCTACTTAGCAACATTTCTGTGCAGTCTAGCCGAACGATGGCGAAAAGCGGAATCTTCTTGTATGTGCTGCATGAAGGATTGAACGCGATAGATGTCTCCGATCCTTATGATCCTCGAAGGGCGGGTGAGATACCATCACCAAACCTATCTTCGTCAAGTGGACTGGCTGTCCGGTCGGACACACTCTTCATAGTGAACTCTCAATGGAACATTGGCATCCTAAAACATGACCGCGCAACGAGCGTGAGTATTTCGCCAAACCGCCCTCCATCGCACGCGAACCTGTTTCAGAACCATCCAAATCCGTTTAATCCAGAGACTCGGATCACTTTTGAAATACCAACCCGTGGACAGGCTACGCTGGCGGTGTACGATGTTTTGGGCAGGGTCGTGACTGTGCTTCTCGACCACATCCTTGAACCTGGCACACACACGATTACGTGGAAACCTCAAAGGATTGCAGCCGGTGTTTATTTCTATCAACTTCGAACACGAGATGGCACAGTGAACACGAGAAGAATGATCTTCTTGAAATAACGACATCGGCAACAGGTGAGCCGAGTCGCAAACCAACCATTCACCATAATAGAGGATTGCCATGAAAACACTACTTGGTTGTCTTGTTGTGTTGTGTATGCTCGCCAGTGTGCTTTCCTTCGCACAGCCGCCCTACCCAAACAGGCCGGTAGAAGATGAGGGCCACGAACAGAGCGAGTGTTCCATCACTTTGCATCCACTGGACAAGCGGATTCAATTCGTGACGTGGAATGACCACAGAGATGGAGTTGTTAAGCCGGGATATGCGTTCTCTGCTGATCTTGGAGAAACTTGGACGAAAAGGGTGCTCAACATCGGAAATCTGAGAGGCTTCGATCCTTCGGGAGCAATAAACAGAAGTGGAACCTACTACTATTGCTATGCAACGGTTGATAATCAACCAAGGTGGGACATCTATGTTTCAAGAACTGAAACACCCGACGATAACGACTGGGAAGATATAGTTCTCTCTGATCCACAGGGGTTCAATATAAATGACAAGCCCTTTATGGCCATCGACAATCGGGGCGTGCAGGATCCGGGCAACCTGTACGCCGCTTGGATATCAGCCAACAACATCTATTTTTCTACATCACAGGTCTGGTTCTCAAGATCAACAGATGGGGGTGATACATGGGAACGCATCTCCCAACCGTTGGATTCCGAAAGTCAGTCTGCGTACGGGGAGCCAAGCCGGATAACCTCTTCGGAGGAGACGAACGCAGATGGGGATAAGGAGCTTACAGTTAGCGAGTATCTTCAATACCCTATGCCCGCCGTTGCTCCCAACGGGGATGTGTACGTGGTTTGGGCCCACTTGTACGACAACCTCGATGGCGGTCCGCTCATCAATGGTTCCTTGTTTAAGATCAAAAAGTCCACCGATGGTGGTGCCTCGTTTGGGGGTACAATGTATCCTCCTTCGTTCACGTACGTTCCGGGTCAGTCTATTAGCTCTGATCCACCCAACAGGGGAATCAGAATCCTCAACATCCCCTCAATGGCAATAGACCAGATCACCGGAAACATATTCGTCGTGTATAAAGACATCGCTTCTGCTTCTCCTCAGAACTTCTCACCACGAATCAAGGTCACGAAGTCGACCAACGGGGGACAAAACTGGTCAACCCCGACCATCATCGGCGAGATCGGGTCGCCCCCCAACGCAAACGCGTGGTATTTCTTCCCGGCGATTGCAATTGATGAAGAAAGCAAGATCACGGTCGCATACATGTTTGCAGAGCCTGGCACTCCGAGGTACGTTGATTGCTACATCACAGAATCGACGAACCAAGGTAGTACCTTCAACGCGCCAAAACGAATCAGCAGCGAAAGCAGCACGCCATCGCATACCCTCGTTGCGCACGAGTACAATGGGCTCGCGGTCACAGTAGGATTCCAGTTTCCGGTTTGGACCGATTATCGCTCCAACCAACAGGATGGGAACTTTGATATCTACTGGTCGAATACCAACCCGCCCCCCGCGCCACCTCAGAATGTTCAAGCTGCCGCGACCCCACCCAATCAATATGGCTACCGCTACCCCAAGGTTACATGGTCTGCAAACGCTGAACCGGACCTGAATGGCTACGAAATCTGGCGCAAGATTGTGTCAGCCATGGATTGTGGTAATGGGACTTGGTATCTCCTATCCGATACTCTTGGGCCGTTAACGCAGGAGTATATCGACGCCAGCATTCCAACAGCAGGTACCGGCCAATGCACAGCGGTCTACAGACTCCGAGCAAGGGATGAAGCCAACAACCTCTCAGGCTATTCAAATGAGGCTTCGATTCAATTCGGTAATGATATGTGGAAAGCGAATTCTACAGGAAGACCCGTTCCCACCGAATTCCAGTTGCACACTGCGATTCCCAACCCATTCAATCCATCGGCATTAATCCAATTTGCCTTGCCCCAGAACGGATTTGTTACACTAGATGTGTTTGATGTCCTTGGTCGGAGGGTTGCAAATTTATTAGATGAGTATCGCGAGGCTGACTATCATTCTGTCGTCTGGAACGCTTCCGGTCATGCAAGCGGAGTTTACGTTGTGCGACTTTCTGCAAGCGGAGAATCCGGACGTCATGCGTTTACCAAAACCAGCAAGGTTATCTTGGCCAAATAGTCGCCTACGGCTTTGCCGTGTGCGCCGCAAAGCAAGAAAGTAGTTGTGCGGCGGTATAACCAGCAGCTCAACCTGACCGAAGGAGCGTCGGCGAATTCTAATGCCCACGCACAGAGAAAAGCAAGTTGCACCACACGCAGTTCATAGGAACGTTTCGCAACGCCCACGTATTCGTGGTAGGTTGGTTACCGTGCGCGTTGCTCACTGAGAGTTGGTTTGTGTCGTGCAACTTGCTTTCCGGTAGCCACCGCACAGGGACAGTACAAACTAAAACCATTGCGGTCGGCAGGTTAGCCGCAATCCGTTAGGCGGAAATGAAAATACAGGAGACACGTCAATGAAAACGAGTGCGGTTCTAGTACTCATTACTTTGGTGCTATTCGGTTGTACCGACGATGACCAAATAGTCACTGGCTCAAACAATGATGAAATGTTGAAGGCTCAAATTGTCGGGTCTTGGAACGGCGGCAATTGGTATCGAACCACCTATCGGGCAGACAATACCTACAGCGATTCTATTTTTTATAGAAGCAGTACTGACACGAATCAATATTTTCTGGACTTTGTAACGCAAGGCAGATTTTCCATCACGAACGGAGTTCTTCAGAGGTCGAACGTTCATTGGTTTTTCTCCGATACAACACGATACCAAGGAGGTTTGTCTGCAATTCTCCTCAGCCAAGAAATTGAGTTTGCTGGCAATCATCTTCTTCTCAAACCAGTAGACGTGCTCTCTTCAAGCAATGGGTTCGGTCTTCAGTTGTGGGGAACATGGACGGTCACGACGTGGTCATACCACAGGTCGGGAGGTACACCGACTGTCCTATATGAAGGAAGACAGAAGTATACTTACCAGTTCAACAAGGACTCTACCCGATTTAGATACGGTTGGGAGTATCTGGACGGAAATCCTTTCCCCAATCCGACCTTCACGAGTGATTTTACGTACAACCCACCGTTGCTCGATATGCTTGCTCCCGGTTGGTACAATGTTAGCGTGCAGTTTAAGTATGGACAGATGTTTTGGTATTATGACTTCGGACCAAGCGAACTGACACGCGGTAACATGGCGCCATTTCCGCCTAACAAGGCGCTCAACCTGACGGAAGGAGCCAAGCGCATCCCAATGCCATCACACGGAACAAATGAGTCAATCATAGCCACCCGCGGGGTGTACTTAGAGTCGGGTGCAGTACTCCGCAGGTTAGCGCCAATCCGTTAGCGCGCTAGGAACCATATGACCTATCGTCAAGCACAAATTCTCATGCTCGCCTGCCTGCTTCTCACAGCGTGTGCAACCGTGCGCTCGATCGAACCTCCAGCATCTGCGGCGGCACTCGTTGTCCAGCGCCAGCTCGACGCTTACAACGCCCATGACATCGAGGCATTTGCGGCAACCTACAGCGACGAAGTGGAGGTCTATCGCATGCCTTCAACAGCCCCCACTACCTCGGGCAAGCAGAAACTCCGCGAGTTTTATCAAAACTCAAGGTTCAATCTTCCGAAACTTCATGCCGAAATCCTGCACCGAAGTGTTGTTGGCAACAAAGTTGTTGACCATGAGCGCATCACAGGACTTCGTGACGAGCCTTATGAAACTGTCGTGGTCTATCTCGTCCACGACGGCCTCATTCAAAAAGTCTGGATATTCAACGCAGATTAGACCTGAGGCGCGCTAACAATTCATTCAAGCCGACGCCGCTTCGCGGCGCAGCTTAATTCAGGCGTTAGCCCGCACAACAGGCAATGGGTAAACTGAACTCATACTTTGCTGGCAAGTTGTTTGACATCAATTACCGCATGGCAACCCGCTGTGGCGGGATCTGCGGAGTTGATCGATGAACGACTTTGGCTGATTCACTAAACTCGCGAAGGAGGAGAGTAATGCGGAACCCATTTGTCCATGGCGTTGGTGGTGTCCTCAGCGCCGATATTGCGGTGCCCGATCATGAGCGTGAACTCGCTTTCTACTCCAAAATTCTCACGACAGGCGACGCCCCACTCTGGCGTGATGATCTAATGAACAACCTGGGCACGCCGGTAATCGGACTCGGGGCGCGCACGCCCGAATACGACTCGTTGCCGTTGCAGTGGATGCCCCACTTTCAAGTCGCTGACGTTGCCGCCAGCGTTAGACGTACGATTGACATGGGAGGCAAAGAACTGATGCATGACGCCCAAAACCAATGGGGTGTTCTTGCCGATCCGGACGGGGCTGCCTTCGGTATCGTTTCGGTTGTGCCCGGCGAGTCGGACACCACCCAGCAGAACAAACGCTCCGGCTGTATCTCCTGGCTCTCGTTGTCCGTTTCAGACGCTTTGTCGAGTCGGGACTTTTATCAACGCGTGGTGGGATGGAACGCCAAGTCCGTTGAGACGAGCGGAGGGAACGTCGCAAGATTCGAGATGCAGATTGATAATGAAACTGCGGCGGCGGAAATCCGCAGTGAACAACATAGTATCCCATCGGTTTGGCTGATTCATTTACCTGTTGACGATCTTGTTGAAAGTCTTCGACGAGTACGCGAGGGCGGTGGTGAAGTCATTAAGGAGTACACGGAGGAAAAGTACGCCGTTATCCGCGATCCGGTTGGCGTCTATCTAGCGCTACGTTCGGCTAGTCGAGGCCCATCCGGCTGAATCTTCGCACGGGTGAGCCTCGCCGGTGGCGAAAGTCTGACGTCCGGCGGGCAGAGCTTCACCGTTACCGCTGAAAACATGAGATCAGTACCACAATCGGAGCTTGCATGGCCCACTATGTAGATGGATTCGTCTTTCCGATTCCGCGCAAACATCTGAACGAATACAGGCGTGTTGCAAGAGCGGCTGCGGAAATCTGGAAAGAGCATGGCGCTCTCGACTACCGCGAATACATCGGTGACGATTTGAAACTGGAGGGAACGCGCTCGTTCACCGATCTTGTAGCTGCGACAGAGGATGAAACCATCGTTTTCGGCTGGGTGACGTTCGAATCTCGTGAGACACGTGATCTGGCAAACGAGAAGGTCGCAGCCGACCCAAGGATGGTGGATTTGATCGAGTCATCGAATTCAGGTTTTGATCCAAAACGGATGGGGTACGGCGGGTTCGAGTCGTTCGTTTGATCGTCGCTTAGTCCACACCGCCTAACAACCGAGGGGGAACAAATGCCGCATTAGCAAACATGTGAGTCTCCCGATAGGGAAACTCACCGTTCATTCACATTCATGCAGAGGGTCACATGGTAGACCAATCGAAGGTTACCTCCGGATTCGATGTTGAGTTTCTTATGAGCGGGGAGTTCATCCGCTACTTCCTGCTCTGTTCGATGGAGACCGGCTCGATCCCGTGGTGGTCGGAATCGAGCGGTACAGACGAACAGGGCAATCCATTCCATCGTGCCACAATCATCCACCCTCCCACCGAACTGCAGCAACGGAGACTGTATCCCGTGCATCCGGACTTTGCAGGGAATGAACACCCCTTTCAGGACATTGTCCAAACAGTCTATTCAGACAAGCAGGAAGAGTTCAAAGTCACGATCCTACCGGATGACCCCGTGGGGGCCGATGTCCTCTTGACGGTGTTTCCCAGCGTAATCAATCTGTTGGCACAGCCGCCGGTTGTTCTCGTCGAAAATCTCGCCCCAATACATTTGCACATCGGTTTTGATGTTGTATTCGATTCGCGTCCGGACGGACTGTTAGGGAATATCGGCGTGCAGTTGACACTGCTGGATGTATCAGGTCCATTGGTTGATGCAGCGGTGGCGTTCGACGTTTCGAAAGAGAGTATTCTGGCAGAAATGAAATCCCAGATCGATCGGCGCGTCCCGTTTGCCGTCGCCGGGGGCGGGAGTCTTCAACGCATTGAGACCCGGAAGTTCCTTGGCGATGCGGAAAGACCAAATGCCATCGGTGTGTATATCAATCTTGCCTTGCAAAACAGCCCTGATCCAGCGTCGTTGTTGCCCGATCGTGGCGACCCCGGCCTTGCACAGAATTTTCTCGAAGCCGGCGCACAGATGGCATTCGCATTCCCGGCGGAGACCTATGCCAGACTGGGGAATGATTTCAAATTCAAGATGGCAGTACCGAAGCCTGGGGCCCCGGGTGAGTTCCACTTTCCGCTGATGGATGGCGACAAGCAAGTCGGCATCATCAAAGGCATTTCTGTTCGCCCCGAAGTAATTGCCGGTCAACCATCGCCGTTCACGAATGTCCTTGTGATAGATATTCACGGCGAATACGAAATTGACAACTTCTTCGATCCGGATTTCCACATGAAAATCCGGCTGGTGCCGACAGTCAAAGAAAACGGGGTTTTCGATTTTGATGTGGATTTTGATCTGGATCTGAGCGTCGCGGCGCATCTCGTTGCCATTTTCCTGACAACGGCATTGTCTTTCGTGATGCCGAAACTCGGGCTTTCCCTACTCTTCCTCTCCGTGCTTACTCTGAAGATTATCGAGCGCGTTGGTGAAAGCATGGCACGGTCCTCAATTCAAGCTCAACTCGACCGGACTTCGTTTCTTGATACACTTCCGCATAAGCTGACCGTCGAAATCCGGCGCTGGGATCCGCTCTATTCGACATTGCACCGCGTCGAGACCGCCGATGTCGGTATTCAAGTCAACCACCTCGGCTTCGCCTTCGACGCAAGGAATGTCTTTGTCGGACGAAAATCCCAGCCGCTGCAGAACATGGTTATCAGGTCCGAGATACGGGATGCAGACAATAGCATAAGCGGTTTGGTGTACCGGGCGAACGATATCGGCCCTTATCTCGACAATGATCTGATCAATACATTTCCCGCAACGGACCGGATGCTGGTGCTTGAATTTCATCCTCCTCAGGGAGATATTGAATCGCACCGGGTGTCACTCTCGTTGCAGCACGTCGAGGAGCGCATAGCAGCGGCAGACAGGCACATCAAAGAGCTGGATTACATCCCCAAAAAAGTTGATGTGATCGAGAACCAGATTTTTCAGATTCTCGCCATCTCTGCTACCGAACTCCCGGAAATCGAAGCCCTCAGCCGGAGTCGCTTGCGCAATGAACTTCGGAATACCAACGGGGCGTCACTTCGTCAACAGGCAATAGACGAGCTGCAAGCTGAATTGGGAAGGCCTCCGACGGAAGAAGAGATCACTGCACGTTTCAACCAACTTCTTGAAAAAGCCGTGAGTGCAGCCCTTCCGGGGCGAGTTGTAACAGAGCTGGATCGGCGGATGACGTTCGATCTTGAACCGCACGAGTTTGCCGATCTCCAGCAGCGAAAAATCCTTGTGCTGGGAAGAAACCATCTCGTAATCCGTAAAATGACCAAAAACGGCAAGGTCACTGTGTACTACAGAGATTACGAGAGACCCTTTGAACCCGACACGGAAAAAAGTGATAATTTACTTTCCCTGCCGAGGTACGTCCATACGTGAGGTGTCGGGATTCTGTTCTATGAGTAAGTCACATTGTTCATTGACAGTCTATGCACCAACATCACTAAACATGGAGAGCTATGCGACTCATTGCAATCCTCTTCTGCACCTTCATTCTTTTGGGCTGCAACTCTACGCCCGATAAGCGTACAGGATCGGTGAAACCAGATTCTGACAACGATTCAATTGTACAGTTCTTGCTGAACTCGGCTGCATCTGATTTTCGTGCAAATGGTCCATCAGTCGCAAGCCTTCGGAATGTTCGCATGGGATACATTGTGACTTCAAGTGGAGAAAAGCAGTATCGATTGTGCGGGGAGTATCTGGGAGCCGGTGAACAAACAGAAGCCGGGTGGACTCCGTTCGCCACGATCAAGACGGTGGATTATGAACAGTGGATCGGCAACCAAGCCCTGGTCTTCTGCAATGATACCTTGATGCATTGGATTGAGGCAGACGGTTTATCCGCTAAGTTGCAGAGCAAACTTGATTCTCTTCGTTAGGACAACGTAGTTAGGAAAGCAATAGACACGCCCAATCATTTACAGTCATGGCATCAAATCTACAAAAGAGTCTAAGCGTCTTGCTTCTGGCAAGCACCTTGACCGCTGTGCTTTGCATGCCAGACCTGCCGCATAGACACACAAGTGACCCGAGTTACCTGGGAATCGTCGGGTTCGTCTTCATAGTTGGGCTGCTGATCAGGCGTACCGGGCAGGGTTGGGGGCGACATTCCGCCAACCGCCGCGTCATAGTCTTTTTTCTGGTTGCACTCCCCCTCATCTACCTGGCGAATTGGATGAAATTCGGCGGTTCGATGCTTGAACTCGGTGTTCAAGTGGCGGGGCTGGGGATTTGGATTTTCTTCGCCTATCGAGCTGTGAGGATGGAGCTTTTCCTCTGGCTGGGTTGCGTACTGCATGCAGTTTGGGATGCAGCACATTTTGGGCGCGTAGAGTTCATCCCTGAATGGTATGCGGCCGCGTGCATCGCAGCAGATCTCGGACTTGGGGCGTTCGTTTTTCTGAACACCAGGGGCGTACCGGAGGCAAGTGCGGATGATCATCAGGAAGTATCAGCCTGACGATGCAGAAACAATTGCAGATCTTTTCACTGAATCTGTCAGGAGAGTGAATGTCCGGCAATATACTCCGGAACAAACAGCACACGAATTCTACCCCAAGGGAATTCTTGCAAATCGGACCCGGTTGATTGTTCCTGCAAAACGATTATATTGCGGTAGTCAACATGGAAATGGAACATGTAAGCCTCCGGAACTGTTTGTGACGTGACGCCCTGAAACGGTGTCCACACGTGAGTTCGGGAGGTCTTTTTTTTGTATCAAAGAGATATCTTTCAACCAGAAACATCATCCCCCATTAACTCGAAAGAAGGAGCAAACACCATGAGCAGTGAAGGCAAATGCCCTGTTGCGCACAAACCGGTTGCCGGGAGCGGCACATCGAACCGCGACTGGTGGCCAAATCAATTGAACCTGCGGATTCTTCACCAGAATCCTCCTGCCGGCAATCCCTTGCACGGGGATTTCAACTACGCCAAAGAGTTCAAAAAACTCGACCTCAAAGCCATTAAGAAAGACCTTTATGCGCTGATGACTGATTCGCAGGACTGGTGGCCCGCGGACTACGGCCACTACGGAGGCCTCTTCATCAGAATGGCATGGCACAGCGCTGGAACGTACCGCATCGCCGATGGACGCGGAGGCGCAGGCTCCGGGACTCAGCGCTTTGCGCCGCTGAACAGCTGGCCTGACAATGCGAACCTGGACAAAGCACGCCGGCTCCTCTGGCCGATCAAACAGAAGTACGGCAACAGGATTTCATGGGCCGATCTTATGATCCTCGCCGGCAACTGCGCGCTGGAGTCGATGGGCTTCAAGACGTTCGGCTTCGGCGGCGGACGTGAGGATATCTGGGAGCCCGAGGAGGATATTTACTGGGGAAAAGAAACCGAGTGGCTCGGCGACAAGCGCTACTCCGGCGACAGGGACCTTGAAAAACCGCTCGCCGCAGTTCAGATGGGTCTCATTTACGTGAACCCCGAGGGGCCGAATGGTGAACCCGATCCCCTCAAGTCTGCCCGCGACATCCGCGAGACCTTTGCACGGATGGCTATGAACGATTACGAAACTGTTGCGCTCACCGCCGGCGGCCATACGTTCGGCAAGACGCATGGTGCTGCCAGCGCTGCGCACGTCGGTCGGGAGCCCGAGGGCGCACCGCTTGAAGCTCAAGGCCTTGGTTGGCTCAGCACGTATGGAAGCGGCAAGGGGCGTGACGCTATCACCAGCGGACTTGAAGGCGCATGGACGCCAAACCCGACAAAATGGGACATGGGATATTTCGATGTGCTCTTCAAATATGAATGGCAGTTGGTAAAGAGTCCTGCAGGGGCCTGGCAGTGGACACCGAAGGATTTGAAAGAGGAAGACATGGCTCCGGATCCGATGGATCCGTCCAAGAAGATGCCGATCATGATGTCCACCGCCGACATGGCGATGCGGATGGATCCGGAATACGAGAAGATCTCGCGGCACTTCCACAAGAACCCCGATGAGTTTGCTGATGCATTCGCCCGGGCGTGGTTCAAGCTGACGCACCGCGACATGGGACCGAAGAGCCGCTACCTCGGACGGGAAGTTCCGAAGGAAGATCTGATCTGGCAAGATCCTGTTCCCGCAGTCAAGCACAAGTTGATCGGGGCAAAGGAAATTGCCCGGCTCAAAAAGAAAATCCTGGCTTCCGGATTGTCGGTATCGGATTTGGTTTCGACGGCGTGGGCCTCGGCATCCACGTTCCGCGGTTCGGACAAGCGCGGGGGCGCAAACGGCGCCCGTATCCGTCTCGCACCGCAGAAGAATTGGGAAGTCAACGAGCCTGCCCGGTTGGAAAAAGTTCTGGCAACATTGGAGCGTATCCAGAGTGCATTCAACAAATCCTCCCGCACCAAGAAAGTCTCGCTTGCAGACCTCATCGTTCTTGGCGGTTGCGCGGCAGTCGAGAAGGCAGCAAAGAAAGCCGGATACAAAGTGACGGTTCCTTTCAGCCCGGGACGAGCGGACGCCTCGCAGGAACAAACGGATGTCGAGTCCTTTGCAGTGCTCGAACCGGAGGCGGACGGGTTCCGCAACTACCAGAAGGCAAAGTACACCGTCTCCGCTGAAGAAATGCTTGTGGACAAGGCGCAGCTTCTGACACTGAGCGCTCCCGAAATGACGGCACTGATCGGGGGAATGCGCGTGCTGAATGCCAACTTTGGAAAATCCCGGAATGGTGTCTTCACCAACCGTCCTGAGTCCCTCACGAACGACTTCTTCGTGAATCTGCTCGACATGGGGACAACATGGAAGGCAACCTCAGCCGACGCAGATATATTCGAGGGGAGCGATCGGGAGACGGGCAAGGCGAAGTGGACAGCTACACGCGTTGACCTCGTCTTCGGCTCAAACTCCCAGCTCCGCGCATTGGCGGAGGTGTACGCACAAAAGGATGCAAAGGAAAAGTTCGTACACGACTTCGTTGCGGCATGGAACAAAGTTATGAACCTTGACCGCTTCGACCTTGCTTGACAATCAATGGCAACCGGTCCCGGTTTGGGGTGGTGATCACCGCAACCGGGACCGGAAGTTGCTGATCATTCTCCGGGAATCCTATGAGAGTTCAGGCCTTCACTACTCTTCTGGCTATCCTGTTTATAGGGTGCACGCGGGGAAGCAATCCTACCCCAACAGAACCTGTCCTACCACAGGAGCTCGTTGCGGTGCCGGACTCAGGCGTTACCGGCTATCCGGTGAAAATCACGGGTATGAAATTTCACCCGATTCACTCGCAGAATCATATTCATTTCCCGGGCGTAGCTGAAGGGTTTCGAGCAGATAGCGGCAATGTGAATGAGATCTACACGTACGTGCCAATCGAAGCTGTGTCCGGCCCGATCAGGATTGAGCATGGCGAAGGTTGGGGCGTTGTGAAGATGTTCACGGTACAACAGGAGTGGAGCGGCGGCGTTGTGGTTCTCCCATTCAACCTGCCGGGGAGAGTGACAGAAATGGAGTCGCTGATTTATGACGACCTTCAGAGACGATTTGTGGGATGGAGTGCGAGAGTGTCCGGCGACTCGGTGTTTCTCACAAGATCTGCCGTCATAACGGAGAACAGATACACGACAGAGTTGCTCTTTATCAATCGAGGAAGCGGACAGCTTCCCTATCTCGCCCGTTGCAGTTTCCGTGTCACATATGATACGGGAGGAACTTTTACAACCCTACTGGAAGAAGCTGTGATAAAAGTGGATAGTTGGAATCTCCACGGCATTGTGAGCGGTCGTGTATTGGGGCGAGTCTGGGGAGCAAAATTCAGTTTCTGGTTCAATTTTCAGTAAGGCCAGCAAGAAGTACCGCACGTGTATGAGAGGCAGAATACAATGAAAATCACCGTCGCAGCCACTATTAATGCTCCCATCGAGCGCGTATGGAATGCGTACACAACGCCGGAAGACATCATGCAATGGAACGCGGCATCCGATGATTGGCACACACCTGCCGCCACGGTTGACTTGCGAACAGGAGGAAGATTCTGCTCGCGCATGGAGGCGAAGGATGGAAGTATGGGATTTGATTTCGAAGGCACGTACAGGAATATCGTCAAGCACAAGCTCATTGAATACGAGTTCGGTGATCGGACTGCCCGGGTCGAGTTTACGGAGAACGCAGAAGGCGTCAACGTGAGAGTCACTTTTGAGAGTGAATCCACCCACACAATCGAGCAGCAGGAACAAGGATGGCAGGCAATTCTGAACAACTTCAAGCGCCACGTCGAGTCGGGGGTGTAAGGTCTCCGTGGCCCGCTCTTTGTAATATTTCAATCGCACTTTTCAGCGAGAGGGTGCATCCGTCACAAGATATCTGAGCGGACAGGTCAGCCCTGTTTGCACGGACGTCTAATCCCCACTTCACCGCAAGGAGCGCCCCATGAATGGCTACGCCGAGTTCTTTAACAAGTTTGACCTTTTTAGCAGAAGCTCCCTCATTGCTATACTCATCCTCACAGTGTTCTGGTATGCGGGTATGGCGGTGGCAGCAAGAGATTCTTTCGCCGTGTTGGATATTCCTCTTCGAATAGCCCTTGCCTTTTGCCTTGCGGTGTATTGGATTTGCTTTCACACATTTTTTGTGTCGATGGTGAGCACCGAAGCCAAGAGGCACGATTCACCCGAGGCGTTGACACGAAATGCTGCCGCACAGAGCATCATATTCTTCGGCGCACCCTTTTTGGTGCATTTCGATGATAATCTGCAACTCGGGAATTTCATATTCCTCATGTTTATGTACTTTTGGGTTCTTGCCGTGCTGACTGTTATCACGGTACACTTTTCCAATCGATTGGCTGCGCGCAGGCAAGCAACCCGTTGACCAATGCACGTGCCACGCCTTATGCTCAACAAAGGATATCAAGTCAGAAAGCGGGAATCCTCAAAACTCTCTTCATCCCCAAGAAATGACTGTAATTCGATAGCCGGGTCCGCCCCGTTGCAAGAAGCCGTCTCACAATCACATACTTATGCTCTCACCCAAGACAAGAAGAAATATCCTTCGTATTATTCCCTTCGGATTGATCTGGTTTCTCTCCGGACTGGTGTTTCTTGTTGTCGAAAGGGCCGCCATCGGAGACGCCGACGCGCCGGCATCGGCAATCGAGATGAATGTGGAAGTGTTCATCTTCTCCAGCCTCGCAATAACATGCGTTGGATTGCTGGTCGGAGCGATTGAACTCTTCTATCTCGAAAGAGTCTTTGCAAAACAGAGCTTCACCAGAAAACTGCTCTACAAGATCTTCGTTTACATCTTCCTGCTGTTCATAGTCACTCTTATCACGTTTCCGATTGCTGCGAGTCTTGAGCTACGCACTCACCTGTCAGACCCGAAGGTGTGGGACAAATTGTTGATGTACCTGACCAGTCTGACACACGCCAGTACGGTCTTGCAACTCTCGGCAGCCCTGGGTGCCTCGCTCTTCTATTCCGCCATCAGCGAACATATCGGGCAGGGCATCCTGATGAATTTCTTCACGGGAAAGTATCATTCTCCGACCGTTGAGCACCGCATCTTCATGTTCTCCGATATGCGGGCCTCTACAACGATTGCCGAGTCCCTCGGGCACGTACGGTACTTTGAATTGCTCCGTGAGTACTATTCGGACTTGTCTGATGCAATCATCCGGCATTCCGGAGAAATCTACCAGTATGTCGGTGACGAAATTGTCATAACATGGAAGTATGAAGCGGGGGTACAGGACAACAATTGCATTAACTGTTTCTTTGCAATGAAGAAAGATCTCGCCAAACGGACGGCTTGGTACAAGAGTACTTTCGGGGTTACGCCGGCGTTCAAGGCGGGTTTGCACGCCGGTCAGGTGACGACGGGAGAGATTGGGGCACTCAAAAAGGAGATTATCTTCACAGGCGATGCAGTAAACGCAACAGCCCGCATCCAATCCCTATGCAATCACTATGGTGTTGATGTTCTGATTTCCGGGGATCTGCTCAAGGGATTGAGTCTTGATTCACAATTCGCTGTAAGAACACTCGGAAGTACGAGCCTCAGAGGAAAGTCCGAATCCGTTGAACTATACACTGTTACGGTCAATGAGGGAGTTGATTTGAAAGGAAATTAGATTTATTTTTAGGCAGTTGTCTGATAGGAGTTTTCATTCACTTCATCAGGACTACCATGAAAATCATTCCGATCCTTCTCATCATCACGCTCATAGCGTGCAAGAAAGATGCAGCCCCGCCCACTTCCAATGACCCGGCCCAACAGAAACCGATGTTCCCGTTGAAGGTAGGCAACAAGTGGACGATGCGTGCTGCCAACTATGATTCACTCGGGGCGATGATATCTTCACAAACGCTCCCTATTGAAGTCTATCAGGACACGATTATTCAGAATGAACGCTGGTTTATCGGTGCGTGGATCTATACCAATCGGGCTGATGGCGTGTATGATTACAGGCCCGAAACCGGTACTCTCATTAATCTGCGTTATAAATATCCGGCCACGGCCGGTACGCAATATCCTTACCGCGCTGCACAGATTCAGGTTATGTCTATCGCAGAGACCGTAACCGTACAGGGCGGCACGTTTGTTTGCTACCGTTACCGCATTTCACAGGATGGCGACCCGTACAGCGCTGACGAATACGTAGCTCCCGGTGTCGGCTTGGTGAAGGAAGCAGGGTATCAAAGGCTGCCGAGCGGCAAAGTGTTTCAATACTACAGCAACGAACTGCTCTGGTACAACTTTCAGTAGCGATGTACAGAGTGCATAAGCATAGCCTTCCGGAACGGTTCTTAGAGGGTGACGCTGGATGCACCGCATCCCCCGCATGTTCTTTTCATTGCAAACAACTGAAGAATCTCCGCACCTGCAGCTCTCTGGCTGATGACTGACCTCTCCAACGGTTATGAATCCGTCGCCGCCGATTTCATAAAGAACAGGACAGCTATTGGTTCATCTACCGTCAGCCAATGGGCATCCCGTGTTCCAGCCGGCGGAACCATGTTGGATATTGGATGCGGCACGGGGTTCCCCATCACACAAGCTCTGGTTGAGGCCGGGCTGAACGTGTTCGGCATCGATGCCGCACCTGCCATGATCGCAGAGTTCCGCAGGAATCTGCCCGGCGTGACGGTTGAATGCTGTTCCGCCGAGGAATCGAACTTCTTCGAACGACAGTTCGACGGGATCGTGGCGTGGGGACTCATCTTTCTCCTCTCCCCTGAATCGCAGCAGCAACTCATCAGCAAAGCTGCACAGGCATTGCATCCGGCAGGAGAACTTCTTTTCACCGCTCCGAGAATGATGTGCAGCTGGAAGGATTCCCTGACGGGATTACAATCCCGATCGCTCGGTATTGATCTGTACGAAAGATTTCTTCGTGAAAACGATCTTGATTTGATCGATACATACACGGACGAGGGGAAGAATCATTACTTCATCGCAAAACGAACTTCCTACTAATTTATGTTCGGAAACAGGATAACCATCTTCAGGAATCTGCATTCCATCAAACTCCTTCATACAATCATCTGGGCGTTCTTTGCCGGCTGCATTGTTGTGATTCCCTTTGCTGCATTGGGAGAACATTTTGTTGCTGCGTTCGTTCTCATAGGAATTGTTCTGGTGGAGGTTCTTGTCATTGTATTCAACTCATGGGCATGCCCTCTCACATCAATTGCCGCACAGTACACCAACGACCGGCGGGATAATTTTGATATTTATCTTCCTGAATGGCTCGCCCGGCACAACAAGACAATATTCGGCGGACTGTACGCCGTTGGTATTGTTCTAACCTTCTTTTTCTGGCTCAATTGATTCGCACATTGCGTCTCACCACGCCAACCGGTCACTCTATCAATAGTTAAAGCCCTGAAGGATTGAGCATTAGCATCTGCATCGGTGACAACAGCTATAAGTGCTCCCCCATCCCTTGATTTCCCGTTTCTTCATAAGCCTTTTTTTCCCTATCATTATTGTGTGCTGAGGAAACGGTGTAGGCGATCGACTCTCACAATCTTCTACATATCTGATGCAATTTTTTCCGGCTCAGTTTGTTCACTTCCTCCGAAGCCGCCCGAGCGCAAGAAACTTCAGGCTTCTTATCCAGTTCCTGGCTGTCCTTGCCATGTTGGTTACGGTGTACAGCATTATCTTTCATTACATCATGGCGTGGGAGGGGCGGGATTTCAGTTGGGTGACAGGATTCTACTGGACATTGACGGTAATGTCGACACTGGGGTTTGGCGATATTACGTTTCACAGCGATCTTGGCAGAGTGTTTTCGATCGGTGTTCTCCTGTCCGGCGTGTTGTTCCTCCTTATCCTTCTCCCCTTCACGTTCATCCAGTTCTTCTACGCACCGTGGATGGAGGCTCAGTCGGCAGCCCGCGCACCAAGGCAACTGGATGGTGAGGTGAAGGGCCATGTGATCATGACATTCTACGGACCTGTGACAAGCACATTGATCAAGAAACTCAACCAGTTCAATTACCCTTACGTTGTGCTCATTCCGGATCTAGAAGAGGCACTGAAGCTTTCCGACCAGGATGTGAAAGTTGTGGTCGGTGAATTGGATGATCCGGATACATACCGCAAAATCCGTATTGAGTCGGCCTCGATGGTGGTAACAACCCGGACTGATGTCGTGAACACGAACGTGGTCGCCACGGTCCGGGGGGTTTCAGAGACTGTGCCCATCATCGCCACGGCGCGTGACCCCGCTTCCATAGACATCCTGATGCTGGCTGGAAGCACTCACGTCCTTCGCCTCGACGAAATGATGGGACAGTCACTTGCCCGCCGGACAACCGGCGGCGATGCCATGACCCACACAATTGGAGAGTTCGATGATTTGCTGATCGCTGAGGCGAACGTGGCGGGAACACCGCTTATCGGCAAGACTCTACGTGAAAGCAACCTCCGCACAATGACAGGCCTGACTGTGCTGGGGGCATGGGAGCGCGGGCAATTCCAGAAAGCGGTTCCCGATATGCCGATCACCAATTCAACCGTGCTGGTGCTCGCCGGCTCACAAGAGGAGCTGCGGAACTACGACGAATTGTTCTGCATCTATCATACAAACAATGAACCGGTGATTATCATTGGCGGGGGCCGCGTGGGACGGGCGACAGGCCGTGCGCTTGAAAAGCGGGGCATTGACTACAGGATCATTGAGCAACTTCCCGAGCGCGTTATCAACAACGACAAGTATATCACGGGAAATGCCGCCGACCTGGAAGTCCTGGAAAAGGCAGGGATCGAGAGAGCCCCCACAACGATCATTACAACACATGACGACGATACAAACGTGTATCTCGTCATTTATTGCAGACGGCTTCGCCCGGACATTCAAATCATCAGCAGGGCAACGCTCGAACGGAATATCCCGACACTCCACAGAGCGGGAGCTGATTTTGTGATGTCATACGCCTCAATGGGCACGAACACCATTTTCAATTTGCTTGACCGGGGAGACATTCTCATGGTTGCTGAAGGCCTCGATGTGTTCAAGGTTCTGCTTCCACCCTCTCTTGCCGGTAAAACTCTTGCCGATTCGGGCATCCGCGAAGAAACAGGTTGCAGTGTTGTGGCCATCGTTTCGGAGGCGGGTATGAAGTTCAACCTCGACCCGCATGAGCCCCTTATCGAAGGAACGGAAATCATCGTTATCGGCAGCTTTGCCGAGGAAACGCGGTTCCTCGAGAAATACGTCACTCCAAACTAAGACATCACACAATTTGTCGCCACTATTAAGCAACCAACCAAAGAACAAAATGTATGAATAACGGCAGCAAGGTCCGGCACCCTAAAGGTCTCGCCACACTCTTCTTCACTGAATTATGGGAACGGTTCAGCTACTATGGCATGAGGGCAATCCTCGTGCTGTTCATGGTGGCACCGGTCGCTAACGGCGGACTTGGGTTTGACGTAAAAACCGCGGCATCCATCTATGGCACATACACCATGTCCGTCTATCTCACCGGCATGCCCGGCGGGTATATCGCTGACCGATTTCTCGGTGCGCGGCTGGCTGTTCTAATTGGCGGCATTATCATTGCGTGCGGACATTTCACCATGATCTTCCATGATCCGGTCTTCTTTTACGGCGGACTGGTGCTGATTGCGGTGGGGACCGGACTTTTGAAACCGAACATCAGCACAATGGTCGGAAGCCTCTATGGAAAGGATGATCCGCGTCGGGACAGCGGATTCTCCATTTTCTACATGGGAATCAACATCGGCGCAGTGCTTGCTCCGTTGGTCTGCGGCTACCTCGCCCAGTCTGCCAGTTTCAAAAATCTCATTGCCGGCTGGGGTTTCGATCCGAATACCAGCTGGCATTGGGGATTCGGTGCCGCCGGAGTCGGTATGACGCTCGGGCTTATTGTGTTCCTATTGCAACGTGAACGCCTGCAAGGAGTAGGCGATTTGATCCGGAAAAAGAGGAGTCCGGAAGGCGAGGTTGTAAAAGAGCCGCTTACGAAGGGAGAATGGAAGCGTGTTGGCGCTATCTTCATCTTCTTTCTCTTTACGATGTTCTTCTGGGCGGCATACGAACAAAAGGGTGCAAGTCTTAATCTGTTCGCATTGGATCTTGTGGACACACAAGTCTTCGGATGGGCGTTCCCGTCAAGCTGGCTTCAATCACTGACGGCGTTCTTTGTCATTCTCCTTGCACCTCTCTTCGCGATGTTGTGGGTCCGGCTCGGTGACCGGCAACCCTCAAGCCCCGGAAAGTTCACACTTGGACTCCTGTCCATCGGCCTCGCATATGTTCTGCTTGTGCCTGCCTGCGCGTTAACTGCGGCAGGAAAAATCAGTCCGCTCTGGCTGGTAGGATTGTACTTCCTCGAAGTAGTCGGTGAAATGTGCCTCAGCCCCGTCGGGCTCAGCACAGTAACAAAACTGGCCCCTCCGAAATTGCTCGGAATCATGATGGGAGTATGGTTCCTTGCCGCAGCGTTCGGCAACAAGCTTGCAGGGTTCATTGGCGGGTTCTATATCTCATCAAGCCCCGAGCGCCTTATGACACTCTATGGCTCAATCGCCCTGGGACTGCTTGCAGCGGCAGGATTGCTTGCAGTACTGACGCCGCGTATCCGCCGACTAATGGGGGATGTACATTGATGGGGGGCCTGAGGCGGGCGAAACACAAAGAAATGGCATGCGAATGACATACAATTCACTTGACACCGTGATCGGAATACTCACCCGTACGCCCGGTATCCTCCGCTCAATGCTTGATGAGCTCCCGCAAACGCTTCTTGACGCTAACGAAGGCCCCGGAACGTTCAGTCCACGGGATGTTGTAGGACACCTGATTCATGCCGAGAAGACTGACTGGATTCCACGCATCGAGATGATTCTCGCGACAGGCGAGAGTTTGCCGTTCCCTCCGTTCGACAGGTTTGGCTTCAAGGACGCCATCAAAGGAAAGCCGATCAGTGAACTTCTGAAAGAATTCTCGGATCTCCGAATATCAAACCTGCGCTACCTCGACTCGTTGAACCTGAACGAGGATCTGCTTCGACGCAAAGGCAAGCACCCCGAATTCGGACCGGTGACAATGGCGGAACTCATCAGCACGTGGGGCGTGCATGATTTGAACCACATCGGGCAGGTCGTGCGAGTCATCAGCAACTCTTACAGATCTGATGTCGGACCCTGGCAGGCATACCTCGGCATTCTCAAAGAAAGATGACTGTGGAGGAATGAATGATGAACATCGAAAAAGTCTATCTCCCGGAAAAGCTGTCACTCATAAATGATCACTGGAATCCCCGCATCGTCGGTGAGTTGAACGGGCAGCATGTCAAGCTTGTGAAGTTCAAGGGTGAATTCGTGTGGCATAAGCATGATCACGAAGACGAACTCTTCTACGTCCTCGACGGAGAGTTCAGGATGGAGTTTCGTGATCGATCAATCATACTCAAACAGAATGAGTTCCTGATTGTTCCCCGCGGGATCGAGCACCGGCCGGTTGCCGAACAGGAGGTATCTGTCATGCTCTTCGAGCCAGCGTCGACGGTAAACACGGGAAATGTGTCAGGCGAACTCACTCGAAGCACATTGGAACGGATTTAGCTTCTACGTCGCATGAGCAAGACAGGACGCCGCAATAATTTTTGCGCCTGCAGGCAATCTTGTCCCCCGCTCGCTCAAGGCACTTAAACGGGGAGGCAAAGTCGTCTGTGCCGGAATCCATATGAGCGACATTCCCTCTTTCCCGTATGAATTGTTGTGGCACGAACGGTCAATCCAATCAGTGGCAAATCTCACAAGAAGGGATGGGGAGGAGTTTTTCAAAATCACCGCAGATCTTCCGGTCAAGACCGAGGTGGTCGAGTATTCCCTGTCGGATACTAATCAGGCACTTGATGACCTCCGAAACGGAAAGCTGAACGGCACTGCGGTTGTGCTGCCGGAGGGTTGAATCAAACCGCAAAACAGCTATCTTTGAATGTGCCGGACCGGCTCGTCTCTCCATACAAGAACAATTCGTGAGTTGAATCTGCAATGCCTTCGTGCGCTTTTCTTACAATGAGTAACCCTGCAGGCTTCGTGATCGATGACGAGCTTGCGTACGAGCCCCTTCGCCAATCCGGCTGGACCGTCGAGGCCGTTCCCTGGGATAGCCGGACAACTTCGTGGGGGAGCTATGACATGGTTATAATCCGTTCCACGTGGGATTATCATCATACGCCGGAGGAATTTCTCGAGACGTTGGAGCGTATTGAGGCGTCGGGGACTAAGCTTGAAAACCCACTTTCCCTTGTCCGATGGAACTACAGGAAAACGTACCTGCAAGATCTCGCCCGCAAGAGTATCCCCATCGCGCCGACGATGTGGTACGACAACCTCGCAAACGGAACTTTCGAAACTCTGTTCGATGTATTGGCAAGCGACGAAATTGTCCTGAAGCCCGTGGTCAGCGCCAGCGCTGACGGCACTTACAGGCTGAGCCGGCATACTGCCATGACCTACTCCGATGAGGTGAAGACGTACTTCGCCCGAAGAGCTCTGATGGCTCAACCTCTTGTCCGCGCAGTGATTGAGGAGGGTGAGTATTCACTTTTTTACTTTGACGGCAAGCTGAGTCATACAATTCTTAAAACACCAAAGTCAGGCGATTTCAGAGTACAGGAGGAACATGGAGGATATATCCGTCCTGTACGGCCCGATGCGGACATGATCGCAGCTGGCGCCGCTGCAATGAAAGCACTCGATACCGTTCCGTTGTATGCACGTGCAGACTTTGTCCGATCGAACGACAATGCTGCGTGGTGGTTGATGGAATTTGAACTGATCGAACCTTCTCTCTACTTTCGAATGAGTCCCGACGCGCCGGGACTCTTCGCCGAAGCAGTCAACGAACGAATGAAGCGCTCTCACAATTATCACTCAAGCCGATGAAAATCACACGCATTTCCGCTTATCAAGTCGATCTCCCCCTGCACGAAGGTACATACAAATGGTCAGGAGGAAAATCAGTCACCGTCTTCGACAGCACGATTGTCCGCATCGATACAGATGAAGGTGTCACAGGCTGGGGTGAAGTATGCCCGCTCGGCCCGTTCTATCTGCCTGCGTACGGTGGGGGCGTCCGTTCGGGACTCGCTGAACTGGCAC
Organism: uncultured Chitinophagales bacterium; assembly: GCA_964495695.1. Classification (GTDB taxonomy): domain Bacteria; phylum Bacteroidota; class Ignavibacteria; order UBA10030; family UBA6906; genus CAADGV01. The sequence continues at coordinate 74,428 of CAZBWR010000007.1, read as the reverse complement.
CCCATCTCCTCGGCGAGGATCCGACAAAGATCCTTCAGATCAACCAGCAAATGGATGCGGCACTCAAGGGGCATCCGTATGTAAAATCCCCCGTCGATATGGCCTGCTGGGATATTTTGGGGAAAGTCTCGGGATTACCAGTCTGCACGCTGCTCGGAGGAAGGTTCGGTGAGGATTTCCATTTATACAGGGCAATCTCGCAGGAATCCCCCGACGCCATGGCTGCCCGCGTTGCAGGATATCGTGCCGAAGGTTATAAACGGTTCCAGCTCAAGGTTGGTGGGGCAGTAGCCGATGACATCGCCCGCATTCGTGCTGTTGCGGCGGTGCTTGAGCCCGGCGACATTCTGGTCGCCGATGCAAACACCGGATGGCTCAGACACGATGCCGCAAGAGTTATCAAAGCAGTCAGCGATATCGATGTATACATCGAACAACCGTGCCTCAGTTACGAAGAGTGTCTCTCGGTCCGTCGCAATCACTCACGCCATCCGTTTGTGCTTGACGAGTCTGTCGATAACCTTGAAATGATTCTGCGCGCACACGCCGATCACGCGATGGACGTTGTGAATCTGAAGATCAGCAAGCTCGGCGGACTGACGAAAACACGGCAGACTCGAGACCTCTGCATCGCTCTCGGTACGGCGATGACACTTGAAGATTCCTGGGGAGGCGACATTGTAACAGCCGCCATCTCACATCTTGCCCACAGTACACCAACGCAATTTCTCTTCACTTCAACGGACTTCAACAGCTATGTAACCGTGCAGACAGCGGAAGGAGCGCCGAAGCGCGTCAAGGGACGCATGAGCGCACCCAACCGGCCCGGACTCGGAGTCCAGCCGATCATGTCTGTGCTTGGCAACCCGGTGTTCGAAGACAAGCTCGCGTAAGATGGCGGTGGACGATAGAGGGGTTGGGCGCAATGATGACTGCCCTTGTGGCAGCGGACGGAAGTTCAAGAAGTGTCACGGTGCGCCGTTCGGGTCTAAAGACGGTTTGAGCGCGGAAGCCGGGCGTCTTGTACGGGTGACATCTGCAGATCACGCGGTTGTGATCATGGCAGGCGGTGCGGGTTCGCGATGGGTTTCCAGTCTCGATCAAGACTCGGGCACTTCCCCCATCACCGACAAGCTACTCGTGCCAGTCAGCGGGCGGCCGCTGCTGCACAGAACATTGGACCAGCTGAGTCGTTCGGGCATCAGTTCCACAATAATCTACAACCAGAACATGCCGCTGCCGGTCGGACACAAAAGGTTCTTTCCGCCGCAGCATAAGGATTCGATCGTTGGTGCCCTGGGTGAGTGCAGAAGTCTGTGGGACAAGAACGTTCTGATTTTGTTAGGAGACGTCGTGTGGAGCAATGCAGGGCTCGCACGCGTACTCGAATCCCAC
>CAZBWR010000007.1:0-72933 GCA_964495695.1 uncultured Chitinophagales bacterium | reverse complement strand
GATGTGGACAGCCTCAATGATTACAACAACTTGCTTGCATATTTCCAACGTCGCCCCAAGGCATTGAAGGAGTAAAGCCTGGTGCCAACCAGCCCAAAAAGAAAGTCCCAGGATGTCTTCCGGTTCACGACCGTTCTCGAGCGCTCGAGTAACAGACTTTGGGGATGCGAAATCACCGTCCCCGCCAGTGTAGCTCAGGAGCTGACAGCGAACGGAAACAAACGTGTCTTCTGCTCACTCAACGGCACGGAGGAACATCAAGCAGGACTTGTGTTGCGCAACGGGCGACACCTGATCATGGTAAACAAGACACGCCGAAAAGATCTTGGACTTGAAGCAGGAGATGAGATCGCCGTTTCGCTCAGAACCGACGAAAGCGATTTCGGGCTGCCGATGCCGGATGAACTCGGGGAGTTGCTGCGCCAGGACCGCGAGGGAAAGAAGTACTTCGACGCCCTTACCGCAGGCAAGAAAAGAACACTGCTGTACATCGTAGGAAGCGTCAAAAATCCCGACAAGCGAATGGGAAGGGCATTGGTTGTGGTTGAGCATCTCAAGAAACACAAAGGGATCATCAACTATAAAATCCTCTACTCCAACCTCCGTAATCCATCCCCCCGCAAGTGACTCAGAATGTTTGTCCGAGACTGAAGTACAGATTACCACGCGGCTCGTCCCCCCGCTTGTCGGGATTGACACCGTAGTCAAGCCGGACAATTCCGATTGGTGTATTCACGCGTAACCCTGCTCCAACCGCAAACCTGAAATCATCAAGCCTGAACTTGTTGAGGCGCGGCCACACCCCCCCGACATCCGCAAACACCACACCCCCGATAAATTTGTAGATTGACTGCCGGAGCTCAGCAACATTCCAGATAATCTGAAACTGTCCGCCGCGGGGGTTACCGTTTGCGTCGAGGGGACCCACTTTCTGATAGTCGAAACTGCGGATCGAGTTCGGCCCGCCGGCATAGAAGCGCTCGTTGACCGGAATTTCCTTTGAACTGCCGAAATAGTCCATCCATCCAATCTCAAAGGCAGACCCAAGCACTGTTTCATTGGCGACGGGAGTGAAATAACGCGTTCGCAACACCGAACGGACGAACGTATTCGTTCCTTTCAAGAATGCGCCGGCGACTTCGTTCCCCCACTCGATGTATGCGCCACTTCTGGTGTCAAACGGATCGTTACGCGTATCATTCGTGAACGCCAGCTTCACGCTTCTCACCCGCGGATCGAGATTGGCGGGCAAGTCAGTCGTCTTGACGTCGGTGAGGGTCACATCTTCATGCCGGTAGGTTATAGAGATGTTGGAATTCGTGCCGAGTGATCTTCCGACAGCGAACCTCCCGCCGGCCTTGCGCAAGTCATATGCCGGCTCCTGCTGCAACTCGAAGTACAACATTGCGTCCGTGCGCCACCTTGTCCCGAATGTCCAGGGCTCTGTAAACGACACTTCTGCTCCCTGCTTGATGAAATCTGCGCTCACTGTCACTCCCGCTTTCCGTGCAGTACCTGCAAGGTTCTGGGTGGATAGCTCTATTCGCCCTTTCACCTTTTCAACCGATCCGTAGCCGAGAATAATGTTGAACTCGCTCAGAAGCTTTTCCTTTAACTCAACGAGAATCACCTTCTTGCTCGAGTCCGTGCCTTCCGCTGTTTCCGGACGGACAAACACGCCCGAGAATAATCCCGACAGATAGAGATTTCGCTGTGATTGCAGAAGTCTCGAGTAACGCACAACCTCCCCGGGAGCGAACAACAACTCCCGTCTGACAATCGCGGTATCCGTCTTTTCCAAACCGGTGATACGTATTTCCTCGATTGTACATTGTTCCCGTTCATTGATGATGAAATCCACAATCGCCGTATGTGCCATGGTGTTGAGCCGGACGTCCGGGACTACGGAGGCATTGAGATAACCGCTGTCGGCGTAGAGCGAAACCATAGCGAGCATACCTTCCTGAATCCTGCCCCGGCGGAACGGTTCACCTTTTTTCAATTTGACCATCGAGAGCAGCACCGAGTCAGGAAAGACTTCATTGCCGAAAATACTGATGCCGTCGACGCGTGTGAGCGAACCCTCACTCACGGTTATATGGATATGGACTTCCTTGCGGGCAGTGTCACGCGTGACCTGCGATTGAACCCGTGCTTCCAGATATCCGTTCGAGTGATAGAAGTTCTCGATGTTCTTGAGATCGTCTTCGAAGACGCGGGAAGAGAATGTTGTCGAACTGAACCATCCCGGCGGTTCCATGAGCATAAACCCTTGAAGCCTGTCATCATCGAAGGCCGTGTTACCCTCGAAGGTCACTGACCGGACTTTCATCTCGGGGACGCTTTGAGCCGGTGCATCGTATTCCGCAACGGCAATGATAATGCAGAGGAGTACGAGTCTGGTCATTTGAAAAGGAATCCATACTTCAGACTGAGGGATGAACGGCCGGCCTGGGTTGTTTCACCCAACAACGAAAAACGCTTCGTGAGCTGATAATCGACGCGGAAACTCTGCTCATTTGAGCGGCCAACCGTTGTAGAGTACGTGACGCGAGCCCTGTCGGTGATTTGCTTCCCGAGAACAAGTTTCGGGCCCGCGTCGCCGTTGAAGCTGAAGAGATTGCCCTGTACGGACATTTCATCAAGCCCCAGTAGCGAGCCTGCGCGTTGCGTCAGCATGTTCGAGATTCTTCCGCTTGCAATCATCTGCACCCGGTCAATCAGCACATTGCGCGTAGTTCCATCACCGGCCGTGAGTTGTGAACGTGTCGCTCCGACCGTAAGCAGAGCCACGATATCCGGCTTGTCCAGGGGGGGCTCCGATGTCAGGTTCACAACAAGCTGCTCCATCGGGCCTTCGGCAGAAAATTGCACGGTGTACGTTTGGGGCGACATACCTTGATACGTCGTAACCTGGGATTGCGCCTTCAGTCTAATGTCGGGATTGAGGCGGTTGGGGTCTGAGAACAGGAACTCCCCCTCCTTCACATCGAATTTGCGGTCGAGATACAAAAGATATCCGTTGGTGATACTTAACCTCCCGGAAAGATTGGGCCGGGCGGGATTCCCGGTGATCGAAAGCTCGGCATGCATGCGCATGCGAGCGAGGTTGTTGTCTACCCACAGGTTCTCGCTTTCGCGCACGCGGATGTCCATCCGTGTTTGCTGAAGCAGCGCGGGAAGTTCCGTTTCGGGTCGTTCAACGGATCGCGCCCACGGAAGAATGGCATCGGGCTCCAGATCCTTCGTCAGACGCGAGTCACCGAACTTGATATCACCTGTAAGCATGTAATATTCGTTGCGCGGGGCATACTGAAGAGTGGCGGTATCCACCGTGACGACAAATTCCTCCGGGCTGGTAAGCTTGATCCGCCCGGCACGGGCTGCAAGCCGCACATCTCGCACAGCCTCTTGCGCAACTGCAAAGCCCCCCGTCACAAGAAATGTCCCGTCACCAATCCGGGCAAACAGTGAATCGATCGTTATGCTGTTTCCTCTGAAGCTCGCTTTCAGAATTCCGTTGCTGACAGTCTGGTCAAGAGCCTCCGGCCTCATGGAGACATCTCGAACCGTCAGATAGCCCTGCATTTCCGGCATCATAGTATTGCCACTGAGCGTCATGCGGCTGTCAATCGTTCCCTTCAGATCCTTCACACGCGTTGCAAACGGCCTGAACAAAGCAACATCGAGCCGGTCCACTTCAGCGACAAAATCTATGTTCTCGCGCCCGATTACTCCTTTGCCGACAAACTTCCCTGACTCGGAGAAGTCCATCACCAGGTCTGTACGTAGATTCTCAAGCCCCTGACGCGTAACATATCCTTTTATAACGAAAGGCTGACCTAAGGCTTTGCCGTTTGCATAGTCGATGGTGATGACGGTATCTGATAAAGCAGCTCTCATCGATAGTTCAACCGGCTCTACTTCCGGCGTATAAGAAATCCTGAGCGAATCAAGCAGTGCCATACCGGTAACACCGGGCTTGGTGACCGTACCGGACCACGCAAGGTCGAGCGACGTTCGTCCCGACAGCGAGCCGCCTTCGGGCATGAGAGGCTCGAATGTCTGAAGGTCAAATGTACTGACGGTAAGTTCTCCGCTGATTGAACTCCTCGGCGTTACTGTATACGCGCCGGTCGAGTCCTGTGTGAGAAGGATTGTCCCACTCGCCGCCGCTTTATGGTCACGCCGGTGAATGCTGAAGTGGTCCACCTCAACAAGGTGATTCGATAACGAAACGCCGGCAAGAATCGAGTCAAGCCGAATTGTATCGACATATGGATCTACGATCCGTGCGGTGAGCCGCACTTCAGGATTCCGTATTGCTCCCGAAAGTGAAAGATCGAAATCCGCTTTCCCCCCGACGCGCAGAGAGTCCGGAACAAATGGTGCAAACACCGAAAGCACGATGTGCCGCCCCGACGATGTGAGGTTAAGGGAATTTCCTCCGGCACGAAACGATGCGACGATACGTCCGGCGTCTTTCCGGAGAGGGAGTTCAGTGGAATCATGAGCCACTGATGCTTGAATTACTAACTCCCCTTCTGTCTTCCGAGTGTCAAACTTACCACCCAGAACCAGTTCCAGGGAATCTCTGACAATTCTTCCGTGTGTTACCTCGACAAGACTTCCGTCAAGATCAAAACGGATTCCTGCTGAATCGAGTTTCTGTCCCTCATATTCAAGGTCTGTCAGAGCTGCCGAAATGGAGCCGGTCAGGTTATTGAGAGTGCCGGAGAGTTCTCCTGCATACTCCACGCTCCCCGACAACCCGCGGAGATCAAACGGAGCAGAATCCTCGGGAATGGGATTGAGAGCACCGGAGAATTCAAGCGACGTTATCCTCAACTTCCTGTCTCGATAGTGTAGTTCAGTGATTATTGTATCGAGGGGGACATTCTTGTAGGAAAGCCCGGTCCCGTTTGCCTTTACCCGAACGTCAGACGTCCCTTCAGTTAAGTTGAATGTTCCTTTCGCATGAAAATCTCCTCTCGCTCCGTCGAATCCCGCCAATCGTGCGAACGCGGCAACGCGAGGGATATCTGCTCTCATTTCTCCGCGAACCGCTTTATCTGAGATCCCTCCCCGCACGGAAAGTGTGTTGTTATCTTGCTCAAACACGGCGTTGAACAACCCTCCGCGAAGCCATCCTGTCATTGTCGCCCCCGGAAGATCCTCACCCTTCAGCTTCACGCCAGAAAAGGCGGCATCCGCCGTTGCATTCCAACCACTTGCCCTCATGCCGGTTCCTTCAACGAGAACTCTGCCCGATAAAAACCCGGTTGTTGCCGGGACGGCACCTGTCAGGTCTTTGACGAGTGCAGCAAGATCGATATTCCTGAGGGTCAACTCTCCATTTCTGAGAGACGTATCAGCTACCGTGAATACCCCACCCGCCTGAAGCGAGCCGCGGTAAGCAGAAATTGCGAGAGTATCTACGGAGATTTCGTTACGCGTCGCCTGCAGCGCCAGGCGCCCACTCTCTATACTTACATTTTTAACTTTGGCCCGGGCAATTTCAGCACGCACTTTCGTGACAGGGTTCTTCCGGGTTCCCTTTGCCGTCAGGTGGAGATGTATCCCCCCTTCGACACTGACATCTCTGTTGCCGAATGCATTGAGCAGGGTATTCGGAGTACCAGTGACGGAAATGTCGGCATGCAATGGTTCGGTTTCTTCTTCCGGAACGACTGCTGTTCCGCGCAAAGTCATTCCGCCAATCTCACCCTTAAGACTATCGACCGAGACGCGCTTGGGGGACACATGTCCGGCAAAATTAATCAAAAAATCCGCCGGATCGCCTGCTCCATACCGCACGATGCCTGCTCGATTGGTAGCGGTAAAGATATGACTGTTCTCATCGTCGCGCACCAGGGAAAAAGACATGTTCTTCACTTCCGCAAAAACCTGACGTGACTCATCAGCATACTCCACCGAAAGCGACGAGAGCTGAATGGTATCGATGACTACTCGAAAGAAGGAACGGGATGTATCGTCGTAGGTTTTGCCGGCTTCTTGAGTTTCGTCAAGCATGGTTACACCTGAACTCCCTGCCGTATCGCGCCGGATAACCACGAAAACAGAATCGACATGCAGTGACACGAGACGTATCTCCCTACTTACAAGCGGAACAAGAGAGTAGTTCAGCAGGATGTTGTTGATGGCAATAACCCGCGACTTGTTACTGGTGTTGAGTAATTCAACACCGGAAACGCGAACTCTTGATAAGACATTCGTCTCAAAGTCGGCGATCCGGACAGGCTGGTTCAGCAAAGAGGCTAATTGCGTCTCTAGTATACCCCTGACGATTCTCTCTCCGGGGGGCAAGGAAAAGAAAGCCATCACACCCGCAAGAATCAGCAAGAGAATAACAGAACCAAGTATGCCGTAACGCAAAATCCGGCGTACTGTCACAGACTTGGGCGATATGTTGGGGGAGTTTGTCAATGCTATCCGCAGAGAATTGTATACAAGTTAGGAAAGTACACATCGAGTGGCAACTATTCGTAGGATGGACACTTAGGTTGTTTTCCGTAGAAGAGACTACTAAAATCGTGCAAAGCATTACATTCTGGGAAACAGGAATTTCTTAATTCCCACAATGGCAAGGTGAAGAGTCCGCCTTCACTTCGTATATTGCGGCGTTCCCCAACATTCCGGGCAAACTCTTGAGAAACGAAAGCAGAAACTTAGCGGCATGAACTTCGACCTTCGAACACTCTTTATCCAAACAACGATCACCTACGCGTTTCTTTCCTTTGCGATGCTCTTCTACGCAAGGAATCACAAGACGTACCCCGGGTTCACACTCTGGATGGCGGGAATGTTTCTTGCGACATTAGGGTATCTTGCTGTAGTCATCCGCGGCTCGATCCCCGATTGGCTGAGTATCCTGGGAAACAACACACTGTTTGTCACAGCAGCAGTTCTCCGGTTTGACGGAACGGTGCAGTTTATGCGGGATTCGAAAGCGAACAAACTCTTCTATACGCTTCCGGTTGTCATGCTTCTTATCGCCTCGTATTATTATTTTGTTGATGATCAGATCGCCACGCGGGCACTCGCTCTGTCGATCATCGTTGGCGGAGTCTGTCTTGCCATCGCCTATGAATTACTCAGGCACAGGCCCAAGGGGAGAGCTCTCATCTACTCCGCCTGTGCGTCACTTTTTATTCTGTTTGCAATTAGCATGATCGTACGCGGGATCGCGTGGTTCATCAATCCAACACAGGAGATATTCCAAGCAACACCCGTTCAAACCGGATATGCCATGGGCCTGGCGATCATGGAACTGGGGTGGGTCGTGAGCTTCCTTATGTTGAACAGCCAAAGACTTGAATCTGAGTTGAAGAAATCAGAGGCACACCTTCTTGACAGTGTGAACTCTCTCAAGCAGGCACTCTCGGAAATCAAGACCCTCGCAGGGTTGTTGCCAATCTGCTCATCATGCAAGAAGATCAGGGACGACCGGGGATACTGGAACACACTTGAGAAGTACATCATGATGCACTCGGAGGCTCAATTCACACACGGCATTTGCCCCGATTGCGCCCGTGAACACTATCCCGACCATTTTGTGGATACCGACGACTCGCCGAAAGATAACCCCGCTTAAATATTTTTAATTGCGGTAATTGCCCATTTTCGCTATATTCTTGACACAATTTTTCAGAGAAGGACTTCCAATGGCTAAAGTATGTGAAATATGCGGCAAAAAGCCGGTTAGTGGCAATAATATCAGCCACGCCCACAACCGGACTCGCCGCCGCTGGCTTCCGAATCTGCAGTCTGTCCGTGCAAAAGTCGCGGGCAGGACGAAGCGTATGACTGTATGCGCCCAGTGCCTCAAGAGCAACAAGGTCATGAAGGCGGCATAAGAGCCGGCGATAACCACGGTTTCATCCAGAAGCCATCAGCATCAGGTGATGGCTTTTTTCTTGCTCGACAACTCTACATCCTCCGGCGCATGCAGTGCCGGATCGTTACAGCGTAATCCTGCGCAAGCCACCCATCAACGGACGCTTCTCGTACGCTCGGGCCCCAGGGTAACGCATACAGGAATGCAACGCAAGCCTTATGCGTAAGATCTCAATAGAACTGAACGCTCCAAACCAACTCACGCTGCTCCGCGTGCTGCTCACGCCGGTGTTTGCGTACTTCATTCTTTCGGAATCACCCCTCCACAAACAACTCTCGCTGGCAGTATTCATCATCGCCGCGCTCACCGATTGGTATGATGGATGGATTGCGCGGCGTTTCGGATACATCTCACGGTGGGGCAAGTTCCTCGACCCGCTTGCCGACAAGATTCTTACCTCGGCCGCATTTCTTGTGTTTGTTTCTCTCGGATTGATCGACGGCTGGATGGCTTGGATTGTTATCGTGCGGGATTTTCTTATCACCGGACTACGGAGCTACGCGGAGTATAAAGACCGCCCCATCGTGACGTCAAAGAGTGCACAGGCAAAAACGTTCGGACAGTTTGTGGTCATCTACTACATTCTTGCCTTGTATGTTGCCCGGACAATTACACCCCTCTACGACAAGTATCGGGAGGAGATCGACGGGTTGATGAATGAACAAGTCCTTTTCGGGATGATGCTATTGGTTACTCTCACCACTGTTGGCACGGGCATCGCCTATTTGTTCGACAACAGACATTTTTTGAGAGAACTGTATGAACAACTTCGATCACGGGGATTCGTCGCCTGACCCTTCGTCACAGGCGTCTTTCACCGTCCGGTGCATTGCGACCGGTTTGTTTACCGGGTACTCGCCGTGGGCCTCCGGGACCATCGGGACGCTCATAGGAGCACTCTGTTTTTTCATTCCGGGATTCTGGAATGTTGAGGTCCTCCTTCCCGTCGTCATTGCCGGCCTGATTGCCGGAATCTATACATCGGCCAAAATCGCCGAAGTGGAAGGGCACAAACTCACCGAATCTGCCCGGAGAGCTAAGGAGCGCTTCCAACCCGGCGGGCATTCCGCACCCGACCCTTCGATTGTCGTCATCGACGAAATCGTGGGAATGTGGATTACGATGCTGGCAATTCATCCCTCCGTCATCTCGCTTGTCATCGGATTTGTCGCATTTCGTGTCTTCGATATTATCAAACCGTATCCGGCTCGTCAGACCGAACAGTTCGGGTCCGGCATCGGCATCATGCTTGATGATGTTGTTGCAGCGATCTACGCCAATATCACAACGCGTGTCATTGTCGCCATACTTTCGTACTTCCACCCTTCCCTTTTCTGACACATGAAAGCTGAAATCATTACGATTGGTGATGAGTTGCTTATCGGGCAGGTCATCAACACAAACCAGGCATACATTGCCGAGAAGCTGAACGGTATCGGCATCCATATCAACAAGATGACGACTGTGGGAGATGACCTCAACGGCATTCTTGCGGCATTCACCGAGGCGTGGAACCAGCACGACGTCGTTATCGTAACGGGAGGACTTGGCCCTACACACGACGACGTAACCAAGAAGGCGGCGTGCGAGTTCTTCAGTACCGAACTTGTCCGGAACGAAGAATTGCTTTCACGAATACAGGAGCTGACAAAACAGTGGAATCGTCCCTGGTCCGCCTCCTACGAGGAACAAACCATGTTTCCCGGAAAAGCAAAATTGGTGCCCAATCCGGTCGGGACGGCGGGTGGCATGCTGTTCGAGGAAGGAATAAAATCGCTGATAATTCTGCCCGGGGTCCCATATGAAATGAAAGAGATGGTAGACAGGTCCGTTGTCGAAATCCTTGCAGCAAAGGTCAGCGGCTCCGTCATCCGCCATCTTACATTAAAAACAACGGGTATTCCTGAAAGCATGCTTGCCACCCAACTCGGCAATCTCGATGACATTCTGCAAGGGGCAAAGCTGGCATTTCTCCCTTCTTCCACGGGTGTAAGAATGCGGATTACCGTAATGGACGAAACTACCGAGAGAGCCGATCAGCGCATTCGCGAAATTGAACAACGCATCAGGGAGAAAGTGCAGAAGTACATTTACGGACTGAATGACGAAGAACTTGAAGAGACAATCGGCAGGATTCTCACAAAGAGAGAGCTGACACTCGCCATCGCCGAATCGTGTACCGGTGGACTCATAGCGAGTAAGATCACGGACGTGAGCGGCAGCTCGGGATACTTCGAGCGTGCCGTCATCGCGTACAGCAACCGTTCAAAGAGCGAATTACTGGGCGTACCCGAATCACTTATTGCTGAGCACGGAGCTGTCAGCCGGGAGGTGGCCGAAGCAATGGCCGAAGGCGTGCGGCGCGTGGCGGGAACCGACATCGGCATCTCCACAACAGGAATTGCAGGCCCGACAGGGGGTAGCGCAGATAAGCCGGTAGGACTGGTGTGGATCGGCTATGCCGATGCTGACTCAACGACTGCGCTTCGCTTTCAATTCGGCACCGAACGGCTGCGTGTCAAGGAGCGGGCATCACAGGCCGCCCTCGAATTACTCCGAAGAAAGCTCTTGCGAATAGAATGACAAAAGCCCTTCGCACGTTTGTTGCAATCGAGATCCCACGCTCGGTCAGAGAGGAAATTGACTCGTTTTTGCGGGAGTTCCGCTCGATCGATGCTGAGGTCCGCTGGGAACCCGTCCGAAAGCTCCATATCACCCTCAGGTTCCTGGGCGAGACTGCAGAATCGCAAATCGCTGACATCGTCCGCTTGTTGCAGGATGCTGCGTACGGCATCAACCCTTTTTCGATCGTGTTTTCCTCAACGGGTTGTTTCCCAAATAAGCGCGAGCCTCGAGTACTGTGGATTGGAGCCGATGCACCTTCAGGCACACTAGAGACGTTGGCGGCGAAGGTCGACGCGTTGATGAAACAAGCAGGATTTGAGCCGGAGAACAAAGCCTTCCACCCTCACGTGACTATCGCGAGGGTCAAGGGAAAAAGGAATGTTGCTCACTTGCTTCGCACGATGGAATCGCGTACTTTCAGGAGCCAACCAACAGAGGTTTCGCAAATTGTCCTCGTCAAGAGCGAATTGAGGCCGGGCGGTTCAGAGTATTCGGTGCTACACAGCATCCCACTTTCCGAAAAGAAATCTAACGAAACGTAAATTCATCCCCGAAGGAGAACTATTATGGCAGAAGAAAGAGAATCCCGTGTTCAGGCATTGAAGATAGCGATCGACCAGATCGAGAAGCAGCACGGCAAGGGCTCGGTGATGCGATTGGGCGAAGGCCCTATTCAACAAATTGATGTAATCTCGACCGGCTCAATTTCTCTCGACGCAGCACTCGGAATCGGCGGGGTGCCGCGTGGTCGCGTCATCGAGGTCTTCGGCCCTGAATCATCCGGTAAAACCACCCTTTGCTTGCACATCGTGGCGGAAGCACAGAAGAACGGCGGCATTTGCGCCTTTATCGACGCCGAGCATGCGCTTGACGTCAGCTACGCAAAGAAGTTGGGCCTCGATGTCAACAACCTGCTTCTCTCCCAACCGGAATTTGGCGAGCAAGGTCTGGAGATAACCGAGACACTTGTCCGGAGCAACGCTCTTGATGTGATCGTGATCGACTCCGTCGCCGCCCTGACACCGCGTGCAGAAATCGAAGGAGAGATGGGTGATCCGAGCATGGGCGTGCAAGCCCGCCTTATGTCGCAGGCTCTGCGCAAACTTACGTCAGCGATCAGCAAGTCTAAGACAAGCGTCATCTTCACCAACCAGTTGCGCATGAAGATCGGCGTCATGTTCGGCAACCCGGAAACAACCACCGGAGGCAATGCCCTCAAGTTCTACGCGTCCGTCCGCATGGACGTTCGCCGCATCGAAGCAATCAAAGACGGGACAACGATCGTGGGCAACCGAACACGGGTCAAAGTCGTGAAAAACAAAGTTGCGCCGCCGTTCCGGGAAGCACAGTTCGACATTCTGTATAACGAAGGAATATCCCGCCTCGGCGATCTCATCGACGTCGCCGTAGAGCACAACCTGATTGCCAAGTCGGGTTCCTGGTTTTCGTACAAGGATGAGCGTATAGGACAGGGGCGTGACTCTGTGAAAAAATATCTGATCGAGAACGCACAGATTGCTAAAGAAATCGACTCAGATTTGCGCAAGAAACTCGGGCTTGGACATGGAGCCGGAGCTGCTTCAACAAACGGCGACAACGGAGCGGAGAAAACCGCGGCTAAAACCGTCGCAGCGGCAAGCAAGAGCGCGGAGCCGGCAAAGAAGAAGTAGAGAATGCGCATCACCAAGATCGAGAGTCAGAAAAAGAACCCGTCCCGCAAGAACATTTACATCGACGGGGAATTTGCTCTCGGCATCAGCGCCGAAACATTGCTGCGGTTCGGACTGAGGACAGGTGATGAAATCGGTGTCGAGAAGCTCAAGGCACTAACTGCAAGTGAGGAACTCAGCAGCGCAAAGAACACCGCACTACGGTTCCTCTCGCACAGGGCGCGCTCAGAGCGTGAAGTGCGGGACAAGCTTCGCGAGAAGGAGTTTGGAGACGAGGAAATCAGCAAAACCCTTGATGATTTGCGTTCCCTCGGTCTCCTCGATGATGCTGCTTTTGCGCGGTCGTATATCCGGCATCAACTTGCAATCCGTCCGAAGGGGAAGCTGGCGCTGACGCGGCAATTACTTCTGCTTGGCGTTCAGAAAAACGTCATCGAAGAAGCTCTCTCCGATGCGTTTGAAGAGACGAGCCAGGAAGATGCCGCCCGGATGGCAGCCGATAAGTTCTTGAAGAAATCCTCGGCGTCACGCATGGACCCGAAACAACTGAAGCAGAAGCTGGCGGCTTTCCTCGGCCGGCGCGGGTTTACGTGGGACGTCATTTCAAACGTCACTAAAGGGATCCCGGGGGAGAAAGCGGATGACGAATGAACAGAGTAGTCTTCGACATTGAAACGCTCGGCTATCCATTTGACAGCTTCGACGAGAAGCAGCAGGAATACCTGATGAAGTTTGCAAGAACGGAGGAGGAGCGGACGGAGGTCGTTCAGAAGCTGGCGCTTACTCCGCTCACCGGTCACGTGATTGCAATCGGTATGCTAAACCCGGATTCGCAGCACGGAAAAGTCTGGTTCCGCTCGCAAACTCAGGAAGCATATAAATCCGAGGATGGGCTCATTGAATTCGTTTCCGCCACTGAGGAAGAGATGCTTCGTGGGTTCTGGGATGCCATCTCACACTACAATCAGTTTATCACATTCAACGGCCGGGGTTTCGACTGTCCCTTCCTTCTTCTCCGCTCAGCCATTCACAACATCAAGCCCACACGCAACCTCCTCCCCTATCGCTACAGTCATCAAGAGCATTGTGACCTGCTGGACCAGCTTTCGTTCTACAATTCCTTCCGGAAGTTCAATCTGGATTTCTATTGCAAGGCGTTTGGCATCGCAAGTCCGAAGATGGAAGGAATCACTGGTCTCGACCTGGCGCCGCTGTTCAGCGAAGGGCGCTTTCGTGAAATCGCTGAGTATTGCATAGGAGACGTGAAAGCGACGGCGGAATTGTTCCACCGCTGGCAAGCGAATCTGGCATTCGAGAAGTACCAATCATAACCGGCTGAATTCTCAGGGTTAGACGCGAGTGGCAATCATTCGCCCATCAACTTGATCGTCACGGCAATTCGTTCAACTTCATCAGAGCCCTCTGATAACACACCCTGACGGCTTAAAGCTTGCAGCGCCTCCGCCTACCCAATTCCCCCTTTGCAAAGATATAATCCTTAATTCCGGACTGCTTTAAGTGATTCTCAGAGAAAAATTATATTCGCCTTGACAAATATATTGTGAAACTTTATATTCGTTTATCCGAATATAAGGCGGACTATGAAAAAACTTGCAAACATCTTCAAAGCGCTCTCAGACGAAGCAAGGTTGAGAATCCTCAATCTGGTTATCCGAAGCGGCGAGATTTGTGTGTGTGATATCGAGTCAATTACGGGTTTCACGCAGACAAAAACATCCAGAGACCTTTCGTATCTGCGCAAAGCGGGACTGGTAAACGCACGCCAGCAAGGGCTGTGGATGCTCTATTCAATGGCGAAGCCCCGCAACGCAGAACATCAGATGCTGCTGGACTGCCTGAGAAATCTCTTGCAGGAAAACCCTGCGGCGCTTCATGATGCCAAGGAACTGAATAAATCCATTAACACAGGTTGCTGTACGACGTTTTCGGTTATTAAACCCGAAAGCAAACCTGCAGTGTTTGAGTTGCACCCATCATAACAAGGAGAAGTACCATGATCCATACTACCGATGTCAAGGAAACCGTCAGGGAAAAATACGGACAGATCGCCGCGTCCAGCAGCTCATGCTGCGGACCAAATTGCGGCTGCGCTCCGGACAACGAAGAGGTGTTGTCAATCATGATGAACGACAAGTACACTAATGTAGACCAGCAGATCGTCGATGCCGCTGACCTCGGCCTCGGATGTGGCACGCCGACAGCATTCGCCGATATGCGGGAAGGTATGACTGTGCTTGATCTCGGCTCGGGAGGAGGCATTGATGTGTTTCTGGCGGCAAAGAAGGTCGGACCAACCGGGAAAGCTATTGGCCTCGATATGACGGATGAGATGTTGAAGCTCGCCCGTAAGAACAAAATCAAGCTTGGAATAGAAAATGCCGAATTTCACAAAGGCGAGATCGAGGACATGCCGATCGAATCTTCCAGTATCGACATGATCATTAGCAACTGCGTGATCAACCTTGTTCCTGACAAGCGGAGGGCGTTTAGCGAAATCTATCGTGTGTTGAAGCCGGGGGGAACGTTCACAATCTCCGATATCGTATCAATCGGGCAAATTCCTGCAGACACCAGGAAAAATCTTGAACTGTGGGCCGGTTGTGTCGCCGGGGCACTGGACAAAGAGGAATATCTTGGAATCATAAGAGAGGCGGGCTTCAAGAATGTCACCATCGCAAACGAAAAGAAGTACACACTTGAAGAGGATGTTCCATTCGGGTTGGTCAGTGTTACGGTTACGGCTGTAAAATGAACCGCGTCCACATCCGCAAAACACGAGAGAGCGATCTTGCTGCCGTGGAAAGATTGCTTGAGTCCTCCTCCCTGCCGACTGCAGGAGTAGGGCAACATTTCGGCAACTACCTTGTCGCCGATCTTGACGGCGATGTAATCGGAGCGATCGGCCTTGAGATGTATGATAGTACTGGTCTGCTCCGTTCGGCGGTTGTCGCGAAAGCTATGCACAACACAGGCATCGGCACGAAGTTATTCGATGCCTTAATCCAAGAGGCAAAGCGGCTTAATCTCGATCGATTGATCCTTCTGACAACGACTGCTGAAAAGTACTTTGCAAGAAAGGGCTTTCAGAGCATAGACAAAAACTCTGTTACCGGCAAAATTACTCAATCCGTGGAGTTTACAGGAGCCTGTCCGAGTCAGGCTGTTTGTATGGAACTTATTCTCAGGGTAAACAATGAAACACACTATCACCAGGCACCAGAACAGAATTGAAATTGAGTTGACAGGATTTGATACATCAGGCTTTCGGACATTCGGATGTGAGGCATATCATGGCGATGTACGCCATGAATGCGGGCCCGACAAATACACTACGCTTGAGTCACTCCAGACGTCAGCAATTCCTGGAGGAATGAAGCTCGAAGTCCACGGGCGAAGTAGTTCTTCGCTCGACATCCGCGAGGCCGAACAGTGCATAGATCATGCAGTCGATTACATTCTTGCAGACCATTGTGAGGAGGAAAGAAACTTATGACACGTATTCTGATTCTATGCACAGGCAATTCATGCCGCAGCCAGATGGCGGAAGGGTTTCTTCGGTCATTCGACCCCGCACTGGACGTACACTCCGCAGGAACGCATCCAGCGACACGTGTACACCCGAAAGCTGTCCTTGTAATGAATGAGGCAGGGATAGATCTCTCAAATGCCTTTCCAAAAAATGTCGACCGGTACATTGACGAACCATTCGACTTCGTCATTACTGTTTGTGATCATGCCAAAGAGACCTGCCCAGTGTTTTCCGGAACTGTACGACACCGCGAACACATCGGGTTTGACGACCCGGCTGAGGCAACAGGAAGTGAAGAGGAAGTAATGCAGGTATTCAGGCGGGTCAGGGATGAGATCAGACAGCGGTTTTTCGAGTTCTACAGATCAGAGATTAAACCCTGACTACCCTCCAACATCCACCACAACGCACAATGGAACAATCCGAAAAGCGCCTGTCTCCTTTTGAGCGCTACCTGACTCTCTGGGTCGTGATCTGCATGGTGGCAGGTGTCGCCCTTGGCAAGATCTTCCCCGGCATGACCGAGGCTTTACGCACATTGGAATTTGGCCAAGGAAGCCAGATTAACATCCCGATTGCAGTGCTTATTTGGCTCATGATCTATCCGATGATGCTCAAAATCGATTTTTCGAGTGTCCTTGGTGTCCGCAAGAGGCCGACAGGTTTACTCATCACTCTTTTTGTGAACTGGCTGGTGAAGCCGTTCTCGATGGCATTGTTCGGATGGGTATTCTTCAAGTACCTGTTTCTGCCTGTCATCGGCGAAGAACTCGCCGACCAGTATATAGCAGGCGTGATTATCCTTGCGGCGGCACCCTGTACGGCGATGGTGTTCGTCTGGTCGTACCTGACAGACGGTGACCCTGCATATACGCTTGTGCAGGTATCGGTGAACGATCTTATCATGCTGGTGTTGTTCGCCCCTATTGTCACACTGTTGGTGAGCGGAGCAAGTAATCTCATTGTGCCTTTTGATGTGTTGCTATACTCCGTACTTGTTTTTATCGTCATCCCGCTCGCACTGGGAAGCCTTAGCAGGACCGCACTCATACGGATGCGTGGGAATGATTGGTTCGAGCAGCGGTATGTCAAGTTCTTCCATCCGGTCACGATTCTCGCCTTGCTTGCAACGCTTACTCTGATATTCGCATTTCAGGCGGATAATCTCACCGGACGCTTCTTCCATGTTGTTCTCATCGCAATTCCGATACTCATTCAAGTGTACTTTAATTCTTCATTGACTTACGGACTGATGAAGTGGCTCAACGTTCCGCACAACGTTGCCGCTCCGGGAGCGCTTATCGGTGCCAGCAACTTTTTTGAACTTGCTGTAGCTACTGCCATTGCCCTATTCGGGCCAAGCTCGGGAGCGGCCCTGGCGACTGTCGTAGGGGTGCTGGTCGAGGTTCCGGTGATGCTTTCAGTCTGTTCGGTCTGTAACCGTACGAAACATTGGTTCGAAGCCGGACCAAACACCACCGTCGAAAGATGATTTGCTGCATGATCATGACGAGGATCAGCTACATATCAAACATCAAACAAAAAAGCCGGCTCTCGCCGGCTTTTTTTGCTCTCAAGGCTGCATCATGACAACCGGGGCCAACGCTTTGCAATCTCAAAATATATTGTTGCCGCCGCAACAAGCTTCACAATGTCCCACCACGAAAAAATGAGGAAGCCTGCTGTGAAAGCTTGCGCAAAATCCTTAATGTAGAAGGCATAGAGATGGAGAGTCCCGCTCATGAAAAGGAGAAGTAACGCTGCAAACATTGATAACAGGATTCCCGGATATGACCGGAAACGATCTGTCAACAAACCAACAACGGCAGCTACCACAGGAAACGCCAGAAGATACCCGCCCGTCGGTCCGAAGAGCTTAACCAAACCGAATCCACCTGCCGAAAACACCGGTAGTCCAAGCACGCCGACAGCGAGGTAGAGCATTTGACTAAGAGCGCCGTTGCGGGCTCCGAGCATGGCGCCGGCCAGCAATACGAAGAAAGTCTGCAAAGTGAATGGTACAGGATAGTTGGGAATTTCAACGCGTGCCCCGATTGTGGTCGCTGCTGCGAACCCTACTATCCAGAGGAATTGCGTCAGAACGGCATTGGAGGAGAAGACGGCAGACTTCGGTAACGCACTCTTGATGTTCATTCGTACACCTTTTTGAAGATGATTTAGGCGGTCGGTTGTATCTGTTGGCTGCGTCAAAAATACCGAAAGTACATGTGAGAATCAATGACAATAGCCTTGTGAATCTACCAATGAATAGCTATTTTCCATCACAATCCCACGCACACGATCTCCCTCGTCCACGTCCTTTGGAGTTTAATCACTATGCGCATTATCCGTCGCGCCTGGCTGATCGGCCTCGTGGCTATCAGCACATTTTCATACGCCCATGACAGCTATAAGCAGGTTCGCATCACCGTCCCGGATGCAACCATGCTCGAGAAGATCCTCGATGCCGGTCTTGATCCCGAAGGAGTATCGGGGAAAATAGGCGGAGCGATGGAATTCGTCGCATCAGATTTCGATTTGCAGATGCTTCGTCAGCTCGGCATTCAGTACCAAGTCATCATCCATGATTTGACCGATCACTACCTCTCACAGAATACGGGCGCCGGACAAGGACCAGAGGGCTTCGGGTACGGCAGCATGGGGGGCTTCTACACTCTTGCGGAAGTAATTCAACAACTTGACTCGATGCGTTTGCAGTATCCTTCGCTCATTACGGGTAAGGATTCCATCGGACGGACGGAGCAGAACAGGCCGGTCTACGCCATGAGGATAGGCAGCTTCCGCAGTGATGGAAAGCCGGAGGTTCTCTACACTTCTCTTCACCATGCACGTGAGCCTCAAGGCATGATGTCGGTGCTGTATTACATGTGGTGGTTGCTGCAGAACTACGGCACTCATCCCGAGGCAACATATCTTGTTGACAACCGGCAGATGTACTTCATCCCGGTGGTGAACCCCGATGGGTACGACTATAACAGGCAGAGCAGTCCCTCCGGAGGAGGCATGTGGCGCAAGAACCGGAGGCCGAACACGGGTGGTTCCTTCGGCGTGGACCTGAATCGAAACTACGGCCCGTTCTATATGTGGAATGCTCCGAACGGCGGTTCGAGCACATCCCCCAGCAGCGATACATACCGGGGCACGGAGCCGTTCTCCGAACCAGAGACCCGCGCAGTCGACGCATTCATGCGTTCCCGCAACATCAGAACATGTTTCAACTATCACACCTACAGCAACCTGCTGATCTACCCGTTCGGATACCTTTCTCGCGAGAGCACGGACTCGCTGCTGTATAGAGAATGGGCGTTCGACATGACCGGAGAGAACCGCTATACCTCCGGAACAGACCAGCAGACCGTGAACTACTCCACTCGCGGCAACTCGGATGATTACATGTATGGTGACTCCACCAAATACCGTACATATGCGATGACACCCGAGGTCGGGTCAACGGGCTTTTGGCCGTCGCGCCAGGAGATATTCCCCCTCGCAATTGAGAACGTTCATCCGAACAAATTACTGGCGTACTACGCGGGGCATTACGTTACAGTAACCGGCAGCAGTCTTCAGGATGGAAACAATGACGGTTATTTGAACAGGGGCGATTCCTTCTCACTCACTGTCAGAATGAGAAACAAGGGTGTGGGGGGTGGAAATGCCATCGCCGTGCAAGCACTAAGCAGTGTTTCATCAATCCAATTCACGGGACAGGTAATACAGTCAGTTTCGGTCGCGCCGCGTCAGGAATTTACGCTGGCATTCACGGGAACAGTTGCACCAAACTCACGGGAAGGAATCCCCGTCCAATTCCTGATTAGAGTCAGTGACAGTGACGGCTTTGAGCGAACAGACACTCTCTCCTATTTCATCGGCACGCCGGAGGTGCTTCTTTCGGATAACGCAGGAAACGGCACAGGTCGCTGGAATACCGGAACCGGCTGGGGACTTACGACCAACGCATATTCCGCTCCTTATGCATTCACCGACAGCCCATCGGGTAACTACTCCGCCAATGCCAATAACTCACTGACATTGAATTCGCAACTGAATCTTGCAGGATACGATTTCGCCGAATTGCGTTACTTCACGAAATGGGCTCTAGAACCGACGTGGGACTTCGCCACAGTCGAAGTGTCGACGAACAATGGTACGACGTGGAGTTCCCTCCGTTCGCAACTCTCCCGACAAGGTTCGGCGCGGTCCGGCTCCGCTCAGCCTGCCGGCTCATGGGGATATGACGGATTTACACCCGGCCTTGCGTGGATCGAGCAGAATATCGATCTGAGTAACTACGTAAACCGGAACATTCGGCTGCGGTTCCGCGTGGCTGCGGATGGTGGCGATCAGCGTGATGGATTTTATGTTGATGACATCCGTGTCATGGCATATTCAACCAGCGATCCCCCTGTGCTTGACACAAGCATCGTTGTAACCCCCTCAGCGCTGGTGTTCAGCGGACAAACCGGCAGCGTATTTGCAGATTCCATCAGAATCAGAAACCGTACAGCCTCGGCAATCACGATCACCTTGTCGGATTCTCTCACAACATCGGCGGAGAGACCGGCAAGCAAGATACTCGGCGGTGGCAATCTCTCGATCGCGTCTTTGATTCAAAAATTGCGTCCCGCTTTCGCTGCTGCAAACATCGACGGCGAAGCGTTGCGCGCCAGATACGCGGAGCGGTCTGATAATCCTGAAGTTTATACGACGGTGATCACCGACGAACGCGGAGAAAATGGCGCGGGCTCGGCGGATGTCTATAGAGTTCGCTATCAATTCAGAACATCCGTCCTCGGTTCATTCCATGATTTTCAGGTTGTGATGGCTGACATTCCTGATACGAATGTTCTTGTAGCAATTTCCCTCGACACCGACCAGGACTTTGCCACCGGAGCATTTCCGACGCCACTCGGCATCGGGCCGACGACGAGAGATATCGGCTCCGAGCGTGAGATACTGCTTGACGGCAGCGGTCTGCTTGCGGACTCACTTCTCGGCATCGGGCGCATACCTGCAGGGGCCGTTATCGACGCAACCGTTGACACTCTGAGAATTCTCGGGACGCCATTTCTTCTGACAATCCGGAGAGACAGTGTTCTTACTATCAGCACTGAGAGCATACTCGGCGGCGTCAACGCGAATACGATTAATGACCCTGACGGTAAAATGAATCTTGGCGCATCCGCAATACGGCTTTCGCCCGGAGCAAATCCCTTGCCTGATTTTGCTCCGGCAATCGGACATGGCAACATTGGGGGCGAAACCGGTGTGTCCTGGCTCTCGCAAATTCCACGGAGTATCGTCGTTCCCGCGAACGATTCGGTGAACGTCGCGGTGCGTGCACTTGCTGCGAAAACTGCCGGTACGTATCGCGGGGCTGTTCTGCTGAAATCGCCGGGCCGTCAAACGCAGATGGTTCCGGTTACGATGAGCGTTTCTAATCCAGCAGCGCCAATAATCCAGGTTACACCCGTGCTTCTGAGTGACACACTCGTTGTCGGGGACAGCTCGTCCCATTTCATCACTATTCGAAATCTGGGAGCGGGAACACTGAATTTTGCCGCGGTCGACTCCGCGCGCAACACATGGCTTTCACTGGCACCCATCGCAGGTGTTGTCGATCCAGGACTGTCATCAATCCTCACCCTGCGACTCAATTCCACCGGGCTGCGCACGGACACTACCTACAGGGCGCAAATCGCAATACTGAACAATGACCCCGTTTCGAACCTTGTACCGGTTGGTGTAAATCTCCATGTTCGCCGTGTTACATCAGTACATTCCGAAGGAGAACTGCCGTCAGCATTCCGGCTGTATCAGAACTATCCAAATCCCTTTAACCCTGAAACCAGGATTTCATTCGACCTTCCGGAAACAACGCCGGTTTCCCTGAGAATCTTCAGTATTCTCGGGCAAGAAATAGCGACAGTGCTGAACGGCACACTCGAAGCAGGGCAACACTCGGTCGTGGTCGGCAAGGAACGTCACAATCTTGCAAGTGGGGTATATCTCTATACACTTCATGCGGGACAGTTTATTGCAACGCGAAAGTTCGTTTTGTTGAAATAGCGAGTTGGAAACGTAAAACGGGGGAGCACTCCCCCGTTTTGTGAATTTCGCTTAATTATATAGCCGGGATAAACATCCGCCTTGCAGTCCACACCCATTTTCCGTATCTTTTCGGGCATTAAAAGATCGGATTCTGCTGTGGGGTCCCCCCTGTCGCATCATCCAGAAAGAAAGAACAACCCGAATGTCTAGCGATCTTAAGGTTTTCTCGGGACGTGCAAATCGTCCTCTGGCTGAACGCATCGCGGCAGAGCTGGGCAAACCGCTGGGTTCCTGTGAGATCAAGAACTTTAGCGATGGTGAGATGTGGGTGAAGTACAGCGAAAACATTCGCGGAAGCGATGTGTTCATCATCCAGTCCACAGAACCCCCCGCCGAGAATCTGCTTGAGCTGCTGATCATGATCGATGCTGCGAAGCGGGCATCGGCAAGAAAAGTCGCTGCCGTGATTCCGTACTTTGGATATGCCCGGCAGGACCGCAAAGATCAGCCGCGTGTTTCAATCACGGCAAAGCTCGTTGCGAACCTGGTCACCATCGCCGGAGCGGATAGAGTGATTACGATGGATCTTCACGCTCCGCAGATACAGGGATTCTTCGATATTCCGGTTGATCATTTGTACTCGTCGGCGGTCCTGGTAAAGCACTTCAAGGACAACCCGATTCCCGATCTGGCGGTTGCTTCGCCCGATGTCGGTGGAATAAAGATGGCGCGGGCATATGCAAAACGCCTCGAAGCCGAACTTGTGCTGATTGACAAAAGGCGGCCGAAGCAGAATGTTGCCGAGGTCATGAACATCATCGGCGAGGTGAAAGGAAAGAACATCCTTATCGTCGATGATCTTGTTGACACGGCGGGGACGCTGGTCAACGCAGTTGATGCCCTCTTGAGGGCGGGTGCAAAAGAAGTATACGCGGCGGCAACCCACCCTGTGCTTTCAGGGAGCGCTGTTGACCGCATTAACAACTCGAAATTGAAGAAGATGGTGGTAACGGATACGTTGCCGCTGAAAGTCGGATCCCCGAAACTTGAGGTTGAATCGATCGCCCAGATTTTCGCTGAGGCTATCAAGAGAACATTCAAGCACAGGTCGATCAGCTCGCTGTTCGATATCGACAAGGGGTGACGCTACGATTGTAATTACACTATGTGTATCTTTTTGTAAGGGAAGACAATGTCAGAAATTGTTCTAAACGCCGAAGTCCGGACAGCCACCGGAAAACGCGCCAAGAGTATCCGCAGGGAAGAGAAAATCCCCGGCGTGTTCTATGCCCACGGAGAGGAGAATATCAACTTGCAGGTTCCGAGACTCGCGCTCAACCCGCTCATCTACACCTCCGAGACGCACGTCATCAACCTGAAATTCGGTGAAACGACGAAGAAGGCAATTCTTCGCAACGTTCAATTCGACCCTCTCACGGACCGCCCGATTCATTTCGATGTTCAGGGCCTACGCGAAGATGAAGAGATTACACTTGAAATTCCGGTCGTGCTCACCGGTGGAACGCCGATTGGAGTTCGTGAGGGGGGTATGTTGCAGCACATTCTCCACAAGCTGCAGGTCTCGTGCCTCCCAAAGGATATTCCCGGGAAGATTGAAATCAACGTCGCTGAGCTGGCAATGAACCGGTCTGTTCACGTAGGCGAGATAAGTCTGCCGAACGTGACAATTCTCGCTAACCCCGAGGATTCAATCGTAGCAGTATTGCCGCCTACAGTCCAGAAGGAGGTAACACCGGCCGCCGAGGAAGCAGAAGCCCCGAAAGAGCCCGAAGTTGTTGGCAAGGGCAAGAAGGCTGAAGAAGGCGAAGCAGGCGAAGAGAAGTAACGCAATCGGGTGGCAGAGCCATTTCTCATCGCCGGTTTGGGAAATCCCGGGTACGAGTATGAGAACACCCGGCACAATGCAGGCTTTCATGTAGTTGAAGAATTGAGTGTCCGGCACAATGCAGCATGGAAGCCGGGCAAAGGAGAGTACCTGTACAGCCGGTATGTATCCGATGATGCAGATGTGATCTTGTTGAAGCCGCTGACATATATGAACAACAGCGGCTATGCAGTACACGGGGCGATGGAGTTTTTTCAGGTACCGTTGCGGAACCTTATTGTTGTGGTCGATGACCTTGCGTTCAAGACCGGCACGATCCGGATCAGGATGAAAGGAACGGATGGCGGGCACAACGGCCTGCGGTCAGTCATCTACCATCTCAACACCATAGAATTTACCCGCATACGCTGCGGCATCGGGCACGGAGTTCCCCCACGCAGCATGTCGGAGTTCGTTCTCTCCCCTTTCGAGAAAGAAGAATGGGGGATTGTGGAGCAGATGACAAAGCGGGCGGCGGACGCTCTCGAAACCATTGTACGCTCGGGTCCGTCCCGGGCAATGAATGAATTCAATACATAGCACTCCTGCGAGTGCGCAAAAACAGTGTGGTACCTTCCTCTCATGAGAAGGCTACCCCTCTACTCTCCGGATCATCACCCGATGAATGCCGGAGGGTCAATCTAAACAACGCCCGCCAAGCGGGCACTTAGAATGTCCAAAGGGAGGTAACATCATGGACCAACATCGTACATACGAGTCCACTGTTATCATCAACGCGTCGCTTGATGATGCCCAGATTGAAGGGGTCATCACGCGCATCACGGAGACGATAACAAAGAACGGCGGCACTATTGCCGCCACCAACAAATGGGGGCGCAAGCGTCTTGCCTATCCCATCAACAAGAAGACGAACGGCTTCTACGTGAACTACGAGTTCACGGCACCTACGCCGACGATTGCGGTGCTCGAACGTTCGTACCAGCTTGATGAAATGATTCTCCGCTACCTGACGATCGCTCTCGAGGCCAAAGCGCTCGCTGCCAAGAAGAACGCTCTGGCTGCAGCAGC
Organism: uncultured Chitinophagales bacterium; assembly: GCA_964495695.1. GTDB lineage: Bacteria > Bacteroidota > Ignavibacteria > UBA10030 > UBA6906 > CAADGV01. The sequence goes on along the minus strand of CAZBWR010000007.1, from coordinate 48,184 downwards.
AGCCGCGGCAGCCGCTGTGGAACAAGAGCAGGCACCGGCGCCGGTTCCGGCCCGCGAGCCCCTGTTCACCGAGTCGGACGACAAGCAATAATCCAAACACCACAGAGAGTAAAGGAGAATTCCCGTGAGTATCATGCAACGCAAATCTCGCCGCGAACGCGACAACCAGGCCATGCGCAAAAAGCGCACCTGCAAGTTCTGCGACGCCAAGGAAATCTACATTGACTACAAGGACGAAAAGAAGCTCCAGCGGTTCGTCACCGAGCAGGGAAAGATTATTCCCAAGCGAATCACCGGCACGTGTGCAAAACACCAGCGCCAGCTGGTCACCGCCATCAAACGTGCACGGCATCTGGCGCTGCTTCCTTTCGTCTCGGATGCGGTACGATAAGGAGAACATGCCATGAAAGTCATACTACGTAAAGAACACGAAAAACTCGGCACCATCGGAGATGTTGTCGATGTCAAAGACGGATACGCCCGCAACTTCCTCATCCCGAGAAATATTGCCTACACCGCAACAGAAGGGGCAATAACAAGGCTTGAAGAGGAGAAGAAGCAGGCAGAACGCCGCAAATCCAAGGAACTCAAGTCGAGCCACAACCTCGCAGCCGAGCTCGAGAAGATCTCCCTCACCATCCAAATGAAGGTCGGGGAAGACGAGAAGCTCTTCGGGTCGGTTACCTCACAAATGATAGCCGATTCGTTGAAGGAAAAAGGCTTCGAACTCGACAAGAGGAGCATCGAACTTGATGAACCGATCAAGGCTTTGGGGATTTACAATGTGAACGTAAAGCTCCCCGCCAGCGTGACGGGTATCATCAAAGTCTGGGTCGTAAGCGAGTAAAAACAGAACGCCCGTCCGGAGAGTCCGGGCGGGCGTTGCTGTATACTGCTTGACTTTGCTCAACAAACAGGGTATTTTAGATCATGTACTGTTGCATAATTGAACAGTTTGACATTCTCGTAAATCGATCTCCATCAATCAGGAAGGATCGATTTTTTTTTGCCAACATTTTGTAGAGATGGAGTATGGAACGCACAATCAAGACACTTGAAGATGTAACAATCAGGTTCGCGGGCGACTCCGGAGATGGTATGCAGTTGACAGGCACGCAGTTCACCAACACTGCAGCCGTTCTCGGCAACGACCTGAGCACGCTCCCCGACTATCCGGCTGAAATCCGCGCCCCGGCAGGCACGACCTATGGTGTAAGCGGATTCCAGATACGCTTCGGCAGCCGCGACATTCTCACACCAGGCGACACATGTGATGTCCTGGTAGCAATGAATCCCGCCGCGCTCGTCACCAATATCAAAATCCTTCGCAAGGGCGGGACCGTCATCGTTAACGAGGATTCTTTCACCGATAGAAACTTCAAACTTGCAGGCATCACCAGCAATCCGCTGGAGGACGGAACACTGTCACGCTTTCAGGTTTTCCGCGTGCCGATCAGCAAGATGACGGCAAACGCCCTTTCCGACATGAACCTCTCGACGAAGTTCATCGACAAGTCAAAGAACTTCTTCGCTTTGGGACTAATGTATTGGATGTACAACCGTCCGATCGACGTATCGGTAAAGTTCATTCAGGAAAAATTCGGCGAGAAGGATGCCCAGGTGGCGGAAGCCAACCTTCGGGTCCTGAAAGCCGGATACAATTACGGCGATACCGTGGAGATCTTCACCACGCGATATGAGGTGAAGCCCGCAAAGCTCCCCCCCGGAAAGTACAGGAACATCATGGGAAACACTGCATCAGCGCTCGGACTTGCAGCTGCCGCTCAAAAAGCGGGCTTGCAGCTCTTCCTCGGCAGTTATCCCATTACGCCTGCCAGTGATATTCTGCACGAACTCTCCCGGCTGAAGAATTTCAATGTCAAGACGTTCCAGGCGGAAGATGAAATTGCAGCCATCTGCGCAGCAATTGGCGGGTCGTATGCAGGGGCACTCGGAGCTACATCCACCAGCGGACCCGGTATGGCGTTGAAGACCGAGGCAATCGGTCTGGCAATTATGCTCGAGCTTCCCCTTGTGATCATCGACGTTCAGCGAGGCGGCCCAAGCACAGGATTGCCGACGAAGACGGAACAAGCCGATTTGCTGCAGGCTGTGTTGGGCCGCAACAGCGAAGCCCCGCTCTGCGTCATTGCAGCATCAACTCCTGCAGACTGCTTCGATACTGCCTATGAGGCGTCGCGCATCGCTGTCAAGTTCATGACACCCGTCATCTGCCTCACGGACGGATATGTCGCGAACGGAGCCGAGCCATGGAAGATTCCGAACGTCGCTGACTTGCCGGAAATCCCGGTGAAGTTCGCGACCGACCCAACTACGTTCCAACCTTACGCCCGCGACGAGCAGACGCTGGCCCGACCTTGGGCGATCCCCGGAACGCCAGGGCTCGAACACCGTATTGGCGGACTCGAGAAGGAGCACATTACCGGCAACATCAACTATGACCCCGACAATCATGATTTCATGATAAAGATGAGGGCCGAAAAGATCGAGCGGATCGCAAACGATATCCCCGACCAAACCATCGAGGGTGACGCTGAAGGCGATCTGCTTGTTTTGGGATGGGGTGGCACTTACGGCTCCATTAGCGCTGCGGTCAAGGAAGCGCGCGCAAAAGGACACTCGGTCTCACATGCGCACCTTCGCTACATCAATCCGTTCCCGAAGAACCTCGGAGAGATCCTCTACAAGTTCAAGCATGTGCTTGTACCGGAAATCAATAACGGCCAGCTTATCAAACTGATCAGGGCAAAGTACCTCGTGCCAGCAGTCGGGTTCAACGTAATCAAAGGACTCCCGCTCCGGTCGGAAGAAATTGAAGAACAGATCTACTCAATCCTTGGAGGCAAGAATGCCTGAGACCATAACGCAAGATAAGGCACCTGCGAAGTTGACAATCAAGGACTTCCAGTCCGATCAGGACGTCCGGTGGTGCCCGGGCTGCGGAGACTACTCTATTCTCGCGCAAGTACAACGCGTGTTCCCCGAGTTTTCACAGCCCAAAGAGAACATTGTCGCAGTTTCCGGAATCGGATGCTCAAGCCGGTTCCCGTACTATATGAACCTCTACGGGATCCATGGCATCCACGGACGGGCTCCGGCGATTGCCTCGGGTGTGAAGCTCGCAAACCCCAAGCTCGACGTGTGGGTTGCAACCGGCGATGGTGACGGACTTAGCATCGGCGGCAACCATATGATCCACATGTTACGCCGCAATCTCGATATCAAAGTTCTCCTTTTCAACAACCAGATCTATGGGCTTACAAAGGGACAGTTCTCCCCGACCTCGGTTTTGGGACAGGTTACGAAATCCACGCCGGAAGGGGTTATTGACTATCCGTTTATTCCCGTTTCGCTCGCTCTTGGCGCAAGTGCCACGTTTGTCGCCCGGACGATGGATCGGGACCCGAAACATCTCCAATCAATGGTCCGCCGCGCGGAGGAACATCATGGCTCGGCATTTCTGGAAATCTACCAGAACTGCAACGTGTTCAACGATGGTGCCTTCTTCCACTTCACGGAGAAGGAAACAAAGGACGAAAACATCGTCTACCTTGAACATGAGAAACCATTGATCTTCGGTAAAGCAAAGGACAAAGGAGTCCGACTGAACGGCTTTACACCGGAAGTTGTAAGCCTGACCGATGGGCAGCACTCGGCAAGTGATCTACTGGTTCACAACGAAAAGGACTCGACGCTCGCGTTTATTCTCGCCAACATGATCCACAACCCTGAACTTCCCAGACCAATGGGAGTGTTTCTGGCGTTGAATCGCCCGACGTATGAGTTTGGAATGGAACAGCAGATAGCAAAATCCAAATCCAAGAGAGGTGAGGGCGACCTTCAGGCACTCCTGGACGGCGACGAAACCTGGACTATTCAGTAATACGATTGCAATGCCATACAAGGGAGGCGTCAGGCCTCCCTTTTTTGTTGTCCCTGCATTGGTTATATTCTTTGAAAATCATGCGAAAAGACCCATAGTAACGAATGTCCAATTCCCTCGAGGCAGTAGCTGACGTTCTTCTGAACCATCATTCGTTCGTTCTCACAACCCACGTCAGCCCGGATGGTGATGGACTTGGATCTGAAGTCGCACTGGCGGAGTGGCTTGCCGGTCACGGCAAGCAGGTCGCAACCCTCAACTACAGCCCCACCCCCTACTTCTATCAATTTCTCGATCCGTCGAAACGCATCAAGCAGTTTGTCGAGTCTGAAGACGCCGGACTTCTGGCACGCGCTCAGGTAATTATTGTCCTTGACACAAACCAGACTGACCGAGTACGATCGCTTGAGCCGCACTTGCAGAAAAGCGCTGCCATCAAGCTGTGTATCGACCATCATTTGAACCCCCAGCCATTCGCCTCTCATTATTTGATTGATGACGATGCGACATCCACGGGAGAAATTGTTTATCGTCTTCTCATGCACATCGACAAGGGCATCTCGCCCGTTATAGCGCAGGCTCTTTACTGTGCAATCGTGACGGACACAGGATCATTCCGGTATCCCCGCGTGGATGCAGAAATTCACCGTATCGTCGCACACTTGATCGAATGCGGCGCCGATCCCGTCAGGATCTACCAGGAAGTATATGAACAATGGTCCGCCGGACGTGTGCAATTGCTGGGCGAAGCGCTTGCAACACTCAAGACTGAGTACAACGGGCTGCTCGCACACATCACTATTACACGTGAGAGTCTTGAACGGACTGGAACTGCCGAAGAGGATACTGACAACTTCACAGTGTATCCGATGAGTATTGCCGGCGTCGTTGCCGGAATTCTCTTTCTCGAAATGCCCGACGGCATGAAGATGAGCTTTCGCTCAAAGGGAGATATTCCAATCAATGAACTCGCCGCAATGTATGGAGGGGGAGGCCACAAGAATGCAGCCGGTGCGCGACAACGGGGCATATCACTTAGCGAGCTCAAACCGCAAGTCCTCAAGGCCGCTAAACAATTTGTACTCAAGGGGTAACACATGATTCAACTTAAGGCTGAACACACTAAGCTTGCTTCCATCACTTCAGACGTCACTGCGTTCTTCGTCAACGAAGATAAGCAGACGTTCGTTCATCAGATTTCCATTTTGAAGCATACCTTCAAGGGAATCGAGGAGCCGCTTGAAGCCGGTGTGTTCTCCGGAAAATTCCAGGAAACGCTCACAATGTTTCCATCGAACAAGAAGAAGATCCGGCTTGTGCTTATTGGCCTTGGAAAACTCAACGCAGTGACGCTTGAACGTCTCAGGCGGGTTGCTGCCACAGCGGCGAAGTCTGCAAACGGACTGAAAGGCTCGTCACTGTCAATCATTCTCCCGGATGATGACACAGTTCAGCAAACCGGCTATCCCCTTGACATGGTTGCAGGCGCCCTTTCAGAAGGAGCGGTGCTTAGCCAGTACAAGTTCGACAAGTATTTGACCGGTGAGAACAAGAAACCTTCAAGCGTCAAATCGATCACATTTGTCACAGACGATCAGAAACGGCTTGCCCAACTGAAGCCGGGAGTAGGCCGCGCTCAGATCATTTGCGACGCAACAATCCTGGCCCGTAACCTTGCCAACGCTCCTGCGAGCGAGATTTATCCAATCACGCTTGCCCGCCACGCAAAGGAGGCAGGCAGAAAAGCGAAGCTCCGCGTTACAATTTTTGACGAGAAACAGATAAGACGTCTCAAAATGGGCGGAGTGTTGGGTGTCGCCAAAGGCAGCGACCAGCCCCCCCGCTTCATTGTCATGGAACATAATGCAGGAAAAAAACGTGTTCCCACTGTGGTTCTCGTCGGAAAGGGCGTTACTTTTGATGCCGGGGGAATTTCCATAAAACCGGCTGCGGGTATGGGAGAGATGAAAATGGATATGAGCGGAGCCGCTGCTGTGATCGCAACGATGACGGCTGTTGCCAGGTTGAATCTTCCGCTGCATGTGGTGGGGTTGGTTCCCGCAGTCGAGAATCTCCTCGGCGGGTCGGCAATGAAACCCGGTGATGTGATAACGCATCTAAACGGCAAAACATCGGAGGTGGATAATACGGATGCGGAAGGCCGGCTGATTCTAGCCGACGCCCTCTCGTACGCCGCGAGATACAAGCCTGCCGCGGTGATCGATCTGGCAACTCTCACGGGCCATGTTCTTGTGGCACTCGGCCACTATGCAACCGGTATGATGGGGAATGACGAGAATCTGATGAAACGTCTAACGAAGGCCGGTGAGCGCACGTATGAACGCGTCTGGCAGTTGCCGATGTTTGACGAGTATGAAAAGCAGAACAAAAGTGACATCGCCGATGTTAAGAACACCGGAGGGCGTCCAGCGGGAGCGATTACGGCAGCCTTCTTTCTCAAGCAATTCATCGGAGACTATCCGTGGGTGCATCTTGATATTGCTGGGACAGCCACATTGAGTGAATCGCTGGACTACATCCCCCGCGGGGCAAGCGGAGTCGGCGTTCGTCTGCTTGTTGATGCATTGGAAAACTGGAGTGCAGATAATACCAAGGGAAGGAACTAAGGAGGAGGAGATATGCGTACAATACTTTTTTTATTGATTGTGATTTTTGCAGCGACGGCATCTGCACAGCAGCCGACCGGACCCGCCCAAATTGCGCCGCCCCCTGAAGATGCGCAGTTCATATTCTTTGAAACGTTGATATTTCCGGCACAGGATTCAGCCTTCTGCCGCATCGATATCCCCTACCGCATCGACAGGCATTTCTTCGTTGCTGTCCGAAATGAAGACAGAACTTCTCCGTTTCCTTTCGTCCGACGCGGCGAGGTGTATCTTGATCTTCTGGACGCCAAAGGCGTTTCAAAGGTCCGTGATACTCACCGCTTTGAAATCGGCGAGCAATCGACTGAGACCTCCCCCGAACAGAAACTCTGGCGCGAAGGACTCGCTACGTTCACGATTCCTCCGGGCCAATACACACTCGTCCTTGAGGTAATTGACCTTGAGTCTAAACGGCGCTTCCTCAATCGCAACAAGAAAATCGACGCAGAACTTCCGTCAGGGCCGGATCTGCATGCAGGCCCGGCTGTCTTCATAGAACCACCGAAGCAGGATAGCAACCTGATCACACTTGTGAACTTTGGTGGGAACATGATCTTCGGAGGAAAAGGATATCTCTTCGTTCCGCTGTCTTCTTCCACGATGACGAGTGAGCCTTTCAAAGTCATCTACACTGTATCGACACAGCCGTTCCTCCAGAGAGACGCCAAACAGGCTCAATCCGACACTCTGGAATTGTCATCGTTGGAACAGCCGTACCCCGTCCGGGAAGGTGATTTCGAATCCACGACATATAAATTGCAGTCCGGACCGGTGACAACGGTTGGAGGACTCATCATCCCGCTCAAAATGGAGCTACTACCCCTTCGCCCCTTTTCGATAGATGTAAAGATCGAGCAGGATGTTTTGAGAACAACGCTCAAGCATTCTTTCAATATGATATGGCCTGATATGCCGGCGTCGTTGCGGGATATCGACCTTGCACTTGACGCACTCCGGCATATCACGCGTCCCGAGGAACTGGATTCACTCAAAAGCGGCTCGCGGGATTCGCGGTTACGCAACCTTGAGAACTTCTGGCGTGTGAAAGACCGAACCCCCGAAACCGAATACAATGAGGTGATGGCGGAATACTACCGGCGTGTTGATTACACAATGAGAACCTTCAGCTCAATCCGGGGAGGCGATGGCTTCAGAGTCGACCGGGGCCGGATTTACATCCTTCACGGCCCGCCCACCAGCACCGAGCGTCGGCTCGATCCGAACGGAGGGCTGTTGGAGATTTGGGTGTACGAAAGACAAGGAAGGCGTTTCGTGTTCGCCGACCAGTCAAAGTCCGGCAACTATACGCTTGTTGCCACGCAGAATCTGTGAGTACAATGAAGAAACCGGTCATCGCCATAACACTCGGTGACTACAACGGCATCGGGCCAGAGGTTGTGCTGAAATGTCTGCAGCGGCGGTCGATCCGGACGATCTGCAATCCGGTCATTGTGGGACCGAAGCAGGTTCTGGAGTATTACACCAAACATCTAGGCTCGAGACTTACGGTGCGTGAGTTTACCACTGATTACAGTGGAATTTCGTACATCTCCTCCTCGGAAGTGTCGCCCCGGGACATACACCCCGGGAAGCTTGCAAAGGGTGCCGGCCGGGCAGCCGGACTTGCTGTTATTCGAGCTGTACAGATGGCGGTTGAAGGCGAAGTCGAGGCCGTTGTAACTGCGCCGGTTTCGAAAAAGGCGTTGCATCTCGCAGGATACAACTACCCGGGCCAGACGGAAATGGTCCAGCATCTTAGTGGATCACGTCGAAGCGCCATGATGCTTGCTTCGAAAACGCTGCGGGTAGGATTAGTGACAATACATGTCCCGATTGCCAAGGTGGCCGGCTTGGTAACTCGAAAGCTTGTCAAAGAGAAAATCAACATTTTTGCTGAGGCGCTTGTTAGAGATTGGCGGATCAAAAAACCGAGACTTGCCGTCCTCGCACTCAATCCTCATGCAGGGGAGAACGGAGACATCGGAACGGAGGAAAAGAGCATGATCGAACCGGCTCTCAGATCCCTCCGCGACGACGGCGTTCGTGTCGCCGGACCCTTTCCCGCTGATGCTTTTTTTGCGCGCTATTCACCGGGGTCTCATGATGCGGTCATTGCAATGTATCATGATCAAGGGCTTATCCCGCTGAAGATGTCCTCATTCGGCAGGGCAGTAAACATCACAGCCGGTCTAAAGATTGTCCGCACATCTCCCGATCACGGGACAGGGTTTGATATTGCCGGAAAAGGGATAGCGGATCCGGGCAGCATGATTGAGGCAATCGCACTCGCCACCGCTGTCGCCAGGAATCGAAGAAGGAATCGAGGGGGTTTACCATGATTCAGATGAACAATGTCACTGCTTCGTTCAATGGGCATAGTGTCCTTGATGGCGTGTCACTGCAAATCAATCCGGGAGAGTTTGTCTTTCTTGTCGGACAAACCGGGAGCGGCAAAAGCACTCTGCTCAGACTTATCTATATGGACCTGATGCCCTTACGCGGCAACGTCATTGTCGGAAAATACAATTCCGAGACTATCCAGAACCGTGATAAGCCGTATCTCCGGCGAGCCCTTGGGATCGTGTTCCAGGATTTCAGATTGCTGGAAGACCGCAGTGTATATGAAAATGTGGCTTTTACTCTGCACGTTACCGGAACCCCGAGAAAGGATATCAAAAAGAGTGTCCTTCGTGCGCTGGCCGATGTTGGACTCAGCCACCAACGCAACAAAATGGCGCACGAACTCTCCGGCGGCGAGCAACAGCGCGTCGTGATCGCAAGAGCTTTGGTAAACGACCCGCTATTCCTGCTTGCCGATGAACCGACGGGAAACCTCGATCCGGCAACATCATTGGATATTCTGCAGTTGCTGAAGGGAATCAACATGAGGGGAACAGCGGTGGTGATGGCGACGCATAACCACGAGTTGGTTAAGAAGGTCAACGCCCGTGTCCTTGAGATCCGGGATGGACGGGTAAGAGAGATTCAGGGGTTCTAAACGCTTACCGCCTCCACTCTCTTTACTTCCGGCACTGCATTCATTACGGCGCGCTCAATGCCGGCGCGAAGCGTCAAGATTGACATCGGACAAATCAGGCAAGTTCCCTCCCATTTCAGCTCCACAACGCCCGATTCAGACTTGAAACGGAGAAACTTTACGTCCCCTCCATCCGCATGCAGGTAGGGACGGCACATTTCCAATGCTGATTCTATCCGTTCTTCGATACTCATGTGTGAAGCGACTGTAGAGTTTACTGCATCAGTTGAATATCAATAGCGGGTGATTCGGCCTGTTGTGAATTCCGGATACTCACCTGGGCTGCAAGGCTCCGCGCAATCTGCCGGACTATGTTTCCTTGAACCTCCTGGTTCTCATCGATTACAACCGGTCTCCCTTTGTCGCCGCCAACACGTATTGATGTATAGATCGGAATATCTCCAAGGAAGGGAACGCCCAGTTCTTCGGCAGCACGCTTTCCACCGCCGTGATCGAATATCTCTTCACGCTCTCCACAATGCGAGCAGATATAGTAACTCATGTTCTCAATGATGCCGAGAACAGGAACATTCACCTTTTGGAACATGACGAACCCCTTACGGGCATCGGCGAGGGAAATATCCTGCGGCGTCGTAACAATGACAGCTCCCGTCAGAGGGATTGTTTGCACAAGCGTTAATTGAATATCGCCTGTTCCTGGCGGAAGATCGAATACCAGATAATCCAGCTCGCCCCAATCTACATCGGACATGAATTGCTTCACAGCTCCGCTGGCCATGGGTCCGCGCCAAATTACGGCCTGCATCGGGTCGACAAGGAATCCGATCGACATCACCTTCACACCGTAATTTTCCATCGGCTGAAGCCGGTTTCCCTTCACCTGCGGCCTTCCATTCAAGCCCATCATCAACGGGATACTCGGGCCATACACGTCAGCGTCCACAAGACCGACTTTGGCACCGTCTTTCGCTAGCGCAACGGCCAAATTCACCGCAATAGTCGATTTGCCGACACCGCCTTTCCCCGATGCGACGGCAATAGTGTTCCTGACACCGGGAAGTACAGACTCTTTTTGTTTGTTCTCGTGTCTCGTGACGTTTGATGTCATTGTTATCGTCACATCCGACACGTCAAAGTTGCTGCGCACGGCCTTTTCTGCCTGCATCTTCAGTTCGTCGCGGACGGGACATGCAGGGGTCGTCAGCTCGATATCGAAGCTGACGTTCTTGCCCTTAATCGTGACATTCTTGACAAAATTCAACGAAACGATATCCCTGTGCAGATCAGGGTCTTTCACTACTTTGAGCGATTCGAGAATGTTCTGTTCAGTTAGTTGCTTCATTATACTCCTCTGTTACACACCTGTTATTTCTCCTTTACGTCATACAATAACGCAACGGAGTCAAATCACGTTCATCTTTTTGCCGACTTTTTCGAAGGCTGCAAGGGCCCTGTCGATATCCTTCCTGGAAAGCGCTGCCGAGATCTGCGCCCTGAGCCTGGCCTCTCCTCTCGGCACCACCGGAAACCAAAGTCCCTTGATATAGACCCCCTCCTTCAGCAAGGCTTTGCTCATTTCCTGGGCAATGGAAGCCTCACCCAGCATAATGGGAACAATCGGATGTTCCCCTTCGATGATCGTGTAACCAAGGCCCACGATCTCTTTTCTGAAGTAAGCTGTGTTTTTGTGAAGCTTCTTCATGGTCGATTTGTCCTTCATCAGCAGGTCGAACGCGGCACTTGCGCCGAAAACAATCGGGGCGGGCAGAGAATTGGAAAAGATATACGTCCGTGCCTTTTGCCGCATGAATGCAATCAGCTCTTTCTTGCCGCTGATATACCCGCCCGCCGCTCCGCCAATTGCTTTGCCGAGCGTTCCAGTCAATACATCAATCTTCCCGTGAACACCCTTGGCCTCGGGTGTTCCCCTGCCGGTCTTGCCGATAACTCCCACTGCATGCGAATCGTCAACAAAGAGTATTGCACGGTATTTTGTCGCAATTTCGACCAACTCGTCCAGCGGCGCAAGCTCACCCTCCATGCTGAACACGCCATCCGTTGCAATTATGCGCAGGCGGTAGTCAGTGTTCTTATCCTCCTCAAGCATCCGGACGAGATCGCCCATGTCGTTGTGTTTGTAGATCTTTTTCTCCGTTGTTTCAGATTTGCAGAGCCGCTGACCGTCAATGATGCTGGCATGATTCAACCGGTCGGAGTAGATCACGTCCTTGTACGAATCGAATCCCAGTTTTTCGTTGGTCAATGATGCGAAGAATGCTTCATTCGCCGCCCAGCAGGATGAGAAGAGAATCGTATCTTCCGTTCCGAGGAATTTTGAGATCTTCTTTTCAAGGTTGAAGTGAATGTCCTGAGTCCCGCAAATGAAACGCACAGATGCGACGCCGTACCCGTACTTTTTGATCCCGCTGATCGCCGCTTTGCGCACCGCAGGGTGGTTTGAAAAACCCGCATAGTTGTTCGAAGCAAGCATCACAACTTTCTTTCCCTTCACCCGAACAACGCCGTCTTGCGGCCCCTGAAGGGGAACCTCGTACTTATAGGTATTGGACTCTTCGAGTTGCTGCAACTCTCTTCGCACCAGTTCAAGAACATCTGCCATAGGAATCTCCGGATACTGTGAGTGTTAAGCGTTTCTGACCATGCGCGCAGCGAATGATCCATCCATCCCATGTTTGTGAGGGAATGTTTCGACAAATCCTTCCTGGTTGACAACAGCATGGCTGACAAAATCCCCTGCATTTTCGAGTCGGAACTCAGGATGCCTTGCAAGAAAACTCTTGACTATCTCCTGATTCTCTTCGGGTTCCGTCGTGCATGTACTGTAGACAAGCACCCCGCCGGGCTTCACGAAACGGGCACCGTTGTCCAACAACTCTCCCTGCAGCTTGGCAAGTTTCACGACATCGCTTACGTCCCGCTTCCATTTCAAATCAGGTTTCTTCGTCAGCACGCCAAGCCCTGAGCAAGGGGCATCCACGAGCACCCGGTCGACCTGCTCGTGTTCCATGACAGAGGAATCTGCCACAAGCAACTTGACATTCTTGAGCCCAAGCCGCTCGCACGCCGCTTTGATAAAACTGAGTTTGATGTCGTACTTATCGATGGCGATTACTTCCCCCTCATTCTTCATCAGTTCGGCGATGTGTGTGGTTTTGCCCCCGGGGGCTGCGCACATGTCAAGCACACGTTCACCCGGCTTCGGACCAAGCAGGATACAGGGAAGCGCTGCACTTTCATCCTGGATTGTGAAGATTCCGCTGCGAAACATCTCGTTCTGTCCGATCCGTGGAAAAGACTTTACCTTGACGAAATAGTCGATGTGGTTTGAACCCTGATACGGGATCGATTGCAGATCGAGCTGTCGCAGGAATGTGCCGGGTTCTGTTTTCAGCTTATTGATTCGCAGGGAGAGCATCGGACGCTCATTGTTTGCGAGGAGGAGCTTTTCCGTTTCTTCCGGCCCGAGACGCTGGTGCCATCGCTTCACCATCCAATGCGGATGTGAGCCCATTACAGAAAGGTACTGCACCTTATCCTGGGCGGGATCGGGGTACCGAATGCCCTCGATGTTTCTGATGATGTTGCGAAGAACGGCGTTGACAAGGCCGGCGGGTTTATCTCCCCGTATGCGTTTGATGAACTCAACTGCTTCGTTCACTGCCGCCGCATGCGGGATGCGCTCAAGAAAGAGAATCTGGTACAATCCAACGCGGAGGGCGTTCTTCACATTGATGTCGGATTTTGCAAAGTTGCCGTGAGAGAATCCGTTCAACACCCAGTCAAGCTTGTTCTGCCAGCGCAACACACCATGCACGAGTTCGGTCAGAAGACCTTTGTCAACATCCGGCAGTTCCCCCGAACGGAGTTCTGCATCAACCAGTTTGTCAAGATAGGCATCAGTCCGTTCGACGCGGTTCAGGATCTTGACGGCGGTTCCCCGCACACCCTCGTACAGGTTGCGTCGGGGCCGGTCAGCATCCGAGTTTGTATTGTGTTCGCTCATCACAGAGTCAGACAGTCATGTTTGAAATTGACGGGCATACGGGCGAGCGCAGAGGCATGTACATGCGGGTTGACGGCGGGTTGAGTTTCTCATCGGCAAGGTGCATGCGGCGCGCTCAAACTGCTTAGTGTGCCCTGAGACAAAAGTGGCGCCGGACATGGCGCCACATCTGAAGAACGACTTGTGGAAAAATTACGTCGCTGCTGTGGCAGCTTTCTTCCCGTACTTCTTGTTATACTTCTCAACACGGCCAGCCGAATCAACGAGTTTTTGACGGCCGGTGAAAAAGGGATGGCAGTTCGAGCAAATTTCAAGCTTCAGATCGCCAATTGTGGAGCGTGTTTCAAATGTATTGCCGCAGACACATGTAACGACGGCTTTCTTGTATTCTGGATGGATTCCGGGCTTCATTCCCGCATCTTCCTTTCTGACAAATAACTACTCTATAGCTGAATTAAATGTGGCAAAATATAACCAAATGTCATGCAAGACGCAAACAGCCCCTAAGCAGTGAATTCGGCATGTCTTATTGCTATTCCTGACGATTATGAATAGATTTTGCCAGTTCAGAAAACCTAAACTCACGATTTTGCGCAGGAGAAGTGATGAAGCACCGGCTGGCAACTGTGGTTGGGCTCGCCTTATTGACGACGTTTGGTTTGTCACAGGGAAAAGCAGCAGAGAACACAGTCTTCGACTTTCTGCGGGCAGATGTAGGAGCGCGAGCTGGAGCCTTGGCAGGCAGCTACGTCACCATCATGAACGATGTCTCTACGCTGTTCTACAATCCTGCAGGGCTCAGCACACTCGAGAAGCCTGCCGGATCGCTTGGGTACTTCAAGCACCTCCTCGACATCAATTCCGGTTATGTTGCCTACAGCCAGCCCTATGAAGATCTAGGCTATTTCGGCATCGGAATACTGTATGTCAATTATGGAACCTTTGACGAAACGGATGATCTCGGCAACCGGATAGGACAGTTTAGCGCCAATGACCTTGCTGTTCAGCTCGGCTATTCGGACGCCATCCACGAAAACCTGCATTGGGGCGCAAGCATCAAGTTCATCTACTCGTCCATCGCAGGCAACTCCTCTACCGGCCTTGCGGCAGACGCTGGTATCCTGTACGACATTCCGGACAGCAGAGTAACGCTGGGTGCAAGCGTGAGGAATATCGGTGCGCAACTCGCCTCATATCTTTCAACAAAAGAGAGCTTGCCGCTTGACGTGGTCATTGGAGCTTCGGTGACGCCTAAAGGACTCCCCCTCCTCTTGAATATCAACTTCCACAAGTTGAATGAGAACAGTGGAAACTTTGGTGACCGTTTCAAGGCATTCTCGATCGGAGGTGAGTTTACCCTCAGTTCCGTACTTCAGGCACGTGTTGGGTACAGCAATGAGCGGAGAACCGAACTCAAGACAGGAACATCTTCGGGTTTGGCGGGATTCTCGGGAGGTATCGGCATTACGGTCAAGGACTACAAACTGGATTACGGCCTCTCATCGCTCGGATCGATCGGCAGCTTGCACAGGATCACGATCGGCACGACATTCTGACCACAAGAAATAGTTCGTCATAAAGCCGCAGGGACAGTAATGTTCTGCGGCTTTTTGCTTAATGAATGTGCCCCCCGGGTGAAACATTCAACATTGTCTTGCTGAGATAAAAAAGCGCCATCCCTGCAAAGACCAATACTGGAATGACCCTGTTCTTTGAGTGGTTGATCTCGGGAATTAGGTCGCTTGCACCGACATACGTTGCCACTCCTGCCGAAAACGCGAACGAAATCCCGATAACCGTAGCGTCTATTCCCGCCAGGAGGAAAACGCTCAGAATGCCGAGCATCGTCGCTACACCGATCGCAGCTGAAGCCAAAAATGCAGTGCGCCGGCGATGTTCGGCGGCAAGCATAACGGAAGCAATTGTAAGACCCTCAGGGATCTTGTGCAGAAGCACAGCGAAGAAGATCAGCAGTCCTAACTGGAAATCAAACTGCATGCCTGCGGAAATTGCGAAACCGTCGAAGAAGGCATGAATGAAAAGCCCGCTGAAGGTTGAGAAACTCGCCGCCTTCGATACCATAATCTCATGATGCGTTTCTTCCCCGAAGTGCAAATGCCCGACAATCGTGTGCTCGAAAAAGTGGATTACGCTGTAACCGGCCAGCATATAGAGAGGGGCTTGCGCACCGACTGCATGCATGCTCTCCGGAATGAGCTCAAGAAACACCAACGCCAAGATGAACCCCGCGCTCAGGGAGAGAAGATACTCCTGAATTTTTGCCGGCCAGCGCTTCCGCAGAACAACCAACGCACCGCCGAGTATCTCGGCCAACGCCGCAATTAACCCGTAGATGATAATGGTAAGTTGCATCGTCTGTCCGTATTATCAGGGGGCTTTTTGAAAAGGTGAAGCGATGTATTGTTTCGCCTGCTTGTGGGAATCCCGGTAGTCAGTCATCTTCAGGACTTTGTTGTATTGCGCAAGGGCAAGATCACGCTTTCCCATTCCATCATACACATTACCCAGCTTCAAATTTGCCATAACCATGAACCCTGAAGGACCTTCTCTGTCCAATTTACGGCTCAACTCATCGCAACGGAGGAAGTGTTTCGCCGCTGTCTCCTGAGCACCATTCAGCATTTGATGCATACCGAGATAGTATTCTGCCTCCCGCTCGGTTGAAGTACCGTATCCTCGTTGTCCGCTTTTGCATCTTTCCGATATCGTTTGCCAGACACTGGACGCCATGTCCCAATTGTTCGTCACCACATAACATCTCCCGAGATACTTGTGGAAGAGCATGTTGTTGGGAAAACGTGCGTTCAACCTCAGGGCAATTGCGAGCGCTTCAGGGTAGTCTTTTTCGAACTGGTAGTAGATTTGCATGAGGAAGTACGAGGACTCGATCGAGGCGTACTTTCCTTTCTCCGCTGCAGTTTTAATCTGCTGGATTCCTTTTGCTTTATCCCCCCGTGGGACGAAGAGCAAGAGTGGCTTCACAAATGGGTACTCATTGGGAATCACTTCTGCGTAGTAATTATAGATGCCCGTACCGAGGAGAATATCAGCATTGCCGGGGTCGAGCGACGAGGCATCTTGTACAATCGGAAGCGCCTTGCGGCCGGCGTTTGCCGCGTCGAACCACGAACTACGATGGGCTTTGAGCCTGCCGCGAAAACCGATGGCGCCACCTTTGAAGAACAATGCCGTTACATCGTTCTTGTTCCGGCTGAGCATGTCATCGCAAAGATCCACAACATTATCAAGTGCATCGTAAAACTGATCATCATATCTCTCATCATCGATGTCGATCAAAATGCGCCACCAGGTTACCATTGCAAGAAAGAAGTGTCCTGCCGGATGTTTGGGGGCGGCTTGTATCAACTCCCGGAATTGCTTTTCAGCCTCTTCAAACTCCAGATTGTATACGTGATCAATCCCTTTCCTCGTCCTGTCGTCGAAATCGGAAGGAAGGGCTTGAGCATTTCCCGGAGAGACATATACAAGGATCAACATCAACGCCACCATACGGATCATGCCGCCAGCTTCCTTTCCGGGAGAGGGTATTTGATCGTTTCCCCCTCACGTTCAAGGGTCTGTGCGGCGGCTTGCGGCCGCAGATGTGGGGCAAAATAAACATACACTCCACACGCAATAATAACGAATGTCGCAAGAATTCCCGCTTCGGGCCCGTATGACCCGCCGGTTACCCACTCGGGGCCGAACTGCTTCAATTGTGTCAATTCAAATCTTGTGAAGTGGGCTCCGCTCGTGGGGAATCCGTAGAGAGTTGTTTGCGCGAAGTTCCATCCGAAATGAATCCCGAACGGAAGCCACAGGTTGCGCGTGCGCCAGTATGCCACACAGAATAAGACTGATACAATCGCCGTGTTGATAAATCCGAAGGCGTTTGCGTTCGGATTTGCAAGATGAGCCGCACCAAATACAAGAGCGACGAGAACCGTGGAGGGAATGAAACCTATCCCTCTGATAAGGGTCTGAAACGGATACCCGCGGAAAAGTACTTCCTCAAAAAGGGCTGCAACACCAAAGAACGCCATTGACATCAGGAATACCTGTACACCACTGGCGAGGGAATGCTCCGTTGCTGAGACAGTAACATATCCACGAAGGTATTGGATACCAAAAATGACCGTCATCATGAGGATGCCGGCAAGCGTACCGATGCCAAGGTCGCGCATCCCCCGTGCATTCAGAGCAAGCCCTATCGCCGCAAGTGATTTTCGGTGCAGGAGCTTCAAAACAATAAACGATGCTGCAACTGCCGAAATAAGCGCAATGCCCGCAGCGGTAAACTGGTCCGGAGTGCCAAGAAGCGACATTGCACCGAACGATAGCCCGGCGCCTACTGCTCCAAACAGCACCAGGTAGATGAGAAGGAGCCAGCCGGCGCGCAACTCATCAAAGTCATTCTTGAAAAGGGTTTTCAGTTCCATCGGATAAAAAAAGGTGAGCTGTCCGGCCCACCCTTGTCATTATGTTCGGATTGTACGTGCGAAAAAATCACGCTCATTGGTGCTTGACGAAGAGCGAACAAACTCACTCTACGTTCTGATCCGCCCCCTGCCCTATCGGGCGGGAGTAAATCACCTTCGGTGTAATCTGATACGACAGCTGGACTCTGATTCTCCGGTTCGGCAAAGAGCCGAAGAGCAACGTTCCGGATGCTTCATCACGCTGGAGCAGAATACGGACATAATTTGAGTCACTTGTTATGGCGTACAATAGCCTGCCATTATTGATGTTCTCCGGGCCGACTGTGACAAACTCACGGATGAATGTATTCTCAGCCGGAGGTGAGGACGATCCGAAGTTCAGCGAGTTGGCTTCGAGAATCGTTGTGGAAAACCTTGTGCGACGGCCTTGGGCTCCTGAGGCCAGCAACGGATTTCGGTGAGCACTCTCCAAAACCAAGTCGCCGGAAATGCTTGTATCGACGAGCACGTCAATCAACTGCTGGGCTCCGCCAGACACCGAAATCGGGCGTGTCTTCGGCCCTCCCGTCACCCGATCAAAAAACTGAAGACCGCTGTTTCCAGTTGAGGACCTGATTTCGTAAATCTCAATGGGGGCTGTTCCCTCTGTAGTGTAACGCCGAGCGGCCGCCCATTGTATTGTTACCGGGTCCGAATCCTTGTAATCCTGCGAGCCGATGCGGGCAATCGACGTAAATTCGAACGTATAGACTTTTCCTTCATCAAGGCTCCCGACCGTCGCTTCACTTACGAGCGGACCAACGGTGGCGGTCGAAAGTAAAACTCCCTCAGGGGTGATGGTGCGGATTCGGGTTTGCACGAAGTCATTCAGCTTGCCGGTGTCTGCTGACACTGCCCACATCAACCCCACCGATGTTCCATCTCTTGAGTAAGCTCTGAGGTTGGTCGGCGGAGCCAGGGGCCGTTGCGTATAGATGATTGAATTCTCTTCCTTGTTGCAGCCCGTCAGAAATCCAGAGAACAGTAACAACAACATCGAAAAAAGAACTGAGAATCTCCCCATTAACAAAAAGTCCTCCAGCATTCGTTGTAAATATAAGGCGCGCCTTTCGAAGGGAGCAATTTACCTGACCGCATCCCTTCCCCTTGGTGGGGAAAAATATATGAATTTCGCATGCGGCTTCCAAACTCAGACTATGCGCTCGCGCAAATACCGCAACACATTATCCAGAGTAATCCGCTCCTGCTGCATCGAATCACGATCACGTATTGTAACACTCTGATCCTGAATCGTCTGGGAGTCAATAGTTATGCAGAACGGCGTCCCCACCTCATCCTGCCGGCGGTAACGGCGTCCTACTGCGCCACTATCGTCATAAAACACGCGTAAGTGTGGACGAAGTGTGTTCTCAAGCTTTCGGGCAATCTCCGGCATCCCATCCCGATTTACAAGGGGGAAGATCGCAGCCTTCACTGGCGCCAGCCGCGGATGAAATCGAAGAACGGTGCGGAGTTCCGTCTTTCCGTCTGCCGTGGGAGCCTCTTCTTCTTTGTACGCATCAATCAAAAAAGCCATGAAGGAACGGCTGGCACCCGCCGAGGTTTCGATGATGAAAGGTGTGAATTTTTCCTTGGTCTCCTGATCAAAGTACTGCATGGATTTTCCCGAGTACTTCTCATGCTGCGAGAGATCGAAATCCGATCGGTTGTGTATTCCTTCAATCTCACCCCAGCCGAACGGGAACTCATATTCAATGTCGTATGCATCTTTTGCGTAATGGGCGAGTTTATCGGGTTCGTGGCGGTGCCATTGCAGCTTTTCTTTCGTCATACCAAGTCTGACGAACCAGTCCATTCGTTCAGCGCGCCACTTCTCGAACCACTCTTCGTCCGTCCCGGGTTTGACGAAGAACTGCATTTCCATCTGTTCAAACTCTCTCGTTCTGAAAAGGAAGTTCTTTGTGTTGATTTCATTTCTGAACGCTTTTCCAATTTGTGCAATGCCAAACGGCGGGCGTTGACGGGACGCGCTCGCAACGCTCAGAAAGTTGACGAAAATGCCTTGCGCCGTTTCAGGCCGGAGATAGACAACTGCGCCCGAATCTTCGACCGGCCCGACGAACGTTTTGAACATAAGATTGAACTGCCGTGCCTCGGTGAACTTCCCCTCACCCTGACACTTCGCCGCCTTCCGTCCTTTGTATGCCGGACTGCCGCATGCTGCGTCTTCAATCTGATCAGCCCGGAAGCGCGCTTTGCACTCTTTGCAGTCCACCATCGGGTCGGTAAAATTTGCCACGTGCCCCGACGCTTCCCACACGCGTGGATGCATCAAGATGGAGGCATCAATGCCTTCGATATCTTCACGGTATGTCATCGCCTGCCACCAAGCGTCCTTCACGTTCTTGAGCAGCTCCACGCCAAGCGGACCGTAGTCCCAGCAGCCATTGAGGCCGCCGTAGATTTCACTGGACTGAAAAACGAAACCGCGACGCTTCGCAAGCGAAACAATCTTATCCATCAAACCGGCACCGGCCTGGCCGCCACCTTTAGCGTTCTTCTCGGTACTGATAACACGACTCCTTTCTTGTACGGTTATTTCTTTTCTTCACGAACAACAAAAACAACACTCTGCACGATGACGCCAGCACTCTTAATGTGCATTGTCACAGACTTATTTTCGGATTTTTCCGTGGCAACAACTGTTACCCCTGAACCTTCAAGCGCCCTGCGCAGATCATGATTAAGTTCGAGGGTACTGAAACCCACGGGTATTGTCACGCGGCGGAAAGAACGGACGAATCCGTCGTCTCGTGCTGCAACGCGACGCGGACGGCTCACATTCTTGTCGAGATTATGTTTAACCAGGACCGCTGTCAACGCCGTTTCAATTTGCGTCTGGACATCGACATCAGGCTTCATGCTTGTGGGATCGGGACGAAGGAGATGACCCAAGGCCAGTCCCGCAACAAACAACACCAGATAGAGAAGGATCCGCTTCTTCACTTTCCTCTGAACACCGGCGGGCGTTTATCCAGAAATGCCTTCGTTCCCTCTTTCATGTCCTCGCTGTCACAGCAGAGGCCGAATAACGACGCTTCGAGCCGCTGCCCTTCGGTAATCGAAACTTCTTCGGTGATATTGACGCCCTTCAGAGCCATCCGGATCGCGAATTGACTTTTAGAGGCAATGACACCCGCCATATTAATGGCAGTCTGCAGCAAATCCGGAAGCGGTACGACTTTGTTTACAAGTCCAATGCGATAGGCCTCGTGGGCATCGATCTGCACGCCCGTGAGAATAAGCTCCATTGCCCGCCCGCGTCCAACGAGACGTGCAAGCCTTTGTGTTCCGCCGTATCCGGGTATGACGCCCAGGTTGACCTCTGGCTGTCCGAACTTGGCGTTCTCGGAGGCAATCCTGATATGGCAGGCCAAAGCCAATTCGCAACCACCACCCAAAGCATAACCATTGACAGCGGCGATGACAGGCTTGCCGAGGTTTTCGATCAGATCGAAGACTTCTTGTCCTTTCGCAGAGAATTCCTTGCCAGAGTCACCGTTGAGTTCCGTCAACTCCTTTATGTCTGTACCCGCAACGAAAGCCTTCTGCCCTGAGCCCGTAACGATCACTACATCGACTTCACTATCCGTCTTAATGCTGCCGAAGAGCTGCCGGAGCTCCTGCTTTGCCTGAGCATTCAGCGCATTCAATTTGTCCGGACGATTGACAACGACAGTTCCAATCCGTCCATTCACTTCGTAGATGAGATTCTCAAACTTCATTGATCAACCTTATGGTGTTCAATTCTGATTTCTACCTCTGATTTACGCCACTTCCACACGGCTTTGATCTCCGATCATGAAACGATGGACACGCGGCTTGCCCGTGGCTTCAACGATCTCAACATCATTCCCCAATATACTCCCTTCGAGCCTCAGTCCTACGTTGAGAATTTTGCAGTCACGCAGAACGATGCTGTACTCCACTTCACTGTTGCGCACTTCCGTCCGGTCGCCGATAGACGTGTACGGACCTACGTAGGAATTTTCGATAACACAATTCTTACCGATAATTACGGGGCCGCGGACTTTGCTGCCGACTATTCGCGCTCCCGGTTCGATAATGACACGCCCGGCGACATCGGATGTCTTGTCGATATCGCCTCCACTGCAGGTAGTGATGGCATCCAGAATCAGCCGGTTTGCTTCCAGCAGGTCGGAGGGCTTGCCTGTATCTTTCCACCAACCGGTGATCTCGGTGAACCCTACAGTATAACCCTTGTCGATAAGGTATTGATGGGCATCCGAAATCTCCAGCTCACCCCGCGCACTTGGCTTCAAACTCTTTACCGCCTCAAAGATATGGCTGTCGTACAAATAAATCCCTGCAACTGCATAGCTGCTTTTGGGCTGCTTGGGTTTTTCCTCGACGCTTACGATCTTACCGTCTTTGATCTCAGGAACGCCAAACCGTTCGGGATCCTTGACTTTTGATAGTGTAAGAAAGCAGTTGGCGTTGCTCTTGCGGAATTCTTCCACGAAACGCTTGATGCCGCCTACTACCATATTGTCGCCGAGATAGAAGATAAAGGAATCACCTCCAATAAATTTTTCGGCGAGCATCACTACTTGCGCGAGGCCGCCCGGCACATCCTGAGGGATATATGTAATCCGGACCCCCCACTTTGATCCATCACCAACATAATCGGGCACTTCACGGCTGTCAGCGTTATGGACAATGCCAATTTCTTTTATGCCTGCGTCCGCTGCCGCTTCGATCGAATAGTACAGGATCGGTTTGTTGGCAATCGGGATGAGATGTTTATTCTGCGTATGCGTAAGAGGCCGCAGACGTGTTCCGCGGCCCCCGCTGGCGATGAGAGCTTTCAAGAGTTTTTCCTCTTTCTATCAGTTACATTCTCATGTTCGAGAAGATCAGATTGTACAACGCCCTCGCTTGTTCCCGGTCTATTGAGCCTTTGGCTTCTGCGAGGCGTGTGGTCTCGGCGGAAATAGAACCAAAACAGGGAACCAGATTCGGAGCGAAGCGTTGAATAGCTTCGAAGTGTTCGGATACGGTTTCAATGCCTCCCCGCGCAATCGGGCCGCTCAACGCCTTTGCGGGGGAAGTCCGCTCGATGTTGCGTAGCGTCGCGGTGATGATCGGCTTGAACACGGCGAAAAAGTCCTTCTCTTTCGTCCCAAGACCCTTATGCATTTGCTCGAGCACCCAAAGCACAGTGGTGAGATGGTTCGACGCAACGACACATGCCGCATGATAAAATGCCCGCATTTCGGGTTTAATCTCGACCGTGTAACCCTCCAGCTTGCGCGCAAACTGCTTTGCCTTCTTGATCGCGGCAGCAGTTCCGTCAACACCGTAGTAGATCTTTCGTGCAGTCGGGACAATCTCCTTCACGTCAAAATCGCGGGGGAACGTCTGCAACGGATGGAACGAAAACACGGTTGCACCCTTCTCTGCCAGCGGCCGTAGCGCTTCAGCAGTGAGCATTCCGGATGCATGACATACGCTCAATTTTTTGAAGCGCAGATGTGCGACCGCCGCAAGTTTGTATGCCACATCCTCCACGGCGCCATGCGGTGTTGTGATATAGACCAGATCCGTCCTCGGTGGAATTGAGGCAAGTGACGTAGAGACATTCTTGCACTTCAGAAACTTGCCCGCTTTGTTGGCGGACTTTGCGGTTCGTGAAACGACACAAACAACAGACTCTCCCTGTTCCACCAGGATTCTTCCGAGAACCGTTCCAACCTTTCCGGCGCCCACAATGGCAATATTCACGAGCCGAAGCCTTTCATGACGAATGAGACCAGTGACTTGTCACGTCGCCGCTGCAGAAAGATAGCCGACGACCCTCTCGTAATCCCCCGAAACATCCCCGGAGTTTGCATAGTGCAATTCGTGCATCTCCTGCGCTCCCAACTTGCGTAGAGCTGCCATTACTGCAGCGGCGGGGCCACCCCCGCATGCCTCAGTCACACCGCGTTC
Organism: uncultured Chitinophagales bacterium; assembly: GCA_964495695.1. Classification (GTDB taxonomy): domain Bacteria; phylum Bacteroidota; class Ignavibacteria; order UBA10030; family UBA6906; genus CAADGV01. The sequence goes on along the minus strand of CAZBWR010000007.1, from coordinate 24,120 downwards.
CATTTCTGCCATCAGACGGTCCGGATCAAACAAACCAATGCACCGGCGAAAATGGCTATCCTTCTCTGTGGCAACGTGAACTGGATGATAGTGCGACAGATCTGTGCTGGCGACCAGTAATACATCCCTTCCTTCAAGAATTGTTGCCAGGGCATCTGCCAATGCGAAACACACCTCCCTGGTTTGCTCGCCGATTACGAGGGGCAGCAATTTGAAATTTCTCACAACATGCTGAAGGAACGGAAGCTGCACTTCTACGGCATGTTCCGACCTGTGCCCCGCATCCGAGGCAACGGCAGCGTCACACTCCGCAAGAAGCTCGCTTCGCAATTCTTCATCCACACCGACCGGTCCGAGAGGTGTTTCATATGCGTCGCCCGGATAAACAGATACACCATAGAACAAGTCCCAATGACTTGGCGCAACAATCACAATCGTTGGATACGCACTCTGTTTTAACGCGGCAAATGCGTGGGCAGCCGTCAGTCCGGAATAGACATATCCCGCATGGGGAACAACGATCCCTCTTATTTTCGCGGGTAAGCGCCTGTCCCGTACCTCATCAAGAAATGCCCCGATGATGCCCCGTAGCTCTTCGGGATCTTCGGGGTAGAACGTTCCGGCAACTGCCGCGCGACGAATCATTGTCACCCTGAACCTCCGGAACTGGTTTGGTGAGCAGACGCGACTGTGTGCCCGGAATCGCTGAACACCTCGGCCTCAAATGTGAACATATCGAAATCGGACGAGCCCGCTGCTTCCGGCGGAATTCCGGCCTTTCTGATTGCGGCCTCGACAAGCGATGGGGCATCAAACCCGAATTCATCCGCAACCTGCGGAAGGAGTAGCGCCCTGCGATTGCTGTACGCCACAGTCACCCCGTGTGTGCCCACCTTAATTTCATCCACTGTGCGGATCTGCGTCAAGGGCGAGAGAACGGAGATTTCAACCGATAGCTGCCCGAGTTCATTCAGTTGGAGCGGTGGGAACCGCGCATCTTCACACGCGGCTTTCACAGCAACCTCTGCAACTGTTACAGCAAGGGGTTTCACGGATTCGATGTATCCGATGCAGCCCCGCAGTTGATTATCGACGCGCAGCGTTACGAACGCCGCAGCCGGCTGCATTAGTCGTGCATGGGATGGGACCGGAGCAAAAGGCTCTTTGCGCAGGGCACACCAGATAGCCTCACGGGCCAACTCCAGCATCTCACGTTTCTCGTCAGGAGTGTACATTCCGCGTGCCTCAGGTTCTCCGCGGGAGTTTCCCTCGGACATCGGAAACCTAACCAAAAAGTGTCCGAGTTTCAAGAAACGATGCCCGCTCAGTCTCCCGTTCGTTGCTTCTGGATGATGGTATCCCTAAATTGACCTTTGATGTTGGCAGACTTCCGCATCTCTCTGTTCACTACTTCATGAGTGTCCTTATGTCCTTGATGGTCAGCATTTCCGGCATCCGCGGTATTGTCGGAGAAAGCCTCACGCCTCACACAATCGTCAAATACGCTGCAGCATTTGGCGAATACTGCAAACGCATCAATCCGGATTCCCCGGAAGTGTTGTTGGGTCGGGATGGGAGAATAACGGGAAAGATCATTGCAAATATTGTCTCCTCGACCCTTCTCTCCACCGGGGTAAACGTTCGAGCAATTGGGATCTGCCCGACACCTACAGTCGCGCTTGCAATCGAGAAGCTCGGTGCCACAGGCGGCATTTCCGTTACGGCAAGCCATAACCCGATGGAGTGGAACGGACTGAAGTTCTTTGCAACCACCGGGTTATTTTTGGACGCTGCTGAGAATGCCGAAGTCTGGAGCATTGCCGATGCCGGGCACGTCTCCTTTGCTTCGTGGGAAAATATTGGGAAGCACACCGCAGATGATTCGTGGCTGCAAAAGCACATCGACGCTGTCCTCGCCCTTCCTTATCTCAATATTGAGGCAATTAGAAAGAAGAAACTCCGTGTCGTCCTCGACGCCGTCAACTCGGCAGGCGGGCTCATAGTACCGAGGCTCCTGAAGTCGCTGGGATGCGAGGTAGTGGAAATGAATTGCGATGTCAGCGGTATCTTTGCCCATACGCCTGAACCGGTTCCGGAGAACCTGACAGACCTCTGCACTCGGGTCCGGAAAGAGAAAGCCGACATCGGCATTGCCGTTGATCCGGATGTTGACAGGCTCGTCTTGATCACAGAAAAAGGCGAACCCTTCGGTGAAGAATACACAATAGCCTCGGCGGTTAAGTTTGTACTTGAAAAAGAGAAACAACTCGGGCACACGTTCACGAAGTCCGTTGTCGTCAACCTTTCGACAACACGGGCGGTCGACGACATCGCACGCCAATACGGCGCGGCGGTGCACAGAACCCCGGTTGGCGAAATCAATGTCGCCAAGCGGATGAAGAATATCGGGTCCATCATCGGCGGCGAGGGGAGCGGGGGCGTTATCCTCCCCGCTGTGCATACTGGACGGGATGCAATTGTCGGAATTGCCCTTATCCTTCAGCTTGTATCAGAATTCAACGGCAGCGTGTCTGAACTCAAAGCCAGCCTTCCCCAGTATCAAATCGTCAAGGGCAAAATAGAGCTGGGGACCATCTCACCGGATGCGGCGTTGCAACGCATCCAATCGGACTTGCCGGCGAATGCCTCATTCAACACAGATGACGGGCTTCGTATTGAGTTTCCGGAGTACTGGGTACATCTACGGAAATCCAACACCGAGCCGATTGTACGCGTCATAGCCGAAGCTGCTACTATGGAACGGGCCCGCGAAGTAGTTGCCGAATTCTCTAAGATCATCGGCCAATCGTGACGACTCGAATTCCGGATAGAGAGCCTTGGCTGAGGGGTCCAATTGATGGTGTTCCAAGGGAATTAATGCCTGTGGCTCACAGCCTTCAACAGATAATGGAGGATCTGCCTGCCGTTATCCGTGGACTCACGGTTCAGGATCTTCAGCAGAAACCCGGAGGCGTTGCGTCTATAGGATTTCATATCAAACATCTGGCTGGGAGTCTCGACCGGCTCTTCACATATGCTCGTGGCGAAACCCTCAATGAACAGCAAACGGCGAGACTGAGGACTGAAAAGGATGAATCTCACGATTCTGTCGAGACGCTTGTTGCAGCTGCAGTGGAAGAAATTCAAACCGCACAGAATCAGCTTCGGACTTTTGATCCATCAACCTTGTTCGAAGAACGGAAGGTCGGACGCGCAGGCTTGCCATCCACATGCATCGGGCTGTTGTTTCATGCTGCCGAACACGCGCAACGCCATCTTGGCGCCATCATAGCGACAGCGCGTTTTGTTAAGGCTCAGGCATAATCCGGGATTCCGATGACACCTAGAATGAAATCCGGGGCAATATCAGCGCTGGTGCTTCTGCTGCTTGCGCTCGGGACTTTTTTCCTGAATAAGCAGGAAAGCAGCGAGGAGACCCGGTACCCGTCCATTTCCACACAGGAAGAGAGAAGCGATGACTTAAGGGACGAGAGTCCGGGGTTTGCATCGTACAGAAAGTTGGTTCAACATTACGAGAAACATGGCCACGAATTTGGAAACATTTCGCAAGAAGAATATCTTCGACAGGCGAGGTCGCTTCGGGACGCAAAGGCCGGAGGGGACATTCTGGAGTTCGTTCGAGCCGATGGTGTTGTCACCCGCTATGAACGGAGTAGAAAGGCATTTATTGCCTTCAATAAGGACAAAACAATCAGAACTTACTTCAAACCAAATGATGGCGAGGCCTACTTCCACAGACAAGCGAACCGCCGGTAACGACCGCATACGTGAATACCTGATGCAGAAGGGAGCCCCCGACCATGTCGTTAAGGGGGGATTACGAGGATTGGTTGAGACCTGGGAAATCATCGTAACGGAAGTATCACACGGGTACGACCTTACTTTCGACGATTACCTGAACGATATGGATGCCCGTCAACTTATCGACGAGATACAGGACCTTGCCTCCACCCCATCCGACAAAGCACTACTCCGGAAACTTGAACGGATGGACGCCATGATGAGGACTCTCCTGGAGCCTGCACGCGAATGCCTTTGGGGAGAGCCGGCTGCACGCGAACACAAATGGAACCGGTCTCATCACTGGTGGTACTTTATGCAACCGAAACATCCCGGGCAAGACTTGCGGGATGAACTCGAAGCACGAAACAACTCGGATAGCGAAACATGATACTCTGCAAAGTAACCGGCACAATTGTCGCGACTCAAAAGAAAGAGCAGCTCAACGACAAGAAAATACTGCTCGTGCAGCCCGTAACGCTTGACGGCAAGGGGTTGGGACGGGATTTTCTCGCCCTTGACAGTGTTGATGCCGGTCTGGGTGACACAGTGTTGGTAGTCCAGGAAGGCCAGGCTGCCGCGCAGATTCTGAAGAGTACGAATGTTCCCGTACACAGCATTGTTGTTGCCGTTGTGGACGGGTTGGAGGTTGTGGAGTAGGCACAATGCATATCGATCCGCGCGAATTGCTCACCCTCACCACTCTTCCGGGCATCGGCTCGCAGCGGTTGATCAATTTGATAGCCCATTTCCGCGATACGCGTGCAGTTCTTGCCGCCACCCCCAAAGAGCTCATTCAGGCTCAAGGCATCGAGAAGAAAACGGCGCTCAACATTGTCAATCACATCCGGGATTCCGGGCTTGATCAAGCGTCGCGTTTTGTCAGCGAGCAGATGGCAAAACTCGAGAAGCATCGGGCCCGCATGGTCACATATTGGGACAAGGATTTCCCGCAGAACCTCAAGAATATTTATGACCCTCCCGCATTTCTGTTCCTCAAAGGAACTCTTGAGCCGGAGGATTCCTATTCAATCGCACTCGTCGGCACCCGCACGATGAGTCCTTATGGCGAACAGATGGCAGAGCGCCTCGCTTCCGGCCTGGCCGGTTTCGGGATCACGGTGGTAAGCGGCTTGGCACGCGGCATAGACACAACAGTGCATGCAGCAACCGTGAAAACGGGAGGCAGGACCATTGCTGTTGTTGGTTCGGGAGTTGATGTGATCTACCCACCCGAGAACAAGGGACTGGCGGCAAAGATTGAACAAAACGGCGGAGTACTTTCGGAGTTCCTGATGGGAGCGAAACCAGATGCCTCCAATTTTCCCCGTCGCAACCGCATTATCAGCGGAATGACACTCGGTACAGTCGTTATCGAGACGGGTATAGAAGGGGGTGCAATGATCACAGCATCCCTTGCATTTGACCAAAACCGGGAGGTCTTCGCCATTCCTTCGCACGTGAACAGTAAGCGAAGAAGCGGCACGAATCTGCTGATCAAGCAGCGTAAAGCGTCGCTGGTGGAGTCGGTAGAAGACATCATTGAGATTCTCGCGCCGCAACTGAGAGGCATTATTTCCGCCGCTTCCCCGCAGCAAGCCGCACCGCAGGTTCAGCTTTCCGCGTTCGAACAGAAGTTGTTCGAAACCCTGGGCGGCGGGCCGATGCACATCGACGCGCTTGCCGAGCAGGCGGGGTTCACAACCGGTGACGCTCTCGTGCATCTCCTCTCTCTCGAGTTTAAAGGATTGGTGAAACAAAACCCGGGTAAGATGTTCCTTAGAATCTCATAAGCTATATCGGGTACTGATGCAGCGCACATATTCCGGCGCATGCCGTGAAACTTCTTTTCTCTCACATCAAAAATCTGTACCTTGTCTCCGGTAATCATGACGGTCGGGGGATCCAATGTTCATAATCGGTGAGGCCGTCATTGACGATGACGTGAAACAGGCGTCGTTTTGCTGCGATCTTGATCAATGCAAGGGCGCATGTTGTACACTGGAGGGCGGGCGAGGGGCGCCGCTGGAAAACAACGAAGTCCTCGAAATTCACAAAGCCTACCCTCTCGTTAAGAAGTACCTCGACGAACGCAGCATCAAGATCATAGAGCAGGACGGACCCGTTGACGGTTCTGCGGACGATCCGGCAACGCGATGCATCGAGGGACGTGATTGCGTCTTTGTTCATTATGATAACGGGATCGCTAAGTGCAGTTTTGAGACGGCATTCCTTAACGGCGAAAGTGACTGGCGCAAGCCGATCTCCTGCCATCTCTTCCCCATCAGGATACGCCACTTCGGGAAAGATGTCATCCGGTACGAACAGATCAACGTGTGCGAAGCCGGGAGGACACGCGGCCGGATACACGAGGTGAAGCTGTATGACTTCCTGCGCGAGCCGCTGATTCGCAAATACGGACAGAGTTGGTACGAACAATTCAAACACTATTGTCAGACACAATCGGAAACCTCACAAGAACGTAGCAAACGAAACGAGTAATGCTGAACCTCTCACTCCAACATAAAATGATGATGAAGCTGTCGCCTCAACAGGTCCAGTACCTGAAGATGCTGCAGCTCCCGACACTCGCTCTTGAGCAGAAGATCAAAGCGGAGTTGGAGATGAATCCCCTTCTGGAAGAGGGAATCGAGGATGAACTCGAGCTCGCCGAGCAACAACAGGAACCTGAAAAGGAAGAAGTCGCCGCCGAAGCAACAGCCGACCGGACTGAAGAGGCCTCCAAGGCCGATGAGGAATACTCGATCGATGATTTCATCAAGGATGAGTATACAGGGTACAAGGCCCCCGAGTCGTTCGACAACGAGGAGAAGGAAGAGATGCCGATGGCGGACACCGTGCCGCTCTACCATCACTTGCTTGAGCAATTCAATCTTCTTGACCTTGATGATGAAGAAATCCTCGTCGGCCCTGAAATTATCGGGAATGTGGATGAGGATGGTTACCTGCGCCGTGACCTCGCCTCGATTGTGCAGGATTTGAACCTTTCGCATGGCACAAACATCGATTTGACTAAGGCCGAAGGCGTGCTGCACAAGATTCAGCGCCTCGACCCGGTAGGTGTCGGAAGCAGATCACTGCAGGAGTGCCTCATCGTCCAGGTCGAAACCAGACAAATGGATGACCATTTCCTCAAGGTCACGACGCTGAGGGTGCTGAAAGAATTCTACGAAGACTTTACGATGCGTCATTTCGAGGAGCTGGCAAAGAAGCTTGAGATTTCCCTCGACGATTTGAAACGGGTTCTGGACATCATCCAGCATCTCAACCCCAAGCCGGGCGAGGGGGAATTCACTCCGCACGAAAACTACGTCATCCCTGACTTCATCGTCTCACAGTCAGACGATGAGTTTGTCATATCCCTCAACGACAGGAACATTCCCCCGCTGCGCATCAACAAGCAGTACAAAGAACTGATGTCGAAGCGTAAAAAAGACGGCGTTCCAACGGAGGCAAAAGATTTCATCCGCCAACGCTTCGAGGCGGCAAAGTGGTTTATAAGTTCCATTCATCAGCGGCGTGAGACGATGCTCAAGGTGATGCGTGCAATCGTCGATAAACAGCGGGAATTTTTCGAGACCGGCGAAGGCCTTAAACCGATGATCTACAAGGACATCGCCGAAGTCATCCAGATGGATATTTCGACGATCAGCCGCGTAGTCAACAGCAAATTCGTACAGACAGATTACGGAGTTTTCTCGCTCCGCTATTTCTTCAGTGACTCCATAAGCACCTCCGACGGCGACGAAGTATCGAACAAGGAAGTAAAGAAAAAGCTGAAAGAGCTTATTGATGCCGAGGATCCGCTGAAACCGTTGAGCGACGACAAACTCGCAAAACTGCTCAACGAACAGGGGTTGAACATCGCGCGCAGAACTGTTGCAAAATATCGCGAGGCAATGCTGATTCCCGTGGCACGTTTGCGCCGCAGACTCACGTAGTTTTTCCCAAACATCACCCGAATCCTCATGTCCACAATTATCCGCGCGACAACCGTTCTTGGCCTTACCTTCAACGGAAAAACCGTCATCGGCTCCGATGGACAGGTGACGGTCGGTAATGCCGTAATGAAGCAGGGTGCACGCAAGGTACGGAAACTATACAATGACACGGTCCTTGCCGGATTTGCAGGAGCAGCGGCGGATGCCTTTACGCTCTTCACAAAATTTGAGGATTATCTCGACAAGTACAGGGGAAACCTTGAGCGCTCGGCGGTCGAGCTTGCCCGGGAGTGGCGCACGGACAAGTATCTGCGCAACCTTGAAGCACTCCTTGCCGTTCTGAACAGCGAGAAGGCCCTGGTTATCTCAGGCAACGGTGAGTTGATTGAGCCTGATGACGGCATCATTGCAATCGGATCCGGGGGAAGTTTCGCCCTTGCCGCCGCACGCATGCTTGTCAAGCACACGAATCTGCAGGCCCGGGAAATCGTCGAAGAATCCCTTCTGACAGCGGGTGATATCTGCATCTACACAAACCGGAATTTGACGATAGAAGAATTGTGAACAACAACAGCCATCAGGCGGATGACATCAGGGAACTCACTCCACGTCAAATTGTGCGGGAGTTGGATGCCTACATCATCGGACAGAACAGCGCGAAACGCTCAGTTGCAATAGCGCTCCGCAACCGGTGGAGGCGGCTGCAGGTTCCCTCTCCTCTCCGTGAAGAAATCATGCCGAACAACATCATCATGATCGGCCCCACAGGCGTCGGGAAGACGGAGATTGCGCGGCGTCTTGCGCGTCTTGCGAACGCGCCATTTATCAAAGTCGAAGCCTCGAAATTCACCGAAGTTGGCTATGTAGGACGCGATGTTGAATCTATTATTCGCGACCTCACCGAGTATGCCGTCAATATGGTCAAGGCTGAAAAGAGAGCTCAGGTCAACGACAAAGCCAAAGTCATGAGCGAAGAGCGGATCCTCGACATCCTCATTCCTCCCCAGCGTAAAAGGCAGCAAGCAGAAGTCGGTGAACCGCTTCCTGCTGCCGACGAGCAAGATGAGGCCTCAAACACGCGGGAGAAGTTCCGTCAAAAACTCCGTGATGGAAAGCTGGAAGACCGAATGATCGAATTGGATGTACCTGCCAGCGATGCCCCCTCGATGCAGGTCATCGGCCCGATGAATCTCGACGACATGGGCATCAATCTGCAGGAAATCTTCGGCGGGTTGATGCCGAAGAAGATGAAGAAGCGTAGAATGACCGTGGCAGAAGCCCGGGTCATTCTTACAAACGAAGAGGCCAAGAAACTAATCGATCACGATGCAGCCATAAAGGAAGCGCTCAACAGGGTGGAAAATTCGGGGATCGTGTTCTTGGATGAGATCGACAAGATTGCCGGGTCTAAATCATCGCAAGGCCCGGATGTATCCCGGGAAGGAGTGCAACGCGACCTCCTCCCCATTGTCGAAGGTTCGAACGTAACCACCAAATACGGAATGGTCAGAACCGACCACATCCTCTTTATTGCATCAGGAGCATTTCATGTTGCAAAGCCTTCCGATCTGATTCCCGAGTTGCAGGGACGCTTTCCCATCCGGGTTGAATTAAACAGCCTCAACGAGCAGGATTTTATCAAGATTCTGACTACCCCCCAAAACGCCCTCATCAAACAATACGCTGCGCTTCTGGCCACGGAAGGCGTTGAAGTCGAGTTCACGGAAGACGGCATTGGCGAGATTGCAAGAATTGCCAGTGAGGTCAATGAAAATGTAGAAAATATAGGCGCACGTAGGTTACACACTATCATGACATCTCTACTTGATGACATTTTGTTTGACACCCCTGAGAAACTCTCCGAGCAGAAAGTTGTCATCAATCGGGAGATCGTGCAAACAAAGCTTGCAAGTCTCGCCAAAAACAGGGACCTGAGTCGGTACATACTCTAAGCTGCTTGCACCGAAACGGACGGGGTCGTGGTCGTTTTGTCATGTCACCGATGTGTAGTGTGATACTTCACACATTGGCACTGCAATTGCTGAAAACGAACAGGCAGTAAGAATTTGATAACACAACGATATTTGATATATTCACATAAGTAACATAAACCAATTATCTAAAATTTTTTACGTTTCCAGCTTAACCAGCTACCAGGAGGAGATTGTTGCATGGAAGCACAACAAGGAGCTAATGGGGGGAAGAGAGTGTACTCTGAGCCAAGAGGAATAGCCAAATACGCAAATCGTGTCCAAGGTGCCGCGTACGCCGGTGCCGGCGCACTCGTGGTCATCATCGGTCTGCGCTCACTCTACGGACGGGAAATTCCGAAGTGGGTTGTGCTTGCCGCACTCTTTCTAGAGGCGGCACTCCTTACGATGATCGCCATCGTCTACTATCTTACACCTGAAGAGAAAGGCGGCGGGTCGGCATCAACCGACAGTCAGATCCTTTCCGGTGAGAAGGAAATCCTTCACCTCCTGAAGAAAGATGTCATCCCCGGCGAACAGGAGATGATAAAGGTTCTGAAGTCCGATGTTGCGGGAGGTCAGCGTGAGCTGGTGAACGTCATCCGCAACGAAGTGCTTCCTGCCAACCGTGAGATGTTCAACGTTCTCCGAAATGAACTGATCAACGCCGAGAACGAAGCACTCCGTGTCCTGCAACGAACGGAAGCACAACTCGGCAAGACAAACGAAATTCTCTCCAGCCAGCACCAGATGTACAACACGCTCCGCAGCGAGATGATTGACAGTGAGGCGGAAATGCTGCGGGTTCTCCAACGCATTGAAAGCCACATCGGCAAAGTCGTGGAGAACGAAATCGAGCGTGTCGTGCAGAACAAGGTGCAGGAGGTGTTCACTTCCATGGTTCGCCAGGAAGTCCACCGCTCGCTCGAATCAAAACGTACAAACAACGTTTGATGCGAAGCTCATCTGAAGGCAGGGGAAAACGATGAAACAGAAAACCTCATTCTATTTCGTGTTGTATCTTGTCGCGCTGATCAGCCTTCTCGAAGTGATCACCGAACGGGACGAGGCACAACTCGAAATGGCCGAGATTCTCGTCCAGAAAATCTCGGAACCACCCGAGCTCCAAGTTCCCGATACACTCATCTGGTTTGCGAAGGACACGAGCCGCGCCCTCATCAGGGTGCGCGGACTCTCGAATCAAACCGAGAGGACAAATATTCTCTACACCCTTACTCCTGTTGATGGAAGTGTCCCCGAGGGTCTCTCCACAATGATCACAAAGGACAGTGAGGGAAATGGAATCATCTCGGGTCGGATAGAACAAAAAGGACTCTACAAATTTCAAGCCTCGGCTGAAGTACGCCGCGAGTTGCCGGAGGAACTTCCCGAATCGGTAAAAGATGTCATCACACGTCAACTTGGCGGCGAAATCCCGCTGAAGTCCAAGCCGGTGACTTTTACTCTGAAGGTCGAAGGCGCCGGTGCCGCGCCGCCCAAGCTCACCCTCAACGTCGAGCCGCCGAAAGACGATAAGTGGATAGTCGGAACGCCGTATGTAAAGAACGTCTACGTTGGCGGACCGAGTCCGGATATTGTGAGCTTCTCCTCCTCCGATCCTCGATTCATCATCACGAAGGACTTTGGACGGATAAAGGTTGAATGGGCCAACCCGATTGTGACAAGTTCTCCCGTTACCGTAACAATTGCGGGACGTGCAAACCGCGGTGCTTCGCCTGAACTCGAGAATGCGTCAGCGACCTTCACAGTGAATGTGACACCACCCCGCTGGGACCCGGACCCCGCTGCGGAAGCATATTGGGAGGTACCATTCACCTTCTCGAGCGGCATCCGAGGACTCGATCCGAACAAATTCAGTGTCGAGATTTACGCAAACAACAGCACCCTTATCAAAACGGTGTCCGCTGTTGAGTATCCGGTGATCTTCAAGCCTGAACGTTCATGGACAAGCCTGACATTCAGGGTATTGTCGATCGCGAATACAGAAATGCTCCGGAAGGAAATTCCGGTCAAGAAGCCGCATCCCCCCCAAATCAAATGGGCGGGATCGTCCTGGGTTGGCAACGATTATCATATCAAGTTCACAAGCTCTGACGTGGGCAATGGGGATGTTCTCATCGAAAACTGCAGTGTCATTCAGCCGGAAGGAATCGTGTCTCGTATCGATACACGAAGGGGGAAGAACTTCACGCTGATTGTGCAGAATCTTCAGGCCAAGCGTCCGAACGCAATACTGATCAAAGTTACCGTGTCCGGTATTGGGGGCTCTCGAACTGATCAAGTAACACAGTCAATACTATACTGATCCACAATACCGAGCGATGAAACAGATAGCGTTAGCAAGCATTTTTGCAATCGTGCTGGGCGCGGGGAGCGCCCAGGCACAGAACCCGAATCAGCCACTACCGACACCTGCTCAGCCTCTGCCTGAGCCGGCAACAACCGAAGATGTGTCCGATTCTCTCAAACTCTACAGAACCCGAATCGAGCGGTTGCAGACCGTCCTCGACAAGGTCACATTCGGGCCGCAATCATATTACTTCACGCGGCTCCGCTCATGGTTCATTCCGCTGGCGGATGCACTGAATGACAGCATCTCGAATTATTTCTTCGAGGTGATGGATAACGACTCCAGCTTTATCGAAAGCCGGGGAGATATCCAGGTCATTGCAACGCCAGAGCCCTCCCGGGATCTTGTTGCCATCTTCTTCACCGGAAACAGCAAGGAGTCAAAGGGCCAGCGTCTGCGTGAGGCTCTGATGAAGAGACCTGAACGGAAGATGTACCAGACGATCCTTGAAAGCCGCGAGTTCAGCGAAGACAAGGAACTAATCGACCGGAAGTTCAGGATTACCGACCTGAGCGCCCCCCGCTTGATGAAAAACAGTGATAGCGTGCTTGTTGCGTTCGAGAAATACAGCATGGCCTCGGTTGACCACAGAGAGGCAACAGTCGTGACGCTTCGGCTCCCCGACAATGCCCGGATCAGGTTCGGCAGCCTGTGGGGACTTGAAGTGAAGTTGGGCAACGACGAATTCGGCCTCCCCTTCTGGACCTCGGGCAACTTGTCATTCATGGTCATCTACAATCAGATAAAAATCGGCGGGCATATTCCCTTCAAGTACGGACTTGAAAGCAATACCCCGACCGCGTTGACCAGCTTTTGGAGGCCTCGTAACATTAACGGAACATACGGTGTTTCGGCGGAATTTGATTGGGCGTTTGCCGGTGCCAACGTACTCGTCGGGTTCCCGCGAACAGATACCGACGGAACGTTTGCCGATACGAACCGCATCTACACATTGAAGACGGCCGCACACTTATGGTATTCGTTTACCGTCGGCATTAATGACAATGCAAACCTCTTGCGTTTGAAGATGGGCCTGGGCTTCGAGCAGATTGCTCAAGACAAGCTTATTCGCGGCACGGGCAACACACCCTCCGAGATAATTCCGCTCGAAGGGCCCCGTTTCTTCTGGGGGCCGTATTTCAAGGCGGAGTATATGAACCAGCAGTTTGCCCGCCGGTTCGGAGCCACCTTTCAGTACTTCCGTGATTGGGGATTGGGACTATTGTGGATGGAGATCATTCCGGAACAACTGCGTATTGAGGCGAAGTTTGCCACGTCGGTGGTACGGTCACGAGATCCATGGGAACCCCCGTACTTTTTTACTCTCTCCATTCCCTACACCTTTAGTTTGTAAGCGGAGAAGAAATGAAATCATTGAAACTGACACTAATTGCACTTTCACTGGGCTTGGCGGTAACATCGGCGAACTCGCAGGATGACCGCCGCAACGATCTTGAATCAATGCGCGGCGATCTCGAATCGCTCGAACGTATTCTGACAGAACTTAACCAAATCGACAGTGCCTACGCTCCTTCATTCCCCTCGTGGCAGATGAATGAGCCCAACCTGAAGCTTCGGGTTTACGCAGCATTCAGAAACCGGGGCAAGGGATTCTCGAAACAGGATCCAATCACGATCATTGCCCACCCCGATTCACAGACAATCACCGACATCAGGATCGGCAGCGTCTCGTATGGAAAACTCTATGCACAAACCTTGCTTGCTCGTGACTTGCGGACCGATCTTCTTGATGAGGCCAAGCAAAACGAGCCTCCGTACGGCATTAAGAGCCGGTTCATAGAAGAATCGAATCCGATGGCACGACAGCCGAAGCCGGATTGGGTTGCTGCAGATTTCTCCATCTTCGGAGCTTCGTTGCGCTTCGGTAACGAGTGGGGAATAATTGGAAGACTCGGCGAGGACGAGCTGGGATATCCTTTCTGGACGACAGGGACGGCATGGCTGATGGGACGCTACAAGTCCATAAAGCTCGGAGCATGGGTTCCGGTGCATGGCGGCCTTGACAAGCCTCCGACATCAGCGACACAAGCTGTCACGGGCCGGCCCAGACTTCTCAACGGTGCCGACGGGCTGGTCGGTGAGTTCGAATTCGAATGGGAGACGATCAGGATCAACTCCGAGTCATTCCCCTATGCCGCACTCGGCGGACGGTTCGCCTTCGGTGGACTTACAGGTCGTAGGGATGAGTTGTTAACGCGTAACCTCGATAGTCTCTACTACATCTCGCAAGTTATTCAGGGATACTATGCATTTGATTTCCTCTTTGATGAAAAGCGGCAAAACCTGAATGTGCATCTCGGGGCGAGCTATCATAAGGTCAACTTAGGCAAGGCTGTTGCAGTCGACGGAAAGTACTTTGTGTTTAAAGGAGGCGAACCGGAAACATTCATCGACCCCCTCGTCAAGATCGAGTACCGCAACTACCGGTTCGACAGGTTCAGAGTTACAGCGCAGTTTACCCGGCTGTTCATGGTCTCAGGTTGGGCCGAAATCATTCCTCCCTTCATCTACGCTGAGGTGAAATTCTCGGCTGTTGTGTTCCGGGAGCCGCGCCCGTGGGAGTACAAAACATATACATACGGCACGTTGGGATTCAAGTTCGAATTCTAACCTCCGTAAGTTCCATCCAAAGGGGAGATGTTTGAACGTCTCCCCTTTTTCTTCTGCCGTTTGCCACTGTTCATGATTTCCCCTACCTTATGTGCATCTCAAACACTCGCAGAATATGATCCTTCGAACGATTGCTTTCAGCATCCTCATCTTCTATTCTTCAGTCCACGCGCAGACCGATCCGGGAACCTACTGGAGTGTAAAGAGACTCGTAGAGCATCACATGAATCGTCACTCCGCAATGGAGGTCGAGGATGTGTACAAGATGCTCCATCAGGCAAATCTTGGAATCGAACACATGCTGGGAGACACAGCCGCAGTCCGCTCCTTTCTGCTCCAGGAGCTGTCAAGCCTCACAGAGGCGTTCCCCGGCGAACCTCTCATTGAACGCATCTCGTCCGATGGACGCATAGTCCGGATTAACCTGCGCCCGTTCAAGCAATCGGGTATGGATCCGGATCTCCTCGTTCAATCCATGTTCGCATCTGCAGCCGCAATCAAACCGGATACACTGATGTTCAAACGCCAATGGAACGAATTTGCCGGGCTTGCTAAATACGGGTTTCTGAATTTCAACGTTGACGATGTTCAAGCCTATTCAGAACGAATTGCCTCAAACATACTTTCCCCCGGACATCATTCTCAACCCTACGAAAAGGCCAACCAACCGGCATATAGAGTTGTCAGGAAAGACGTATTCGAAAAGACGGCAGGGAATCTAGAACAGCCTTAAAGGCCGGCGACTTATAGCAGTATTGATTCTGAGGACTTCCCTCACTACTTTGGTTTATGCGAGCCGCCGTTTTACTCATTCTGGCATTTATCAGTGCCGAGGTTTCATATCCGGGGGAGAAGGTTCATCCCCGGCTTTCTGAAGTCATTGCCCTTTCTTCATCAAGCAACCCTCTCTCTGTGTGGGTGTATTTTCATGATAAAGGATCATTGGAGGGTCTCGCTCACAACGTACCCCACGCTGTCGTCAGCGAAAGATCCTATCAGAGAAGGCTCAAAGCTCGTCCGCCGGAAGTTGCAGTTGACTATTCCGACCTTTCGGTTGATCCTTCGTATGTTCAGACCCTCAAAGAAGCCGGATTCCATGTGAGAAATGTCTCAAAATGGTTCAATGCTGTCAGCATAGTTGTTGATCCGGCAGAGATTCATCGACTTGAGAGTTTCCCGTTCGTAAGGAGTATAGAACCTCTGCTCCGGTTCAGGCGGTCGAATCCTGAACCGATTCAGCAACTACCCGCAGTAACCTCTCCTTCAAATTCAAAAACAAATACGGAATTCAATTACGGCCTTTCGGCAGGGCAAGTCAATCAGATCAACGTCGCGGCAGTTCACAATACAGGCAATTACGGGCAAGGTGTGTTGGTTGGTGTATTCGATAACGGATTCCGATTATTGAATCATCAGGTGTTTGACTCATTGCGCAGCCGCATTGTAGCGACGTACGATTTCGTTGACCGGAAAGTTAGTGTTGTGCCGAACAATCCTGATCCGGCATTCGGGTCTCACGGCGTCGTTACCTTCTCCGCCCTGGCGGGATTCAAAGAAGGAGAACTGATCGGTCCGGCATTCGGCGCGAGCTTCATTCTTGCGAGGACGGAAAACGACAGCAGTGAAACTCCCCTTGAGGAAGATAACTGGGTAGCCGCCATCGAGTGGGCGGACAGTTTGGGGGTTGATGTAACATCGACTTCGCTCGGTTATCTCACGTACGATCCACCCTATCCAAGCTGGACGTGGGAAAATATGGATGGCAATACAACCGTAATTACCCGGGCTGCGGATATGGCGGTAAGCAAGGGAATCATCGTCGTCAATTCGGCGGGGAACAATGGCAGCCATCCCACGCGGAACACTCTCAATGCCCCCGCCGACGGAGACAGCGTGCTCTCCGTTGGAGCAGTCGGACCCGATGGAATACGGGTGAGTTTCAGTTCTGTCGGCCCGACACGCAGCAATCCCCCTCGCATCAAGCCCGATGTGATGGCGCAAGGATCCTCGGTACGGGCGGCCAGCCCTACTGACCCATCCGGGTACATTTATTCCGGAGGGACATCACTCTCCTGTCCACTTGCCGCCGGCGTAGCCGCGTTGCTTGTGCGGGCCAAGCCCACAGCAGGCCCCATCGAAATAATCGAGGCCATGAAGCAGACCGCAAGTCGTTCTGCGTCACCGGACAACCTTTACGGCTGGGGGATTCTTGACGCTCAGAGAGCCATTCAAGTGTTGACATCTACTGGAGTCACCCCGCCTATACCTTCACGGTATGCGATGCGACAGAACTATCCTAATCCGTTTAATGCATCTACCACCATCGAAGTAGAGATTCCGACACCTTCCTCAACCTCACTGGTTCTTTATGACGTGCTGGGGCAGCGCGTGAGGACGCTCTTCAACGGCGAGTCAGGGGCAACCGTATTGCGCCTCACGTGGAATGGAACAGATGACACAGGAAGAAACGCAGCAAGCGGCGTATACCTCGCCCGCTTTACGTCAACAAGTCTCAACGGAGAATCCCGATTCGACTCATCCATAAAGCTCTTGCTTTCCAAGTAACTACATCCATCACACGGAGACAACGTGAACAAACTCTCTTTTATTACGATAACTATCTTCCTATTCGCCATCGCCTCATCCCAACAGCCTGCTCCGATGGGAAAACTTCTCGAAAGCTATTATCCGGCAATGCCATATGATGTTTCGGTTCCCGTGATGGTTTCGTTTATTGACAAAGGCGCCTCCGTTCAGGAACTGCTCTCACGTTCCCCGGAGACATTTCTGACAGAAAAAGCCGTCGAACGTAGGCAACGAATGGAGCTTGATCAAGTTCTTACAGTTGAAGACCTCCCTGTCACGCGGATGGACATCCAATCTGTGGAGGCGACGGGTGTATCCATCAGGCACGAGTTGAAGTGGTTTAATGCAATCAGTGTTATGGCGACGAAATCCCAAATCAATGCCATCCGATCCCTCCCTCGTGTAAAGGAAGTGGAGATGGTTGCAAGATTCAGAACAAACAAAGAAGCGGAGAATATAACTGCGCTCGATGTCCCTCCCCCGATCTCACCTGCGACGACGCCGACCGTCATCGACTACGGACTCTCGCTGACACAGAATTCACAAATCAAGACGGTGGATGTACACAATCTTGGCATAACAGGAGCCGGTGTGGTGATTGCTGTCTTCGATGATGCATTTCCGAATCTCAATCATCCCGCTCTGGCAACCCGTCCGATACTCGCCCGGTTCGACTTCATCCGGAATGACACCATACTTGCAACCGACGACAACCATGGACAACGGACCTTTTCTACCGTTGGTGCCTACGCAGAAGGAAATCTGATCGGTCCCGCTTACGGGGCTACATTCGTACTTGCACGAACCGAGAATGTAAACACGGAAACCCCGGTCGAAGAGGATGCGTGGGCGCGCGCCGCGATATGGTCTGACAGCATCGGTGTAGATGTCATTACCTCATCGCTAAGTTATCTGACGTATGACTCACCGTGGCCGAATTGGTCATGGCAAAACATGGACGGTCGTACCACACTCATTACCAAAGCTGCTGACAGAGCGGTTGAAATGGGAATCGTTGTGCTGAATTCTGCAGGCAACTCTGGAGATAATGCAACACGAAATACGCTCGGCGGCCCGGCAGATGGATTCAATGTGATGGCAATCGGGGCGGTCACCTCGTCAGGAAGCAGATCATCCTTCAGCTCGGTGGGACCGACTGTCGACGGCCGCATCAAGCCGGACGTGATGGCCATGGGTTCGAGCGTGAGAGTCGTTTCAGGCACGTCGGGGTACACATCCGCTAGTGGGACATCGTTCTCATGTCCGCTTGCAGCGGGCGTTGCCGGGTTGGTGCTGAGCGCGAATCCGGGCTTGACGCCGTTTCAAGTGCGTGAGGCGATGAGGCAAACGGCGAGTCGCGCCAACAATCCGGACAAGTATTTCGGGTGGGGCTTGCTTGACGCGCTGAAGGCAGTCAACTACGCATGGATTTCACATACACCATTGAACAACAGTCCCGATACTACGGCGCGGACTGTCAGTGTAAAAATCCGCTCAAGAGTACCTCTGAATGCTGACTCTACACGCCTCTACTATGGCGTGAACGGCAACACCACCGGAAGCACGCAATTGCAGCCCTTTGGCAATCCTGGTTTTAACGAGTACAGGGCCCAGATCCCTTATCTCGGTAGCGGCGTGAACATTACCTACTATATCCGGACCGCGAATGCGCATGTCACCAACAGGCTCCCCCTCGGGACGGGATTCTTTACATATCGGATCGGCAACGACGTCACGCCGCCTTCCATCACTCACACTACCAGGGGAAACATCGCGTATACCGCGTGGCCTCCCAGACTCTCGGCCGTGGTGAAAGATGAGAGCGGGCCGGTGACAGTTTCAATCGAGTATTCACTCAACGGTGTTCTTCAATCGCCTGTCTCTCTCTCTTCTCCTGATTCCGTCTTCTCCGATACCTTACGGGTTCCCCGTTCAATGATCAGGGAGAATGACCTTGTGGCGTACCGAATAAAGGCAGTTGACCAATACGGCAACACAGGCTATGTCCCGTCAACCGGCTTTGCAGAGTTCCGCATAAAGAATTTCACACACGTCAATGCCGATTTCGAGAGTTCAGGAGCGGGATTCACGGCCACCAATGATTGGGAATATGGCTCCCCATCCGGACCATCACCTGCAGCGTTCAGTGGAACGAAATACTGGGCAACGAAACTCAACGGCAACTACACCCAAGGCCCCCGCCTTTCATCACTCACAACACCGACATATCAAGTCTACTCCAACAAGGCAACATTCTCGTTCTATCATTGGTATGAGATGGAAAGCAGATTCGACGGTGGGAATGTGAAAGCATCAGTAAACGGAGGATCGTTCCAGGTCGTTTATCCGGTTGGAGGCTATCCTGACAGCTCGATCTACGCAGGATTTGGAAATCCGCTGGGCGGACAGCACGGCTTTGCAAGTGTGCTGGGGTCGCGTTGGACGAAGGTCACGTTTGACCTTTCCGGCATTGCTTCTGAGGGGAACACGCTTGCGCTCCGCTTCGACTTTGGTGCTGACAACAACGCCTTACGCTATAGGGGATGGCATATCGACAACTTCGCTTCGGATGGCTTTGGAACGGCGGGACCGCTTTCAGTTGGGCACAACGGCACAACGCCCGGCGTATTCTTCCTCGAGCAAAACTATCCAAATCCTTTTAACCCTACTACTACAATCCGATTTGCACTCCCTGCGCAGGGTCAAACGCGTTTGGGCATCTTTGACCTTCTCGGCCGGGAAGTAGCCTTGCTTATTGAACAGGAAATGGCTGAGGGAACTCACACATTTACTCTTGATGCAAGCAAGCTTTCCAGCGGGACCTACTTCTACAAGCTGCAATCCGGACAACATACGGCAGTCCGCAAACTTATGGTATTAAGGTAGAATATCACCCGGGCCCTCGCGTACGCGGGGGCCCGATCCCATCATATTGCCCGAGGGCAACATGCGCTCCCTATCGGTTCTTTTGCTTTGCATAGCAGTTCATTCGTCCGCTTCGTCGCAAACGACGTTTATGGACGTAACCTCGTCTGCCCATCCAACAATCGGTGAGGGAACAACCCGCGGTATCTCATGGGTGGACTTCAACAACGATGGGTTTATCGACCTCTTCGTACCAACGGCGGGGTCATCCCCCAACAAACTCTACAGAAACAACGGTAACGGATCGTTCACAGAGGTCGCTGCACTTGTCGGACTGGCCGATCCCGCCAATACGATTACCTGCTCGTGGGGAGATTTCGACAACGACGGTGATATGGATCTTATTACCACGGCAACGGGGGCTCCGACGATTTTGTGGCGGAACACCTTCTTCCCGGAAGAACCGATACGACTTTTTCCAGCATCGCGTCACAAGCAGGTATCAGTATGACCGGAGCGCAGATGCCCGCGTGGGCAGATTACAATCTCGACGGACATCTCGACTTCTACTCACCCATTTCCAATTCCGCCTCTTCGCCGGATGCGCTGTACCGCAATAACGGCAACACGACGTTCACAAACGTCGCTGACAGTGCGGGTGTGAATCACCAAGTCTCGGGTGTTCTCGAACAGAGCGTACATTGGTGTGATTACAACAAGGACGGATACCCTGATTTGTTCATCGGGAACATCCAGACCAACGGCCCCAGCTACCTTCACAGAAACAACGGCAACGGCACATTCACGGAAATAGCGGCAACTCTAGGCATGAACGGTGCCGCTCGCGGAGCACAGTGGATTGATTACAATAACGACGGATTGTGGGATCTCTGTCTTACGCCGGTGGCAGGTGCAAACTTGCTTCCCGTCAAGCTGTTCAGAAACAACGGCAACGGAACCTTCACCGACGTTGCTGCAAGTGCCGGGCTAACGGACATGTTTGTAGGATGGGGCGTAACGTGGGCAGACTACAACAACGACGGCTACGAAGATCTTTTCGTCCTTGCCTCCGGATCAGGTTCCTCATGCGCGTTGTTCCGCAACAATGGCGACGGAACTTTCACGAACACAACGGCGTCTGCCGGACTCTCGGGACTTGCAATGCTTGGAGCGGCGTGGGGGGACTTTGACAATGACGGCAGAATGGACTTATACACAGCAGGCAGTACATCCAACGGTAACAGACTGTTCAAGAACAACGACGGTTCCGGCAACAACTGGTTGATTCTGAAGCTCAACGCATTCGTCAACACCAACAGGGCTGCGGTAGGAGCACGCATAGAGCTCCATGCGGGAAACCTGAAGATGATGCGCGAAGTAAATACGGGGATCGGCTATCGGTCGCAAAACATGACGTCCGTCCATTTCGGATTGGGCACAAACACACAGGTGGATTCGGTGATCATTCACTGGCCAACATCGGTTACCGATCCGTTCCTGCGGAGAACACGATTAGATGATGTCTCTGCGAACCAGGTCCTTCAGGTTAATCAGATTCCTATCAATTCCGCGGAAATAGAAACCAGTCCACTTGATTTCCGACTCGGACAAAACTACCCCAATCCATTTAATCCCGTAACGACTATTCCATTCTCACTCAATACACAAGCGTTTGTAACTTTACGAGTATATGATGTTCTCGGCAGGGAAATCGCAACGCTGCTGCAAGAAAAGAGGGATGCAGGCGTTCATGAGACCCGTTTCGATGCAACCGGATTGCCCAGTGGGGTGTATCTGTACCGGCTGACATCGGAAACAAAAACTGAATCAAAGCGGCTTGTGCTCCTGAGGTAGAAGAAAAAATGAATTGACATTGCGTTTGGCAATTTGCATATTTTTGTAGTTTAAAAAGGCGACACGCATCCAGGTTCTCTATTCCTGCTCACCCCGGGGGCCTCCTTGCAGCCGATCTTTCCTGATAATTCTTGAATCCGTTCTTGTCCGAGTATCACTTACGTAATTGTTTCTTGTATTGCTTTGCGGATGACGATGCCACTGTGCTTCCCAAAGGCCGAAGAGCGTTTCAACACACTAACCCAACCAACATCATACAATAACCAGCGAGGAGGCTTCATGTCTCAGCGATCACTGCTTTCCTGGTGTTTGATCCTGGCAACTTTCATCGTTACCGGAGTTTCATTTACACAGGAAAGGCCGGAGGATCCGCGATGGAATATCCGTTCAAGCGTTCAGATGGCTACGCCAACGACGGAATCTGCCGCACGGTTGAACCCGGATTTCCGTCCGAATACTACACCCCGAGTGTATAATACACAAATCGGGACCATGGTTGTCGAGCCGAACATTCGCCCGCGACCCAACACCGGCTATCACCAGTCGGAAGTCATGATCGCTTCGCAGACGAACAACCGGAACATCATGTTCGGCGCATCGCATAACATCCGCTCTGGAACAATCAACGTCGCCACGTTTATCACGACGGATGGCGGGGTTACGTGGTACGGACGCGATACGCTTGCAGACTTCAATACGCAGCGTGGAGATCCTGCTCCGGTAATTGACAAGGACGGGGTGTTTTTGTATGGCCATCTGAATAGCAGTACCAACTTCGGATCCGTGACTGGCATGGGAATGAACCGCTCGACGAACCGCGGCCTTTCATTTGAGCCGACAATTGCGGTTGCCAACGCCGGTGGCGGCGACGCGGACAAGAATTTGATGGGCACAGACGATAGTCCGAGCAGTCCCTTCTACGGCAACAGTTATATGGCGTGGACGAAGTTTACGTCGGGCAACGTTCCAGCAGTGATTCTCATGACGCGGACGACCAACAACGGCGTATCGTGGTCTCCCGCAATACAAGTGAATCAGGCTGCCCCGACCACTTTTTCGCAGGGGACCGATGTTGCTGTCAATACCAATGGCGTCGCGTTCATCAGTTGGGCTGAAGAGAGCAGAACCTCACCCTTCCCTTCCCAATCTGTGGGATTGGGGAAATCAACCGACGGCGGCTTGACGTGGACATTTAACAATAATATCTATCCCACGAGCGGCATGCGCAGTTCCTCCTTCAATGGATGGGGGGTGCGCGTTAATGACTTCCCGCGCATTGCCATTGACAAAACCGGCGGGCCGCGCAACAATTGGATCTACATCATTCAACCCGAACGCGGCGGATCAGTGGCTGGAACGGATGCAGACATTACGTTCCGCCGGTCAACCGACGACGGCACGACGTGGTCTCCTGCAATACGTGTGAACCAGGATCCGCTGAACAACGGCAAGGTTCAGTTCTTCCCTGCCATTACGGTTGATGCCGGAGGCGGCATCAACGTTGTCTATTATGATAACAGGAACTATCCGTCAGTCGGAGACTCCTGTGAAATCTACATGTCTCGATCACTCGATGGCGGCAATACCTGGACGGATATCAAGGTCAGTGACCATTCCTTCCGCCCGAAGAATGTGCCGGGCGTGAATTCTATGGGTGACTATATCGGCATTGCAGCCGGTAATGGGAAAGTATGGCCCATGTGGATGGACGATCGTTCCGGATTCTATGATGTCTGGACCTCCGGCATCATTACATCCGAGAATTTCGGATGGCTGAAGGGCGTTGTCACAAATCTCACCGGTGGCACTCCTGTCAGCGGTGTCAACCTTGACTTCACCCAAGCTGTACCGCAAGTTCAGGGATCAACTTCCGGATCCGGAGCGTACCTTGTCGGTGCCCGCGTTGATACCCCGGGGACAACGGCAAACCTCACGCTTCGCGCCCGCAAATTCGGATTCGTTGATACAACAATAAGCGTTACGCTCACGCGGAACGATACGGTAACAAGAAACTTCTCGATTCGCCCTGCACCCGGCGGCACGTTGAGTGTGCATGCGTACCGGACGGGCCCTGTGAACA
>CAZBWR010000006.1:0-100454 GCA_964495695.1 uncultured Chitinophagales bacterium | reverse complement strand
TTACCAGCAGAGAACTTCGTTTGGAAAGCGATATCGGAAGACATTTGTTCGACGCCAGCCTTTAGTCATGGGATAGACCATTCAGAGTCCCGATAAGGTAGGTCCTGGGACATTCGCGCCGTTGGAATGATAGCTCGGAAACGCGACAAATGCAAGTGCCCGGCGCCTTGCACGGTATCAAGAGGCATTGAAGTATCTCCTCTCACTTGATCAGTGAACAATCGGGACAGAAGTTCACAGCTTCTCCCGGGCGGTTGTACCCTCTCTTCTCAGTCAGGACATCCAGAGCATAGTTTTGTTCCGCCTTTGCACGCCATCCCTGTGTTCATGGTAGAACGTTATCGCTCTTCTTGCTTTCGTTGTCGTATCCTGCTGCAGTGCAGGCATTTGCGGGATGCTGGAATTGCTGGCACGCGAGTTGAACCCTTGTTCTCAAATGCCTTACTTAGTATGTCGAGTTGACTGGAAGAAATGATAATCGGAGAGGGTGCTTATGAAGATACTGACTCGCAACCAGCTTGCCACACTACTGCAAGAACAAGATCAGCTCTGTGTTTCTCTTTACCTGCCTACTCACCGGATGAGGCCGCAGCTTGACCAGGACCGGATACGATTCAAAAATCTGTTGCGTGAGGCGGAGAGTTCACTCAAACATCTCGGCCTGAAGTCTCCCGCCGTCAACACATTGCTTGCCCCCGCAGAGGAGTTGTTGGGGGATACGTTTTTCTGGAGTTACCAATCGGACGGGCTCGTCGTGTTCTTGAGTGATGGAGCAGCGCGTCATTACCAGCTTCCGGTTCCTGTGCAGGAGCTTGCCGTCGTAGGGAGAAGATTTCACACGAAACCGCTGTTTCCTCTCATGACACATAACGGTGTATTCTATGTTCTTGCGCTGGGTTTGAAGCATCCCAGATTGTTGCAGTCGACAAGATACAGCAGTCAGGAGATTCCTTTGGAAGATGCGCCGTCAAGTCTCGAAGAAGCCTTGCAGTTTGACGATCCCGAAAAGCAGTTGCAGTTCCACACTCGAACGGGGGTCGGCAAGGGGCGGAGGTCGGCGATGTTCCACGGACAGGGGGTGGGGGTTGATGAAGCGGAGCACAAGAAAAACGTGCTCAGGTATTTTCATGACCTGGACAAGGGCGTGCATGAAGTGATGAAGGAAGAGAATGCGCCGCTCATTCTGGCCGCCGTTGAGTATCAGATTGCGTTGTACAAGGAAGCCAATTCCTATCCTCACGTTACTATGAAAAGTATCGCCACCAATCCTGACGATCTATCAGATGAGGAGCTTCAGGCGAGAGCCTGGGAGATCATCCGTCCCGACATTATGCAAGGACGGAAGGATGCTGTTGACCGCTATCGTGTAATGTTACACGCAGATCCGTCGCGGGTGTCCGACACTCTCCATGAGATTCTTCCTGCATCGCATCTGAAACGGGTCGAGAAGCTCCTCGTGTCCGGCGGCGAGCAGCGTTGGGGGAAGTTCGATCCGAAGTCGGGCAGAATTGAAATCCATCAAGCAAAGATGCCCGGAGATGAGGATCTGCTCGACACAGCCGCCGCGCAGACGTTCCTGAATGGCGGCGAGGTTTTTGTGCTGGGGGAGGGGGAAACACCGGGTCGTGGCGGCATTGCGGCGATCTTCCGGTATTGATCTCGAGAAACGATAAACTTCCCGGAGAGTAACATGATTGCTGTTAATGAGCTGCAGGATGCTATCGCCTACTCGTACACGTTCGCGACTCCGTAGCTACCTGCTGCCCAGAGAGTAAGAATGGATGTGATACCGGCGATCGCACGTTTTTCGTCCTCATCGTGGATCACCAGTCCGTACGTATCTGCCACGAGGTGCATGTTCTGCAGAATCTTGTACGCGGATTTACGGTTGATCGATCCGTGCCAGTAGTCCACCTGATCGAGTATCATTTGCTCGTGACGGCGCAGGAACTCTCCCAGTGAGAACACTTTCTTGCTGAGTGAAGTACGTGGTTTTGCAATAGTCATCAGGTCGGCGACATATTCATCCCACGTCCGGGCGAGGTTCCTGTTTTCTTTTCTCCGGAGATAATGTGCCCGGGCAATCGAGAAGCGTGCCTTCGTTTGCACTCTGACTATCGGCACAACGGGATGAAAATCGTACAGCGTGTCCCAATGTTCTTCGTCGTATTCATCCTGTTCGTAGAAGACCCACCGGTTCTTCAGCTCAGTCCATGAGAGAATCGTCAGAACGGCTTGATCTCTGCTGTCAAGGAGAATGAACTTGCCACGCTCCGCTTTCACCACTGTCACCCAGTGGCTCCATTCGTAGACGCAGAGCAGCGATGGAATTCCCTTGCGCAGGTAGTCCATGAGCGCGATGCGGGCGCTTTCAGGATCGTGTTTTCGAACCATCTCCAGCTCGCAATTGTAGTAGCGTGCGGCGCGCGCCAGTTGGTTTTCATCGGTACCGTTGGCTGAGCGGCTGCCGGCGATCCGGGTTATGGTGCCTTCCTCGGCGAAAATGCCGAGCGTGATCAGCGCGTGTTTAAGCGCAAAAGGTCCGCACTGCCAGAGATTAGGTTGAGGTTTGATGCCCATGAGGAAATGCTATCGAGAAAAAAATCACTTATGAAGCTATTCAAAGTTCCATCCATTCGCAAACGGTTTCCTTGATTCTCCAGCGGGGATTGCAGATATTTTTACGGGGGATAATCAATCAAAGGAAACCATGCCGCCAGAGTCGAATATGCCTTCCGTTCTCGTCCTCTATAACCATGTGGGGGACGACGAGTACGAGAAACTCCGTGAAGTTGACCCCAAAGAGCTGGAATTTGAGCCGGAATACGATATTCATGTTTCGACTATCACTGAAGAATACCAAGCGGTTGTGAAGGCGCTCAAGGAAGAAGGCTTCAATGCGCGTGCCGTGAATATCGCCGAGAGCTTTGACCGCCTCCGCTCTGTTTTGCAGCGCCGCCCACCCGACGTTGTGTTCAACATGATAGAGTTCATTCATGACAGCGCAAAGCTGGAGGGAGCGGTAGCAGGACTGTTTGACTTGTACAAGATTCCTTATACAGGAGCGCCGGCCTTCGCTCTGGAATTGTGCCAGCGCAAGGGGATGACAAAGCAGGTGCTGCTCGCCAACGATGTACCGACACCGAAATTCCGCCTGCTCCGCCAGCCGAAACTTCCCAAGCGCCACGGATTGCATTATCCCCTTATCGTCAAGCCTGCACGTGAAGATGCAAGCAGCGGTATTGACAAAGAGTCGGTGGTGTACGACTATTCTTCGCTGAATGCGAGGCTCGAAAAGGTGTTTACCGAATTTTCTCCCCCGATTATTGTGGAGGAGTTTATCGAAGGGCGGGAGCTGCACGTGTCGGTGTTCGGGAACAACCCGCCAATCGTGTTGCCGATTATAGAATTTGACTTCTCGGAAATTCCCGACGACCATCCAACGATCATCAGCTACGCGGCAAAATGGGACCCTCTCGATGAATCATACCATCGTGTGCATTCGGTGTGTCCGGCAAAGCTTCCCAAACGTGTGCAGAAAAAAGTCGAAGAAATTTCCCTGCGGGCATATGCCGTGACCGGCTGCCGTGACTATGCCCGTCTTGACTTGAGGTTGAATGAAAAGAACGAGCCGTTTGTCCTCGAAGTGAACCCGAACCCCGACTTGACGGAGGGGGTCTCATACATGGATTCCGCCGAGAAGGCAGGGATGACTTTCCGTGAAACATTGAGAAAGATCGTGGAGTTTGCACTTGAACGAAAACACCACACGCCGGCAGCTCCGGCGCAAGTCAATGCGTAGGCTGGTGACAACCGTGGCTCTCGTCGCTGTTGTGTGCGGCAGTGTCGCAGGACAGCCGAAGCCGGTAAAACACAAAGTCTCACTTGATGCGAAGCTCTCGCAGGACAAGGTGCACGCGGGGAGTGTTGTAAGTGCGGCGCTCATTGCCAATATCGAGCAAGGGTGGCACATTAACTCTCCCGCCCCTGCGGACGAGAACATGATTGC
Source organism: uncultured Chitinophagales bacterium (assembly GCA_964495695.1). Classification (GTDB taxonomy): domain Bacteria; phylum Bacteroidota; class Ignavibacteria; order UBA10030; family UBA6906; genus CAADGV01. The sequence continues at coordinate 96,445 of CAZBWR010000006.1, read as the reverse complement.
AACAACACTTGCCGTGCAACGCGGGGAGACTCTGGACTCTGTCGAGGTGAGCTTTCCTCATGGACAAGAGATGCAATTCGGGTTTACCGATGTTCCGCTCGAAGTGTTTGACGGCACACTCCTTATATCACTCAAACTTCACGTCGCAACAAAGGTAAAGCCGGGCGTGTACACAGTACCTGTTACGCTTCGCTACCAGGCGTGCAGCGATAATGTGTGTCTCCCCCCGACCGGGGTATCAACGGAATTAGTGCTGATTGTCGCTCCTTCCTCAGAGTCTGTCAACCGGATTAACACAGCGTTGTTCGGAGAGGGGAAATGATTGTTACATATCATCGATAGTGAAAGGATTTATTTGATGAAGTCACTCGCCTTGTTCATCCTCCTTTGTTCATTTACCGCTGCTTTCAGCCAATCTCCCGATACCCTTGATTACCGGAAGGCTTCTGCTGTCAAAGACGCTGCGGAGCGGTTGATTGAACTCGAACGATTCGTTGCCGCTCACCCCGAATCAAAGTACCTGCCCCGTGCATATGATAATCTCTTCGAATTGTATGCCGATAAAGGTGAGAATGGAAAGGCCGTCGCCGCAGCGAGTGCTTCGATAGCCCATGTTCCCGTTGCGAATCGGATGAGTTCGTACAACCGGTTTGCGTATGCTCTTGCGAAAAAGGGTTTCGGGCTTGATTCCGCCCTGGTCTGGATTGACAACGCGATCGCAACGGCGGAGGCAACAAAATCACGCAGCCTTGCGGGGTATCAGGATTCAAAAGCGTACGTGCTGTACAAACAGGGCAAGCCGAAAGAAGCCGAACAACTGCAACGTATAGCCATCAAGGGGAATGAACAGGATCCGGAGATGCTCGGGAATCTGGCTACGTTCGAGCACGCAAACGGAAAGCGCAAGGATGCCCTGAAAACATTGACGAAGGCATTGTACTACGGCGGTGAGCAAGACCTGCGCGACCTTTTCATCCGCTGGACTGAAGAGCTTGAACCCAGCCCCCGCAAGCGCGAAGCAGCCGTCAAGAAAATTGTTACGCCTGTCCTCAAGTCGATAGTCGACACACTGAAGGGGGAAAAACTTGTCGCCGCGCGGAGCACGGCTGCCGGGGTAATGGCTGGTGTGGGTGTGGATATTCCAACCGCCAAGAAATGGGCCGAGGAGGCAGTAAGAACATTGACGCAGAGCTCTTCAGTAAGTGATCTGGTGGCGTACAAACAAAACCTTGCAGCTGTGATGATCGCACAGGGGAAGACTCGTGAGGCATTGGTTGTCCTCCGCTCAATCGAAGATTTTATGAGTCCGTACGACCAGAGTTTTTGGAAGCGTTTGGGCGACGCCTATGTCGCAACGGGTGAACTGCAGAAGGCAGCATCTGCGTATATGAACGGGCTTCTTACGATCAGCACTTCGTCGCTCCGCGAGGCGTTGGAGGATGTGTACAACAGACTTCATGGGTCGAAGGAAGGAATAGAAAAAGAACTCGATTCTCTCCGGGAGGCGGGAGCGGAATTCCATCCCGGGAGCTATGGTTCTGCATCCTTTCCCAACGGGAAAGTTGTTCTTGCCGAGTTGTTTACCGGCGCCGATTGCGGCCCTTGCGCAAGCTCTGATGTTGCTTTCGATAAACTGATCGAATACTATCCACGGACAGCTGTTGCCGTTTTGGAGTATCATGTGCATGTGCCGGGCCCGGACCCGATGACGGTGGACGAATCATATGACCGCTATTCATGGTATGGCGGGCAAGGCACGCCGACGGCGGTATTCGATGGCCGTGAGCACTTGATTGGCGGCGGACCCCGGCTTGTTGCAAAAAACCGGTTCGGCGTGTACAGGCACGCCATCAAACGGTTCGAGCAGGACGATCCGGGCGTGAACATTTCAGTCTCGGCAAAGATGGAGAGGGATATTGTGACGGTTGATGTCGTGATTGCAGACATGAAGGCGAATGCCGGCAAACCCGTGCTGCACATCGCACTGGCTGAACGTTCCGTCGATTACACAGGCTCGAACGGCATCTCAAAACATGCGTATGTGGTCAGGCGTCTTCTTGATCGTGGCGAAGGAATGGCACTCACCGGCACCGGAACGATCTCCAAAAGTGTTAATGTTGGAGAAGTTGAAGCATCAATCAAAGCGTATTTGGATAATCCGACGGTGCAGCGATCATGGACTACACGCCGGCAGTTTACGGGGTGGCGTTCGCGTCCTGACACGATCGATAGAAGAAACCTCTCAGTGATTGCCTGGGTTCAGGACGCCGAAACAAAGGAAGTTCTTCAGGCTTCCTATACAACAGTTCCCGCTTCACTGGGATTAAAATAAGTTGAGGTCATAACCAGTTCAGCCCGTTATCTCACTCTTACAGGAGGGTAGTATGAAGAAGAAAACTGATCTGTCCCGCAGAAAATTTGTCCGGACGGTAGTCGGGGGTGCTGCAGTCGCAGGGATTGCGAGCGCTCTTCGGCCGTTCGAGACGTTGATTGGTGCTCCGAATGACACAACCGGAATGGCAACCCGCCCTCTCGGCAGAACAGGGCACAATGTAAAGTTGTTCAGTCTCGGCGGGCAAGCGACGCTCGAGCGTTCAGGCACGGAGGAGGAATCAGTTGAAATCATCAACAGAGCTCTGGACCTCGGAGTGAATTACATCGACACTGCAGCCTCGTACGGCCGCGGGGTTTCGCAAAAGTACATCGGCCAGGTGATGAAGGCGCGGCGTAAAGAGGTGTTTCTGGCAACCAAAACCCATCGGCGCGCCTACGATGATTCAATGCGGTTGCTTGACGAGTCCCTCTCAAGCCTGCAAACTGATCACCTTGATCTCTGGCAACTCCACAACGTGCGCACGCAGGATGATCTCGACAATATCTTTGCAAAGGACGGCGCCATCAAAGCTCTCGAAAAGGCAAAATCCGAGGGCATCGTACGATTCATAGGAATCACCGGTCACTACGACCCCTTTGTACTCAAGAAGGCAATCGAAGATTATCCGTTTGATACAATTCTCATGGCGCTGAATGCCGCCGATCGTCACAACAAGTCGTTCATTGACCATTTGTTGCCGACCGCCGTGGACAAAAAATTGGGGATTATCGGAATGAAGATTCCAGCACGGGGCAGGATCTTCCGGGAGGGTGGACTGACATCAATGGAACCGGCGATGCGGTATGTCCTTACGCTTCCCGTCAGTACCGTAATCATCGGTATCTCGACGATGAAGGAGTTGGAGGAGAATGCACGCATCGCACGGGAGTTCACTCCAATGACAAAGCAGGAAATGTCAAAGACGGAAGAACTCACAAAAGAGTACTACGCCGACGCAAGTTGGTTCAAGTCTTCCTGGTAGAATCTACTCAGCGGGCTCGATGGTGGCACTCATCGAGCCCTTCGATTCCGGCATCCGCCAATCCGGCCCGTACGACTCTATCTGCTGTTTCTTATGTTCCGCCCGTTCTTTATGTGTTGTTTCCACGATCACCCGCTTACGCGCATCAACTTCACATGCCATGTCGTATGCTGTTGACATGCTGTGTCCGAAGAGTTCCATCAGCATTTCGATGACGTAGTCATACGTATGATAGTCGTCATCGAGCAGTACTACATGATATCGGGGAATGAGCCCGGTAATCTCGTCGGTTATAACTTCAGTTTCCTCTTGCGGCAGAACTTCAGGCATTGCAGCGTGTAGTTGTTTTTATGTTCTCCTAAAAATACAAAATGCTGTGTGAAAATCTACCTTCCCGCGCTTCGTTGATTTAGTCCCGCATTTCCGGTAACTTTTGAAGCGAGATGACCAAAAATCCCGCCCCAGTATCCACTTTTTGAGAATTTCCTGATGTCTGAAGCACAAATTGTAGAGCCCCGGCTGTTGCGCGGCTTCCGTGACTATCTTCCGGCACAAATGAATGCCCGCCTGAAGATGATAGCCGCAATCCGGGGTGTGTATGAACGGTACGGTTTCCAGCCTCTTGATACGCCGGCGCAGGAACACAGGGTCACCCTAATGGGCTATGGCGAGGAGAATACGAAGCAGATCTTCGCGTTCCAGAACCCCGAGGAAGAAGAAGTTGCCTTGCGGTTTGATCTCACTGTGCCGCTTGCCCGCGTCGTTGCACAATACCCCGACCTGCAACTGCCGTTCCGACGCTATCAGGTAGCTCCCGTCTGGCGCGCAGACAAGCCGGATCCGGGGCGATTTCGTGAGTTCATCCAGTTTGATCTTGATGCGGTCGGCACGTCATCGCTTGCGGCCGATACCGAGATTCTCTGCGCAATGCACGATACACTGAAGGCGTTGGGCTTCGATCGCTTTGCGGTAAAGTTCAGTGACAGGAAAGTGCTGAACAGCCTGCTGGACTTTGCCGGAATTCCTCACAGCTCCGCGCATGGAGTGTTCCGAGTCCTGGACAAACTCGACAAAATCGGGCTGGATGGCGTCTCCGCCGAATTGACGAAGGGCAGGATAGATGCATCGGGAGACAAGATTCCCGGTCTCGGGCTGGATGACACGCAGGTTTCACGCATCAAGGAATTTGTCGCCCTTCCAAAGGGCAAGCGAAGGGAAGTGCTGGCGTCGCTCGAAACTCTTTTCAAGAATGTACCTTCTGCCGGCGAAGCTGTCACAGAATTGCGGTTCATATGCGATTCCCTCGACGTGCTTGAGATTTCCGATGAGCTTGTCCGGCTCGATCTCAGCATCGCAAGGGGACTCGATTACTACACGGGGCCTGTGTTCGAGGCAAGTCTGAATGATGCGCCGGAGTTCGGCTCGGTGTTTGGCGGCGGGCGTTATGACGGGCTGGTCGAGCGCTTTCTGGGAAGGAAAATCCCGGCTGTCGGTGCATCCATCGGCGTCGACCGTCTCTTTGCCGCAATGGAAAAACTCGGCCTGCATCAACTTGCACCTTCAACTGCAAAGGTGATTGTCACCGTCATGGAACCGTCGCGTCTCGAGGCGTATCAGACACTTACGCGACAATTACGACTTGCCGGCATCAATACCGAGATGTATCTGGGAGAAGAAACATCCCTCGGCAAGCAGTTGCAATACGCAAATCGACAGCAGATTCCTCTGGCAATCATCATCGGGAGTGATGAGTTTACGAAGGGCGAGGTGACGGTCAAGAACCTGAAGTTAGGGGGACAGCTGCAAGACAAGAAGAAGACGGCGCAAGGGAAAGAGCGGGAGGAGTGGTTGAAACTATCGCGTACGGTGCAGCAAACGGTTTCCTACGATCAGTGCATCGCAAAGGTCAGGGAAATCCTGGAAACACTGTAACATTCACGACATTATTAGAAACTGACTTGCCAAAACAGGTAATACTCGACGGAAACAATCTCACGATCGAACAGGTCGTGGACGTTGCACGAAATTTTGTACCCGTCCGCTTGGCGCCTGCGGCTGTCAAGCGCATGAATGAGTCCCGCCATTGGGTCGAAATGAGTGTAAAGGAAAACCGCGTTGTCTACGGCATAACCACGGGCTTCGGCGCGCTGCAGAACGAGATTATTGATGCGGAGAAATTAAGCGACCTTCAACGGAACTTGATACTTAGCCACTGTTCGGGAGTTGGCGAGCCGCTGCCGGATGAAGTTGTGCGCGGCATGATGCTGCTCAGGGCAAATGCGCTCGCCAAGGGATTCTCGGGAATAAGGGTCTCCACGGTCAAGACGTTATTGGATATGCTCAATAAACGTGTGCATCCTGTTGTCCCGGCACAGGGATCGGTAGGGGCAAGTGGCGATCTTGCCCCGCTCTCGCACATGGCGGCCGTCATGATTGGCGAAGGTGAGGCGATCTTCAAAGGCAAACGAATGCCGGGTGGCGAATCACTGAAGGCGGCAGGAATCAAACCCGTTGCGTTGGAAGCCAAAGAAGGAATTGCGTTGAATAATGGCACCCAAGCCATGACAGCTGTCGGGGTTCTGGTGCTGTACGATGCAGAGGTTCTTGCTGACACCGCCGACGTTGCCATTGCAATGAGTTGTGAAGCGATAAAGGGAAAGAGCGCCGCGTTCGAGCCGGCGGTTCACATGCTGCGGCCGCATGCAGGACAAATTGTTTCTGCCAGAAACATCAGAAAGATGATTCAGGGAAGCAGTCTCGTGAATGTGAAGGACGGAGATACGAAGGGGAAGGTGCAGGACTCGTATTCGATCCGTTGCGCGCCTCAAGTACACGGCGCCTCTCGCGATGCGCTGGCGTATGTCCGCAGCGTTCTTGAAACAGAAATCAATTCGGCCACGGACAACCCGCTGATCTTTGCCGATGATGACCACGCCATCAGCGCCGGCAATTTCCACGGGCAGCCCGTTGCGTTGGCAATGGACTTTCTTGCCCTTGCCGTTGCAGAGCTCGGAAACATCTCCGAGCGCAGGACGGCGAAACTGACCGACAAGAATCACAGCTTTGGCCTTCCGCCCTTCCTCTCAAAGCAGCCCGGCCTGCATTCGGGAATGATGATGTTGCAGTACACGGCGGCTGCTCTCGTGTCTGAAAACAAAGTTCTCATTCATCCGGCGAGTGGTGACTCCATTCCGACGTCCGCCAATCAGGAAGATCATGTCAGCATGGGAACGATTGCTGCGCGTCAGGCAGGCGAGGTTGTCAGGAATGTCCGCCGCATACTCGCAATTGAATTGTTGTGTGCGGCGGCTGGACTCGACTTCCGGCATACGCTGCCGGGGCGCGGCACCCGGCGCGCCCATACTGCCATCCGTGGTGTCGTGCGGGAACTTGACGGCGACAGAACTCTTTCTAATGATGTAGAGGAGGTCGCTGAACTGATCCGGAGCTCGTCGCTCGCGGATTTGTTGGCGGCAAAAGACTGACTCTGTTGATGTTCTTTCCATGATCTGGTGAGGAGGAGATATGCAGGTTGTAGAACACCGGAACGTAATGGCACAGGCCGATATGCTGGCGCTGCGGGAAGCGAAGAGGCTTCTTGAGAACCCCGGTCTGGCAATCAAGTTGACGAATGCACTCGGGCGGCCGCTCGAAAAAGGGCTGAAGCTCCTTCCCGAGAAATGGTCAGACTCGGTTAACGAGATGACGCGCAAGGCTCTCGGAGCTGCTTTGGACCTTGCAGTCCGCAGTCTGGACAAGAAACAAGCCGTTGGCTCCCGCAACCGTTTGCACAAAGTTGTTGCGACAACGGCAGGCGGCATTGGCGGGGCGTTCGGGTTTACAGCGCTTGCAGTCGAGCTTCCTGTCTCAACCACGGTAATGCTCCGGTCAATAGCGGACATAGCGAGAAGCGAGGGAGAGAATCTGAATTCAGCGGAATCGAAACTCGCCTGTATTGAAGTCTTTGCCCTGGGTGGCAGCTCGGAGAATGACGATGCGGCAGAATCGGGGTACTTCGCCGTTCGCGCGGCACTTGCCAAGCTGGTATCAGAGGCGGCAGAGTTCATCGCAGCAAAAGGGCTCGCCACGGAGGGTTCGCCGATCATTGTCAGACTCATTGCACAGATCGCCGGGCGGTTCAGTGCTGCGGTAACGGAAAAAGCTGCAGCACAGGCTGTTCCTGCAATAGGAGCCATAGGCGGCGGATTAATTAACTACATCTTCATCACGCACTTCCAGGACATGGCTAAAGGTCATTTCACGATCCGGCGCCTTGAACGGAAGTATGATCCAGAATTCGTCAAAGCCGAGTACAAGAAGATCGAAGTCTGACCTTCTTCATCAAGTAATCTCGAGGGGAATAATTGTGAGTCAGTTTCCATCACCGTCCCGTTACGAAACGATGCGCTACAACCGCTGCGGACGCAGTGGACTGAGGCTTCCCGCTATTTCGTTGGGACTGTGGCATAATTTCGGCGGCGTCGATACGCTGGAAAATTCACGAGCAATGGTCCGGCGGGCCTTCGATCTCGGAATCACTCATTTTGATCTTGCCAACAACTACGGCCCGCCTCCCGGCTCCGCAGAGGAAACATTCGGCAAGATCTTGAAAGAGGATTTCCGCTCTCATCGGGATGAACTCATCATCTCTTCCAAGGCAGGATGGAAGATGTGGGATGGGCCGTACGGTGATCATGGCTCGCGCAAGTATCTGATTGCCAGTCTCGATCAGAGCCTGAAGCGCATGCGGCTCGACTACGTTGATATCTTCTATCACCACCGTCCCGACCCGGAGACACCGCTCGAAGAAACAATGGGCGCTCTCGATCAAATTGTACGAAGCGGGAAGGCGTTGTATGCCGGCATCTCGTCATACGATGCGGAGCGGACAAAGCAAGCCGCAGCGTTACTGCGCGAGCTCGGGACACCGTGCCTCATTCACCAGCCGGTGTATCACATGTTCAACCGGTGGATCGAGGATGGCCTGCTGGCAGCTCTTGATGAAGAGGGCATGGGATGCATTGTCTTCTCTCCGCTGGCACAAGGCTTGCTGACCGATCGGTACCTCAAAGGCATCCCCTCCGATTCACGGGCCGCAAAACCTCACGGGTTTCTCAAAGAGGAAAGTGTTACCGAAGCGAAAGTCGGGAAAGTGCGTGCTCTGCATGAGATCGCCCGCAGCAGGAATCAAACAATGGCACAACTCGCCATCGCATGGGTTCTCCGGCACAGGACTGTCACTTCTGCGTTGATCGGAGCCAGCCGCGTAGACCAGATAGAGAGCTGCGTGGGGACTCTGTCGTGCCTCGATTTTTCAGCCGGTGAACTTGCCGTCATCGAGAAGGTGCTTGCATCGTAGCCTGATGTTCCATCAAACGGGAGGTTCGCATGCATCCATTTATACTCTGCTTTCTTCTCTGTGTGGGAATAGTGACTACGGGTATCCATTTACCAACGGAGGAGCTTGCCATGCCTCAAACCGATAGTGATGTGCTTTCAGTCGTCAGGGCGTTCAATGAAGCGTGGAACCGGCACGATCTCGAAGCCGTGATGGCTCTTGTGACGGATGATTGTGTGTTTGAAAATACCCATCCACCGCCGGATGGTGCGAGATACTCAGGTAAGGAGGAAGTAAAAGGTGTGTGGCAGAAATTCTTTGCCGCCAATCCTGACGCATTTTTCGAGACAGAGGAAATGGTTGCAGCAGGTGACCACTGTGTTGTCCGGTGGCGCTACCTCAAGACCAAAGACGGAAAACCCTGGCACTTGCGCGGCGTGGACATTTTCAAAGTGAACGGGGGGAAAATAGCGGCCAAGCTTTCGTATGTCAAAGGGTGAGATGCCACGTGTGATCATGTACGAGCCGGTCCGCCAATCATGGGTTCGGTTCGACGACCCTGCGCTTGTCATAGAAGCGCAACAGATCACCGAAGTCATACAGGCGCTCGAACGTGTTGAAGAGTTCGTCAATAGAGAGTCATTGTATGCGGCTGGATTCGTTGCTTATCAAGCTTCGCCTGCTTTTGATTCATCGCTGGAAGTAAAGGAAAGAATTTCCCGACTGCCGTTGCTCTGGTTCGGGCTGTACAGGAATTGTGTCGAAATTGAGTTTCACTCGCCTGATCCAATTCCGGATATCAAGTGGCACCCCTCGATCACGAAGGATGAGTATCTCTCCTGCATCGCCAGGATCAAAGAGCATATCAAAGCGGGTGACACGTATCAGGTCAACTTCAGTTTCAAACTCCGTGGAACATTTGATGGCCCTGAAGAGGCGTTGTTTTACCGTCTAATGGCTGCGCAACGCTCAACGCACGGAGCGTTCATCAAGACTGCAGACTTTTCGATTTGCTCGGCGTCGCCGGAGCTCTTCTTTTCTCTTGACGGGAACAATATTGAAGCGCGGCCGATGAAAGGGACCAGCAAGCGCGGACTATCCAATCTTGATGATAAGCGTATGTCTGCGGCGCTGCATCTTTCCGAAAAGGACCGTGCGGAGAATCTCATGATCGTTGACATGATGAGAAACGACATCGGACGCATTGCCGATGTCGGCTCAGTCGAAGTTCCGTCGTTGTTTGATGTTGAGCGCTATCCGACAGTCTGGCAGATGACCTCCCGTGTACGGGCAAGAACATCTGCTAGTGTCACGGAGATCTTCAGAGCGTTGTTTCCCTGCGCATCGGTCACAGGCGCGCCGAAATCCCGCACAATGCAAATCATCGCCGGGTTGGAACGTGAAGAGCGCAATATCTACACTGGTGCCATGGGACTCATTATGCCCGGACGGCGTGCACGCTTCAACGTAGCCATCAGGACGGTTCTGATTGACAGGAAGAAGGGTGAGGCTGAATACGGTGTTGGTGGCGGCATTGTCTGGGGCTCGACAGTGGAGGGTGAGTATGCCGAGTGTCTTGCTAAAGCTCAAGTATTGAATGAAGTCCGTCCGGACTTCAAGCTATTTGAGACGATCAGATATGAGCCTCGGGAAGGCTTTTTTCTCCTTGATGCGCATCTCAAGCGGTTGCGCTCATCTGCGGAGTATTTCGGATTCATTCTCAAGGAAAGCCAGATCGCAGAAGTACTCCGCGAGATAGAAGCGAAATTGGATTCAGGCGGAGAGCCGGCCCGCGTAAAACTTGTTCTTGAACGTGACGGGATCGTAAACGGTGAGTGTTCACCGCTCACCCTGGCAACCAGTAATCAGAGCGTGCGCGTCAGGCTTGCGGCTTCGCCTATTGACTCGCAAAACCTCTTTCTCTACCATAAAACCACGCATCGAGAGGTTTACGAGAGAGCATTGGCGGCGTACAGCGACGTTGATGACGTGATACTCTGGAATGAAAAAGGGGAGGTCACCGAGTCAACAATTGCCAATATTGTAGTGGATATTGACGGAGTTCTCTATACTCCCCCCGTGTCGTGCGGACTTCTTGACGGAACATTCAGGGGAAAGTTACTGTTAGAACGAAAGGTCAGCGAACGGGTGATCTCCACGCAAGCACTCCTACGCTCGTCAAAGATTTTTCTGGTAAATTCCGTCCGGCGGTGGCGTGCAGCCGAACTCATTCCGGACTATTCAGGCAGCAACGTCGTGATAAAATGACAACAGCCTTGTGGGTTCTTGCCATCGCTCTTATTGTAGGGGGACTAGTTGGAGTGATTATTCCACTTCTGCCCGGAGTGACCATGGTATATCTCGGCTTGCTCTGCGCAGCCTGGGCTGAGGATTTCACTCAAGTGGGGTGGATGCCCCTTACATTTCTCGGCGTCCTGACCCTCATTTCTTACGGCATCGATTTCTACACCACGAGCGTTGGAGCTAAAAAAGTCGGTGCCAGCCCGCTTGCAATCGTTGGAGCCGCAGTCGGGGCCGTCGTCGGCATATTCTTCAGTTTCGTCGGACTATTGATTGCGCCGTTCATCGGGGCGTTCATCGGCGAGTATATTTCACGGCGGGATATCAAACAATCAGCACGCGCGGGCGCGGGCACGTGGCTTGGCATTGTCATCGGCATCGCAATGAAGGTGGCCCTCGTGTTTACAATGCTGGGCATATTTGTGTTGTCATACATTTTGTAAAAGCAACCATTAACTCAAACCATCTCACCAATTTGTAAGAAAGGACTACTACATGAAGCGTCATGCATCGGCAGTATGGAACGGATCCGGGAAAGAAGGCAAAGGCACACTTTCAGTTCAAAGCGGTGTCCTGAAAAACCAGCCCTATAACTATGTCTCCCGTTTTGAGTCGGGCACGGACACAAATCCTGAGGAACTTGTTGCGGCGGCGCATGCCGGATGTTTTGCCATGAAACTGAGTTTCGTTCTCGGGGCGGCCGGCTTCACTCCGGACAGCCTCAACGTAACCGCAACCGTCAACCTGGAAGGCGGAGCAATTATCGAGAGCCATCTCGAATTAAAGGCAAAAGTCCCCAACATCTCTGCCGAGAAATTTGCAGAATGTGCCAATGAAGCAAAGGTTAGCTGCCCTATCTCCAAATCTTTGACAGCAAAAGTAACTCTCGATGCGAAGCTCGAGGGCTGATCATCCTCTGATCATTCAGGAAGCCCCGGGCGAGCCCCGGGGTTTCTTTTTTTTTATCTGGATGTTAGATTTCAGTGAACTTTTTCCACTCTTTCTTGCGTATTATAGTGCGGAGAGAGAAAGGAGATCAAATGAAACGTGTTGTGTTGGCCGCCTGTCTTGTGTTGCTTGCGGGGCTTTCCGTAACGACAGGTGCGCAGCCGAAAATCAAGCTATACTCCGTTGAGAAGAAAGGATACATCATGGCGGAAAAAGTCGCAAAATCCGATGCCGAATGGAAGAAGCAGCTCACGCCTCAACAATTCGAGGTGACGAGAAAGAAGGGGACCGAGCGGGCATTTACCGGGGAGTATTGGGACAACCACGACAAAGGGATCTACAAGTGCATCTGCTGCGGCACTGATCTTTTCAGCTCTGAAACGAAGTACGAGTCTGGGACCGGCTGGCCAAGCTTCTGGGCTCCGATTGCGAAAGAGAACGTGAAGGAGGAGGATGACAATAGCTTCTTCATGCGCCGGACGGAGGTTGTGTGCTCCCGCTGCGATGCGCATCTCGGCCACGTCTTCGATGACGGACCAAAACCTACGGGCCTCAGATATTGCCTGAATTCAGCATCCCTGAAATTTGAGCCCAAAAAATAGATCCGGACTTCCAATCAACCCAAAAAAGAAGATTTTTTAACTCGATTCTTTGCGCGCCACTCCGTATTATGCGGGGTGGCGTTCTTTTTGATCAACTCCGAATAAAACCGTTTGATGGAGATAAACCTCAAGTTAATCAACGAAACCGCAACCCCGGAAGTAGTCCGGCGGGGACGGGCCTGTTTTCACGAGGGCCGCGTTGAACTCGAAGTAGTTGAAAAAGGGCTCGTACGGGCCTCTGTACGCGGATCCGGTTTGTATACAGTCGAGCTGCAGAATACAAACTTAACGTTCAATGCTACGTGCACATGTCCATTCCAATGGGAAGGAAAGTGCAAGCATATCGTTGCAGTCATGTTGGCGACTCTCTACCGCAACGCAAAGCTTGACTACACACCAGCCCCTCCGGCAACGGAGCAACGTGAGGAGCTCTCATCCGGGTGGGTGAAGGATGTGATGCAGCTGCTTGCACCTGCCGGCTTTGCCGCTGAGCGAAGCGATGCATCCTGGCGGTTGGTGTACAGCCTGAAGATCGCCGACTCCCGCCGCATTTTATATCCCCTGAAAGTCAAGACGTCCCATGATGGCCATGACGGCCCGGCCTCTCTATTGCGCAAAGCTGACATTTATCAGGAGCCGCATTTTGATCATGTGGACAGGTTGTTGCTTGAGCGGCTCATCAACGGCTTCTCGACGAGTGTTCCCGCTGATTCCGGGGAAGCTCATCTGGCTGATGGTGAGGATTGGGCACGGAACGACAAGATTATGGGGGATATGCTTGCGCTGCTTGTCGGGCGCGAGTTGTATCTCGCGCAGCAGAACAATTATGTGTTCAGAAGGCTTGATGTCGCGGGAGAACCTGCGCATGTTCGCATCGGCTTGTCCGAACGGGCTGATGGCACGCTGGTTCTTGAACCGGAGCTTGAGCACGACGGCATTGTCTACCCCCTTCCATCAACTCTCATTGTGCTGAGCATAGACACGCTTTGGGTCTTGTTTGAAACTCGTGTGCTCAACATCGTTGGCGTATCGGCTGCAGACTTCGCCGTTTTGATGCGGCTGGGCAAGCAGGTCGTAATTCCACCTTCGGACAAGCCTGACTTCATGGAAGATGTCCTGCCCGGTCTTGTCAAACGGTTCCGTGTACGATCGGAGCTGTCATCCATCAAAGCGGTCGATGCGACACCGGTCCCCCGCCTCTATCTCAACGAGTTAAACGACAAGCTTAATATCGAACTCCGATTTGCCTATGATGGTATAGAAGTTAAGGAAACCTCCAGACAGGGTGACGACGTCTCGAGTGTACCCGAACTCATTGCCAATGAAGGTACTTGCATCGTCGTCAACAGGAAGGCGGGCGAGGAGTCCGCATTCAGCCGGCTGCTTGCGGCGAGGTCGCTCATCTCATACTATCGCAACGATGGATCGAGGAACTACATGCCCTCGGTTAACCCTTACGAGTGGTTGTTGAAAAAACTGCCGGGACTGAAAGCCGCCGGGTTCGAGATCTACGGTCAAGAGGATCTGCGCCGTCATCGTATCCGGTCCGAAAAACCCCGTATCGGGGTGCGTGTATCGTCCGGCATCGATTGGTTCGACATGTCAGTCGAGGTCAAGTTTGATGTCGGGGCATTATCATTCCGCGAGTTTATTGACACTGTCAAAAGCGGGGAACAATACGTAAGACTCGATGACGGGACGATAGGGGTCCTCCCCGAGGCGTGGCTCAAGAAGTTCAGACGGGCGCTCTCCGTCGGCGACGCGGATCAGAACGCGCTTAAGCTTTCGCGCGCCCACCTCGGGTTGTTGGACGATCTCGCTACCGCAGCGGATGAATTTGAAAGCGACAGGAAGTTTGCAGAAGTCCGTGAGCGGCTCCGTTCCTTCACATCGATCAGGAAGAAGCCGTTGCCGAAAAAATTTGAAGGCGAGTTGCGCCCGTATCAACGCGCCGGTTACGACTGGCTGAACTTCCTGCGGGAGTTCGGCGTCGGAGGCATCCTCGCTGACGACATGGGTCTCGGAAAAACCGTCCAGACACTTTGCCTCCTCCAACGCGTGTACGAGGAAGGGGAGAAGAAGCCAAGCCTTATCGTCGTTCCGACATCCCCTCTGTTCAACTGGCAGAAAGAAATCGAGCGGTTTACGCCTTCACTGAAGACTCTCGTGTACTCGGGCGCCGAGAGACGCACTCTGCAGAAGAGTTTCGATCAGTTTCAGGTTATTCTTACAAGCTATGGCATACTCAGGCGTGATGTTGATTTTCTGGAGAAGAGAGAATTCCTGTATGTCGTACTTGATGAATCCCAGAATATCAAGAATCCCATCTCCGTAAACGCTCAGGCGGTGCGTTCTTTGAATGCAGAGCACAGACTTGCATTAAGCGGCACGCCGGTTGAGAACAACTTGCTGGAACTCTGGTCGCAGTTCACCTTTCTGAATCCGGGCATGCTCGGTTCCGAGCGGACATTTGCCGAGAACTTTGCGAAGCCAATCGAAAAGAGTGCAGACGAATCCGCATCGTCCACGCTGAAGCAGATGATATTTCCGTTCATTCTTCGACGTACAAAAGAACTCGTTGCCACCGAGCTGCCGCCCAAAGTTGAGTCGACTGTGTATTGCGATATGGAACCCGAGCAGCAACGGGCATACGAGTATTGGCGGCAATACTACCGCGAGTCGATACTTCATAGTATCGAGACAGTGGGGTTGAACCGGAGCAAGATGAAAGTCCTCGAAGGTCTTATGCGGCTGCGACAAGTCTGCTGCCATCCCGGTTTGGTCGACCTGAACTATCGCGGCACGGCAGGGAAATTTGAGGCGTTCCGGGAGATGCTGGAAGATATTCTTGCGGAGGGGCACAAGGTGCTTGTCTTCTCGCAGTTCGTCAAGATGCTCGAAATCCTTCGCCAGCATTGTGAAAAAGACGGAATAGTATATGAGTACCTTGACGGCAGCACAAGAAACAGGCGTGAACGTGTCGAACGCTTCCAAAACGATGAAAACGTAAAGCTCTTTCTCATAAGCCTCAAAGCAGGAGGGACTGGGCTGAACCTGACCGCAGCTGATTATGTGATCCATTACGATCCATGGTGGAACCCCGCTGTGGAGATGCAGGCAACGGATCGTACCCATCGCATCGGGCAGACACGGCAGGTGTTCTCCTACAAATTGATTACCCGCGAGACCGTAGAGGAAAAAATACTTGCCCTGCAGGAAAAGAAAATGGCTCTCGTCAAGAACATCATTACAACTGATTCCGGATTTGTGAAATCGCTTACCCGTGAGGACGTGGAGGCATTGTTCGGTTGAAAGAAAGCCCCGCCAAATATATGGTCGCGGCAGCGGTCGGACTCGCAACGGCGGCTCTTATGATGCTGCATCTTGCGGTATCCCCTCCGGCGCCGGCCGGGCGTGATGCACTCATGTTTCGAGGTGATGCCGACACGTTGAGAGTAATGTCACTCCGTACAGATTTTGCATCGTTCTACTATGCGGGGAAAGCGGCAGCAAAGGACCTGAATATCTATGACGCATTCACGCTCGACTCACTGGCTGCGCTGGACGGAATTTCGAATCATGTTTTGCCCTATTTGTACCCACCCTTTCTGGCAGTCGTAAGCCGACCGCTCGCGGAAATGAACCCCCTGGAAGCGCAACGTGCGTGGGACTATGTACAAGTGATTCTCGCGACTCTCTCAGCTATCCTTCTTTGCTTGACGATGCCCTGGCGTGGGGCGGGCAGCATCCCTGATTCGTACTGGGTACGAGCAGGATCTGTTACCTTGGCAGGGATTCTGATGCTCCCATTCGGGCAGAACATTGCATTCGGGCAGGTCAACATTGCCGTTCTCTTTTTCCTTTCACTCTCTTTCTATTTCCTGTATCAGGGTAAATCAGATTGGCTTGCGGGTATCGCGTTGGCGGCAGCTATTCTTATCAAAGTCACGCCGGCGCTTATCGCAGTCTTCTTTTTGTTGGGCTGGAGATGGAAAGCTCTTACAGCGACGCTCATCGGGATGGGGCTGTTGATACTCGCAACGTTCGACATCGCCGGACGAGAGGCATGGGGGTACTTCCTTCAGTTTGTTCCGAATATGGGCTTTGCCCGCAACGTTGATGGCGGATTTCACCCGAGCATAGTGGCAAACTTCTCACTTGCCGGATTCTTCATGCGCATTCTTCCCGGTCAGGGAACCCTCGTCAGAATTTTCACAATGATGAGCATCCTCATCTTGTTTGTTGCGCTTCTCTTTCATCAGCTGAAATATCGGGACAAACGAGGTGGTGCTTTGTTCGTTCTGCCGTATCTCGTCTTGATGGTCATTTCGTCACCGGTTTCGTGGCTGCATCATCTCGTGTATTTGCTGCCGGGTGTTGTCTTCGCACTAAGGGATTTCAAATTCGCGTGGCGACCGGGGATCTGGTTTCTAGTCCTGGTGTCGCTGATTGTTTTCGCCTCATTTGATTATCTGGCGATCTATTCATCAATGAGCGTAGCTGAAGAGATACGGCCGTTTGTCACATCCTTGAATCTCTACATTCTGTTGGCGGCCTTCTTCGTCAGCTTGAGAGTTGCTGCCGGACGCAGTTCGTTGCTTGTAACGGGTTGAATGGGTACATTGGTCGCGGATTTTTCTTCACACACAGTATATTTGCTTGCCGGTACTACTTCATGAAAATCTACACGAAGACGGGGGATAAGGGAGATACCTCCTTGTTCGGGGGACAACGTGTGCCGAAAGATGCCCTTCGTATCGAAGCCTACGGCACAGTCGACGAATTGAACTCGGTGCTGGGCATTGTACGCAGCGACAATCAGGACAGGGAGATCGATGCGATTCTCGACAGAATTCAGAACGAGCTTTTCGATCTCGGCGCGGACCTTGCAACGCCCGGGTCCGTAGCGTCGAAACACATCAAGCGCATCGAACCCCGGCACTCGGAACACCTCGAACAGATGATTGATAAGCTGGAGGCTCATCTCAAGCCGCTCAAGACGTTTGTCCTGCCGGGGGGATCACCGGTGGCGGCTCGCCTGCATTTTGCCCGGACTGTCTGTCGCCGCGCTGAGAGGACCGTAGTGCGTCTCACGCGCAACGAAGACATCGGGGAAGGTATCACAATCTACTTGAACCGCCTTTCCGACCTGCTGTTTGTGATGGCACGGTACGCAAATCATCTTGCAGGAGTCCCTGAAACCAAATGGAAACCTTGACGTGCAGAATGTTCTGATTTCCCTCCTCCTTATCCTCGTTGTTTCCCAAAAATCTTTTTCGCAGCGGACGGAGTTTTCCGGATCGAATGCGGAAGCCGTTTTGCGGACGCTCGTGCTCGATATCGGCCCGCGACCCATGGGTTCGCCTGCCGAGCGACGGGCGTTGGAGTTTGCGGTCAGCAAGTTCAACGAGTATGGATGCGACACGAGCTACATACTACCATTTACAGTGGCGCAGGGCGTTAATACCAAGAGCGGTGTTGCCGTTGGCGTGAAGAAGGGAAAGACGGGGCGCATCATCGTCATCGGTGGACACATTGATTCATCGGGCCCCGATATCCCGGGGGCAAATGATAACGGTTCAGGCACGGCATGCGTGATCGAACTTGCCCGCGTTATCGCCAAACGCGAAACGGAGTCCACTGTTCTGTTTTGTTGCTGGGGGGGAGAAGAGACAGGGTTGAACGGCTCGAAGTACTTTGTTGATAACTACCCGCTGATCGACAGTGTCGCGCTGATGCTCCAAATCGACATGGCGGATGGGGCATCATATCTTATTGCGGATATTGACGGTGAACGCTCAAATGGCCCGGCCTGGCTGCTGAAGGCGGCTTTCGACGAGTTTTACAACACGCTGCAATATGAAGGACTCGTCTATCAGACTGTAGCGGCCTCCCTTAACACTGCCGTCGGTGGTGCGTTCGGCTCGGATCACATTCCCTTCATCAACAAGGGAATACCCGCAATCGACTTCACGTCCGATGTTTCTTTTCCCATCCATACGCCGCTTGATAACTGGGAGAATTTTACCCCGTCTGGGTTGCAGCGGTCGGGCGACCTCGTTCTCCGCCTTTTCGAGAGATTCGATGGCGGCGTACCTTCACGCGAAACAGAACAGTACCAGGTGATTCAATTAGGGTCGACACCGGTGGTGATTTCGGTCCCGGTGTTATGGACGCTAATAGGTTTGTCGCTGGTTTTTGCAGTGGTCGTTTTTGTGATTGTCCGAAAGCGCAGAGTTGTTCCTGATCCATCGACAAAGGTCCGATGGTCCGTCTTCAAGATTCTGCTCGGATGGTTTGGTCTTCAGACAGTCGCGTGGGGTTCGGAATCATTCCTCGGCGTTTTTACAGGCTACCGTTTCGGTTGGGTTGGTAACGGTTGGGAGTACGTGGCATTCGGCACCCTCGCAGGAATAGCCGGGTTATGGTTGCTTCTTCGCGTCGAGCGTCGCTTCCGCCTTACTGCTGATGCTTTTGTGTATGAACGTTTTGCACTTATCGCGTTTGTCGTTCTAACGATCCTTGCATCGATTTCTACGCCCAGGCTGGGAGTTCTTTTTGCGGTTGCGTTAGTGCTGTTTTCTTTGGCATTCCTCTTCAGGGCTGCTCTGCTAAAGTTGCTATTTCTTTTGGCCGGATCAGCAGTAATGCTACGTCTTATCTTTTTCGAAGGGCAAACTCTTATCCAGCGGGGAGTAACTCAAAGCACGCAGGTTACTTTGCTGGCAAGATTTGTTCCGGAAATCCTTCCGATCGTGTTTTGCGGATTTTTCACACTGCCTCTCGTGTATGCTTTCGCCGCGGTGTATAGAGAGACAGGGAAAGATCTTTTTCTTTTAAGGCGATTCAGGTCAAGGGGCGTTCTGGCTGCAAGCGTAGCCGGACTGGTAATTTGTGGGGGATATCTTTATACCCGAACGCCGTATCACGACTTGTGGCATAGCACAGTACGGGTGGAGCAAAAACTCTCCGCCGGCTCAGATTCCGTGACGATTGAAATTCGTGGTTCCGAACAATTGAGGAATCTGACAAGCGTAATCGAAGGACGAGACACGCTCATCGATGTTGGTTCACATATCATTGAGTTGTCACGTGCTGTCCCCGGAGCGGCTCCGTGGTTGACAGTCACGAATTCTTCATCACCGCCCGATAGAACTTCCGACACAACCTTAACATTGAAAAGAGAACTACAGCTGCACATGGCGGCACGGCCATTGCGCGTGGAGGTGAACTTCAGGAGTGATTATCCTTTCGAGATAACATCGGAGTGGGCTCAGGATACACGTGTGAGACGGGGTCAGGAAAAGGCGAAAGACAAGTTGAAACGGTTCGTCTGGTATGCATTTCCAGACAGCTTCCTGTCGATTCCCGTGACGATTACATGCGCCGACAGTCAACTGGTGACGCAGGAGGTGACCGCAATGTTCGACACCTTGGTATATCCGGTAAACCTCAAGAGGGAGTTCACCACAGTGTCATACAGAACAGTTGTCACGGCAAAGGACAGCTTCTTTACAGATGTCATGAAAATTGAAGGCGGGCGTCACTGATGGCGGAGGAGAAAAAATTCAATCGCAAGTCCACGAAGACGAGTGCTTTCGGTACAAGCGGGCGAATCGGACACGATGCATCGAAGTTCTATTCAAGCAAACTCTACAGCGGTCTTGAAAACCGGCGGAACGGCGACGGGCGGGAAAACCCTGTTGCTCCTGAAGTTCTCAACCGGATCTTCCGCAAAAGCAGCGAAGCGATGGACGATCTCCCCGACGCAAGTGTTCATCTCATGATTACATCGCCGCCGTATAATGTTACAAAGGAATATGATGAAGATCTGACCCTGGATGAATACCGTGCCTTGCTGTGCCGGGTCTTTTCTGAAACGTTCCGCGTGCTTGTAAATGGCGGACGCGCCTGTATCAATGTGGCGAACCTCGGGCGCAAGCCGTACATCCCTCTGCATGCATATATCATTCAGGATATGCACGAAGCGGGGTTTCTCATGAGAGGGGAAATTATCTGGGACAAAGGGGCGAGTGCAAGTCCTTCAACAGCATGGGGGAGTTGGCGTTCCGCAAGCAATCCGACCTTGCGTGATGTTCATGAGTATGTTCTTGTTTTCTCGAAAGGGAGTTATGCACGCGAAAAAGGTGAAAAGAAGAACACCATACAACGTGACGACTTCCTTGAGGCCACGAAGAGCGTATGGCATTTTCCGGCTGAAAGTGCACGTCGTGTGGGGCACCCCGCGCCGTTTCCGGTTGAATTGCCTCGCAGATTGATTGAGCTATACTCATTTGCTGGTGACATCATCCTCGATCCGTTTTGCGGAAGCGGCACAACCTGCCTCGCTGCGGTTAATACTGGCCGGCTTTATGTAGGGTATGAATTGAAAAAGGAGTACATCGACCTTTCCCAACGCCGGCTTGCGGAACTCGCAGACGCAAAGGCGGGCATATCACAAAGGTCCAAACGTAAACGAAAGAAGCAGTAACGATGGGTGGAACCGTTCTCGATGTTCGCAACCTCGTCAAGAGGTACGGAAACTTACTGGCGGTCGATGGAGTGAGCTTTTCTGTCCGGCAACAGGAGATCTTTGGCATACTGGGGCCAAACGGTGCGGGCAAAACCAGCACGCTCGAGATGATCGAAACGCTGCGCCCGATTGATGCGGGTGAGGTGCTTGTGAACAATATCGATGTTACAAAACATCCTCAGGCCGTTAAGAAGATAATTGGAGTGCAGCTTCAATCTTCTTCATTCTTCGATAAACTTACTCTTACCGAACTTTTGGAGTTGTTTGGCGAGATGTATGGAAGGCGGGTTGATCCGCTAAAACTCCTTTCGGAGGTCGAGTTGGAAGAGAAGGCAAAGTCACAAGTCACGGAACTCTCAGGAGGACAAAAGCAGCGTTTCTCGATTGCGGCTGCACTTGTGAATGACCCGGTTGTTCTGTTTTTGGATGAGCCGACAACGGGCCTTGACCCGCAATCCCGGCGGCATCTTTGGGGTGTAATCAAGCGTATCCGCTCGGAAGGAAAGACCATCGTTCTTACGACACACTACATGGAGGAGGCGGAGGAATTGTGCGACCGCGTTGCGATAATGGATGCAGGGAAGATTGTTGCGCTTGCGCCCCCGCAAGAGTTGATTCAAACCCTTCTGACACGTGGCTTCTCGAAGGCGAGAATTGAAAGACTTGCAAATCTCGAAGATGTATTTCTCGACCTCACCGGACACTCGCTAAGAGCTGAATGAAGGCAATCTCAAGTTCGTCAATCAAGGATACCCTGTTCTTATGCGTTTGAAGTGGAAACTTTTCATAGCGTCTCTCAAAATGATCTCCCGCCAGCGCGAGGCTGTGTTGTGGTCGATTCTTCTGCCGTTGTTTATGATTCTGCTTTTCAGTTTCGTCCGGTTCGACGGCATCGGAACCGTCAAACTCGGCATTGTTAATAACGCTGGAGATCGGACGGGAGAATTGTTGGAGAAGTTGACGAAGATTCGAAGCCTTTCCGTCATTTCCGGCCAGCGTGAACAGGAGCTTGATCTTCTGAGGAAGGGCGAGCGTGACCTTGTGCTGGTGTTGCCCTCGGATTTTTCCCTCAGTGAGCCGGGCGAAGTAAAGGTGTACACGAATGATGCGAAGCCACGGGAGTCCCAACTGGGGCTGCTCGTCCTCCAGCGGGTCTTCGATGACGTCGCATTTGCGAACAATGCCGTCACACAACGGGTTGTTGTCAAACAGGAGGCGATTAACGGGCGCAACCTGACCTATTTTGATTTTGTGGCCCCGGGAATTTTATCGATGTCCATCATGCAGCTTGGTATTTTCGGTGTGGCATTCGGGTTTGTGTCGCTGAAGAAGCGGGGAATTCTCCGGCGGTTGTTCGTCACTCCCATCAATCCGAACGACTTCATCATTGCTCAAGTAGGGATGCGTCTGATGCTCGTCGTCGTACAGATTGTCATTATGACACTCATTCCGTATTTGTTTCTTGATCTCCACTTTACCGGAAGTTTCTTGAACATGTTCATCGTAGGGGTGATGGGTGCGATCATCTTTATCTCCCTGGGGTTTGTGGTTGCCGGAGTTGGAAAGTCTGAGGACCAGGTCGCCCCGTTGGCCAATGTTATTGCCCTGCCTATGATGATTCTTTCCGGCATTTTTTTCAGCAGGAGTTCATTGCCGGGGTTCTTGCAGACGGTGACGGACGTTTTTCCTTTGACCTTTCTCGCGGACGGGATGCGCATGATCGCAATCGACGGTGCTGCCCTGCACGACATCGGATGGCAGTTGGCCGGGCTTGCAGTCTGGTGTGTTGTTTCTATTCTGCTTGCAGTCAGGATGTTCAGATGGGAATGATATTCCGGTCCAAGTTGACTGCTGCGGAAATAGTTTCTTGACAATACCATGCCTTCTTTGTATAATGGTTCGGGTTTAACACAATTCTCTCGCCGTTCTTTGAGTCTCAAGTAGTTCTGACTCACAACAACTCTACACCGGTCTTAGGAGACCTGCTTCATGCTCACCGAATTTGGTCGAGTATTACTCTTTTTGATTGTAGGGGTGGTTTTTGTCGCGGGGGGTCTCATCGCATCATGGCTGCTACGTCCCAACCGGCCGTACCCAAGCAAACTTTCCACATATGAATGCGGCGAAACGCCGATAGGCGATACACGCGTCCGCTTCAATATCCGCTTTTACGTTATTGCTTTGGTCTTCCTCATCTTTGATGTCGAAGTCGTATTCCTGTTTCCGTGGGCGGTCGTATTCAAGGAACTGGGATGGTTTGCCTTCATCGAGATGATGGTGTTCCTTGCAATTCTCTTCGTCGGATTCGCTTATGTGTGGCGCAACGGTGATTTGGATTGGGACAAGCCGGAACCGCGTATCCCCCGCTATGAAAAGGGTGTGGGCGTGCGTGATAACCGGCTGGTGGAGGATGAAATCCCTGCCTGACTTTGATTCAGGCGCAATAGTACAGAAAATACGTAAATGCGTACATGGGCCTCTTAGATCAGAAATTTGAGAACAGCAACGTTATCATCACATCACTTGACAGCCTCCTGAACTGGGCGCGGCTTTCGTCAATGTGGGGGATGCAGTTCGGCCTTGCCTGCTGCGCCATTGAAATGATGGCAACCGGTGCGTCGCATTATGATTTGGATCGGTTCGGCATTTTTTTCCGGGGGACGCCGCGCCAATCGGACGTTATGATCGTGGCAGGGACCGTAACGCTGAAGATGGCCTCACGCATCAAGACACTCTATGATCAAATGTCCGAGCCTCGCTACGTAATTTCAATGGGAAGTTGCTCAAACTGCGGCGGCCCGTATTGGGAGCACGGCTATCATGTCCTGAAAGGGGTGGATCGAGTAATACCCGTTGACGTGTACGTGCCGGGGTGCCCGCCCCGCCCGGAAGCGTTGATTGAGGGATTGATGAAACTTCAAGAAAAGATCCGGACAGAATCCCTCGCCAAGAAATCAGCCTGATGCCCGACCTGCACGTGACTATCCGAATACCCAAAGCACTATGATCCCACAAGAAATCGTCGAAGCACTCAAAAAAGAACTTCCTGACGCCGTTCTGGATTCAACGCTCGAAGGCGTATTCGATCCGTTTGCTAAGATCGCGCCGGACAAGATCGACAAGGTTGCGCTTTTCATGCGGGACGAGGAAAGCCTCGCATTTGACTCGCTCATGTGTCTGAGTGGAGTGGATTATACCGGAGGGAAGCTTGGCGTTGTCTATCATCTCCACTCCATGCGATGGAATCATAAGTTCACCCTCAAAGTCGATGTGACGGTAGAAAACCCGCACTGCCGGTCTGTTGAGGCTGTGTGGAAGACCGCAGACTGGCATGAGCGTGAGGCCTATGATATGTACGGCATCATATTCGACGGACATCCCGATTTGCGCCGCATCCTGATGCCATACGATTGGGAAGGGCATCCACTACGCAAGGATTATGAAGTGCCGGAATACTACAATGGCATGAAGGTACCGTACTAATGGAAGCGACAGTACTGCAAGCTGAACGTGAAAGCCGCACCATAACCGTTCCCGGATTCCACCGGCCCCTAAAATCGCACGAGATGGTTGTGAATATGGGGCCGCAACATCCGTCAACACACGGCGTGTTGCGTCTTGAACTGATTGTCGACGGCGAAATCGTCGTTGACGCCATCCCGCACATCGGATATCTGCACCGGTGCTTCGAAAAGCATTGCGAACATATGACGAACTACCAACAGGTAGTGCCGTACTGTGACAGGATGGATTATGTTGCCGCAATGAATGCCGAACTCGGCTTTGTTGTTGCCTGCGAAAAGCTCCTCAAAATCAAAGTCCCCGACCGCGTCGAGCATATCCGCGTTATCATGGCGGAGTTGCAACGTATTGCAAGCCATCTCATCGCCATCGGCACTTTCGGTATGGATATCGGGGCGTTTACTCCATTCCTTTTCTGTATGCGGGACAGGGAAAGGATCCTTGATATTTTCGAGCAAACCTGCGGCGCACGTTTGCTTTACAACTACATGTGGATCGGGGGACTCTCGCATGACGTTCCTCCCGATTTTGCAGAAAAGGTGAAGGCCTTTTGCAAGTATTTCCGCGGCACGATCAGTGAGCTGAACCAACTTCTTTCCCATAACAAGATATTCATCGAGCGTACCGCCAATGTCGGAGTTTTGCCCGCAGATGTCGCGGTCAATTGCGGGGCAAGCGGTCCGGTGTTACGGGGCTCGGGTGTGAAATTTGACCTTCGCAAGAATGACCCCTATTCGATCTACGACAAGATGGATTTCGAGATCCCGACAGGAAAAGGTGCAAAGGGGACTGTTGGCGATTGTTGGGACCGGTATATGGTTCGTGTCGAAGAAATGGGGCAGAGCCTGAACATCATAGAGCAGGCGGTCGCGAACCTTCCGGCCGGTGACGTGCAATCCGCCCTTCCCAAACGCATTCGTCCGGATGCCAGTGAAGTCTATGTCAGGACGGAAACTCCCAAAGGGGAGATTGGATATTACGTCGTAGCCGACGGTACAACGAGTCCCTTCAGAGTAAAAGTCCGCCCGCCGTGCTTTGTGAACCTCTCTATGTTGCCGGCGATGGTACGGGGCTCTATGATAGCGGATGTGATTGCAATTCTCGGAAGCATTGACATCGTCCTTGGTGAAGTCGACAGATGAAAGATATCCTGATAGAACTACTACAAAACGAGATCCTTGTCTACGTATTACTGGCATTCGTGCCATTGTTGCTGATTGTACCCTTTGCTCTCTTTGCGGTGTGGTGGGAGCGCAAGATATCGGCGCATATGCAGGATCGCCTCGGCCCGATGCGGACCGGAGGATGGCATGGATGGGCGCAGACTATTGCCGATATTCTGAAGCTGATACAAAAAGAGGATATCATTCCCGCGGCGGCGGATCGTAAACTCTTCATTCTTGCGCCATTTGTTGTGTTCGTAGGGGCATATGCGGCGTATGCTGCTATTCCCTTCAGTGCCGCGTACGTCGGGAGCGAGATCAACATCGGGCTCTTTTTCATCCTTGCCATCTCGTCGCTTGTTGTTATCGGTTTGCTGATGGCCGGGTGGGCTTCGAACAACAAGTGGTCGTTGTTCGGCGCTATGCGATCGGCTGCGCAGATCGTCAGCTACGAGATACCGGTGGCGCTCTCTCTTCTGGTGGTTGTGATGATTGTCGGTTCTTTCGACCTGCAGGAGATAAACCGCGCCCAGACGGGTCCGATTTGGAATTGGTTCATCTTCCAGAAATTCCCGCTGCTGTTCATTGCCGGCCTGATTTATTTCATCGCCTCGCTGGCAGAGGTGAATCGCACACCATTCGATATTCCCGAAGCGGAATCGGAACTGGTTGCAGGATACCACACAGAATATGGGGGCATGAAGTTCGCCCTCTTCTTCCTTGCAGAGTACGCGAACATGTTCGCTGTATCAGCTATTGCCGCTACTGTCTTCTTCGGCGGCTGGAATTCCCCGTTCGGCGAATTTCTTTCCGGTCCGATTTGGGGGTTCTTCTGGTTCCTGTCGAAAGGGCTTGCGTTTGTGTTCGTGCAAATGTGGCTGCGCTGGACTTTGCCCCGTCTCCGTGTCGATCAACTGATGTATGTCGGATGGAAAGTGTTAATACCGTTTTCCTTCGCAATCGTTATGGGTGTCGGCGCATGGCTGCTGCTCGTGCAATAGTATCATAAAAACAATTAACCTCGATGATACGGTACTTCAAAAACATATGGGACGGCCTCTGGACGGTGCTGGTCGGGATGAAGGTGACGTGGCGTCATCTCTTTACGCCCGCCGTCACAATCCAGTATCCCGACGTTAAGTTGAAACTCCCCGAGCGTGCACGCAACAGGTTATACGTGAACATGGATGATTGCATTGGTTGCGATCAATGTTCGATGGCGTGTCCGGTAAACTGCATCACGATTGAAACCTTGAAATCGACACCCGACGTTGATCTCGGGCTTACATCAGTCGGAACGAAGAAGCGGCTCTACGTTCCCCGCTTCGATATTGACATCGCCAAGTGTTGCTATTGCGGTCTCTGTGTTCCTCCTTGTCCGACCGAGTGCATCAAGATGACGGATGTATTCGAGTTCTCCGAATACGAGCGGAACAATCTCATCTACCGCTATGCGACCATGACGCCCGAGGAAATTGACGCGGCGAAAACCAAACTTGCCGCCCACGAAAAGGAGCAAGCCGAAAAGAAGGCATCTGCTCCGCCGAAACCGGCGGCTCCGGCGCCTGCGCGCGTCCCGGTCGGTGCCAAACCGGCTGCGCCCCCGGCGCAACCCAAATCGGACAAATCTTCTGATGAATAAGTATGCAACTATTTGATATAGTTTTCTTCGTCTTTGCCTTCATCTCGGTCGTTTCCGCGTTTATCGTGGTGTTCTCCCGCAATGTCATCTATTCGGCGTTTTCGCTCTTGTTTACATTCTTCGGTGTAGCAGGATTGTATGTGTTGCTGCACGCGGATTTTCTCGCCGTGACGCAAATCCTGATCTACGTGGGGGGCATTCTCGTCCTGATGCTGTTTGGTGTAATGCTTACAAACAAGGTCGTGAACGTGGAACTGAAGACCGGCACACTGAACACCATTCCCGCACTGATCCTTGTGGCTGTGCTGGGGGGGACGCTCAGCGGACTCTTTTATTCCAGTTGGAGGGATACTCCTGCTCCTCCTGCCGAGTTTGCCACAACGACGAAGACGCTGGGCGAACTCTTGATGACAAGTTACCTATTGCCATTCGAAATAGCGTCAGTGGTACTGCTTGTTGCCCTTATCGGGGCAGCAATGTATGCACGGCGCACATGGAAAGCCTGATTATGGAAACAGCATTTTCGGAAATTTTTGCATGGTTGCCCCGTGTCGGACTCTCACACTTCCTGATCGTGAGTGCGATATTGTTTGCTCTCGGCATCTATGGCATCGCAACGCGGCGCAATGCCATCATGGTATTGATGGGAGTGGAGTTAATACTGAATGCAGCAAATATCAACTTCATCGCATTCTCGCGGTACGGGACATTGAGCTTTGACGGACAGGTTGCGGCAGTGTTCGTCATCATTCTGGCGGCGGCCGAAGCGGCCGTTGCGCTTGCTATCGTACTCAACATCTACAACAGGTTCGAGACCGTGAACGTGGATGAAGTGAGCGCGCTGAAGGAATAATTGCACGAATTTGGTCATCTCTCGAATTTCATTATGTCACAAGAACTGCTACTGAATCTTTCGCTCATCGTCCTCGTGTTGCCCCTGCTTGGCTTCACGCTGGTGATTTTCTTCGGCAAGCGTCTGCCGCGTCAAGGGGACTGGCTTGAAACACTCATCATTTCCGCTGCACTGGTACTGTCCCTCGTCATTTTGTACCAGAAGCTCGCCCTGTACTACCACGAGACGCTCAATATGAATTTTACCTGGTTCGACCTTGGGAATGTTCCCGGCGTCGGCCATTTGCCCATTGTGTTGGGCTTTGCAGTGGACAATCTGACGGCTGTGATGCTCGTCGTTGTCACGCTCGTCAGCACACTTGTGCATTTCTTTTCGATCGGGTACATGCACGGTGACGTCCGGTACGGACGCTACTTCGCCTATCTCGGGATTTTTTCTTTTTCGATGTTGGTGATTGTTCTCGCGAACAACCTCTTCCTATTGTATGTAGGATGGGAACTCGTCGGTCTCAGTTCGTATCTCCTCATCGGCCATTGGTACGAAAAGAAGAGCGCATCGAATGCCGCAATGAAGGCATTTATCGTCAACCGAGTGGGAGACTTCGGTTTCTTCACCGGCATTATGATCCTGTTCGGCACGTTCCATACATTCGGATTGAATGAGATTTTCGCCGGGATACAATCCGGCACGTTGCCTTTCGGCAGCGAGGGGTGGCTTACCGCTGCCGGTGTTTTGATCTTCTGCGGCGCCATCGGCAAATCGGCCCAGTTCCCGCTGCACGTTTGGTTACCGGATGCTATGGAAGGCCCGACACCGGTGAGTGCATTGATTCATGCCGCGACGATGGTTGCAGCCGGTGTCTACCTCGTTGCACGCACATTTCCGCTCATGACTGCAGATGCGCTTGTTGTGATTGCATACGTCGGAGCAATTACGGCGCTCATTTCAGCGACAATTGCAATTGCGCAAAATGACATCAAGAAAGTTCTGGCGTACTCTACCATCAGCCAGCTC
The DNA here is from genome assembly GCA_964495695.1 of uncultured Chitinophagales bacterium. Classification (GTDB taxonomy): domain Bacteria; phylum Bacteroidota; class Ignavibacteria; order UBA10030; family UBA6906; genus CAADGV01. The sequence continues at coordinate 67,173 of CAZBWR010000006.1, read as the reverse complement.
GGTTACATGGTCATGGCGTTGGGAGTCGGTGCTTATGCTGCAGGCCTCTTCCATCTCGTGACGCATGCAATGTTCAAGGCGGGATTGTTCCTCGGGTCAGGTTCGGTGATCCATGCAATGCATCATGCGTTGCATCATCAGGATGACCATCATACCGATCCGCAGGACATCAGAAATATGGGCGGGTTGAAAAGGAAGATGCCGGTAACATTCTGGACATTCCTGATTTATACCCTTGCCATTTCGGGCGTGCCGCTAACGTCCGGTTTTCTGAGCAAGGACTCGATTCTTGCAGGGACCGTGGCATTCAGCGGTTTGTCCGGGCACATGCTGATTCCCGTGATCGGGTTCTTTGTTGCAGGCTTGACTGCGTTCTACATGTTCAGGCTTGTGATTCTGACATTTCTCGGTGATCCTGTTGATCCACACCGTCTTGAGCACGTGCATGAGTCCCCAAAAGTGATGACCGTGCCTCTGATGATTCTTGCGGCGCTCTCGTTCTTCTTCTTCTACAGCTGGAATCCACTGGATGCTTCTCACGGCTGGATTACAACGGCACTTGAGCGACCGGCGTCAGTTGTTCCTGCATCGCTTGCCGCTCCCGCCCCTGACGTGTTTGAAAAGGCACACCATGACGCTCACGGAACGGCGATGATGTTGTCGCTTCTCGTAGCAGGTGCAGGCATAGCTCTGGCATTCGTGGTCTATAAAATGAAGAAGATCAGCGCTGATGCGGCAGCGAGCAATTTCTCGTCCATCCACAAGTTCCTTCTCAACAAATGGTACTTCGACGAGTTATACGGTTTGTTTGTCGTGAACGCGACGCTGGCGTGGACGAATATGCTGCGGTGGTTTGATAACACGATTGTTGACGGAGCAGTGAACGGTTCCGGCTGGCTCACCAAGGTCGGCGCCACGATCAGCGGGTGGTTTGATACGTGGGTCGTGGACGGGGCAGTCAATGCTGTGGCATATGTTTCCGGTCTTGGCGGCTTGGTGTTGCGAAAATTGCAAACCGGCAAGATTCAAACATACGTTATTCTCGCCGTCTTCGGCGTGATGGTGTTTTACTTCGTGATGAGACTGGTATAGAACGATTCTGACTTTCTGAACAAAGGAACCTTCCAATGGAATTGAGTATTCTCGGCATCGGCATTCTGACCTGGATAACCTTCATTCCTGTTGTGGGGATGATCATCGTCTTGATGCTCCCCAAAGAACAGAAGGGGGCCATTCGATGGACAGCCCTCGCAATGACGTTGATCCAGATCGTTCTGGCGATTGTCATCTACATGAAATTCGACCGCGGCATGGCCGGCATCAACACGCTGGGCGGCATGCAGTTCGTTGAGAAAGCTACGTGGATCGATATCAAGAGTGTTGCCTGGTTCGGGCGTGTGCACATCGAGTATCTGCTCGGTATTGACGGTTTGAGCGTGACAATGGTCTTGCTCACTGCCCTGATCAGTGCCGTGGCGGTTATCTCTTCGTGGACAATTGATAAATCCCTCAAAGGCTATTTCGCTTTGCTGCTCCTGCTTGACACGGGTATGATGGGAGTGTTTGTGTCGCTGGATTTCTTCCTGTTCTATGTTTTCTGGGAAGTCATGCTTCTTCCGATGTATTTCCTCATCGGCGTGTGGGGAGGTTCGAGGCGTGAGTATGCGGCAATCAAGTTCTTCCTCTATACATTGTTCGGTTCCGTGCTCATGCTCCTGGTGATGATCGCCCTGTACTTTAGCGTGAACGTTTACATGGATCCGGCGGGTGTGATGTACTCCGTCAGTGAAGCTATGCAGCGGGGAACAGACGGACTTGAAAAAATCTACACCTTTAACATGCTGCAGATGATGGATCCCGGGAACTTCGCTCCCGACTCGCTGCTCGCCGGCCTGGATACCACATGGCGATATGTCGCATTTGTCGGATTGTTTATTGGCTTTGCGATCAAAATACCCAGTTTCCCGTTCCATACCTGGCTTCCCGATGCTCACGTCGAGGCGCCCACGCCCATCAGCGTCATCCTCGCAGGCGTGCTGCTGAAGATGGGAACTTACGGTATCATGCGCATCAGTATTCCGATCTTCCCCGATGCGATGATTCACTATGCCTGGTGGATTGCCCTGCTTGGCGTCATAAGCATGGTGTACGGCGCCTTGGTGGCAATGGCGCAAACGGACTTCAAGAAGCTGATTGCGTATTCCAGTATCAGCCACATGGGAGTCGTTACGCTCGGGATGGCGTCAATGAACACGCAAGGGATGACGGGAGCCGTGTTGCAAATGTTCAACCACGGTACGATCACCGCGATGCTCTTCTTGATCGTCGGAGTTATTTATGACAGGGCGCATACGCGCGGGCTGAACGAGTTTGGCGGTTTGATGAACAAAATGCCCCGCTACGCAGCCGTAATGACGGTGGCGTTTTTTGCGGCACTCGGCCTGCCGGGACTCAGCGGCTTCATCAGCGAGGCGTTCTCATTGCTCGGAGCGTTCCAGACCTTCCGCACGCTGACAATTATCAGTGCCGTCACGATTGTGTTCACTGCGGGCTATATGCTCTGGACGCTGCAGCGCGTGTTCCTCGGGCCGCTGCCGGAGAAATGGAACAACCTGACCGACATGGACGGTCGCGAAATGGTGATGCTTGTGCCGCTGGCGATTATCGTGATTTTCCTGGGCATTTATCCTTCTCCTGTAATCGATCTGATGAACTCATCCCTCAATCATCTCGCCGGGCTGCTGCATGCCGCCCAGGCCGGGGTGATGATGGGTGCCCAATAAACCTTGACTGTGAAGATTCATGGCTGAGCAAATACTTAAAGACTTGCAGTTCTTCTATCCGGAACTGTTGTTAACCATCGCCTTTCTCGCTGCGATAATCGCTGACCTGATTTTCAGGCGCAGCCCGATTGTTGTGGCGGGCGTTGCGCTTGCGGGCTTCGTGGCGGCCCTGGCTCTCACACTTCCGCAGTCGGGAATGCATGTGTCGATCTTCAGCAATATGATTGCAGTCGATCCCTTTGCGTATTTCTTCAAGATTCTAATTATCGGGTCGGCAGTTCTCATCGTCATCTTTTCCCTTAGTTCAGCGGAATTGAATTCTTCCGGGAGGAGGTTGGGGGAATATTATTCTTTGCTGATCGCGCTTACCCTCGGCATGGTGTTGATGGCCGGGGCTAGCAATCTGCTGATGATCTATCTCGCCGTTGAACTCTCCTCCATCACTTCCTATGTTCTCTCCGGCTATACGCGGGAGGCGCGTGATTCAAGCGAGGCGTCATTGAAGTACGTGATCTACGGATCCGTGTCATCAGGTTTGATGCTCTACGGCATGTCGATATTATACGGTATCGCAGGATCACTTGACCTGTACGCCATCAATGACGCACTGGCGGCAGGAGGGTACAGCGACTTCGGATTGATGATTGCGGGGATTTTGATCGTGGCCGGATTCGGGTACAAGATCTCAGCCGTGCCGTTTCATTTCTGGACGCCGGATGTTTACGAGGGAGCGCCGATCACCATCACGGCGTTTCTCTCGGTGGCGTCCAAAGCCGGCGGCTTTGCGCTGATGATCCGCTTTTTCAATGTTGTGTTTGTGGATCAGAGTATCGTTTCTCTCCCCGAGGGGGCTTGGGCCAGCCTCACCGGCTTTGAATGGTATCACCTTGTTGCCGCTCTGGCCGTTCTGACTATGACGCTCGGCAACCTCGTGGCCATCTGGCAGAACAATCTTAAGCGCATGCTTGCATACAGCAGCATAGCCCATGCGGGGTACATGCTGATGGGTGTTGTTGTCTTGAACAACGAAGGGGTAGCGGCGATTCTGATTTACTTCGTCGTATATCTCTTCATGAACCTCGGGGCGTTCTATATCGTTATGCTTGTAGCGAACAAGACTGGCAGCGAAGATATCGATGATTATAAGGGTATCGGCCCTAAGGCTCCGTTTGTGATGGTTGCGCTTGCGATTTTTCTCGTCTCGCTCACCGGCCTTCCTCCGACAGCGGGGTTCATTGGCAAGCTGTATCTTTTTGCGGCATTACTAAACAGTGGCTGGGTCTGGTTGGCGATAGTGGGAGCGATCAACAGCGTTATTTCGCTCTACTACTACGTGAGGGTATTCCGCAATATGTATCTCCGTCCCGCTGAGCGGCATCAGGAAGTGACGATGGATTTCACCTATGCACAGAAGCTGGTAGTGATGATATTATTGATTCCAACGCTCGTGTTAGGACTTTACTTCGGGCCGTTGATTTCGCTGGCACAGGCATCAGTCAAGATATTCGGCACACCGTGAAAATCCCCATAGACGCAAAAAGCCCCGCAAGGGGCTTTTGATTTTCTTCTGTAAGCAGCAACAGCAATCAGGTCATACCTTCAGGGTTCGCTCGACCAGCAACCGTACACCATCCAGCACCAGGAACTGGTTGCAGTGTTCAATCGCTGGAATCATCGGTGCCATGATGGCACAAAGGCCACCGGTTGCGACAACTCGCGCAGGCTGGCCGAGTTCCGTGCGTAAACGACGTATCATTCCCTCGACAGAGTCAATCGTGCCATAAATTGTGCCCGCCTGAACAGCCGCCGGGGTGTTCGTGTTTATACTTTTGGCTGGCAGAGCAAGGTCGATGTGTGGTAGCTGGGCGGTCCTGCTATGCAAGGTATCCGCAGTCAATCGAACGCCCAATGCGATCGCCCCTCCGAGAAATTCACCCATCTGATTGACAACGCCGTAGGTTGTTGCTGTGCCGAAATCTACAATGACCAACGGTCCTCCAAACTGCTGAAATCCGGCTACTGCCGCGCAGATTCTATCCGACCCCAGTTGTTTTGGATCCTCATATAAAATCGGCATTCCAATGTCAAGCGCTCCGCTGACCACGAGAGGCTGCCGTTGCGTGTTGGCGTAAATCAGTTCAGACAGAAGGGAAGTAAGGAATGGTACAACAGAGGAAATTCCGACGCCAGTGAGGTCCGAAATACCGAGCCCGTTATCGTGCAAGAACGAGGCGATCACACCCCAGGTTTCTTCCGGCGTGCGATGCACGGTACTTGAAGCAGACAATGTTGCTATTCTCTTCTCATCCTCGTACACCCCGGCAACGATCGTGGAGTTGCCGACATCGAAAGCAAGAATCATCAGCTACATGGAAGATGAGAGGGATTGGGTTGATGCGTGAACCTTGAGTTGCTCCGGTTTCTCACCCAATATCGTGACATCTCCCGCAAACAGGGTCTTCTCCGAGCCGTTAACACGAAGGACCAGTCCGCCTTCCTTGCTCAGTCCCTTGACTATGCCAGATACGACTGTGCCGGATTGTGATACGGTAATGGGTTTGTTAATGATGGTGGATCGCTCTTGCCAGAAGGGTACCACCGATTGGAATCCCGTGGCGGAAGATTTGGCGTAGTGCTGCTCAAGCACGGCGAGAATTTCCCGGAACAACTGCGCCCGGTCAACTTGCTTTTTTGTTTCCAGCGAGAGCGACGTCGCCTTCTGCATCAGGTCTGGAGGGAACTCACGTTGGTTGACATTGATTCCTACTCCAATCACAACAAAGTCGACCTTGGATTTGCTCAGAGCGCTTTCGATGAGTATCCCGGCAACCTTGTGGTTATTGATTAGAAGGTCGTTCGGCCATTTGCATTCGACCTTCAGGTTCGTGGCTTTCTCGATTGCCTGAGCGACTGCCACCCCGACATACAAAGGAAGGAGGTTAAGTGACTCGGGTGGGATTTGCGGGCGAAGAAGAAGAGAGAACATCAAATTCTCCGCCGGTTTGGAGACCCATGTTCGCCCCAATCGTCCCCGCCCGGCAGTTTGCTCCTCGGAAAAGACTACAATGCCTTCCGGCGCACCCACGTTAGCGAGCGCACGGGCACAGTTGTTGGTCGAGTCGATTGTATCGAAGGTGTAGATCTTGTTTCCGAAACTCTTCGTCTTCAAGCCTCTGCGGATTTCACGCTCTGAAAGCATGTCATTCCTCCATAGTTGCTTGTGGTTGTTTACCCCGGAGAGCTCGTTGAGAAACCCATGGGCAAGGGAGTTTGGCCCGGAGTCGATGGTATGTGATTAAAGGTGCTTGACATGATACCACAAACGAATTCGAAAGTCAAGTTAAGTTCTGCAAGATACTGAGTAGTCCATTCTGTCAGTATTTGTTAGAATAGTCAGCCATTATTAGTGATAGTATATGTCATAATGGCTTATCTGGAAGTCCAGCGTTTTTTAATTCCAGATGATTATAATCTCTGCAACTCTTTATGTAATAATAAGTTGCATGGATTTGTTCGTTATTGTGAGATTTGGGCACATGAATTGCCTCTTTGTAGCACAGAATAATAACCGAAAATGAAAAACCACCTATCAGGAGGATTTAATCATGGGTAAAATCATAGGCATCGACCTGGGAACAACTAACTCCGTCGTCGCCGTCATGGAAGGCAACGACCCCGTGGTCATTGCCAACGCAGAAGGTGCGAGAACCACCCCTTCTGTGGTGGGATTCACCAAGAGTGGAGAGCGCCTGGTGGGTCAGGCTGCGAAGCGTCAGGCCGTCACCAATCCGCAAAACACGGTCTTCTCAATTAAACGCTTCATGGGACGCTTCCACGACGAAGTCAACGAAGAGATGAAACTGGTTCCCTACAAAGTAATTCAAGGAGATAACAACACCGCCCGTGTTGAGGCGGGAGGCGAGATCTATTCGCCGCCGGCGATCAGTGCCATGATCCTTCAGAAGATGAAGCAGACCGCTGAAGATTATCTGGGCCAGAAGGTGACTGAAGCAGTAATCACAGTTCCGGCATACTTTAATGATGCCCAGCGGCAAGCGACAAAGGAAGCCGGGGAGATCGCAGGATTAACCGTCCGTCGTATCATCAACGAGCCGACGGCTGCTGCGCTCGCATACGGCCTCGACAAAAAGCAGAAGGACATGAAGGTCGCCATTTACGATCTCGGCGGCGGGACATTTGATATTTCAATTCTTGAACTGGGTGACGGCGTATTCGAAGTGAAGTCCACCAACGGTGATACGCATCTCGGTGGTGACAACTTCGACCAGCGCTTGCTTGACTACATGGCGGATGAATTCAAGAAGCAGGAAGGTGTTGACCTTCGGAAAGACCCGATGGCGCTGCAACGGTTGCGTGAAGCAGCCGAAAAGGCAAAGATGGAACTTTCCACACTCAACCAGACGGATGTAAATCTGCCGTTCATCACAGCCACATCGGACGGGCCTAAACACCTTAACATGTCGATATCGAGGGCAAAGTTTGAGCAGCTGGTTGACGACCTTATCCAGAAGACCATGGGACCTACGGAGCAGGCTCTAAGAGATGCCGACCTGAAGCCCGGCGACATCGATGAAGTCATTCTGGTTGGCGGCATGACGCGTGTGCCGAAGGTCCAGCAATTGGTAAAGGACATCTTTGGTCGTGAGCCCCATAGGGGTGTCAATCCCGATGAAGTTGTGGCGATTGGTGCCGCAATCCAGGGGGGTGTGCTTGCTGGCGATGTGACCGATGTACTGCTGCTCGACGTAACACCACTTTCGCTCGGAATCGAGACCCTTGGCGGTGTGATGACGAAGCTCATCGAGTCCAACACAACCATCCCGACGAAACGGAGTGAAGTGTTCTCGACGGCTTCGGATAACCAGCCCTCGGTTGAAATCCATGTGCTTCAGGGCGAACGCCCGATGGCGGTGGACAACAGGACCCTCGGCAAGTTCCATCTTGATGGGATTCCACCGGCTCCGCGCGGCGTACCGCAGATCGAAGTTACTTTCGACATTGATGCAAACGGTATTCTGCATGTGTCCGCAAAAGACAAGGGCACGGGGAAAGAGCAGTCCATTCGTATCACTTCTTCGAGCGGCTTGAGCAAGGAAGAAGTCGAGAAGATGAAAACGGATGCTGCGTCACACGCCGCTGAAGACCGGAAACGGAAGGAAGAGATTGAAATCAAGAACCAGGCTGACAATCTCGTATTCCAGACCGAGAAGCAGTTGAAGGAGTTTGGGGACAAACTCGGGACAGATGTGAAGAGCCGGATTGATTCGGCAAATAATGCCCTCAAAGAGGCCATTAAGTCCGGAAACATCGGGAACATCAAGTCTGCGATTGATACGCTGAATGCTGCCTGGAACGATGCATCCTCGCAGATGTACCAGCAGTCAACGACCCAGCAACCACCGCAGGGCGGCCCGCAAGCCGGCCCGACGCAGTCGGAGACATCATCCAAATCCGAGGAAAAGAAGGTCGAAGATGCACAGTACGAAGTTGTCGACGAGGACAAGAAGAAGTAACTGAATCGATTAACGGAGGAAATGACACAAAGGCGAGGGAATTTTCCTCGCCTTTTGTCTATGAACGTGGCATGATGGTGTACGCGGGCGCGAACAGTAGTATCCACCAGATAAGTGGTGAAGGAGTGAACATATGAACTTCAATAAATTCACAATCAAATCTCAGGAGGCGGTGCAAAACGCCCAGGAGATTGCATCGAGTTACGGCAATCAACTCATTGAACCCGAGCATCTGCTGGCGGCGCTTGTGCAGGATTCCGCCGGGACTGTTATTCCTATCCTGCAAAAAGTCGGGGCGAACGCCAGCTTTGTGAAGATCAAGGTGAACGAGCTTCTGGATAAACTGCCGAAAGTGAGCGGCACGACAATCACAAATCAGTCCCTCTCGCCGGGCCTCGCCCGCCTATTCGAACGGGCACAGAAGCACGCACAGAACCTCAAGGATGAATACATCAGCACCGAGCATCTATTACTCGGAATGGTCGAGACACGTGACTCCGGCGCATCAAGATTGCTGCTCGATCAAGGAGTGACGCCGGACGCCATTCTCAAGGTCCTCAAAGAGATCCGAGGTTCACAGCGGGTAACAGACCAGACACCCGAGGAAAAATACCAGGCCTTGACACGATACGGCCGTGATCTGAACGAACTTGCCCGCAAAGGAAAACTCGATCCGGTAGTCGGCCGTGACGAGGAGATCCGCCGCGTACTGCAAGTGCTCTCCCGCCGGACGAAAAACAACCCGGTTCTCATCGGTGACCCGGGCGTCGGAAAGACGGCAATTGCGGAAGGGATTGCCCACCGGATTGTTCAGGGTGACGTTCCGGAGACCCTCAAGTCTAAGCGTATTGTGGCTCTCGATATGGGGTCGCTTGTTGCAGGAACGAGCTTCCGCGGGCAGTTCGAGGAGCGGCTCAAGGCGTTGTTGAAGGAAGTCGAGACTTCAAATGGCGAGATCATCCTGTTCATAGATGAACTCCACACGCTTGTCGGAGCGGGGTCGGCCCAAGGGTCGGTTGATGCCGCAAATATGCTGAAGCCTGCGTTGGCACGTGGCGATCTCCGGGCGATCGGCGCAACCACTATCGACGAATACAGGAAGCACATTGAAAAAGATCCTGCGCTCGAGCGCCGCTTCCAGCCCGTGTTGGTGGATGAGCCGAGTGTCGAGGATACGATATCTATTCTTAGGGGACTGAAGGAGCGCTACGAATTGCATCACGGCGTCCGCATTACGGACGGCGCAATTGTTGCCGCAGCGCAGTTAAGTCATCGCTACATCTCCGACAGATTCCTTCCCGACAAGGCAATCGATTTGGTCGACGAATCCGCATCGAAGCTCCGCATCGAAATCGATTCAATGCCGGAGGAACTCGACGCCGTCGAACGTCGCATCAAGCAGCTGGAAATCGAGCGTGAAGCGATCCGCCGTGAAAAGGACGAAGCCTCGAAAGACCGGCTTGACGAAGTGGAGAAGGAACTCGCATCGCAGCAGGAAATCAGGACAGAACTCCGTGCCCATTGGCAGGTTGAGAAAGATCTGATCCAATCCATCCGGAAGATGAAGGAGGAAATTGAGAATGCGCGAGTTGAGGCGGAAAAGAAGGAGCGGGAAGGGGATTTGGGGCGTGTGGCTGAATTGCGCTATGGCGTCATCTCCGATCTCGAAAAGAACATCCGTGAAGCATCGGTGAAGCTGCAGATCTTCCAGAAAGAACGCCGCATGTTGAAAGAAGAAGTCGAAGCCGATGACATCGCTGAAATTGTCTCCCGCTGGACTGGCATACCGGTCACCCGTATGCTCGAAAGCGACCGTCAGAAGCTGCTGCATCTCGAGGAGCGGTTGCAGCAACGGGTAATTGCTCAGAGCGAAGCTGTCCGCTCCGTCAGCGATGCTATTCGTCGCTCGCGTGCGGGATTGCAGGATGAGAAACGCCCGATCGGCTCGTTCATTTTCCTGGGCAGTACCGGAGTCGGCAAGACGGAGCTTGCTCGTGCGCTCGCAGAGTTTCTCTTCAACGACGAAACCGCCATGGTACGCATAGATATGAGTGAGTATATGGAGAAATTCTCCACCTCCCGACTCATCGGAGCGCCACCGGGATATGTAGGGTACGATGAGGGGGGGCAGTTGACAGAGGCGGTCCGCCGCAAGCCCTATTCGGTGGTGTTGCTGGATGAAATCGAAAAAGCGCATCCCGAAGTGTTCAACGTCTTGCTGCAGGTGCTGGATGAGGGGCGACTCACAGACAGCAAAGGGCGGACCGTGGATTTCAAGAATACGATTATTATTATGACGTCCAATCTGGGCTCGCACCTTATCAGTGAGAGAATAGGATCAGGCTTCGAGAAGCGGACTGGTTGGGAAGAAGAATTCGTTGAGCTGAAGCAGGAACTGCACGCCCTGCTGAAAAAATCCATCCGGCCCGAATTTCTGAACAGAATTGACGAAGTGATCATCTTCAAGCCGCTCGGCCAGGAGGATATCAGAGAGATTGTCTCCTTACAACTTCAGCATGTTGAAGAGCTGTTGAGGCAGAAGGGTATCTCGCTCGAGGTGACCGATGAGGCAAAGGACTGGCTTGCCCGGCTCGGCTACGATCCCGTGTACGGTGCACGGCCGTTGAAGCGGGTAATCCAGAAGCATGTCACCAACGTCATGGCCGGGAAGATCCTTGCCGGTGAATTCTCCGAGGGGGATACGGCTGAAGTAGGGCTCGATAACCGCGGACTGATCGAATTCGTGAAGAAGTTCAAGGCGGGCGTCGAAGTGTAACACAGGACTGCACATCAGTTCTGTGTGTATGATCAAGAACAAAACCGCAGGGGTGTGATGAACCGGTTACGGCTCGTCACACCTTTTTTTTCGGCGTTGTTTCGGCGTGTACAGTATAGTACATTGCATCTGCCCCGCAATACATTTCTTACCAAAGGATACATACACACATGGTTGCACTTGTTGTGCATGGTGGCGCCTGGGATATTCCCGACGAACTCGTCGAACCGCACCGGATCGGTGTACAAAAAGCAATAATGGTGGGGATGGCTGTGTTGAATGACGGCGGATCGGCGGTAGATGCCGTTGAGGCCGCAATCACGATCATGGAGGATGATGACACGTTCGATGCAGGCGTCGGATCGTTCCTGAATGCAGCGGGGGAGATTGAATTGGATGCAAGCATCATGAACGGAACAACGCTCAAGGCGGGCGCACTTGCCTCTGTGCAGAATATCAAGAACCCGATTCAACTTGCCCGGCGTATTATGGATAATAGCGAGCATGTTTTCCTTGTCGGGAAGGGCGCTGTGCGCTTTGCCATGGAACAAGGAATGAGAACATGCACGCAGGATGAGTTGATTACCGACCGTGAAATCCAGCGCTGGCGCGAATGGCAGAAGAAATCCCCCGCATCAACGAAAGATGCGTTCCGCAAGAAGAAGATTCCGGTTGATACTGTCGGTGCGGTCGCACTTGACGCACAAGGGAACATTGCTTCCGGCACTTCGACCGGAGGTACGCCGAACAAGTTTCCCGGCAGGGTTGGCGATTCCCCGCTCATTGGCTCGGGGACATATGCAGATGCCTCGATCGGTGGCGTTTCAACGACAGGGTGGGGTGAGGCAATGATCCGCGTCGTCATGGCAAAGTCCGTGCTCGATATCATGCATCACGGCCGCCTGGATCCGGCGCAGGCTGCAGCGGAAGGCATCGATCTTCTCGAACGTAAAGCGGACGGATACGGCGGCGTCATCGTTTTGAACATGAGGGGGGAAGTCGGCATTGCGTACAACACGCCACGAATGGCGCGAGGCTACATGACTTCCGCGTTGCGCGAGCCGTGGGTTGCCGTGTAAGTGTACTTCGTTTTGATGAAGGCGGGGATTTCCTTTTCTTCTGTACATGAAAAAATCTTCGCTCATCGGTCACACCGTCGAGCTTCTCGATCTCATCCGCCCACTGAAACAGCCCGCAGATGCTGTAGCGCGTGATTTCTTCCGTACCCGTCATTACCTCGGCTCCAAAGACCGCCGCTACATCGGCGACACGACGTTCGAGATGCTCCGCAACTTCAGGCTTCTCAATGCTTTGGGGGCCGATGCGATGCGGAGTGTGGGACTCGAACAAAAGAGCCTTCCTTCCCTGATTTACTTCATGACATTTGCCCTACGAATCAATCGCGAAGATGCGATCCAGCTTCTTCCTGACGTCAGGGCGTTGTGGGAAGTCTCCTTTCCCCGAACGGAGTGTTCCGGTATCCTCGGTGCGATAGCAAACGCCCGGCTTCCGGCAACACATTCTCCGGCAGAGTCGATTGCCCTCAACTATTCTTTTCCTGATTCGATTGTTGAAGAATGGTGTGATCGCTTCGGCGAAGAGGAAACGGAGAAATTGTGTGAGGCTCTGAACCAGCCGGCGCCGACAGCGATTCGGGTAAACTCGCTCAAAGCCACCGTCGACGAATGTCGGAAGCGATTGGCGGACGAGGGTATTGCGGCATCACCGACGCGCTACTCTCCCTTCGGGCTTGTCGTGGAAAGGCGCTTCAACGCGCAGGCACTCGCCTCATACAAAGACGGATGGTTTGAATTGCAGGACGAAGGGAGCCAGTTGCTCTCGATGTTGCTCGATCCGAAACCCGGCCAACGTGTCGTTGATGCATGTGCCGGTGGTGGAGGGAAGACTTTGCATCTTGCGGCATTGATGAATAATTCGGGATCCCTCATTGGAATTGATGTTGATGAGAAGCGGCTCGCGAACATTCATCCCCGATTAGCCCGGGCAGGTGTTACGATTGCTGAACTTCTTCATGCCCTGCGTGACAACGAGCGCATATGCGAATTGACCGGCATTGCTGATGCGGTGTTGGTTGATGCCCCGTGCTCCGGTGTCGGGACGTTTAGAAGAAATCCCGCAGCGAAGTTGATGACTACTGGGGACTATATCGACCGGATGGCAACTGTCCAACAGAATGTCTTGCATCAATACGCCGCATTAGTCAAACCGGGCGGAAGACTCGTATATTCAACCTGTACACTTTTGATGAAGGAGAATGAGCACGTCGTCGAGAACTTCTTGCGTACACATCCGCACTTTACGCTCGTTCCTGTGCCGGAGATTCTTGAGCGCATCAACGTTCGTGTTCCGTGTACTACAGACACGCTGTTGTTGTTGCCACACATTACGGGAACGGACGGCTTTTTTGCTGCAGTAATGCGACGAAACGTGTAGATTGAGTGTGAGAGTCTCAAAGTGTAGGCAAGTGCGATACTGATATCACTTTACAAGTCAACACGGAGACGGCAATGAGGACAAGAACACATGCCACGTGGCTTTTAGTTGCTCTCTTCTGGTTCCTGACTGCACTCGCAACTGCACAAACTCTGCGCGAGCAGCGCACCCTCTCTCTCTCGATTCCCGGTATTTCGTCAATGGCTATTCAAATGAAGCAATTGGCCGATTTGGAATCGAGATGATTCACTTGGGTGGTCTTCCCGGCCAGCTTGATCTTTGATCCTGATTCCGCCTCGGACGCTGGAATTATTTTCGGTAGCGTCCTCGCCCCGGCTCAATCGCCTCCTGCATGCGCGCGGAAATACATATCCTCAGCTCATCCATTGCTTCTCGCCCCTCATTTCTCTAATTTGTGTCGCACGATTCATTTCATTCTACGGAGACTGTATGCAGCGTTCCATTTTTCTTGCATTGATAATCACTTTGGCAGTTGTCGGTTGCGGCAAGCCCGCTCCTGAAGAATATCTCACCAAAGCAACGGAGGCCCGTGAAGCAAAGAACCCTTCGCAGGCAATCGAGCAGTATGAAAAGTTGATCACGGATCATCCCGGCACGAAGGAGGCCGAGGAAGCGTTGTTCCACATAGCGTCCGTCAGGAATGACGACATGAAGGATTTCGGCGCGGCGGTTGAGGCATACAAGCGCTATCTTGAACAGTATCCGCAAGGTACATATGCCCCCGTTGCAATGTTCCTTTCCGGTTATCTTCTGAACAATGAGTTGGGGGATACGCTTCAAGCGAAGGCGACATATGAGCAGTTTGTTGCGTCATATCCCGAACATGAGCTTGTTGAATCAGCGCGATTCGAAATCATGCACCTCGGCAAGAAACCCGAAGACATTATTCCCTCCTCAACACCCGAACCTCAGGTAACTGCTGCGCCGGCAAAGAAGACCACAAAAAGGAACTGATGTCCGACGCGTACCGCCAATACCTCCAGCCACAGGTTGTTTCGAAGCTCGCCAACATGGAGTTGCGGGCACGGCTTGTGGTCGAGGGGTTTATTACCGGATTGCATAAGAGCCCCTACCACGGATTCAGCGTTGAGTTTGCCGAACACCGGCAATACATGCCCGGTGATGAGATCAAGCACATCGACTGGAAGATTTACGGCAAGACCGACCGATATTACATCAAACAGTACGAAGAAGAGACGAACCTTAAGTCGTACATTGTTCTTGATGCGAGCCGGTCAATGGATTACGCCTCCTCCGGCAACATCAAGAAGTTCGAGTATGCATCCTATCTTGCGGCGGCCCTCTCGTACATGATGATCAAGCAACAGGATGCCGTTGGATTGTCCGTGTTTGATGAAGAAGTGACCTCGTATCTTCCTCCTCATGCCACGAAGGGGTATTTGCGACAGATTCTGGTTGAGTTGCAAAAAGTACAGGCGAGCAAGAAGACGGGGGCCGGAAAATCCCTGCATAACGTTGCCGACCGGATCAAACGGAGGGGACTCGTGATCATCATCAGCGATCTGTTCGACAATCCTGATGAAGTGATTGCCGCACTGAAGCACTTCCGTCATAAGAAGAACGAAGTTCTTGTCATGCACATTCTCGATCCGCTCGAGCGGAGCTTTGCCTTCGGCAACGACGCAATGTTCAAGGACATGGAAACCGGCGAACAACTCATGACGCAGCCGTGGCAGATTCAAAAGGCGTATCAACGTGAGATGCAGGCTTTTCTCGAACGCTACAAGCGTGAATGCCGTGAGAACTACGTTGATTATGTGCTGATGGATACCGCCACACCATTTGATGTTGCGCTGACGGAGTATCTCAGCAAAAGAGAAAGAGTGGGGTGACTACGGCTCTCCCCGTGAATTGAATTCCTCCCCCATTTCCTGTATCATATCCCTCGCACAATACGAGAATCCAGTTCATTTTCCGGAATCATTACGGCTGTGGCCGGTGTTACATCCGTGAGTCCGGACATCAGCCTTGCGTATGCCAAAGCGTTCTACCGCACAATCAAGCATTCCACTCCCTGTGAATGGCGAAGAAGAGATCGTCATTCGCGGCGCCCGCGTGCATAATCTCAAGAACATCGATGTCGATATCCCTCGCGACAAGCTTGTCGTCATTACCGGACTTTCCGGAAGCGGCAAGTCGAGTCTCGCGTTCGACACCATCTACGCCGAGGGACAACGCCGGTACGTCGAAAGCCTCTCGGCATACGCCCGTCAATTCCTCGACGTCATGGAGCGCCCCGATGTCGATTACATCGAAGGCCTGAGTCCGGCAATCTCCATCGAACAGAAAACCGTCAGCAACAATCCCCGTTCAACCGTCGGTACAGTGACGGAGATTTATGATTACCTCCGGCTCCTGTTTGCCCGCGTCGGCACGCAGTATTGCTATAATTGCGACCGTCCCGTCACAAAGCAAACCACCGATCAGATCATCGACAGCATCATGAAGCTGCCAGAGGGGACGAAAGTGCAGATACTCGCCCCCGTTGTGAAAGGGCGGAAGGGGCATTATCGGGAGTTGTTTGAGGAGATTGTGAAAGACGGCTTCCTCCGCGTCCGTATTGACGGTGTTGTGAAGGAAATCGAGAAGGGGATGCAGGCTGACCGGTACAAAGTTCACAACATCGAGATCGTCGTCGATCGCATTGTTGTGAAGAAGGAAGCCCGCTCCCGGATCGCTGACTCGGTGGAAGTGGCATTGCGCTTCGGCAGCGGCGTTGTAATTGTAAATGTTGATCGAGGCGGTAATGCAGAGCCATCCCCCAAAACTATCACAAAGAGTCTCTCGAAAAAGAAATCTCCCCCAAAGCAAAAAGATTCGGGAGAGGACATTCTTTTTAGCAAACATCTTTCATGCGCCTTTTGCAGCATCTCTTACGAAGAGCCGGCACCGAATTCCTTCTCCTTTAACTCTCCGTACGGCTCATGCCCGACGTGCGACGGACTGGGAGAGATAAAGGAACTGGATCTCGATCTTATCATTCCCGATCCATCCCTGACGATCAATGAGGAGGGACTTGCCCCTCTTGGTAAGCCCAGACAAACGTGGGCGTGGAGCCAGGTACGCGCCGTTACCAAGCGATTCGGTTTCGACTTTGATACGCCCATCGGGAAAATTCCCAAAAAGGCGATGAATGTGCTTTTGCACGGGGCCGGCGACGAGAAATTCGAGATCGAGTATCGATACCAAAGCGGGCGAACCGTTATGTACAAGCATCGCTTCGGCGGACTGCTTGACGTGCTCAAACATTACTACGACGACGCCAGCTCGAATAACATACGCGAGTGGGTGGAAGCATACATGACGACCAAACCCTGCTCGGCGTGCAAGGGAGGGCGCCTAAAGAAAGAAAGTCTCGCCGTCCGGCTTACGGATGCAGGAACGAAAAAAAAGTTCAACATCCACGATGTTGTATCGCTGTCGATCGGAGAGTCGGTGGAGTTCTTCGGGTCATTGAAATTGACCGACCGTCAGATGCTGATTGCAAATCAGATTCTCAAGGAAATCCGCCAACGCCTGGAATTCCTGCTCAATGTCGGCCTTGACTATCTGACGCTTGACCGTTCCGCCCGAACACTCTCCGGAGGCGAAGGCCAGCGCATCAGGCTCGCAACACAGATCGGTTCGCAGCTTGTCGGCGTTCTGTACATACTCGATGAGCCGAGCATCGGGCTGCATCAGCGGGACAATGTGAAGCTGATCGACTCGCTGAAATCGCTTCGTGATCTCGGGAACACGGTTCTGGTTGTCGAGCATGACAAGGAAATGATCGAGAGCGCTGACTATGTAATCGACTTAGGTCCCGGGGCCGGAGAGCACGGGGGCCACGTTGTAACGGCTGCAGAGCCCTCGAAATTGGAACTCCGCAACGACACGATCAACACCAACGGCAATGGCGTGTTCGATTCGATTTCCTACACCGCTGAGTACCTGAAGGGAAAACGGCGCATCGAGATTCCGTCCGAGCGTCGCCCTGGCAACGGCAAATTTATCACGCTTGAGGGGGCGACAGGGAATAATCTCAAAGATGTCGCGCTAAAGATCCCGCTTGGCAAGTTCATATGCGTTACGGGAGTGAGCGGCTCCGGCAAGTCATCCCTCATTAGCGAGACGCTCTACCCGATTCTCTCACGTAAGTTCTATCAAGCCAAACTTGTCCCTCTTCCTTACAAGAAGATCGACGGACTGAAAAATATCGATAAGGTGATCGACATCGATCAATCGCCGATCGGGCGGACGCCCCGTTCGAATCCTGCGACGTACACTGGCGTCTTCGGACTGATTCGTGATTTGTTTACGCAGATGCCTGAGGCGAAGATCAGGGGTTACAAGGCAGGGCGATTCAGCTTCAATGTAGCCGGTGGTCGTTGCGAAAACTGTGAAGGGGATGGTGTAAAGAAAATCGAAATGAATTTCCTGCCGGACGTGTATGTGTTGTGTGATATCTGTAAAGGTAAGCGGTACAACCGTGAGACCCTCCAGGTGCATTATAAGGGAAAGTCCATTGCCGACGTCCTTGACATGACCGTGTCGGAAGCAGTTGAGTTTTTCAGTGAAATACCAGGGTTGCAGCGAAAGCTGTCCACGCTCAACGATGTAGGGCTCGGGTATATTCACCTCGGCCAACAAGCGACGACCCTGAGCGGTGGCGAAGCGCAGCGCGTCAAGCTTTCGACGGAACTCTCGAAAGTCGGTACCGGCAATACACTCTACATCCTCGACGAGCCGACAACCGGCTTACATTTCGAGGACATACGCATGTTACTGAGCGTTTTGAAGAGGCTTGTAGATAAGGGGAATACCGTTATCGTTATCGAGCATAACCTCGATGTTATCAAGACCGCCGATTGGGTTATTGATTTAGGTCCGGGGGGAGGCAAGTCCGGTGGAGAAATCGTTGCTGAGGGAACGCCGGAACAAGTGGCTGCGGCGAAAAGAAGCGTTACGGGTCAATACTTGAGATTAGAGTTAACAGGCCGATAAATTCACCCTTGCACTTACCTGCGAATCTCAATAGATTGTTGCCAATTATTTTCATAATTGTTGGAAACTTAATGAAATATTTCGTTTTGCTGTTGGTGGTGCTGGCCTTCCTTGCCTCCGAAATGATGGCCCAGGTCTCATTGCTTGGCTCGATTCGCCCCAACCGCGGGACAACCGGGGGGGTCTCATTTGCCGGTTGTTGGGGGTATGTCGCTCCTGATGGCCGTGAGTATGCAATTCTCGGGACTGCTACCGGCTGCTCGGTCATTGATATCACAAACGCTGCCGCCCCTGTCGAAATTGGCCATATTCCCGGAGCGACGTCTCTCTGGAAAGAAGTGAAGACGTACGATAAGTACGCCTACGTCGTGTCGGAAGGCAGCCAGGGGCTTCAGATCATCAACCTCGCCAACCTGCCCAATAGCGTGAACCTCGATACCGTCATCACGAACCTCGGCGGCTTCAGCGTGAATACCAGCCATACGATTTCAATTCATGACGGATATTTGTATCTCAACGGCACTAACAGCGGGATGATTATTGCGAGTCTTGCAAATCCCCGCCGTCCCCAATATCTCGGCCGCTGGACGACCCGCTACGTGCACGATAGCTACATCCGCAACGATACGATCTTTGCGGCCGCGATCAACAACGGCCGGTTGGACATTATCGACGGACGAAATAAAGCAACTCCGACTCTAATTGCCAGCATCTCGTACACAGGCGGGGGCACACATAACGTGTGGACGACAAAAGACCGGCGTTACGCAATCACGACGGACGAAGTCGGCTCGACTGCCAAGAATCTAAAAGTATGGAATCTTCAGAACCTGCCGACGGTTTCTTCGACACCAGTTGCAACATTCAGTCCAAACCCTGCAGATATCGTGCACAATGTGTTCATCCGCGGCGACTATGCGTATGTCGCATGGTACACAGCCGGGCTTCGCATTGTCAACATCACAAACCCGACAGCGCCAACTGATGCCGGCGGGTATGACACATCAACCGAGCCGCCGGGCAACTACGACGGGATGTGGGCTTGCTATCCATATTTCCCGTCGGGGAAGATTATCGGGTCAGACATGCAAAATGGCTTGTTCATCTTCAGTTTCGCGGGACTCGCTCCACGCATCAACACGACGTTGCTCGAGCCGGCGGATCAGATCAATACCGGTACCCCAACAGAAATACAATTCCGGTGGCGTCGTGCTGCCGACATCAACAAAGACCCCCATTACTACCTGCTGAGAATCTGGGGGAACGGACTGGACACTACGATTCGCTGCAACGATTCACTCTACACCTTCGTGACAGGGAACCGGCTGTCGAACGGGACAATGTATAATTGGAACGTTACGACAAAAGACGAGTTCAACACAACGTTAAGCCAAGAAACCTTCAGCTTTACGTACGGCAACTCGATTCTTCCGGTCGTTCTCGCTTCGTTCACCGGAAGCTCGCTTGGTAACAATATGGTGAGAGTGAGCTGGAGAACACTATCGGAATTCCAGAATCTGGGGTTTGAAGTTTACCGGAGCAGAAACAACACGTTGAACTTCGTCCTCTTGCCGAACGGTTTTGTTCCGGGCGCAGGGACGACGACGGTTCCGCAGGATTACTCTCTTGTTGATAGTAACGCAGCTATCGGGTTGTGGTACTATCGTCTGCGCCAGCTTAACCAGAACGGTACAGCGAATTGGCTGGAGGAAATCAGCGTACAGGTTGTGACGAGCGTGAAACAGGAAGAACCTCTCCGGTTTGGATTGGAGCAGAATTATCCGAACCCGTTCAATCCTTCGACTCAGATTCGCTACAGTTTGCAGAAACAAGGGCACACGACTCTTGCGGTGTATAACCTGCTCGGCAGGGAATTGGCTAGACTTGTGGACAAGCCGCAGGAAGCAGGTTCATATCTGGTGGAATGGGATGCCGCAAGTATTCCAAGCGGAGTGTATGTCTACAAGCTCACTTCAGGAAGTTTTTCGGAAACACGCAAGATGATGCTGGTCAGATAAAGACCTAAGGAGTTCAGCTCCTTTGAATGGAAGCAGGGGAGTGCATGTTCTTCGCCCGTGCGACGCGCGTTCGCACGGGCGATTGCATTATTCAGAGTGAGTCAAGAGTTAACATTGATGTCCCCCTGTCCGCCGAATCGGGGTATTGCTCTCCGGATCAATTCTTGTGGAAGAGATAGTACTTCGGGCTTTTTCCCTCGGTGAACTTCACTGCCGGGGCGGGGATATGGAACATATTCGCCGTCTTGTGGAAGAGAAGCCAATCCTGGTTCGTAGGCTTGAAGAGTGACAGAAGATCAATGTCAAAACCGATGACGAACTCCCGTTTGGTCCAATAGTCATCCACACCCATTCCCACCGCCAATTGCAACCAATCGGGCCAGAGCGGCTCGACAGATTCGGGCAGGAGATTGTTTACGTTGACAGTGAGCCAGTAGGTGTGATCATCATAGTGGTCAACCAGCCGTACCGGAAAACGGTAGCCATCCCTCGGCACATAACTCCATTTGAAGTTGAAGTTTTTGAGGAACGGTACTCTCGTTTGCAGCAGGCCATAGGCTGCGCCGGCGAGATTAAATGTCAGATCCTGATAGTCGAAGCCGTATTGCGGCGTCAACCCGTCTCCGATTTCCACCACGACGGCAAAGAACGCGCTACTGCCGAACGCCCACCATTCCGCTGTTGTGCTCTCATATCCTCCCCACAGCATGATGTTCCGGAAAAGATGGAAATAGAAATACGATGTATAGAAATGCCCGACCTTGTCGATGCCGCTTGCGTAGCTGTTAAGCCAGTTTTCGCTGATGAATCGGAATCCACCGCCGGCGTTGCGCCACCAGCTGTCGTAGCACCAATAGACTGAGAGGCCGAGTAGTCCTCCGACTGCACTCGTTGCCGCGATTTTGCGTCCAGTAAATTCAGGGCTATAGGTAAAGCCATCAACAATCCGGAGAGAATCCTGCGCGTGGGTAAAGGATGTGCAAACAAGTAAGAGTACGACAACGCCCTTTTTCATTTCCCCCTAGAAATCAATGTAGGCCGAAATCAAGTTGTTTGTAGCCTTGGCGAGGTAGAATTGTCCCCGTTCCTCAAATCCCATTCTAAGTGTGTATGCAAGGCGTAGACCGTACTGTAGTTTGGGAAAGAACCTCAAGCCAAGTTGCAGACTTCTCGTGCTACCCCAACCCGTTTCCTCCCGCACCTTCACGTCGACCGCCCCGTAGGCCGATACTGCGTCATGGAGCGGTATGTTGCCGAAGTGCGCGCCGAATTGTAGAAGCCAGGGCTTGTTTTGGATAGGCTGAGTGCCATAGGAATAATTGAATCCCCCGTAAATGTACCCTCCGATTGCGGGAATATCGTACGCTGCGGCAACCGTCACGTAGTCATTGACATGTTGTATGGATTTCTTTCCGTAGATCTCTATTGCGTCATCGGCGAAGTGGCAACTGATGTGTCCGAGAGCAACCCGCAGCGATAGCTCTGAGAACCGAATGTCAAAGGGGAAGTCAACTTTGTAGTCAACGGTAAAGACCTCGAGATGGCCGGGAGTTTTGATCAGCCTGTTAAAAATGGTGACCGCGACACTTGCCTGTATCGGGGAATCGCCCGGGTTGAGTTGGACGAGAGGGATGGAACCACCGACTGCTCCAATCCAGTCTTTGTTCTCAGTAACGCGTGAAAGCGAAAGCTGGTGGGCGAGCCCGTCAGCTGTAAACAGGGGAAAGATCTTTCGCCCCGGAAATGGCTCCCAAAAATCGCTTGAGTCCTGTTGGGAAGGGAACGCAGCGCTTGCGCCTAGGAAGATACAGAGGGTTAGAAGTAATGCTCGCACGTAAGCGAAAGGTAGATGATACGATCGGTGAATTCCGGGGTGCCTACTTTACTGTAACGAGTGGCCGTAGTTGTTCGAGCTTCTTCTTGCCGATGCCTTTGACTTTGACCAGCTCATCCACAGAGGCAAAGTCCCCGTTCTGAGTTCTATACTCGATGATCCGTTCAGCAAAGGCCGGTCCTATGCCGGGCAACGTGATCAGCTGTTGCCGCGTTGCCGTGTTCAGGTTGACTGTTTTCTGAACAGTTGCGGCCGGCATTTTCTTCTGCTCATGTGCAGTTACGTTTGGCGGAGATGTTTCCGGTGTGAGTTGTTGCCGGTGCTTTTCACCGAGAGCAGAATAGATGCTGTCGGGGATACGGTAGTCGAATTGCGGGATTACCGCCGCCGGCTCAGCACTGCGTGAGTTGAACATCTTGATAAACATGCCGCCGAGAAACGTGGCCGAGAGAGTGACAAGGGCAACCGCCTCCTTGCGGGTGAACCCGGCCCCCTGCTGAAGTTTGTCCAGCACGCTCATGGCTTCAAGAAGAAAATGAAGAACAAGAAACTCTGCACCGGTCCGGTGTTAGCTGAACGCCCTCTTGACTCTCTCAAAAAAGCTCTTGTCAGAGTGGGCGGACTTGTCGCCTTCTTTTGGACTGATGTTGTCCTGCTCGGAGAGTTCGCGTAGAAGGTTCTTCTCCGTGCTGTTCAGCTTCGTTGGCACCCACACGTTCACTCGCACGAGCTGGTCGCCACGCCCGTAGCTGTTCAAGTGAGGGATGCCTTTGTCGCGCATCCGCAAAATTCGTCCCGACTGTGTGCCTGGTTCAATTTTCAGCTTTGCTCTGCCGCTTAGCGTCGGCACTTCGACTTCGGCGCCGAGTGCAGCTTCCGGATAGCTGATTAACAAGTCCAGCACAACATCATCGTTGTTTCGGATGAATACCTCGTGCGGCTCTACTTCGATGATGACGATGACATCGCCGGCTTGACCGCCCCGCAGGCCGGCATTTCCTTCGCCGCGAAGGGAAATATAATTCCCGTCATTGACTCCCGCCGGTATCTGAACTTTAACTGTAGCTTCGCCCGGTGTCCTTCCATCTCCCTGACAGGCAAGACACGGGTCCCGGATAATTTTTCCCTCGCCGCCGCAGTTATTGCATGTGGAAATGTTCACGAACTGTCCGAAGACCGAGCGGGAAACCTGCCGGATTTCGCCCGAGCCGCTGCAAACCGGGCAGGTGATGCGCGAGCTGGACGACTTTGCCCCGGACCCGCGGCACGTACTACACACAACCTGCTTCTTGATCTTGAGTTTTTTTTCGATGCCAGTGGCGACTTCCTCAAGTGTGAGTTTCAACCTCAGCTTCAGGTCGGAGCCCGGCTGGCCTGCCTGAGTAGAGCGGCGTTGACGCGTTCCACCCCCCGATGTTCTGCCGAACATCTCGTCGAACACAGAGCCGCCGAATCCTGACTGCCCGAAGATATCGCCGAACGTGCTGAATATATCATCAACATTTGTGAACGGGCGGAAATCTGTTCCCCTCATCCCGTCATGCCCGAACTGATCATACCGGCGTCGCTTCTCCGGGTCGCTCAATGCTTCATACGCCTCGGCGGCTTCCTTGAAGCGATCCTCCGCCTCTTTGTTGCCGGGATTGCGATCCGGATGGTACTTGAGTGCAAGCTTCCGGTATGCCTTCTTGATTTCCTCGGCAGTGGCTTTCCGCTCTACTCCCAGAATCTCATAAAAATCACGCTTTGCCATCTAATCCTTCACATCGTCAGAAGTTGATGAATCTTGTGATTCGTTTTCCGGACTCTGTGAGGGAGCGGCGGATACTATCACTTTGGCATGACGCAGGACTTTATCGTTCAGCATATAGCCCCGCTCGATTTCTTCGATCACGGTATGCGGAGGAACATCATCTTTCGGCATCTGCAACAAGGCATCGTGGTATTCAACGTCAAACGGTTTGCCGACGGATTCAAACGGGGCCAATCCCTGCGCCTCGAGAACCCTCGAGAATTTTTGGTAGATAAGTTCAACTCCCTTGAAAAACGAGTCGTAATCCTTGCTCTCGGCGCCGGCTTTCAGCGACCGCAGAAAGTCGTTCAGAATGGGGAGAAGGGCGGTGATCAGGCCCTCATTTGCATTCTTGATGAGGTTCAGTGTCTCAGCCTCGGTCCGGCGCTTGAAATTCTCAAACTCTGCCGCTTTCCGCAGGAACTGATCCTTGAATGAATCTAATTGCCGCTGAAGTTCGTCAATGCGTTGCTTCAGCCGCTCATTCTCGATTTCTACGGAACTTTTCTCCGGTCCGGTACCGGCTTGTTGTTCCTCCTCATCAGATGATACTTGATCAGTCGGTGTATTCAGGTGTTCCTTTGTCTCGTCTGCCATATTACCTGTAGTTGGTTGAGAACATGTCGGAGATAGTCTTTGCCAAATAGTCAACCAGGGGGATCATGCGAGAGTATCGCATGCGGGTCGGGCCGATAACGCCTATCTGTCCCACCGTGTTGCCCGCCTGGTAAGAAGCGGTGATAACGCTATAATCTTTCAGTTTTTCGTTCCGGTTCTCCTGTCCGACGGTTACGTTCACAGCATCAGGATTACCGGTTTGTTTTGCGAGCACGTGAATAATCATCTCTTCGTCATTGATCAACTCGATAACACCCCGGAAGTTTTTTGGGTTCTCGAATTCCGGCTGCTCGACGATCGCATCGGTTCCAGCGATGTGGAATTTGTCAGTCTTTCCCGGCGAGAAGAGTTTGTCCACCGAATCGATGAACAGCCGTATGAGTCCGCTTCCATCATCCTGCACATCCTTAACCCTGTCAACAAATGATTCCCGGATTTGGTCCAATGTCAGTCCGCTGAGCCGTTCATTCAGGATGCGCGCAATCTTCTCAAGCCTCTCGCGAGGGATCTCGCTCTCTACTTCCATCATCAGCGTACGAACCAGTCCAAGCCCGACTGAGATGATGACCATTAGCCGTGTACTGCTCAGGTGCACAAGTTCCAGCTTCTCGAATATCCCCCGACTAATCTGTGGCGACGTAACAACACAAAGCTGTTTTGAGATTTTGCTCAACAGCTTTGACGACTGCTTGACGAGGTCGTCAGTGTCGTCCGCTGTCTGAAGGTCGCTCTTGATCGCCTCCCGGTCGGTAGGAGAGACAGTTTCCTTCTCCATGAGCGAGTCCAGATAAAGCCTGTAGCCCAGGTCAGTCGGCACTCTGCCGGCCGAAGTATGGGGGTGATTAATATACCCCAGATACTCTAGTTCGGACATGACATTGCGGATGCTTGCCGCGCTGAGTCCTAACTCGTCCTCATGTTTTTTTGATATGTATCGTGAACCGATAGGCACCGCGGTTTCGATGAAGTCATGTACCACATACCGCAGAACCGTCCGTTCACGCTCTGTCAGGTTGGACATTACCCGGAAAAACGGCCAAAATTTATATTATTCAAGCAAAAAAATACGGATTATAGCTGCCTTTGTCAAGGAAGGAGGGTGAAGCAAAAAATGGGCAGAACGCTCCCCGCAGGAAGCGCTCTGCCCTGATACGTAAAGAGGAAGGTTACTTTATCCGAACAGTCACCGGCGACGAGCTGGTGTAGGAGTTTACAGTGTTATATCCCACCGCCTTGAGCGTATGGGTTGTGTTTGAGGGGAGATTTGAGGTATTCCAGATGAACTCAGTGCTGCCGCTTGTCTGAGAGCCCACGAGTTCTCCGTTTACGTAGAGCTCGACCCGTGTGACTCCGACGTTCTTGGAACTGACCTTCACGTTTACCTGTCCATCAACGTATGCATTGTTGGTCGGCGTTACGATGAAGATCCCTGAACTGCTTGGCGCGGGCTCATTGTTCGTCGAGTGCTCGCAGCCGAGAAAGCCAAAAACGGCCCAGGCAAGCGTGAATGTCAAGATCATTTGTTTCATTGTTGTTCTCCTCTTGAGTTACCTTGCTGTGGTAATAAATCCCTCTAAGTATGTTGGGACAAACCCTCTGCCAGATTTCAAGAGCGTTTTTTCATCGGATTTTTTGAGGAACCCAAGTATGTTCTATGTCAACTCTTCCAACCCGGTGAGAAAATTACAATTGATTGTGATAGGCATTTGTAATATATTTCCACCTGTCTGATACGAAAGATGTGGGGGGCTGTAGCTCAGCTGGGAGAGCGCCTCGTTCGCAACGAGGAGGTCGTCGGTTCGATCCCGATCAGCTCCACGGAGAAGAGAGTGAGTATCGAGGTCAAGTCCTGCGCAACTGTAAGTAGCTTAACCCCGCCAGGTCCGGAAGGAAGCAACGGTCGGTTACCAAAAGTGTGACGCAGGGTAGCTTGACCTCTTGTTTTTAGGTCAAAAACACCGGTTCCATGCCGGCTTCTTTGGAGCACTCCCTCTCCCTATTTGCAACCGGCTTGATTTTTTAGTAACTTATCAGCAGGTGTTTCAGGATTTCTTGAAGTAAATCCTATTCTATGACAAGTGGCAAGGCCACTGACAATCACCACCATGAGCCAACGATGAAGGTGCAGCAAACAAAGACAAGTGTATTCTTCGGCGGACCCCCGGCCCCGAAGTCCACCTGCGTCGTTCCGGCAAAGCAGACAACCAGTATAATTTCCAGTTCAGGAGTTTTGGAACGAGCAGTTTGGCATGAAGAAAGAAATCATTATCAATGCAGCCGAAAATGAAACTCGCATTGCAATTACAGAGGACGGTCGGCTTGCAGAGCTGTTCGTAGAAACAGCAAACAAAGAGAAGATGGTCGGCGATATTTACCTCGGCAAGGTTGCCAAGGTAATGCCTGGCATCAAAGCAGCCTTTATCGATTTGGGATTGAAGCAGGACGGCTTCCTGCACTTCTCCGACATCGGTAACAGGTTTGAAGAGTACAGCGCCATGCTGTCCGAAGAGGAGGAGGAAGACGAGGAAGAGGATTCCGCTGTTTTGGCGGAGGCCCGGACGGGCGAGCAAGGGAGGCGCTCCGGCCAATCATCAGGCAACCCACCCAAAGAAAACGGCTCCGGCGACCGGCGCCAGCAGGAAAACGGTCGCTCCCAACGCCGTGACATCAATCTCTCCAAGGGTCAGGAGATCATCATTCAGGTTATCAAAGAACCTGTCGGCAAGAAGGGTGTGCGGGTAACGTCCGAGGTGTCGCTTGCTGGACGCTTCATTGTACTCCTTCCGTTTGATGGCAAAGTCGGTATCTCCAAGAAAATCTCCAGTTTCAAGGAAAAGAGGCGTCTTCGCAAGATTGCCCAGAGTATCCTCCCGGAAGGATTCGGCGTGATCATCCGTACGGTGGCAGAGGGCCAGTCGGATGAGTCCCTGAAGCAGGATCTTCAAGATCTGATTTCAACTTGGCGCGAGATCGAGGCACAAGTCAAGAGCGAAAAAGCCCCTGCCCTCGTCTACAAGGATCTCGCCACAACCTCCGGCGTAATCCGCGACCTTTTCTCGAACGATGTATCCCGCGTTGTTGTAGACTCCCGCAAACTGCACAAAGAAATCAGCGCTTACATCAAGTACAACTCCCCACACATGCTCGACAAGGTCGAATTGCATAAGGGGAGGCAGCCGATCTTTGACACGTACGGGATCGAAAAGGAAATCGAAACTACCCTCAGCCGAAAAGTGTGGCTGAAAAGCGGAGGCTACATCATCATCGAACAAACTGAAGCGATGGTGGTGATTGATGTAAACAGTGGCCGTTACGCTGCAAAGAAGGAACAGGAGTTGAACTCGCTGCGCACCGACCTGGAAGCCTCGCGCGAGATATGCCGGCAACTGCGTCTGAGGGATATCGGGGGAATCATCGTCGTCGACTTTATTGACCTCGAGGATGAGAAGAACAAGAGGAAAGTGTACGACGAGTTGAAAAAGGAATTCCGCAAGGACAGGGCAAAGGTGACCTTCCTTCCGATGACGGAGTTCGGATTGGTGCAGATAACACGGCAACGCATTCGACAGAGTATTGTCCACAGCTTTACAGAGGCGTGCCCTGCGTGTGGAGGGTCCGGCGTCGTGCAATCGCGGACAACCACAATCAATCAGCTCGAGCGGTGGATACGGCGCTTCAAATCTGAAGCGAACGAATTCCGTTTGATTCTCCGTGTGAACCCCTCAATTGCATCGGTGTTGCGCGAGGGGCACATCAGCCGTCTCACTCGGATGATGTTCAGGTTCCGCGTTCATCTAAAACTCGAAATCGATCCCAAGATTCCTCCGGGGGACTTCCATTTCTTATCGGCATCGCAGGGCAAAGACATCACAGACCAGTTCAAATAGCCGGATCGCATACTGATGAGTCTCAAGCACACCGCATTTCATGGTATCCATGTGACATTAGGCGCCAAGATGGTGGAATTCGCCGGGTTCGAAATGCCCATTCAATACTCGGGCATTATTGAGGAACACCGCAGGGTTCGGGAGTCGGTCGGCATGTTTGACGTTTCGCATATGGGCGAGATTGAGATCAGGGGTGAGGATGCGCTGGACTTTCTGCAACGGGTCACAACAAACGACGCCGACCGCCTTTCCAAGGGGCGCGTCCAGTACTCCGCCATGTGTTACGATGACGGCGGGATCGTTGACGATCTCCTGGTGTACGACCTCGGCGATTACTACATGCTCGTGGTCAATGCCTCCAACATTGAAAAGGATTTCGCCTGGCTGCAGAGCCAGGTCAAAGGAGACGTAAAGCTGGTGAACCGCAGCGACGACTACTCTCTTCTTGCCGTGCAGGGTCCGAAATCACTTTCTACGCTGCAAAAGCTGACCAAGCTTGATCTCTCCTCGATTCAATACTATCATTTCAAGATCGGAACCCTTGCCGGGGTCGAGATGGTCATTTCGCGCACGGGGTACACAGGCGAATTGGGTTTTGAACTTTACTTCCCGTCCGACGTTGCAACCGGCAAAAAAGTCTGGGATGCAATAATGGACGCAGGGAGAGAATTTTCAATCGGGCCTGTTGGTTTGGGAGCCCGTGATACTCTCCGATTGGAGATGGGCTTCTGCCTCTACGGCAACGACATCGACAAGACAACCAATCCCCTCGAAGCGGGCCTTGGTTGGATAACGAAGCTTGACAAGGGTGACTTCAACGGCAAGCACCCTATCATGAAGGCGAAGAAGGAACTCTCCCGGAAGTTAGTCGGCTTTACGCTTGCCGAGAAGGCTTTTCCCCGGCACGGGTATGCAATCAATGCCGGCGGACTTCAGATCGGTGAAGTAACATCCGGCACTTTTTCCCCGATCCTTGATAAAGGCATCGGGATGGGGTATGTGCCAATCGAGTTTTCAAGACCGGGGACTTCAGTTTCCATCAATATCCGAAACAAGGAGATTGCAGCAACCGTAACGGCGGTTCCGTTTATCAAGAAATAGTTCTTTTCCGGACGTCCAAGGGGAACGCATGCAGGCCGAGGTATTCTTCACATCTCATCAGTTTGATGAGATGTTTCTGCGGGACAAAACTGTAGCAGTAATTGATGTGTTGCGCGCAAGCACTACCATCTGTCAGGCGCTGATGAACGGCGCCAAGGAAGTGATTCCGGTGACCACTGTCGAGGCGGCGATGAAGATCGTCGGTAACCTGTTCGGTGATGTCACGTTGCTCGGTGGAGAAAGGGGCGGGAGGAAGATCGAGGGATTCAATCTTGGCAACTCGCCGCTTGAGTATACGGAAGAACGCATACGCGGGAAGTCGATTGTGTTTAGCTCCACCAACGGGTCGCAAGCGCTTGTGAAATCGCGCTATGCCCGTGAAATGGTTGTGTGTGGATTCATTAATATTTCGCCCGTTGCGTCGTTTCTTGCAGACCCTGAACGGGATGTGACGATCGTCTGCTCCGGCCGGAGCGGCAGTTTTTCGATGGAGGATGCAGTGTGCGCCGGGATGTTGTTGCATATGCTTGCCGAAAGGATCGAAAGTGTCACGTACGGTGACGCGGGTTCGGCAGCCCTTGCATTGTACAAGTCGTTTGGCAAGAACGTCCAGAAAATGATCAACAACTCCGATCACGGCATGTATCTGAAACAGATAGGGTTCGGTGACGACCTGAAGGTGTGCGCCGACGTCGATGCGATTCCGGTGCTTCCCCATTTGAGCGGGAATGTTATCAGGCTCAAGGCGCTCGAGAAATCATCTCTGGCATCCTGACGGAGGAACCATGGCAAAAAACAACTATGTGCAGCAAGAGTTGAACAAAGCTCGCACCACGAGTAAGTCTTCAAAGACTTCGAAAGCCCCCGCCGGGGCAAAACCATCGGCGCGCAAAAGTTCAATTCTCGCCGTTCTCATGATGGCATGCGCGTTACTCGTCTTCCTCGCTCTCGTTTCCTATGACCCCGCTGACGAGGCAAATGCCGATATTCACGTATCCGACCTGACGAAGGTCTTCTCGTCTGATCCTGTCATCAAAGCCAAGGCCGATACAACGCGCAATTGGCTCGGGCTCATCGGCTCTATGATTTCCGAGTTCATGATCAAGTCCACCATCGGCTATGCCGTTTTTTGTGTCCCCGTCCTGATGATGATGTTCGGCATCAGCATTCTCCGCAAAGCCGATCTGCGCAAGTTGCTTTCCATCGCAAATTACACATTGGTGTTTGCCCTTCTCATGTCGATCTTCTTTGGGATGGCGCGGGTGATTTCAGCAGGTGAATGGGTCGGAATGGAGTGGAGCGGCGTTATCGGGGACTTCCTCTCACTAATGCTCTCCCAGCTGCTTGGTAAAACAGGCGGTGCGATTTTGATCCTGACTGCAATCGCCGTTGCAGTTATCATGGCGGTCGATCTTGATTTGCAGGAGGTTGCTTCGCGTTTGAAGCTCCTTGCGTTGCGAGTTGGAGGTTGGCTCGGCAGGGCCGGCTCAAATGTCCGTGAACGGATAGAAGAACGCCGCCGTCTCGCCGGTGAGCAACATGGCGTCCCGGACGATTCAGAGGACGGAGAAGAGGAAGAACTTCCCTTGCCTCGCGCAGCTGTCAAAATCTCCAAACCCCCGCTTGAAGAACCTATGCTTTCAACGCCCCCCGTTGTTGAAAGCGGTGTTGACGCGATGCAGGCTAATATTCCTGATCTTAATCAGGAGGATGACATCCCCGGTATGGCGGCAGCCCGACAGAATGAGATCAGGCTTGAAATAGAAAAAAGTGTGCAGGAGGCCGAGGTCAATTTCGATGAGCGGAAAGTGGATCCGAATGTGCAGGAAGAGATAGATTATGTTTTTCCTTCGGTTGAATTGCTCGATGCACCCAGGGCAAATACCGAAGAGGTTGAAGACGAAGAACTGCGTGCTAATGCCGATCTTTTGAGAGAGACCCTTGCCCAGTTTGATGTTCAGGTCGAGAACATTTCTGTTACGCCGGGTCCTGTGGTTACGCTCTATGAACTCGTCCCCGCGACCGGCGTCAAAATCAGCCGGATCGTTGCACTTGAGAATGACATTGCCCTCAAGCTTGCGGCCAAAGGAATCCGCATCATGGCGCCGATTCCAGGCAAGTCGGCAGTTGGCGTTGAGATTCCGAATCACAATCCTTCGATAGTGAATATCCGCAGCGTCATCAACTCGGGACGGTTCCGGGATACGTCGGCAAAGCTCCCTCTTGCAATGGGGAAGAATATTTCCGGCGAAGTGTTTGTTGATGATTTGGCGAAGATGCCGCATTTGTTGATAGCGGGTTCGACCGGCTCGGGCAAGAGTGTGGGGATCAACACAATTCTCGCAAGCCTGCTGTACCGGATGCATCCGTCCGACCTTAAACTTGTTGTGTTTGATCCCAAGAAGATTGAACTCACGCAATACGCCCGTCTGAAACATCACTTCCTTGCGGTGTCTCCGGATGTGAACGAGGATATCATCACAAATCCGAAGAATGCTGTGCTGGTATTGAAAGGCGTCGAGTTTGAAATGGAGAAGCGGTACGACAAACTTGCCGCTGCCGGCGTTCGGAATATTGCAGACTACAATGAGAAGCTGAAAGCAGGCAAGCTGAAGAACACAGAGACGGTCATACATGCACGTATGCCGTATTTGATTGTGGTGATTGATGAACTTGCCGATTTGATGATTACGGCTGCACGGGAAGTCGAAGAGCCGATAGCGCGTCTTGCGCAACTTGCGCGAGCCGTCGGAATCCATCTAATCGTCGCAACACAACGTCCCTCCGTGGACGTGATCACAGGCGTGATCAAGGCAAATTTTCCGGCACGCATTGCATACCAGGTGGCATCAAAAATCGACTCTCGCACTATTCTTGACATGAACGGGGCGGAGCAGCTGCTGGGTAACGGCGATATGCTTTATCTTCCGAGCGGCAGCCCGAAACCAATTCGACTGCAGAATGCGTTTATCTCTACAGACGAAGTTGATGCGCTCGTGGCGCATATCGCAAAACAGAAGGGATATACGAAGCCGCATCAGCTTCCCTCGATGATCGAAAAGAAAAAGGGGGCCGATGGCTTTGGAGGGGGTGACCGGGACGAGCTGTTCGAGGAGGCCGCCCGGATTATCGTCAGGCACCAGCAGGGGTCGGTTTCGCTGTTGCAACGCCGGCTGAAGGTGGGCTACTCCCGCGCTGCGCGACTCGTTGATGAACTCGAAGCCGCGGGGGTTGTCGGTCCGTTTGACGGCAGCAAGGCACGTGAGGTTCTCGTGGAATCTGAGGCTGAGCTCGAGGCAATTCTGTAACCGAAGGGAAGGATGATTTTATGAATCGACTAACGATTGTTATTGCAACAGTGGCACTGGCCGCGACACAGATATTTGCACAGGCGGGGGATGCCCGGCAGATTCTTGAAAGAGTGAAACGTGCCTACGATAACATCAAAGATGCTGAACTGGAGTTTTCACAGCGGACGATGTTCGAGATTTCCAAGGTCGAGCACAAGACTTCAGGAACTCTGATCATCAAAAAGCAGAACAAGTACCGGGTTGAGCAGCAGAATTCGGTGCTTGTGACCGACGGTGTAACAGTATGGTCGTACAATCCGGCAAACAAACAAGTACTTATCGACAAATTCAAGATCGATGAGCGGTCACTAACTCCGGAGCGGGTGTTGACAGCCGCCCCGAAGGACTATTACTCGTCCGTTCTCGGCAAGGAGAAGGTCGGAAAGACGGAAACCGTCCTGTTGAAACTCGTCCCGAAGGATGAAGATTCTATGGTACGCGTTATGAAGGTCTGGGTAGACGAATCCAACTGGATGTTCCGCAAAGTGGAAATCGAGGACGTCAACGGGCGGCAGACGACGTACACTGTCTCGAACATCAAAGTGAATATCGGCGTCCCTGACTCACGGTTTACCTATCAAATCCCAAATGGAGTAGAAGCCGTTGATCTGCGGTAGTGAGCGTATCTTTCCTGCTGCACAACCCCTGTTTGCAGCATGAACGAGCAGATCCGGCGCTGGCTTCGCTTCGCCATCGGCATAGCCCTCAGCATTCTTCTGTTGTATTTCGCATTCCGCGGTACCGATTTGAACAGCCTTCGATCGGCGATGGCCGGGGCGAACTATTGGTGGATCGTGCTGATGTTTGTGTTGCTGGTGGCGAGTCATGTTGTACGCGCGTGGCGATGGCGCTACTTGCTTGAGCCGATGAAGCCTGGAATCGGGATGCGCAATTTGACCTCCGGCGTAATGGTCGGATATATGATGAACAATCTTGTTCCGCGTGCAGGAGAGTTGGTGCGCCCGTACACAATTGCAAAGCTCGAGGGAATTCCGGCGAGTGCCGCGTTCGGTACAATCGTGGTCGAGAGGATAATCGATACGGTCGCGTTTCTTCTGCTCGTTGCACTCATGCCGCTCGTTTATTCCGGGCCTTTGCGGGAAACATTCCCGTGGCTGGACGACGCACGGGTCGTTGTGTCGTTTGTAACCCTCGGGATGGTGGTAGGACTTCTGCTGCTGGTCGTCAAGCGTTCGTGGGCCGACGGCGTTGTAGGCCTTGTGTCACTGGTTCTTCCCGAGCGGTTCGCAAAGAAGCTGTCAGACATTCTGCATAGCTTTCTTGACGGATTCTTATTCCTACGACGGCCCAAACATTTTGCACTGATTACCATCCAAAGCGCGCTCGTGTGGATTCTGTATATTGCGATGATGTATGTGGCGTTCTTTGCCTTTTCGCTTGCATTGGACTTCAAGGCTGCCATCGTCATTCAGGTGATATCCGCCATCGGAGTGGCCGTGCCAACTCCCGGCGGGACCGGATCGTATCATGTGCTTGCTTCACAGGCGCTGAACAAGCTTTTCAACGTTCCGGCCGAGGTTGCTCTGAGTTACGCCACGGTCACACACGGTTTTGGATTCATAGGTATAACCATCATCGGTTTGTATTTTTTCTTCAAGGATCACATCAAGGTGTCTGAAGCAGTGACAGTACCTGTGAAGAATCCACTATGAGAACCAGCTCCTGCATACTCGCTCTTATACTTGTCGCTTCTGCCGCATGGACGGCGGAAGCTTCGACCCGTATCCGCTCAATCGGGATTATCGCCGGGATGGGGGTAAATTATCATTCCATGCACGACGTCGTCGACAGGATAAATGGAACGAGCATTGGCGCTCAACGCGCAGCGGAGTTCAAATCGGGGGTTGAGTTCTTCGGCGCCGGGTCTTTCCCATTGTCGGAAGATTGGGCACTGAAGTTGGAGTACAGCTACCTGTTGGCGTCGTACACGCAAAGCAGCAATTTCGGGAATGCCGAATTTTCGTACGGTGTGCATATGCCTACGCTTGTCGGGCAGTATGTTCTTTACGCTGGCGAATCGTACGATTTCAAAGCAGGACTCGGGTTCGGATACCACTTCGGAACGTACAGCGAGAAGTATTCTGTCATCGATGCATCATACAAGGGATCAGGACCCGGGGCACTTCTTGAACTCGAAGGGAACACGTCACTCGGAGACAACATTTACGCCCATCTCGGTACACAGCTTCGTTGGGATTTTGTCGGCGATGTCAAGGATGCCGCCGGCAAAGCGCCATCCGGAAACACCGGTGCAGTGTCGTTACATTTTTTTAGCGTGGGTGCAAGACTCGGATTTACAGTTCAACTATGATTCACAACCAATCCACACAGGAGGAGCAATGAAGCTCATATCTTCCCTCATTCTAATTTCCGGTATTATGATGACTACAGGAACAGAGTCTACAGCACAGACCAAAGGTACCCCGATGGCGACCGTCGAGACCTCTATGGGGAAATTCGAAATCGAATTGTACCCGAACGATGCCCCGAAAACAGTCGAGAATTTCATGAAGCTTGCAGAGGAGAAGTTCTTCGACGGGCAGCGGGTGCACCGTGTGTCCCGTAACTTTGTGATTCAGGCCGGCGACGACAATTCCAAAGATCCAAAGAAGAAGGATCTGTGGGGTAGGGGAGGCAAGAGCATCTACGGCAAAGAGTTTGAGGATGAGTTGAATCCCAACACTCCGTCCTACAAGGCGGGCTACCTTAAGGGAGTAGTTGCAATGGCGAACCGCGGTCCGAACACCAATACCAGCCAGTTTTTTGTCATGCTGCGTGATAACACCAGTCTCCCCAAAAATTACACCATATTCGGCAAGGTGACCAAGGGACTGGACGTAGTGGAGAAGATCGGTCAGGTTGAGATCGAACCCCAGATGGGTCCGAGCGATGGGCGCCCCAAGAAGGATGTAGTAATTAAGAAGATCCGCATCAGTAAAACGAACTGACGGCGTTCTCCCGTCGTGGCGAAAAGCGGCGTAACATACGACTCGTTACAATCGGCTCTTGCAAAAAGGGAGTTCTCCCCGGTGTATTTGTTTTACGGTGAGGAGGATTTCCTGATCGAGGAGGCGACAGACGCTGTTGTCGACGCCGCTCTGACAGAGGACGAGCGCGGCTTCAACCTTGACATCCTCTACGGCACCGAAGCGGATGCACGCGATGTTGTGTCCCACGCCTCCTCATTTCCGATGATGGCTGAGCGGCGAGTTGTAGTTCTGCGCGAAGCAGATAAACTCTCTCAAGGGGAAATCCTTGCGAGCTACGTTGAAAATCCCTCTCCCTCCACGTGTCTTATCCTTACCTGCACCAAGCCGGACATGCGCCGGAAGCCGTTTGTCACGGTAAAAAAGGGTGGCATTGCGGTCGAGTTCAAACCTATGTGGGAGAACCAGGTCGTTTCGTGGGTGAGTGCGCGAGCAAAGAAGAGCAAGCGGACCCTTGCCGCGGATGCAGGTGCGCTATTGGTAGCGTACGCTGGCACATCGTTGCGTGAATTGGACAACGAGCTTGAGAAGCTGTACATCTACGTTGGCGACAAAACGACGATTACAACTGAGGATGTATCGGCAGTAGTCGGACTTTCGAAGGAGTTCACCGTTTTCGATTTGCAGTGGGCCATAGCGTCAAAGGATCCGGGGAAGGCGACACACGTCCTTGAGCGCATGATCCAGGCGGGCGAACAGCCCATTGTTATGGTAGCCGTATTGACAAAGTTCTTCCAGACTCTTGCCCGGGTACACGACGTAAGGAGGCGGGGGAGCAGCAGCGGCCAAGCAATGTCCCAAGCGGGGGTGTACAGCTTCATCGACCGGTACGAGCAGGCATTGAACCGATTCTCCTTCCGTGAAGTTGAGGACGCCTTCATCTTGCTGAGTCAAGTCGATGAAAAGCTGAAGTCCACGGCGATCGACCCTAAACTCCTGATGCAGTCATTCATCGTATCGGTCTCGGGCAGCCGGACATCCTGAGGCATCATGTATCAACAAGTGATCACCGGCGTTCTCTTCGCTGCAATTATCTCCCTGTTCTCCTTCCGGCTGCGTCTTCTCACTAAGAGTGGTTCAGTTGCACAGTTCGTGCTCGGCGCCGTGTTGCTTGGTGTCGGTGGTTGGAAGTGGACGTTTCCTATCCTCGTGTTCTTTCTTCTCTCAAGCCTTCTCTCAAAATTCGGCAAACATCGCAGAGCATCGGCAGAGTTGTTTTTCGACAAAACCGCTCATCGCGATGCGTGGCAAGTTCTGGCAAACGGAGGAATCGCTGGACTTATGGTTATCTGGTGGGCGCTCTCGCCGGCGGATGAAATGTATGTTGCGTACTTGGGCGCAGTCGCAGCGATGACCGCCGATACATGGGGCACGGAAATCGGGACGCTGTCCAGGAGTTCTCCACGACTTATTACAACCTTTGAAGTGGTTGAGCATGGTCGTTCAGGTGCCATTTCGGTTGCCGGTTTCCTGGCTGGCATTGCAGGATGTGGAGTGATTTATCTGAGCGCTATTCCTTGGCTGGAAGAATTTTCTGCTTCCGTTCTTGTTTCAGTATTTGCGGGCGGAATCATTGGAACACTCGCGGATTCGCTTATTGGTGCAACTGTTCAGTGCAGGAAGACTTGCGATGTTTGCGGTCGGATTGTCGAGTGTGAGCAACATTGTGGGAAGGAAACAAGGCGAAAAGGAGGAATTGAGTGGATTGGTAATGATCAAGTGAATCTGATTGCATCTGTCATTGGCGCGGCTGCTGCGCTCGCTTGCTATTTGATTCTGGCTTGAAATTGAGACATTGGAAACGACTTTGGAAGGTACGTCCCAAAACCTACGAAAACAGCCTGATTTCAAAATACACCTTGACTTCCTACGCCACATCACGTAAATTATGCCAAATTGCCTTGGCATTTAATAGTCTACTTTAAATAGGGGATGTAGCTGATTAAATGGCGAAAATCAGCTTTCTAGTCGCTTCTTTGCTGATCGGCACCTTTCAAAGTTACCCTCAGCAGCTTCCGGAAATTCTGTCAGAAAAATCCGGAGAGCGATTGTATGCCCTTTCCATTTCCTACCATGCCCAAGCAAAGTACCTTCCCGCTCTCAAGCTCATCGAGCAGTATCTGGATGCATACCCAGGCGGTGCAAATCGGGCGGGAGCCCTGTTCGTTTCTGCCGAGTGTCACTTCGCTCTGAAGCAGACGATTGCAGCCGCTCAGCGCTACGAGGAATTACGTGCGAAATATCCCAACAGTGTCCACGAAGATAATGCGCTCTTCCGGTTAGGGGAGATTGCCTTTGCGGAGAAGCGGCTTGATCCTTCGGTTGGATATTTCCGGAAACTCCTCGAAAAATTTCCGACCAGTCCGTTTTGCGGGGAGGCCGCCTATTGGATAGGTGAAGCACAATTCCGGAACGGGGATTTCCGTGAGGCGCTGAAGTACTTTGATATCTCGGCGGAGAATTATGCGGGTCACCGGCTCACTCCGCATGCGCTGTATTCGGTCGGTTGGATGAATAAGTTGCTGGGTGATTTCGACCGTTCCTTGACCAGCTTCCTGAAGCTGGTAGAACGGTATCCTGCAAGTCCCCTTGTATCGTCAGCAAGAATAGGAATCGGGGAGAGTTACTTCCACCTGAGAGATTACAGCAAGGCAATAGAGTATCTTACTTCGGCAAAGGGAGAGATCGTCGAGCCGTTCGAGGCAGCTGAAGCACAATATCTTATCGGCGAATCGTATTTCAATCTCAATGATTTTCCGAACGCGTTGTTTGCGTTCGAACCCTTTAAACAGCGGTATGCACAACACCGTCTGCGCCGGAATGTCGATTATACCAGGGCGTGGATCTTTCTGAATGAAGAGAACTACCTGCGTGCTATCGAGATTTTTTCGGATCTGAGCGGCGCCACGGACGAGTTGGCCCATCTCTCCCTTTTTAGAAAAGGGATGGTTCTTAAAGTCATCGGCAGAAAAGAGGAGGCATTGCAGATCTTCAGGCAGTGCGCCGACCAGCAGGGCATTTACACGGATAATGCGTTTTATGAAACAGGCCTGTTGCGATTTGAGAGCAGGGATTTTGACGAAGCGAGAGAGAATTTCTCGATAGTAACTTCACGGTTTCCAGAGAGTGATGTGTATGGTCAGGCGCAGAAGATGCTCGGAGAGACGCATATCGCCCTTGAGAATTATGCCGATGCGCGTAGTGCGTTTGATGCCGCTTTGACTCATCCTGAATCCCCCGCTGATGTAGTTGAGGAGGCGATGTTTCTGGAAGGCTGGACGTTTGTCAAGATGGGTTTGTACGAGGAAGCGGGGTTCTTTCTCGAAAGATATGTGAAGACATATCTTGAGAGCGACAAGCTGGATGAAGCGTATTTCTGGCTTGGGGAGGCGTCCTACAATACCCGTCGCTACAAGCAGGCGGCGGAGAGTTACAGGGTCGTCGAGCAATCGTATCCAAAAAGCAAATATTTTGTGCGTGCGCTTTATGGATATGCCTGGTCAATGTACAAGCTGGGAGACTATCCGGTGGCGGCGCGTTCGTTTGAGCGTGTCATCGAGCGACAGAAAAGTGATTCGGAGCTGGCTTATGATTCGTTTCTCCGTCTCGGCGATTGCTACTTTGCGATGGGGAATTTCCCGATGGCCGCAGGCGTGTACCGCTCGGCAGTCAGACAATTTCCTGATGCCCCCGGGATTGAGTATGCCCATTTCCAGCTTGCCCACAGCAACACGAACCAGCGGCTCTTTAACCGGGCGATGGACGGGTTTGAGCACATTCTAGTGAACTATCCGCAATCACCCCTTGCT
Organism: uncultured Chitinophagales bacterium; assembly: GCA_964495695.1. Classification (GTDB taxonomy): domain Bacteria; phylum Bacteroidota; class Ignavibacteria; order UBA10030; family UBA6906; genus CAADGV01. Next base: position 27,184 of record CAZBWR010000006.1, on the reverse strand, counting down.
GATGACGCGCAGTTTGGGAAAGCCTGGGTATATTTTCAAGCGGATGAGTTTATGAGGGCGATCAGGGAGTTCAGAACTCTTATTGCCAATTTTCCCCAAAGCGAGTTGCTTCCCCGGGCGTGGTACAATATTGGCGACTCGTACTTCAATATGGATCAGCTCGATGCTGCGATGGCGGCATACAGGGTCGTGACAGACAGCTTTCCGAATAATCAGTACACCGAGAATGCCCTGAACGGCCTGCAATCGGCATTGATGTTGCGCGGTCGTCCCGATGAAGCCGCTCTTGTCACCCCGCGCTTCCTTGAAAAGAACCCCGGCCACCCCGATGCCGACCGGCTCGCATTCAAGAATGCGGAGTTCTACCATCAGCGCAAATCATACCCAAAGGCAATTGCTGAATTGACCGGTTTCATCGGAGCATACCCTTCGAGCAAGATTATTCCGGAAGCGTACTTCAGGCTTGGTGAAGCGTATGCGGCCTCAGGGATTGCAGATGAGGCTGTCTCATCATTCACAAAAGTGAGTGAGGTGTTTCCGGGAAGTTCCTTCGCACCGAACGCTCTGCTCGAGATCGCCCTGCTCCACCGCAAAGAGGGGAATACCAATGAGGCCCTCAACACGCTGGATTTGCTTGGTTCACGCTATCCGGTTGGTGCATCTTCGTCGCGTGCAAATTATGAGAAGGGCCTGATCTATCTCGAAAAAGGGGAGGTAGAAGTCGCCAGCCGGGAATTCGAATCGTTGGCGTCAACACAGCGCGGGACAAACTGGGGCGACAAGGCCCTCATCGAGATCGGCCGCATCATGTTGTTGTCATCACCTGCGTCCGCGGAGAGCGTCTTCACGGAGGTTGCCACGAGACGGAAAGACGAGATTGGGGCAGAGGCGCAGTACATGAAGGGCGAGGCTCTTTTTGTTCAAGAAAGGTTTGCTAATGCTGTCGCTGAGTTTGAAAAAGTGAATCTCTACGCCGATGCCGCGGGCTGGAAAGCCCGCTCCATGTTGAAAACTGGAGAGAGCTACGTAAGGCTCTCGGACAAGCGTAAGGCACGAGAGACGTACAGAGCCCTTTTGAAGATTCACAGACTTGACGAGTTCGCCCGGGAAGCGGACAAGAAGCTGAAGGCATTGCAGTGAGCGTGAGATGGGTCGGGGTAATCTTGGCGGGGTTGGCATCGGTATCGTTTGCACAGAATGATCCTACAGCCGTGACTGATACGGCAACGATTGTTGTTGACTCGGTCTCACAGGCGGTAATGCAGGATACGTCGGGGCAGGATACAGTTGCTTCAAGCCGGGTTTCTGAGATGCCGCCGGCGGCGAAGATCGGGTTTACTCCGGAGCGAAATTTTGATCTAAGTGTGTTGCCTGTGTTACCGGGAAAGCGTGAGGATCCCCGTGCTGAAGTAGGGAAATTCACAAAACTGCATGGTGAATTTGTGGAGCAACAACGCCCCCGATACGGGTCGGTGAAAGGGGGGTACGGTATCTACCAGACCATTATGGCAGAATGTTGGTTTGCAGCAAACTCTCCCAATTCGGATGTCTTGATCAGGGGAGGGTATCGCGCCAGTGATGGGAAAGAGGCATTCACTGACTTTAGCAAAGGGTCTGCCGAATTGACTGCACGCACACTCTTGTCGCATTCTCCCTCGGCGGGAAGTATGACAGGAACATTGGGTTTTGCGACAGATGAATACAGACTTTACGGCTCGGCGAGTCCTTCGAATCGTCGGACAGCAGTTCGATTCCATGGGGACGCTAAGCTTCGCTCAGCTATTGGTGAACGTGGAGAGTTTGCAGGAAATGTCGGATTTGAGTCTGTCCGGTTCACGGATGTATTGCAGGTTCGATCTTCTACAATTTCGGGATCCCTTGGGTTCATCATTCCTTTGGGAGAGCTGCACGGATTCATCGAAGCAGGCGCAAAGAAGTCACTCGTGAGCGGTTCAGGTGGAGATGATCCGCAGATGCTTCTTGGGAGATTGGGATTACGAAAGGCATTTGGCGAAGAAGTTTTGGTTGAGGCAGGTGCAGGGGTGTACAATGCCAGCGGCAGCAATGGTCAGTCGATGACCCGTTTCGTTCCGGAGGCGAGCATTACTTGGTACGCGGGATCGGGAACAACGGTGGCAGCAGTCTATCGCCCCGGTGTAGAATTTGTTTCCTTTGAACGCTTGCTGGAGGAGAACCCGTACCTCTCGCACGGTACAGCAATCATGCATACGGATGTTCGGAGCAATATGAGACTTTCGCTTGAGAGAGAGTTCTCCGATCGGGCGAGCGGCAAAGTGAGCATCGGGTACAAATCGGTTGATGCATTGCCGTTGTATGTGGACCCGCTTCTCACAGGGGAGTGGAGTCTTGCATATCCCGGGCGTTCAGAATTCTACGATGTTACAGTGGAGTACCAGACAAACCCCTCTGAACGGCACGTGTTGGGGGTGACGGGCGTGTGGCGTGACAGCAAAAACTCAGCCGCAGGAATTACCCCTCCATACATCCCCGATTGGGAGGCGGGATTGAGTTACGGTCACGGGTTTACAGAAAAGGTACGTCTGCTGAACCGCATTAGCTACCGTGGGAAGCAAAGTCCGGACCTTCAGGGGAAGAGGAGTCTGGCCGGAAATCTACGGTGGGATGCCGAGTTGCAGATTTACATCAGCAAAGTTGTAGCGCTTTCAGCAGTGGCGGAAAACCTGCTGGATCAGCGGCAGGAGCGATGGGAAGGTTATCGGGGTGAGCCAAGACGTGTAGCCGCTGCTATTTCAGTTTCGTGGTAAAGCACTAATCGGGAAGGACTCATCGCATGAGCCAGGAAGAACTTATCAGCATGATCTCGGAAAGGGCCGGGATCTCGAAACAGACGGTGCGGGAGATTATTCACGCTTTTGCCGATGTTTGGACAGAGGAGATTCTCACCAACGGGGAGTTGACGCTCGATAACATCGGCGATTTCCTTATCGAACACCGTCCGGGAAGGCAGGCATTAAACCTGGAAACCAAGGAAGTCTTCATGGTTCCGCCGCAAGACTATCTTACATTCACGCCCGCACAAGATCTCATTAATTGGAGTAATAAAAACTCATGAATAGAGACGATCTCCTAAAGCGGTGTGTTGACCGGCGCGTCGCACACGAAACGAGCGTGGTTGCAGTTTCACATTTGTTCTATGTATATTTACTGTCGGCACTCAAGAAAGGCCAGCGTGTTGAAGTACCGAATTTCGGAACATTCGGGACACACGTTGTCGGGGTCAAGCGCCAACGCCGTATGCCCTACTTCGAAGTGGAAAACGACCTCGCAGAGAAAGTCAACGAGCGGTACCGTAGCCTTAAGGCTATGCTCGTAGGAAAGGTCGAGTTTTCTCCAATTGAAGGAGAAGTGGAGTACTCAGGCTCGATTCCTCCATCCGACTCGCGCGCAGGGGAGCTGGGACGTGAGGTTGTTCTTGATACATACACGGAGATTTCTCCGGAGCAGATGAAGGTCCGGACTGAGCCGGGAGAGCGTCGGCGGGAAGAAAAGCCCCCGCCCCCCCAGCGGGAACCGAAGCTAATGCCGGTCGCCCCGCAAGAAGAGGAGGTGCCGCAAGCACAAGAACCGCAGATCACCGGGACACAAGCGGTCGTCCCCAGCAAGGAGAAAAAACTAATGCCAAAACTGAACTTACGCGGCGACGAACCGGGGGCCGAGGAGCCAATGACTCCTGAAACCGAGCCAGTCAAGCCGCCGGAACCTCCTCCAACGTTGAGGGACTTGGGCGACGACACCGGGCCGTCTCCTCTTCGCCAGATTATCTTTGTTGTCATCTTCCTTGCTCTGGTCACTGTGTTGCTGAATTACTTTGGAGTCGTGAGATTCTGGGGAGATAAGCCCGAGACAACTACAACGGAAGAGACCTTGCCGCCCGCACAGCCTCAACCGCAGGTGCAAGAGGACATAAAGTCACCTGAAAGTGCCCAGGAATCTCCAGTAACAACTGAACCTGAACCCCCTGTAACACAACAGCAGAACGAACAGCCAGCGACGGGAACCGGGCAACAATCTGCGCAGCCTCAATCGAAGCCTCAGCCTCCAGTGCAGACAGGAGTTCCGGCAGGGGCCGGCTCTTATACCATACAGGTTTCTTCGTGGCCGTCACGTGTCCGGGCTGAGGCAGTTGTCAACCGGCTCGCATCCCAAGGATTTGACGCTTACATCGTTGAGGGATTGGTGAAGGGAAGAACTTGGTACCGTGTCCGTGTCGGACGATATACGACATCCGCCGAAGCACAGTCGGCAGCAGACCGCATCACCGAAAACGGCGTGTGGGTGACAAAAATCGATTAGCGATTTGACAAGTGATTCTACCTGGTAAGAAGGCGGGACTCCAGATCGGGTCCCGTCTTTTGTTTATGTCGATGGGAAATGCTTATCCCTGGACTACCGCAGGTCTCTTCTCATCTTTGAAGTAGAAGAAGTAGTAAAGAACTGCTTCAGCCAGCGTGAGTAGGACGAGTGATGCAGCATCACGGTCGAACCACGCCGCGAGCGGCTCATCGGGCATGATAAGCTTCATGATGAACGATGCCATCGCCCACCCGACGAAGAAGATCAAACTCATGAAGAATACCGCAAGAAACCCCTCTCCGATTCCCTCGTCCTGATACCGTTTCGTGAAGATCGCAGACACTGCGAGCACGTGCAAATAGAAAACAACAAGTGGAATCATGCTAATGAACCTCCTTTGTTGAAAGGGCAGCCCGGATCGTCCTCAGCAAAATCTTGATATCGAATGCGAGCGACCAGTTTTCGATGTAGTAGAGATCGTATTTTAGCCGTTCTTGAAGGGAAGTGTCTCCCCGCAAGCCATTCACTTGCGCCCACCCCGTGATGCCTGCTTTTACCCTGTGGCGATCCATGTACTTCGGAACGCTTTCCTGGAATTCCTTTACATACTTTACGCGCTCGGGGCGTGGGCCGACAAGGCTCATGTGTCCTTTAAGCACATTCCATAACTGCGGGAGTTCATCAAGACTGAGCTTGCGGAGGATGACGCCGAAACGCGTCCGGCGAGGGTCATGTTTCATCCCCAATCCGGCCTGGTCGTCGAATCGTTCCGAGCCGGGCTTCATTGACCGGAACTTGTACATCTTGAATTCCTTGCCGTCAAGTCCGACACGATGCTGTTTGAAGAACACCGGTCCCGGTGAATCGATTTTGATGAGGATGACGATGAGAAGCCACAACGGAGAGAGGAGGATGATAAGTGTTGCAGAGACAACCACGTCGAAGGTCCGTTTGGCGATACGTCCCCATGAAGTAAGGGGATTCCCTTTGATCCTGAGGAAAGGAATGCCTTCAAACTCAGCGACTTTTACCTCGCTGGTCAGAACATCAAGCACGTCGGGAACCATCATGAATTCCACATCAACGCCCTCGCACTCGCTGATAAGTGTGAAGAGCTGATTGTGTTCCTTCGAGCGGAGAGCAATAAAGACCAGGTCTATGCCGTTGCGTCTGATGAAATCCGGGGCCTGCTCGATAGTACCGCAATGCGGAGCTGCTGCAAGAGCCGTTTCCTCGTGTGCAGGGCGCTCTGCAAAATACCCGACGATGTTGAAACCGAACGACGAATGGTTATGCAACTGCGAAAAAACTTGACTGGCGATGCTGTCCCCGCCGATGATTATACACTGGCGGAGATGGAGTCCCTTCCGGTAGTAACGCCGCTCGATTGTCCGGACCGCCACGCGCCCCATGACAATGAGGAACGTCGAACTGACCCAAAGCAGTCCGAACACAATACGGGAGTAGGAGAAGTCACGGTAAAAGAATGCAGCGCTCATCACGATGAGCATGCCCAGGCTCACGACCTTTACAACATTGATGAATTCGTCGGAAAGGGTGACATTGCGGCGTGTACCGTACATCTTCCGCGCCTGAAAGAGGAGGAGCCAGATTATTGTGATGAAGAAGGAGCCAAAGAGGTATCCTTCAAAAGGTGGTGCGCTGATGTCGCGTGCGCCAAGATAGTGTAGCGCCGGGCTCTTGAAGCGCAGCCAGTATGAGAACAGGAATGCAAATTCAATCGCCACGGCATCGAACACCACCGTCAGCATCGGTACCAGAATGTCACTGCGGCGCGATGTGTTGTGGGTTCGTTCAGTCATGCCGGGGGAGCAGTTGTTGCATCAGCCGTACATTTCCCGTTCAACAAGTCCGCAAATGATATGGCCGATAGTAATGTGGCCTTCCTGGATCCGTTGCGTGTCATTTGATGGGACGATAATGGCAATATCGCAGAGGTCTTTTGAGGTGCCACCGTCTTTTCCAAGGAAACCGATAGTGGCAATTCCCTTGCTTTTCGCCATCTTGAAGGCATTGTTGACGCTTTCAGATTTGCCGCTGGTGCTGATCCCGATCAGAACATCACCCGCTTGTCCGAGTGCCTCGACAGCACGGGCAAAAACATTGTCGTACCCGATATCGTTTGCTCCTGCTGTCAGCATCGATGAGTCGGTTGTCAGTGCAACTGCCGCTATGCCCGGCCGTTTGATGTTCGGGTTCATACGGATCGTGAATTCCGTTGCCAGGTGTTGGGAATCGGCGGCGCTTCCGCCGTTTCCGCACAACATGATCTTCTTCTTGTTGTTCAACGTATTGATGACCGCATCAACCGCTTTGATGATCTTATCGTTGCATGTCTCGAAGATCTTCTTCTTGGTTTCGGCGCTTGCGTTCAGTTCATCCTGGATGAACGCTTGCCGGGCAAGAATCGTGACGGGTAGGTGTGCCATGGTTATTGTTGTCCCCTTGAGTTATGGAATCATTGTTTGAGCATTGATCGCAGTATTCCCGGCGTGCTCTGTAACGCCGTGGCAAGTTTGCCTGTGTCCTTGCCGCCGGCGGTCGCAAGATGCGGTTTTCCGCCGCCGCCGCCGCCGACTTGCTTGGCAAGTTCCCCCACGATCTTGCCCGCAAGAAGATTCCTGTTCTTTATCAAATCATCCGTGACAACACACACAAATACGGCCTTTTCGTCAATGATTGTGCCCAGAACACCAATCCCGCTTCCTAATTTCGAGCGGAGCGTGTCACCCAAGCTCTTTAATTCATCCATGGAACCGGCGCCTATTTCGGAAGCGACGAGCTTGAATCCATCGATAGTACCCGCAGTGTCGATCAATCCCTCGATATCTGATGCCGCCTCCTTCACTTTGAGTTTACTCAGCGCTTTCTTAAGGTCGAGAGTTGCCTTTGACAATTGCTCGACTGCCTCTTCGCGCTTGACAAGTTCCCTGTCGATTGTGCTGATTGCCCCGGCCTTGTCCGCCGGAAGGTGAATGTGACCGAGTCCTTCCCTTGTTGTGGAGGGGACGGTGCCCGTGTAACCCTGAAGCTGCTTCTCCAAGGACTCCTTCTCTTCCATGAACTTGGCCAGTTGGTCGTCCAGTGACTTGACCTTCGAGAGTTGGTTCTCGATGTGTGTGTGAATTGCATCGCCGGTGATCGCTTCTATGCGGCGTACGCCGCTCGCTATGCTGGACTCGGAGATGATCTTGAAGAGCCCGATGTCGTTTGTCTGTCTGACGTGCGTGCCACCGCAGAATTCAACGCTGAACTTCTCATCAATGAACACGACGCGAACCATGTCGCCATACTTGTCACCGAAGAACATCTTCACGTTGGGGATTTTCCGTGCCTTCTCGATGGGCATTTCCTCCCAATGCACATCGATGTTCTCGGCGATTTTTGCATTAACCATCTGTTCGATGTCCCTGAGTTCCTCCGCAGTGATCTTGCCAAAGTGGGGGAAGTCGAACCGAAGATGGTCGGGTGCAACGAGTGAGCCTTGCTGGTGAACGTGTGTTCCCAGAACGCGCCGCAGGGCCTCGTGAACGATATGTGTGGCGGAGTGGTTGCGCTGGATATTGTGACGTCGGGGTTTGTCCACAGCAGCACGGACTGTCTTTCCAATATGAGATTCTGCGGATTGATCCAGAACCAGCACGTTTCCCGAGCCGCTCTTACGCGTATCGGTGACACGCAGTTCATGTCCGTTGATCGTTATGACACCTGTATCAGAGACCTGGCCGCCTGATTCAGCGTAGAAGGGTGCGGCCTCAAGAATCACAAGATTTTCACGGGCACCAAGGATTACTGTCTCTGATTCGAGCGAGTCGTAACAGGTGAACTCGCATTTCTTTCCTTCGATGACGGGAATCGGTGAATCGAGATCCGCCTCGGTACCGATGCCACCGCCGTGAAGAGTCCCCTGGCGTGACCGTTCTTTTTGCTCCTCCATCAATTCTGTGAACCCGCCAACATCCACTTTCAATCCCCGCTCATCGGCCATGAGTTGTGTGAGATCGAGAGGGAAACCGAATGTGTCGTACAACTTGAAGGCGTCCTCTCCCGGAAAAACTTTTGAGTGGCCTATGCGTTCGACTACACTCTCAAAGATCTCCAATCCACGATCAAGTGTTGCGTTGAAGCTCTCCTCTTCAGACTTGATCACTCGCTCAACATGTGATTGCTTCTCAACGATTTCAGGGAATGCCGGACCCATGGAGTCAACAACGGCGTCGGTGATCTTGTAGATGAAGGGCTCTTTCACGCCGAGATTGCGGCCGAAACGTGCTGCGCGACGAAGAATTCTGCGCAGAACATATCCCCGACCTTCATTTCCGGGGATGGCGCCGTCGGTAATTGCAAACGTGAGCATCCGGATGTGATCGGCGATGACCCGCATGGCAATGTCCGTGGGTGAATCGAGCGTGCTGGTGTATTTTTTGCCGACGGTTTCCGCTATTCGTGCGATGATCGGCATGAATACATCGGTATCATAGTTCGAACTTTTGCCTTGCAATACCGCACAGACCCTCTCGAATCCCATGCCGGTATCGACGTGCTTCGCAGGGAGGTTTTCGAGATCGCCTTTCTCGTTTCTGTTATTCTGGATAAAGACAAGATTCCAGATCTCCATCACTCGCGGGTCCCCGGCATTAACCAGGTGACCTCCGGAAAGGTCCGGGGTGAGGTCAATATGAATTTCGGAGCAAGGGCCGCATGGACCCGTATCGCCCATCTCCCAAAAATTATCCTTCTTGCCGAAACGCTGAATGTGCGTCGGGTCTATGTCCGTAACTTGAGCCCATAGTTCCGCTGCCTCGTCGTCAGTTTCGTACACGGTTGCGTAGAGGCGGCGCTTCTCGAGGCCCCATACCTCCGTTAGCAGCTCCCATGCCCATGCGATCGCTTCTTTCTTGTAGTAATCCCCAAACGACCAGTTGCCGAGCATCTCGAAGAATGTGTGATGATACGTGTCCCGCCCCACTTCCTCGAGATCGTTATGCTTGCCGCTGACACGGATGCACTTTTGTGTATCGGCAGCACGCACGTAATCACGCTTGCCCGTTCCGAGGAAGACGTCCTTGAATTGGTTCATTCCCGCATTGGTGAAGAGCAGTGTCGGGTCACCGTGGGGAATTACGGGCGCGCTTGGAACGATGCGGTGGCTCTTTTTCTCAAAGAAATCAAGAAAGCTCTGTCGTATTTCGGCTGATGTCATGTATTTGTTCAAAATTGATAGATCAAACTTCAATCTGAGTCATCAACTGTATCTCTTCCAGCACGCCGCTTACCTGCATGCATTTCACCAATTCGCCCGTGTACACAGCAGCCTTTCCGTTGTTGTGAACTTCCCAGGCGAGACTTTCGGCATGCTGCGATGTGCATTGGAGCGCCTTGATGAGTTGCGTGATCACTTCATCAAACGTATGGATGTCATCGTTGAAGAGGATAACCTTGGCGGGCTCTTGCGTAAGAACCTCATCCTCTTCCTGATGCTGTTCAAGTGGTTTTTCGGGCATAGCATACAATTTGAAACACAATTAACGAGCAAAATTACCAAAAAAACGCAACCTTAGCAAACTTGCAGTCCGCACACATACTTTGTATATTTTGTTCATGAATTTTCTGAAATCTCACCCCTTTAGTCCTAATTCGTCAAGAGGAATGTTACAATGATATTTGATCTGGACCTAATCGAACGCGTTTACTCGCGGACTCCCGGGCGTGTGAAGGCTGCCCGCAGGGTAGTTGGACGCCCCCTCACACTTACCGAAAAAATCCTCTATGCGCATCTCTGGCGCCCTACAAAGCAAGCCTTTGAAAGGGGCAAATCGTATGTCGAGTTTGGCCCCGACCGGGTTGCCATGCAGGACGCCACGGCACAAATGGCTCTGTTGCAGTTCATGTCCGCAGGAATCCCCCAGGTTGCAGTTCCCAGCACGGTTCATTGCGACCACCTGATCCAGGCCGAAATTGGCGCGCGAGAGGATCTTGCGCAGGCATTCACGGACAATAAAGAGGTGTTTGATTTCCTCTCCAGTGTTTCCAACAAGTACGGAATCGGGTTCTGGAAACCGGGTGCAGGAATTATTCATCAGGTCGTGCTCGAAAACTACGCATTCCCAGGCGGGATGATGATCGGAACCGACTCTCACACTCCGAATGCCGGCGGGTTGGGCATGATTGCCATCGGTGTTGGAGGAGCGGATGCGGTTGATGTGATGGCGGGGATGCCATGGGAGTTGAAATTTCCCAAGGTCATCGGTGTCCATCTTAAGGGAAAGATGAACGGCTGGACTGCGGCGAAAGATGTGATCCTTAAGCTCGCCGGCATACTCACAGTAAAGGGGGGAACCGGCGCCATCGTTGAATACTTCGGCGAAGGGACAAAGTCCATCTCGGCAACAGGCAAGGGAACTATCTGCAATATGGGAGCAGAGATCGGGGCAACGACCTCACTCTTCCCGTACGATTTCCGGATGGCAGCGTACCTCGCGGCGACCGGCCGTAAGAAGGTGGCTGACATGGCGGACAAGATTGCCGATTACCTGACTCCCGATATGGAAGTGCTGGAGAACCCGGAAGAATACTATGATCAGATAGTTGAGATAAATCTCTCCGAGCTTGAGCCGCACATCAACGGCCCGTTCACGCCGGACAAAGCGTGGAAAATCTCCGAGTTTGCTGATGCCGTGCGACAGAACGGTTATCCTGAAGATCTCCGCGTTGCATTGATCGGAAGTTGCACGAACTCCAGCTACGAGGATATTGAACGCGCAACGAGCGTTGCCAGACAAGCGCTCGGGAAGGGATTGAAAGCGAAGTCCGAATTCACTATTACGCCCGGCTCGGAACAAGTTCGTGCAACAATTGAACGTGATGGCCACTTGAAAGCACTGACGGATGTCGGCGGACTTGTTCTTGCCAACGCCTGCGGTCCCTGCATCGGGCAGTGGAAACGTCACGACGTGAAGAAAGGGGACAAGAATTCGATTATCACCTCCTTCAACCGTAACTTCACAGGCCGCAATGACGGCAATCCCGATACGCACGCTTTTGTGGCCAGCCCCGAGATCGTCACGGCATTTGCTATTGCCGGCAAGCTGACATTCAACCCGCTCACCGACAGATTGGAGAATGGAAACGGAGAGATGGTAAAACTTGATCCTCCAACGGGTGACGAACTGCCGCACGACGGATTTACTGTCGAAGACGCTGGATACGTCGCCCCTGCAAAAGATGGCAGCAAGGTTGAGGTCAAAGTGGATTCTTCGAGTGACCGCTTGCAGGTGCTTGAGCCGTTTCCGTCGTGGGATGGAAAGGATATCACTGATGTTCCGGTTCTCGTGAAGGCAAAAGGGAAGTGCACAACTGACCACATCTCTCCTGCTGGAAAGTGGTTAAAGTACCGCGGCCATCTGGACAACATCTCTAACAACATGTTTATCGGTGCGGTGAATGCCTTTACAGGCGAGGCGGGAAGTGGAAAGAACATCCTTACGGGTGAAACAAAATCCTTTTCCGATGTTGCACGTGAATATACGGCGAAGGGTCTTGGCTGGGTTGTGATCGGGGATGAGAACTATGGCGAAGGATCGAGCCGTGAGCATGCAGCAATGGAGCCGAGATTCCTTGGCGGCAGGGCAATTGTTGTCAAGAGCTTTGCCCGTATTCACGAGACAAATCTCAAGAAGCAGGGGATGTTGCCTCTGACATTTGCCAATCCTTCCGATTATGACAAGGTTCAGGAGAAGGATCGTGTGTCCATCGTCGGGCTGAACACGTTTGCGCCCGGCGTGCCTCTACGAATGCTCTTGAAGCATGAAGATGGCAGCGTTGATGAAGTGATGTTGAACCACACGTTCAACGAGAATCAGATCAAATGGTTCAAGGCCGGAAGTGCGCTGAACCTTATTGCAGCGCGGACGAAAAAATCGGAAGGGGGGGGCAAAGGAGCGAGGAGAGGGTCTACGCGTAAGCCTGTGAAGAAAAAGGCGCCGGCGAAGAAAGCTGCGAAAAAGCCAGCGAAGAAGTCAGCAAAGAAGCCGGCGAAAAAAGCGCCAAAGAAGCTGGAGCGCAAGCCGGCGAAGAAAGCGGCAGCCCGCAAGCAAGGAAAGAAATCAACAGCAAGAAAGCCCGTAAAGAAATCGCGGCGGAACTCCGGGCGGCGCTAGCGGGTTAAAGAAGCAGAGTTTACGTTCATTTCCATACATCTATCAAGAAGGGAAGTACGAGCATGCGTTATGACGAGCGAATGATAGCTCCATTCAGGGAGGAACTAACACGAATCGGATTCCGTGAGTTGAAGAGTGTTGAAGCGGTCGATACGGAGCTTGCCAACAAGCAGGGGACAAACCTGCTGGTGATCAACTCCGTGTGCGGTTGCGCAGCCGGCAAGGCACGTCCGGGTATTGCGATGGCACTGCAGAAGTCGGAATTCAAGCCCGATAGACTGACGACGGTTTTTGCCGGAGGTGACGTGGAGGCAACGGCCCGTGTTCGGGAGCATCTTGGCAACATTCCGCCCTCATCCCCGTCGATTGCTTTTTTCAAGAACGGCGAGCTTGCTCACTTCGTCCCACGTTTCCAGATCGAAAACCGGGATGCGTTTCAGATAGCACAGCATCTGCAGGAAGTATTTAGGGAGTTCTGTGCCCCCGGTGTCGAAGCTGAAGCTGGTAAGTGATCTGACTGACTTCAGTTACGCAATAAGCAAAAAAGGCGTCTTCCGACGCCTTTTTGCTTTGTTTTTCTTCTACATTTTTCGTTTTGCTTATCCGTCCTTAAGTTCCTACCTTCACATGCCGTTGTGCGATTCGCAATTCCCGCTTATTCTTCCGACAGGGTATTAACAGCCCGGGTCATCACAATCTCAAGTAAATGTATGATGCAGCGTTCTGCATCATGACATGTCACAACAACCAATAACCATACATAAGGAGTAACACCGATGGAAGGTATTCTTCCCCTAATCATCCAGTTGGTGAGTGGTGCGGTCGGCGGAAATGTGGCGGGTTCTATTATGAAAAACCAATCGTTGGGAACAGTGGGCAACTCCATTGCCGGAATTCTCGGTGGTGGAATCGGCGGACAGTTGCTTGGCGCGCTCGGAGTTGGTGTGTCGGGTGGAGAGGGAATGGATCTTGGCAGTATCGTCGGGAGTCTTGCCGGCGGCGGTGTCGGAGGAGCGGTTTTGATGATTGTTGTTGGCTTTATTAAGAAGGCTATGGCAAAGTAGTTCCGGGATTCTTCAGGCTGGTTAGGGAAGGGCGTCCGTTCGGGCGCCCTTCTTTCAGTTAATGAGCCTCCAGCCAGTTTTCACCCGCTCCCACTTCTACTTCAATAGGAACACTCAGTGTCATTGCATTCTGCATTTCTTCAGTAACCAGCCTTTTCATTGCTTCTAGCTCATCACGCGGAACTTCGAAAACTAATTCGTCGTGTACCTGCAGCAGCATTTTGCTCTTCAGATTGTTCTTCTGGCGGGATGAACCGGTGGGGTACAATGCAGAGTCGATGCCGATCATTGCGAGCTTGATCATGTCTGCAGCCGTCCCCTGGATGGGCATGTTGATCGCCTGGCGCTCCGCATTCGAGCGGACGGTAAAGTTGCGGCTGGTGATATCAGGGAGATACCGGCGCCTTCCCAGCAGGGTGCTGACGTAGCCTTTCCGCCGGGCCGAATCCATCGTGTCGTTGATGTACTGTTTGACTTTCGGGAAGCGCTCAAAGTAGCGGTTGATGATCTCCTTCGCTTCTGTTTGGCTTATCTCAAGTCTGCTTGCAAGACCGAACGGCCCGATGCCGTACATGATACCGAAGTTCACCTCCTTCGCTTTGCGCCGCATGTCTCTCGTCACTTCTTCAACCGGAACACCAAAAACTTTGACTGAAGTTGATGTGTGAATATCTTCGTTATTCCTGAAGGCTTCGAGCAGACCCTCGTCGTTGCTGACATGCGCCATCACCCGCAATTCGATCTGCGAATAATCCGCAGACAAAATGAGGTTCCCCTTGTTGCCGGGAATGAACGCCTTGCGGATTGCGCGCCCCAGCTCCGTACGGATCGGGATATTTTGCAGATTCGGGTCAGCGCTGGAAAGTCGCCCTGTGAGGGCAACCGTTTGATTAAATGACGTATGCAGCCGGCCCGTCTTAGGATTGACAAGCAGTGGCAACGCATCAATGTAGGTTGATTTGAGTTTGGTGAACTGGCGGTAATCAAGCATCCGCTCGATGATGGGGTGCTGGCCTTTCAGTGTTTCGAGCACATTCACGTCCGTTGAATAACCCGTTTTTGTCTTACGGACGATGGGGAGCTTCAGCTTGTTGAAGAGAATATCGCCAAGTTGTTGTGTGGAATTGATGTTGAAAGGGGTGCCGGCGTCTGCATGAATGTCCTTGACGAGGTTCTCAATCTGTTGCTCAAGCTCTTTTGCCATTGTTGCAAGATACTTCACATCCAGCGTGATACCGGCATGTTCCATCCGTCCCAATACGGCAATGAGTGGAAACTCGAGCTTCTCGCACAAGTCCAGCTGCTCAAGCTCTCGCAGTCTTTCCGCCTGGCGTTGGGCCACTTGCAGGGTAATGTCAGCGTCTTCGCATGCATAATCCGTGATGGCATCGAGCGTCACTTCTGTAATGTGCTTCTGTCCTCTTCCTTTTCCCACAAGATCTTCGAACGAGATCATCGTGTAGTGTAGATTCTCGTGAGCAAGAGACTCAAGGTTATGCTGGGCGTCTGCTCTGATAACGTAGCTTGCCACCATGGTATCGAACGAAATACCTTCGAGTGACACTCCGTGTGTATTCATCACCAACATATCATACTTGAGGTTTTGTCCCACCTTCTTTACAGAAGGGTTCTCCAGAACTGGGCGGAGCCTCTTCAGCACCGCCTGCAAGGGAAGGGCGCCAGCGGTGTGGTTTGCAGCTTCGGTTCCGGAAGCGCTGTTGCCAAACAGGTCGCCGGTGTCGTGGGCGGGCTTGTCCTGTGCCTGCACGGGCACATAGAATGCTTCACCCGGTTCGATGGCGAAGGCTATTCCAACCAACTCTGCGTGTAGGGGGTCACGGTCCGTTGTTTCCGTGTCGAAAGCGATTGTGGTAGAGTCGGCGAGCCTATTTGACAGGACATCAAGTTCCTTGAGGTTCAGAACTGCTTTGTATTTATGTTTCGTGGAATGAATATCGGTAAGTGCTTTTGCAGGGACATCGGGCACCGGTACCTGTTTCAAAGTCGTTTCTATTTGGGCATGAACCGCTCCACTCAGTTTGTTCGCCAGCGACTTGAACTCCAGATCTTGGAAGTATCGCAGCAGGCTTGCATTGTCCGGCGTGTTTGCTTTCAGTTCGTGAAAGTCAATCGGGACGGGAACGTCAGTGTGAATTGTGACAAGTTGCCGGGAGAGTAACGCCAGCTCTTTGTTCATGACGAGCTTCTCTCGGATCCCTTTTTGCGGGATATTTTCAGCGTTTTCGAGCAGTTCGTCGAGATTACCGTATTGTTTGATGAGTGGAATAGCGGTCTTTTCTCCTATCCCCGGCACGCCCGGCACATTGTCACTCTTGTCACCAATGAGTGCCAGAACATCCACGACTTGCGCGGGATCGACTCCGAACTTCTCCAGCACATGCTGCTCGTCAACGACCTCGGGATCATCGCCCCCTTTGCCCGGACGCAAAATTTTGATCAGTGGTGTGATTAACTGCATGAAATCCTTATCACCCGTAACCATATAGGTGAGGACATTTTCCTTCTCTGCACGTTTTGCCAGAGTGCCAATTACATCGTCGGCTTCATAGCCGGGGACCTCAAGGACAGGGACATTGAACGCCCGCACTACATCTTTCAGCAAGCCGAGTTGGCTGGACATATCCTCGGGCATTTTCTCTCGCGTTGCCTTGTACGGTTCATACATCTTGTGGCGGAACGTCGGCTCTCTCGTGTCAAACACGACTGCAATATGCTCGGGTTTCTCGTCTTCAAGAAGCCGCATGAGCGTTGTGGTGAAACCGTATATGGCGCTTGTGTTCATCCCTTTGCTGTTGATCAGCGGTCGCGAGATGAAAGCAAAGTAGGCACGGTAGGCGAGTGCCATGCCATCAAGCAGAAAAAGTCGTTCTCGGTTTGGCATGAAGTTCGATTGTTGGATCAGAGTGTGTGCTAATTCTCCTGTTCAGCGTCCGGTTTGATTGCCGAAGGCTCGGGATCTTGATCGGCCGGTTTCTTCGGATTGTCCAGCTTCTTCCAAATAAGCAGAGCCACAAGGAAAACCAGTGTGCTGTTGACAAGAAACACCGAGCGAAGTCCGAAGTGTGAGGCAATATATCCACCAATGACAGGCCCAAGCATGTTTCCGAGAACCGTCATACTGCTGGCGATCGCGATCATTCCGCCGCTCCGTTCTGGGGGTGCATGCTGATTGGTCAGCGAGTAAAGAGCGGGCAAAACTCCACCACGCGCAAAACCCAGCATAGCACGCAGGATCGCGAGCTGTAACAATCCCGTTACGAGATTGTGCCCGAAGTACGCAACGCCTGTGAGGCACAACCCGATCAGCAGGCCTTGTTTGTATCCCTTGCGATCGTTTCTCTTTCCCCACCAGGGAGCCGAAAGGGTGGAGAAAAGTCCCGTCACGGAAAAGATGCTCCCAGCAAGTGTTGCGATATAGGCGGAGTCACTTCGGAAACTCTCGACAAACAATGCAAAGATCGGCTCGATCATCAGCACGGAGATCTGTCCCACAACAAGCCCGAGGGCCACAAGGCGCAGCTGTGAGTGCGAGAACATGAGACGGTAATTTTCCAGTACCGTGAACTTCTTGCGTCCATCTGTTGCGTCTCTGACTTCATGCACTCCGTAGTACACGGCTATGGCCCCAATACCGCACATGAATGCAGAGAGAAAAAAAATCTCCCGGAACCCTATCAGATCGGCGAGCACGCCGCCGAAAAAGGGCCCGAGAACCACCCCTCCTGCGCTGGCCGATTGCAGAATGCCGAGAGCGTATCCGACGCGGTTCTTCGGTGCGCTTGTCGAAACCAATGCCAACGATGCCGCAATGAACCCGCTGATGGCCCCTTGGAGTATACGGAACAGAAACAACTGAAGCACTGTCTGCGACAGCCCCACCAATGCCTGCGAGGCTGCGAGTCCGATCAGGGCGCGGATTACCATCGGCTTGCGACCGAACTTATCGCCGAGGTTCCCCCAGAATGGAGTGAAGAAGAATGAAGAGATGAACGGTCCGGCGAATGCAAGCCCGCTCCAACGGGTCACCTCGGCATGGTCGGTTACGCCGAGAGTTCTGATGAAGAACGGCAGAAACGGCACAACGAGGTTGATGCCGACCATTGCCACGAATTGCGTTACCCAGATAACGTAGAGATTTTTGCGCCAGAGCTCCATCTCATTCTTCCCTGGAGCCCGAATGGCTCCGGAGGGCATGATGCCGGGAATAATGGTCTGGGACGATGATTCGGTAGGTTATGCCGTCAACAGCGAAATGCGGCGGGGGATCGGTCATTTCCTTTTTTGTTGGGAGGCCTGCCACTCTCGGAAATTCTTCAACAATGAAGTCCTGTATCTTGCCTCGGAGGAGACCCTTGTCTTCACATAGAATTCACGTGCGTCCTTCTTCCAGAACACGACGGGCATCCATTGCTCTGCAAGAATGCCGTTTGTTTCCACCAGTGTCTCCGATGACAGCGGATTGGACGCATAGTACATGTACGGACTCTCTTTATCAAACTTGAAGAAACGTATCGTTGAGAGACTGTCGAACGTAAACGTCACTTCGCCGCAGAGAACCCCTTTCTCCTCGTACAGACGCTTTCTGACATTTTGATACCCCGGGTTGTCCTTCTCCAACTTGTTGCCGGAGACGTAAAGCTCGAGAAGCTGTTTGAAGTCTTCTCCTGCGATGTTTGTTGTGTCGTCACTCTCCGAAACAATATTGATGAAGCGGATCGTTGCCTCGCCGGATTGTCCGTTCTTGAGTTTGACAATGTACTCTTTGGTTTCTACTGATAAACAGCCGGAGAGATTCAGAGCGGTTGCCAACAGCACGAAAGTCAGTATGATCGATTTTCTCATTTCTCACAATTCTTCATTTGAACACAAGCCAATATACCAAATCATGCGGGGAGTTGCAAAAGCACGCAGAAATGTGCGGGCCATCCCGTTTGTTGCACATCATTGAGGATTGGCGTATCTTTTTTCGTCATTCTGCCAGTAAACCTCAACGAATAAATCATTCAGGGACGATTGAAGATTCTCGTTACCTCCACACAGTCTGCCTCCTTCATCCAGGATGATATTCGTCTCCTCAGCAAGCATTTCAGTGTCAGACATGCTATCACGGACTCCGTCTCAACTGCCTGGCGCATCCGCCACCTTGTTCGGGGTTCGGACGTGACGTTTACTTGGTTTGCTTCCGCCTATTCTGCGGCGGTGGTGTTCTGGGCAAAACGCTTTCGGAAGAAATCTGTCATCGTTGTGGGCGGGGTTGACCTGGCCAAATTGCCTGAGATTGGGTACGGCATCTGGCTTTCGTGGTGGAAATCGATTCTTGTACGATACGCTCTCAGAGAGGCAAGCGTAGTTCTGGCTGTCGATCCGTCCCTGATGCAGCGCGCAAAGGAACTGGCACGCTATGACGGATCGAATATCTCGTATCTCCCAACCGGATACGACCCGGGCGTCTGGCGTCCCAAGGGGACGAAGCGGCGTCAGGTACTTTGTGTTGCAAAATGTGAGAATCTTGTGCGCGCCAAGGTTAAGGGACTCCCACTGTTGGTTGAAGCGGCACGCCGGCTTCCCGATGTTCCGTTTTTCATTGTCGGTGCCGATCCGGGCTTAGTTGAAGAACTCACGAAAGCCGTGCCGGCCAATCTTCATATTATTCCCATCGTTGAACGTGGGGAGTTGCCGGGATACTACCAAAAATCCAAAGTCTACTGTCAGCCCTCGCGGATCGAAGGATTGCCGAACAGCGTCTGCGAGGCAATGTTGTGCGGGTGCATTCCGGTCGGTACTGATGTCGGTGGCATGCGCTCGGCACTCGGGGGGAATGGATTTCTCGTCCCGGACGGTGATGCAGATGCCTTGGTGTCAGCATTGGTGAAGGCGCTTGACGGTTCCGAAGAAGAAGGAAATGCGGAGCGTGATTATATCATGACTTCCTTCCCCCTTTCACGACGAGAAGCCGGACTCGTGGCGATGCTCTCCGAGGACGCCGGATGAAACGACTGGCCGGAAATATGCTCGCACTGGTTGCCGGCGATTTCGGGAGCAGGCTTCTCGGGTTCGTCGTTACGGTCTACCTCGCTCGTGTCCTTGAAACCTCCGGCTTCGGCATAGTGAATATCGGATTGAGTGTGTTGGGATATGCCATGCTCATCGTCAGTCCGGGCGTGCAGTTTCTGGAAACTCGAAACGTTGCGGCGGGACAGGAGAGAGTGAACCTCGTTCTTTCCCTCCGGCTTATTCTTGCCTTGATTGTAACGCTTCTAGCTGCGGGCATATCTGTTTTTGTGGTAAAAGATATTGCTGTGCGCCTCACAGTGATTCTGTTCGTTTGCTCGACGGTTCCCCTTGCGTTGTTTCTTGATTGGTATTATGCCGGCAAAGAGGAATTCCCTCTCGTGAGCGGGGCAAAACTCTTGATGTATCTTGTGTATTTGGTGATTGTGTTGCTGGCCGTGCAGACTCCCGGCGATATTACGCTCGTACCCGTTTCCTTTGCGGCAGGAAATATGGCCGCCGCCGCGACCCTCTTGGTGCTTTTCAAGCGAAGGGGCGGCGAGTTGAGGTTCATTCCCGATGTAGCCGGGTTTATTAAAATCTTGAGAGAGAATATCCCTGTCGGCGTCTCAATGTTTCTTGCACAAAGTGCAATCAACTTACCGCCGATACTACTGGGCTGGCTCGTCTCGACCTCCGACGCAGGCGTTTTCAGCGCAGGGATGAAGATCATATTCCTGCTCCTGATAGCGGACAGAGTACTTCATACTTTGCTTCTTCCGGTGGCAACCCGTCATTATGCCGGCAAGAGAGATGAAGCTCCCGAGCTTTTCTCCCTCGTCACGAAATGGGTGACAATGGTCGCTCTTCCAATTTCCATTCTCGGCATGGTGTTCGCGTCCCCGATCATCCAACTCGTGTTTGGTGCAGGCTATTCGGAAGCAGCTCTTGTTTTGAAAATTCTCATGGCCTTCTTCTTTTTTACGCTACTCAATACCATCTGCATTTGCGTGTTGCTCGGGTCGGGTAATGAACGTTCGTATTCATCGACAATGTTGGCGGGATCGGCAATCACAGTTATGTTGATCTTGTTGGGTACCATCTCTGCAGGGATGGTCGGGGCGGCAGCAGGCATTGTTGTAGGAGAAATCGTTACAGTGGGGCTTATGATGTCAAAGGTAGGATCCGTCGCGGCGACCCATCTCCCGAAGCATCTGATAAAGCCGGTAATCGCTGGAGTAGTGATGGTAGGTGTATTGCTCATGTTACAGAGCTGGAACCCGTTTCTATGGGGAGTGATTTCTCTCGGTGCATATGTCTTTGCCCTCGGAGTTCTCGGAACGTTCAATCGGACCGAGATTAAATATGTTATGGGGAGGTTCGTGTGAGATTGCAGATCGGGTTGCTTGGTTCTTCAATTCAATGGGAAGAGGTTCTTTCTCAAGAGGGTGTGGCTTGGGCTGTGTTGAATGATCCTGATCTGTACGATGTCTGCAGCGTTATCGTAATTGCTAAACCTCCAGATGCTTCCGAACGGCGTGAGATTGAGGCATACTTGAAGAGAGGGGGGAGTATTCTGTCGTTTGCCGGATATCTTGACGGAGTGGCCGGCACCACAACTCGGAAGGAGCAGATTGATTACATCGTATCGTACCATGATACTGTTTTCCCGTCCATTCACTTGATGGATCTGGGAGTGATCGGTGGAATTCCGAAAGAGGCGAATTGTCTGCGGACGCAGCAAAATACTCACGCCGTATTTGCTGGCGGGATAGGCGGCGGCAGGGGAGTATTGCTGCCGTTTGATCCGGCGGCTGTCCTGGCCGATACACGGGCTGCAAACAAGCAGTTTTATACTCCGTGGGATCGGTTACCCTCCGAACGTGTGTCTGCAGTCTCAAAAGGTGAAGTTGCCCGGCTTGTTCACGAGGCGCTTGTGTATTTGCATAGAGAGAGTGGACTTCCATACATACATACCTGGTATTTTCCCTTTGGAGGAAAGAATCTGTTCGCCTTTCGCATCGATACCGACAAGGGCTCGAAGGCAGAGATCGACAAGCTGTGTCATCTTGCGGTTTCCAATAACATCCGGATGTCCCTCTTTGCTGATGTTCGCTCGCATGAAGATTGGCTTCAGCATTTTGCATTTCTCTCGGGGCAGGAGGTTGGCGTGCATTGCTACGAGCATCGCACATTTGAGACGTACGAAGAGAACCTTGAGAACATCACTACCGCAAAAAGGAAACTGAATCAGGTCGGGGTAAGCGCCCCGGGATTCTCGGCTCCATACGGCATTTGGAATACTGGGCTGGCTCGGGCTATAGATACCGCTGGTTTTGAGTATTCGTCGGAATTTTCCTATGCCTACGATACTCTGCCGTTCTATCCGGTAACACGTGAAAAAAAGTACTTCACGCTGCAGATTCCAATTCATCCTGTCTGTATCGGCAGTATGCTGCAAGTGGGGTACTCAGCGGATCGCATGAAAGAGTACTTCTCGCGGATGATTGATATGAAACTCCGACGGAACGAACCTCTTTTCTTTTACCACCATCCTACTCATCACGCATGGGATGTTGTTCAGAGTGTGTTCCGGACTATCAACGACCTGCAGATTCAGAATATGACCTTCAACGAATTCGCCGGGTGGTGGCGTAAGCGGCTCTTTGTACAATTTGACGCAGAGTATCGGAACTCCCGTCTTGTACTCAAGTCTGCAAAGCGGGACGAGTCCGTGTGGTTTCGAGTCATTGCGCCTGACGGGAAAGAGGTATTGCTCGGAGAGGATTGTGATGTCACGCTTACGGAGCTTGAGTTTTCACCGAAGGCCGATCCGGTGCCGCCTCCGGATGATATCCGTAGAATTCGTGAATTCGATCCGAGGAGGGAGCTTGCAGACTTGTTCACGTCGATAACCCGGAAATTCTCACAAAGGAAATCCCCACGATGATTCGTGCAACGCTGGCAAGTTATCACGCTATCAGCATACTTCGGGGCGGGCCGAACACACAGCTCCGCAAGACGATGGAATACATGCAGTTGCACGGCGTACGGCCGTCCTTGTTCGATCAATGGTCGACGTTCGATGGATCTTCGGCCGATCTGTTTCATCTGTTTGCGGCGAACATTGGCACGTATCACCTTGCCCGTGAGATCCATGCGTTGCGGATGCCGCTTGTTGTTTCCCCGATTACGTTCAGTCTTCACTCGCACAGCTTCGTACGCACCGTGCTGACAACGACGAGGACGCTTCAGAAAGCGGGCAAGGGTATCTGGTCGGATTACGGATTGATGAGCGACATCTGTGGATGGGCCGACAGGGTCTTGCCGAACTCCCGTGAGGAAGCCGAACTTGTAATTCATGGACTGAATGTCGATAAGGCGAAAGTAACGGTCATACCAAACGGCGTTGACGAACGGTTTGCAGATGCGTCGCCGGAATTGTTCAAGCAATCGTACGGACTGGAGAACTTCATTCTGAACGTAGGTCACATAGGCCACCGGCGGAAGAATGTTCTGGCTCTGATCAAGGCTTTGGGGCAGATTGACCATCCGGCAGTAATCATCGGCCGGATAATCGCAGGCGAGTACGGGGATGCCTGTGTACGCGAGGCGGCGAAGTACAAACATATCCTGCTCATAGACGGGTTGCCCAATGATTCCCCAATGCTTGCCTCTGCGTATGCCGCCGCGGACGTATTCGCACTTCCGTCTTTGTTCGAGACGCCGGGCATCGCCGCTCTCGAGGCCGGACTTGCCGGGGCCAAGGTTGTCATTACACCGCATGGCGGGCCCAGGGAGTATTTTGGCGGGATGGCTGATTACGTTCAACCGGATGACGTCGAAGACATCCGAAAGGGGATTGAGAAGGCGCTCAACCGAAAACGTTCTCCGGAACTCCGCGAGCACATCCGTCAGCAGTTCCTGTGGCAGGTTGTGTCACAAAAAACAGCATCAGTCTATAAGGAGGTCCTGGGGGAACAATGACTTTTCACAAACCGATCATGACCGTCGGGGTAGCTATCGGCTTACTGACGGTTTTTGTCTTTGCCCCGACGCTGCAGTATGACTTCGTCAATTGGGATGATGATCTTTACGTCTACGAAAACCCCCACCTCAATCCTCTCACAGCCGGGGGCATGTGGCGTCTTCTGAGTCAACCATATTACCGTTCCTACACACCCGTCGCTTTTCTTTCCCATGCACTGGATACAGCGATCTGGCGTCTGAATCCGTTCGGGCATCACCTATCGAATGTGCTGATCCACGCTGTGAATACGGCGCTTGTCTTCTGGTTATCGCTTCTCGTAATGATTATGTGGCGGAAGGAAACAAATCGTCGCGTATCTCTCAATGATGCCACTTCATCGATCATATCGGGTGCGGTTATTACGGCGCTGCTGTTTGCGCTCCATCCCCTCAGGGCTGAGAGTGTTGCATGGATTTCTGATCGGAAGGATCTGGTGGCGGGCTTCTTCATGTTAAGCGCCACAATCCACTATCTGTATTTTGCCGAAGAATCGTTCAAACGGGTGCTGATGCTTGGCGCTCTGTTCATCATGGCGCTTGGGGCAAAGACAACCGCAGTTGTTTTGCCGGTCGTTTGGCTTTGTCTTGATGTTTTTGTCATGAAAAGAAGTTTTGTGAAGTCGTTCGTCGGCAAATTACCATTTCTCGCCCTGGCGATTGCAGCAGGAGTGATAGCACGTATGGCAGCGCCCGATCTCGATGCTGAATTCGTGATGGGGGAAAAGAGTATTTGGGAGATGTTTGCGTTTCCATTCACAGGCGTTATCTTCTATCTAAAAAACCATCTGTTCCCCTATGATCTCTCGCCCGTTTATCATACAGCGCGCTTTTTTCCTGATTCCCCGGTCATCATAATCCGCGCTGTTGTCCTTACGCTGGCCTTGACGATTGGAGCAGTGATTGCGTATCGGAAGGGAGTGGGTTCGTTGCTTGCGGCCTGGATTGTTTTCCTCCTCTTTCTTGCGCCGACATTCTCCGGAGTGATGTCTGGTATACAGCCCGTGGCGGATCGCTATACATATATGGCATCGATCAGTCTTTGCCTTTTGGCCGGTGGTGGGATGGAAAAACTTCTTCGGGGAACAGAGGCCTCTCTCATGTCACGAAATGTCGTCTTGATCGGCCTCTTCGGCCTGTTTGCGACATTCACGTACACTACCATCCATCAGATACGGGTCTGGCGGGATCCGATGTCATTATGGACTTACGTTGTGCCTCGTGCTCCGTTTCCTCTTGCATTCAAGAACCTTGGAAAGGCGCAACTCGATAGGCAGATGTATGAAGAGGCAATCATAACATTCAACGATGCACTACGCATGAGACCGGGCTTTGCAGAAGTGTTTCACTACAAGGGGGTGGCGTTTGAGAAGGCCGGATTACGCGATTCCGCACTTTCTTCTTTCAGGAATGCACTTATCCTGCAGCCGCGACTTGTTGAGTCGCATAAGGAGATTGCCGTTATTCTTGTGAATGAGGGTAAGCCGGACGTGGCTATGGCTGAGTTTGACGCTGCTCTCAGCATAGACCCATCGTTCGTTCCCGCGCTGTACGGGAAAGGGGATTTGTTGATGAAGGCAGGCAGTTTTGAAGAGGCCTCGGCAGTGTACACCCGTGCACTCATGGCGGATTCGTTCAATCCCGTCGGATGGTTCAACTTGGGGGTTGCGTACGAGCAGCAAACTGTACTGACGAACGCGGCAGAGTGCTATAAGAAGGCGATTCAACTCCGGCCGGATTATCATGATGCGTACATCAATCTTGGCAACGTGTATGCCCGGTCGGGGGATGCGAGCGCAGCAATCGCAGTGTTCGGCCGGGCGCTTGCTCTGTACCCTCATTCCGCCGACGCGTACTACAATCTTGGTTTTGTTCTGTACTCTTCCGGCGAAACTGCGAAGGCAGCAAAGGCGTTTGAATCTGCAATTCGCGCCGATTCAAGTTATGCCACGGCATACTTCAATCTTGCCGTTATTAAAGAGCGTAATGGTGAGGAGCAAGAGTCACTCGCACTTTTCAGGCGTGCAGCTCAGCTCGGCTACGAAGAAGCCCGCAGAGTATTGGTTTCACGTGGAGGATCCTGGTAGAATTAATATCATAGGGGGAATGATAATGCTGAAGCTTGTGACATTAATGAGTTGTGTGTGCATTTGTTTTGTAGCGCTTTCATGCAACGAAACCGCCATCCCGCCCGCGGGGTCGTCCAATGTGATTATGCCGCTGAGGGTCAACAACACATGGGAATACGAAGTGATACTGTTTGACACGGCGGGGAACAGGACAGCCTCATTTCGTGACACCATGGCAATTGTGGCTGAACTGGAAATAGGGGCGGAGAAATGGTTCGTAGATGATGACGGAGTTATACAAATGAACCGCGCCACTGGCCGTTGGGTTTTTTCCGGCGTTCCGTATCTTGCAGAAAAGTATCCCGCATCGCTCAATGACGCATACATGCTCTCTGACTCCATCACGGTGGTGTATGTCGCTGGCACCGGCGAAACTGTACGCGTCCCTTACGGAACATTTTCCACGTATGTGTACAGGAGGATCCGAAACGGTGTGCTGACGGCTGAGCTCTATTTCGCTCCGAACACGGGTCTTGTCAGGCTGGATCGCTACTCATTAGACGCAGATAGAGTCTACCGCAGCGAATCACGAATCCTTCACTCCACTCATCTGCAATAGTTCGAATGAAACTTGTGCAAATTGTTGCGGTCTTCATTTGCGGAGTTATTGCCGTGGCAGCAGGCCTTCATTCTGCTGCTTCAAGACTGTTGCTCCGCATTGATGAAAACCCCTCGCGTAAGCATGTACTGTTGGAGAATTGGTCCGGAGACATAGACCAATTTGTAGCTGCGCGTGCCGCGAGTGGAGCTCCTGATTCGGCCGACTTCTGCGCATTTATTTTCGAGGATTTGCATAACGACTCCACAGAACTTGAGAGATTTATCAGGGCGGCGCATGTCGCAGGGCTCGACACCGCAAAAATTCGCTTGATTCCGGTCCCGCACGAAAACCCCAAGACGCTTAACATTGCTGCTGCGGTGTTGGATTCAGCTTCCGCTTGGGGTTGGGACACACTCACGGTTGTGACAGCGAGACTACACACTGCACGCTCGGGCGAAGTCTACAGGCAGCTTGCGCGAGCCCGTGGAATGTCAGTCCAAATCATCGGTGCTGCGTACATGGGCATAACGGAAGAGAACTGGTTCACAAGCTGGGAGGGAGTAGAGACCGTTCTCGAAGAGCTTATCAAAAGGATTTATTATGACATTTTTGTGATGTGATCGGAAATTTGCACAGGCAGGCGGAGTTTTGTATCTTTGTGCTGTTCAAGGAATTTTCTCCTGCAAACACATGGAGAGCTGGCAGAACGGCTATTGCACCGGTCTTGAAAACCCATCGAAGCTGCCAAAAACCCAACTAGTAACCGCATTTCAGAACCAATTGGCACTATACTTGGCACTGTGATTTCATTTCTTGCCTCATTCGCCACGGAGGTGAGAAATGTTCCTTTCCAAAATCGGTCCGGTCTATCACCTTTTCTACACCGATGAAAGCGGA